>DATBKP010000070.1:0-29522 GCA_036555785.1 Steroidobacteraceae bacterium
GTGGCTTGTCCACCACCGCTGCGTTGGTAGTCCTGGCCCGCAAGCTGGCGCGTATCGCCTTCTCCATCGTTAGGCACAACGTCGACTTCCGTCCTGAACTGGTGCAAGTCGCTTGCGCTCAACCATAGAATCTTGGCGAGACGGATTCGGTTCTCCGAACGCTCGCCAGCCCTCGCCAGAACTTCTCCGCCGGTCCGATCGACCGGTACTTCAGCCAGATCGTGCTGAACACGATCTGCGCCACGTACACGGCAGTGGCAATTGCGGCCGTAGTGGCAACGCCGATGTCGCCGGCGAGGCGCAGCCCCGGTCCGTACAGCAGCAATACCATGGCAACGCTCTGCAACAGGTAGTTCGTGAGCGACATGCGTCCCAGTTGCTGGAACGGCCGTACGAACCGTTGCAGCGCCGGCGTCGTGCCGATTGCCGTGAGCGCCAGCAGATAGAAGGCAGACAGCGTCAGGATCTGCGCATGGCGCATCAGGTTGAACGCGAAATGGGTTGCGGTCCCGGCGCGCCCGGATTCGACGAATGTCGCTGCCGTCAGTGCGATGCTGACGATGCCGACGCTGGTTACCCAGCGCAGAATCCGCTCGCGCGGCGCCGTGATCATGCGCATGCACAGCCCGGAGCGCCAGAACGTGAAGCCGATCAGCATGCGGCCGAAGAAGTACGTCGCCTGGGTCAGCTTGCGTGGCACGTCGTACATCGCTTGCATCGCGTGCGCCGCGTTCAACTGCAGCAGCTGGAGCGCGCCGCCGTGATGGAGCAGGTGATATTGGGTTGCCGGCGAATCGCCGCCGGGCGTCGTCCACTTCGTGTCCGCCAGCGGCAGGAACGTTGCGACGAAGCTCCATTCTTCGTAGATCAGGCGCGCGAACAGCGCGAGCAGCAGGCCCAGCACGAACAGCACGCGGTCCGAGAATCGACGCAATATCAGCAACAGCAGTCCGCACAGGCCGTACACGTGCAAGAGGTCGCCGTGATACAGCAGGATCAGCTGCGTGAGCCCGAGCAGCGTCAGCACGATCATGCGCCGGGGCAGCACCTGCTGGCCGCGCGCGCCCTCGGCCGCGCTGCGCTCCATCAGGATTGCGAAGCCGAGGCCGAACAGGAACGTAAACAGCGTGTTCGATTTGTTGGCGAGCAGCAGGTTCATCAGCCGCTCGACGCGCCAGTCGAGGCCGGCGGTGGCGAGCGCTTGCGCAACAGCCGGTGTCAGGTAGTCGTCGTTGATGTGGACGAAGTTGACGACTGCGACGCCGTACAGCGCGAACCCGCGCCACAGATCGATGACGCCGATGCGCTCAGGCGCGGGGCGCATGCGCCTTGAGCCACGCCTCCAGCATGGCGAAATCCCAGATCGCGTAGCCGTAGTAGGAAGCGTGCCCGGAGCGCTGATCGGCGATGAGCTGGTCGAGGAACTGCGGCTGCACGATGCGTCGCGCCTTGAGATCAGTCAGCTGCGCGTAGATCAGCTCGCCGAGCTGCGCATGCGATTGCAGCCACACGCCGAATGGCAGGCCGAAGCCGTGCTTGGTCTTGTCGAGGATTTCCTGCGGCAGGAAGCCGCGCATCGCCTCCTTGTAGAACGAGCGCAACTCCAGCCCGCGCATCTTGAGCGACGGCGGCACGCGGTTCGACAGCTCGACGACGCGCGCGCTCAGCATCGGGTAGGACACCTCGACGCCGGCCAGGCTGCACATCGTGCCGACCTTGCGCAGGTCGCTGTCGGCGAGCGTGTAGTACCAGTCGTAGTACAGCATCTTGTTGAGCGTCGAATTCGCCGGCGCTGCGCCGTACACCTCGCTCATCACCCGGAACGGCGCGCGCGCATCGATCGATTGCGCGAACTCGCGATCGAGCATCGTGCCGCCCTCGCGGTACACGAAGTTCCAGGACTCGAGGCGCTCCGGCAGCGGGATGCGGGCCTGCTCCACGTAGCTGCGCAGCTTGGCGAGCGGTTTGAAACCGCCTTCGCCGGGCAGGAGCGCGGAAAGCGGCTCGATCGCGCCGCGGCGCAGGAAGCTGGGCACGTTGTAGTACCAATCGAACACGCGGTGACGCGCATAGCGCTCGTTGCCGCCGAAGATCTCATCCCCGCCGTCGCCCGCGAGCAGATGGGTGATGCCTTGCTCGCGCGCACGCAACGCGCAGAAATAAGTCGGCACTGCCGACGAGTTGCCGAACGGCTCGTCGTACGCCTGCGCGATCAGCGGAAAGGCGTGGACGATGTCGTCGGCGGTGACGTGATACTGGAATGGCTGACAGCCGAAGTGGCGGTTGGCGATGTCCGCGTACTTGAGCTCGTCATAATCGCCGCCGCCGAAACCGATCGAGAACGTCCGCGCAGCAGTGCCGCTGACGCGCGCGAGCTTGCCCGAAACCGTCGAGCTGTCGAGTCCGCCGCTCAGGAACGAGCCGGTCGTGCCGTTCGGCCGCGCTTCGCGAATCGCCGCATCGAGCGAGGAGTGCAGCTCAGCGCGCAGTGCCGCGAACGACTCGGCGCCGCGCTCGACGAAACGCGGCCGCCAGTACGTGAAAACTTCGGTGCGGCCGTTGGCGAACGTCAGCGCGGTCGCCGGCCGCAGCTTGTGCACGCCCTCGTAGATCGTGGCGGGCGCCGGGATCATGTGCATCATCAGAAAGTCATACAGGCCCTGACGGCGCACCGCGGCGTTGACGGCGGGGAGGCGCGCGAGGTGCTCGGCGGACGAGCCGAAGGCGAGGGCGCCGCCGACGGTCGTCCAGGCCATGCGCTCGATGCCCATCCGGTCGATTGCCAGCAGCACGCTGCCTGCGGCCTCATCCACGACGGCCAGGGCGAAGCTGCCCTCGAGGCGTTCCAGGAAGGCGCGGCCGTGTTTGCTGTAGGCTGCGTGCACCGTGGCCGCCGGGTTGGCAGCCCGATCGCCAGGGGCGGGAAGGTCACGGGATTCGGGCCAGATGGGCTTGCCCTGCACGGCGACGCATACCGGGCCGGCACGATGCACGGCGGGCGCAGCGACCCAGCCGGCGGCCAGCTCGACCGGCTGCGGGCTGACGCCGGCAGCCGCGGCCAGGCAGCGCTCCAGGTGCAGGCGCTGTGCCTGGGGATCGACCCGCTCCGGCCAGCGCCCGGTAAGACCCAGAATCGTCATCGAGGAACCTGCTTCTTGACCCCGCAAACGGCCACTTTAACGGTTTCGGACGCTCCAGACTTTGAACCCCATCGGACGTTCGAGCTGTGCGCTTCTGTATCCTTGCCCGTCCCCGAACGTCGGGCCTCAGCCCGACACTTAGCCTGAATCAGGATCATCGTCGATGGAAGTTGTCTTTTGGGTGCTTGGCGGGCTGATCGCGTACGTGTACGCCGGCTACCCCTTGCTGCTGGCCCTGCTGACCAGCCTCGGACTGCGCCGGCGGATCGCGACCGGCGCGGGCGAGCCGAGCGTCACGCTGCTGGTCTCGGCATTCAACGAGGCGGAGGTGATCGCCGCCAAGATCGAGAACAGCCTCGCCCTCGACTATCCGCGCGCGCAGCTCGACGTCATTGTCATCTCGGACGCCTCGGATGACGGCACCGACGCAATCGTAGAGCGCTACGCATCGCAGGGCGTGCGGCTGCTGCGGATGAACGAGCGTGGCGGCAAGACGCTCGGCCTGAATGCGGCTGTTCGCATCGCGCGCGGCGAGATCGTGGTGTTCTCCGACGCCAACGCGATGTACCAGCCCGACGCGCTGCGCAAGATGGTGCGCAACTTCACGGACGCCGCCGTCGGCGCGGTCGTGGGGGAATCGACATACGCGGCGGCAGAAGGCGGCGCGCAACAGAGCGAAGGTCTCTACTGGAAGTACGAGACGGCGATCAAGCGGCTCGAGACGCAACTCGGCTCGACCGTCGGCGGCGATGGCGCGATCTACGCAATCCGGCGCGCGCTCTACCGCGACATGCGCGCCGACGCACTGTCCGACTTCGTGAACCCGATGCAGATCGTCATGAGTGGGCGGCGCTGCATCTACGAGCCCGAGGCGCGCTCGGTCGAGGAGGCCGCCGAAGGCTTCGACAAGGAGTTCCGCCGCAAGGTGCGCATCGTCAACCGTGCGTGGCGCGCGACCTGGACGCTGCCCGCGCTGCTCAACCCGCTGCGCTTCGGCTGGTTCTCGCTGCAGCTGCTCTCGCACAAGCTGCTGCGCTGGCTGATGCCGCTGTTCCTGGTGAGCTTCTTCGCCGTGAATGCGCTGCTGATCGACGCCGGCGTCGTCTATCGCGCCAGCTTCCTAATACAATGCGTGCTGTATGGCCTGGCGCTGCTCGGCTATCTCGCGCGCGGCAGCAAGTCGCTGCCTCGTGCGCTGTCCGTGCCCTATTACTTCTGCCTGGTCAACATCGCGAGCGCGCGCGGCATCATCGAGGCATACCGGGGCCGGACTTACACCACCTGGGCGACGCCGCGCACGACTGCCAAATAGTTCGAGGTGCATGACATCATGACGACGGTCGATCGATTGAAGGGGATCCTGCGCGATGCGCTCAACCTGGAGAGCCGCGCCGACGCGCTGACGCCGGCGAGCGGCCTGATGGGTTCGATCCCGGAGTTCGACTCGATGGCGGTCGTGACCGTGCTGACGATGATCGAGGACGAATTTGGCATCACCGTCGGCGACGACGAGGTGTCCGCGGACGTCTTCGAGACGCTCGGCACACTGGCGAGCTTCGTCGACCAGAAGGTCGCCGCTTGACCGCAGCGCCGGTCGTCCCGCGCTTCCTGGGCGGCGACGGCCAGCGCGTCTTCACTCTGCTGCGACATCCGCGCCGCACCGGCGCGAGTTGCGCACTGCTGGTCGCGCCTTTTGGCGAGGAGATGAACAAGTCGCGCAAGATGCTGACGGACGTCGGCATCGAGCTCGCGAAGCGCGGCATCGGCAGCATCCTGGTCGATCCCTTCGGCACCGGCGACAGCGATGGCGATTTCTCGCAGGCCGATTGGCTGCGCTGGCAGACGGATCTGCGGCAGGCCGTCGCCTGGTGCGCTGAAGAGGGGTTGAAGGTCGATCGCTTGCTCGGCGTGCGCCTAGGCTGCGCGCTGGCTGCACAGATCGCGCGCGAGGGCATTCCCGGAATCGCGCACACCGTGTTCTGGCAACCTGTGCTGGACGGCAGCCGCTACCTCGATCAATTCCTGCGGCTGCGGGTCGCGGCGAGCATGATGGAGCAGGATCGCAAGGAGTCGACTGCCGATCTGCGCGCCCGGTTCGCGCGCGGCGAAACTGTCGAGGTCGCGGGCTATGCAATCGCGCCGCGACTGGCAACGCAGCTCGACGGTGTGCGGCTGGCGGAGCTCGTCGGGCCGCATCTCGGACGCGTTCACTGGATCGAAGTCGTGCGGTCTGCCGACACGCCGCCGCCCGCGCCCGCGACGAAGGCGGTCGATGCGGCGCGCGCGGCGGGGATGAAGATCACGCTGGAGCCGATGCCAGGCGAGCCGTTCTGGGCTTCCGTCGAGATCGTGCGCATTCCCGCGCTGATCGAGCGTACGGTTGCCGTGCTAAAAGGTGCATCGTGAGCGCGGTGCGCGAAGAGGCGCTCGTGTTCCAGTGCGAGGGCGCGAGCCTCGTCGGCATCCTGCACCTGCCCGAGCGCGAGCCGGCGCGCATCGGCGTGGTCGTCATCGTCGGCGGCCCGCAGTATCGGGTCGGCAGTCACCGCCAGTTCGTTCTCATGGCACGCGCGCTTGCGCAATCCGGCTACGCGGTGCTGCGTTTCGACTATCGAGGGATGGGCGACAGCGATGGCGAGATGCGCACGTTCGAGAGCGTAGCTGCGGACGTTCGCGCTGCGATCGACACGCTGCTGCGCAGCGTTCCCGCGCTTACCGGCGTTGCGCTCTGGGGATTGTGCGATGCTGCTTCCGTGTCGCTCATGTACTGCACGCAGGATCCGCGTGTGAAAGGAGTCGCGATCGCGAATCCCTGGGTGCGTTCGCAAGCGGGGCAGGCGCAGTCGTACCTCAAGCACTACTACGGCCAGCGGCTGTTGCAGCGCTCGTTCTGGGTCAAGGCGCTCTCGGGCAAACTGCACGTGACCGCGTCGATTGCGGACTTTCTGCGCAAGCTGTGGAGCTCGCGCGCGGCGGGCAAGTCGGCGGCGGAGGGCGGCTCGTTCATCGAGCGCATGCGCCATGGGCTGCAGAAGTTCCCCGGCCCGACCCTGATCCTGATGAGCGAGCGCGATCTGACTGCGCAGGAATTCCGCGATCTGAGCGCAGCCTCCGCCGACTGGCAGAAGGCGCTGCGCCGCGAAGGTGTGACGACCATCGAGCTGCCCGGCGCCGATCACACTTTCTCGACCGAGGGGTCGCTGCAGCTCGCGACCCGCCACAGTCTCGACTGGCTGCGGACTACTGCGTCGAGGTAAGGATCAGTACCCAGTCGGTATTGCCCGTGCCATTGTTGCCCGGCGGCACAATGGAACGCACGCCGGCGGAAGCTGTGAATGGCGATCCTGCGACTGCGCTCTGCGCGCCGTTCGTCGGATCGCGCCACGTCGCAGTCACGCGCGGGCCAGCGAGCTTGCTCATATCGATGCTCGCCGTCGACAACGTCGCGAGATAGAGCATTGCGAACGAGCGATCCGTGGCGAGCCCGGCCACTGACTGGTAATTGCCGGAGCCATATCCGGACTTGAGCAGCGTGTGGCCGGTGTCAGGCACGAGCTTCCACCACGCCCTCGACGTGAACGCGCTCGCGAGCTGCGTCATGCTGCGCGAGCCGATGCCATTCATCGCGGTCTGCCAGCCGCTGTCGTAGCGCCACAGCGGGCTGTTGCCGAGGAATTGGCCGAACGCCCCGGACAGCACCGCCTGGTACGCCTGAGCGCGCACGGTGCGCTCGCTCGCGCCTTCGCCTTCGTACTTCGCTTCGACCAGGAAGAAGGGCATCGACGACAGGCCCCACGCCGTGTTCGCCTCCGACACGACCGTGCTGTCGGTCGTGTAGATGGTGTTCACATTGAGCCAGGACTCCGACGGCCAATACTCGAGCGCGCCCATGCCGCGTGCGTTGTGCGCGGTTTGCAGCGAGCCTGGAATGACGTCGTTGATGCCGTTTGCGACTGCGCGCACGATGTCGCGGTTCGGCACGTTGTAGTCGCCCGCTTCGACCCACAGGATGTTCTGGTGATTCTTGTAGCGGTTGCCGAGGAAGCGACCGTAGTTGCGCATCACGGTCGTGCCGTTCGCGACGGTGTCCTTGTACCAGCCCTGGCTGCTGCCCTGGTAGCCGACGTACGACGGCGTGACGACAGCAAGGAATCCGAGTCGCTCCACTTCGTCGAGCAGCCAGTCGACGTGCGCCCAGTACGCTTCATTCGGCTTGGAGAAATCCCAGCACGGACCACTCGGGCAGCTGCTGCCGGCGATGGTCGCGAGGAACGGCTTATCGCCATATGCGTTCGCCGTCAGCGGTGACGACACCTTGTGCTCGATCAGCTCCATCAGCAGCGCATTGAAGCCGCGCTGCTTGCGATCGTTGAGATACGTGCTGGCGGCAGACTTCTGCAGACGCTGCGGGAGTGTCCAGGCCGTATCGGCGACCATGAAGAACGGATTGCCCGACGCATCGACGGGATAGCGCTTGCCGGCTTCGGCGTGCAGCGGGAACACGCTGCTGCTGCCGCCGCTCGAAGTGGCAGAGGCGACGTTCGACGGCATCGACTCGTTGCCGGCGTTGTCGACTGCGGTGGTCGCGTACGTGTACGAAGTGTTCGGCGCGACGCTCGTGTCCGAGTAGCTCGTGCCGGAAGCCGTCGCGAGCGGCGTCGAGCCGCCGTTGCGGAAAATGTGATAGCCCGCGAGACCCGAGCCGCCGCTGTCCGTCGAGGCATTCCAGTTGAGCGAGATCGCGGACGACGTCGGCGCGGCATTGAGATTCTGCGGCTGGGAAGGCGGCGACGTATCCGGACTCGTGCCGCCGCCGCCACCTGCGGTCGTCACGACCGGATCCTGCAGGACCGCGGTCGCGATCGTGCCGTCGAGATGGCTCGTGAGCGCAAGTCCGATGTAAACGGTTGCGGCGAGATTGGTCAGCGTGATGGTCTTGCGCAGCGTCCAGTTCGCGCCGTCCGCGGACAGATAACCGCTCACCGTTGTGCCCTGGCGCTTCACGCGAACCCAGTATGGCGCCTTCGTCGTCAGATCGCCGCTGTTGTTCGGCGCTGCGCCGGCGCCAGTCGTCAGCCGATAATGGAATGCCGCGCCTTTGCCCGGCGTGACGCACATGAGAGCAAAGCGCGAGTTCGCATTCAGCGACTCACGCAGCATCACGCCTGCTTTGGTCCACTCATTCGTGTTGCTCACGCTGGCGACTTGCGCGGTGATCTCGCCGTCACCGGCGAGCGTGCGATACACGTAATAGAACTCGTCCGCCTTGTTCCAGATGTCGGCGCCGGACGCACGTACCGTGAAAGAGTTGCCGCTCACGCTGTACGAGCCGGGAGCCGCGACCGCTCCGATGTCGGAGCCGCTCCATGTGGTTTGTGCGTAAGAAGGAGTTGCGAGAGCGAGCAGGAAAAGGATGCCGAAGAGCGCAGCGCTTGTTCTTGATCTCATCGTCACCATCCCCTGCGAGCCAAACCGACGCCGATTCGCGACACCGAAGATTCGTCGCGCTATGTCAGCTGGAGGCAGAAAGTCGCGAGCGCTGCGCTCGGTTCCGCGCGGGTTGCGGATTCAACATGAAGAATGGGTGAATACCCTGAGTGTGTCGGCGATTGGTAACACTCAGCAGCCCGTGAGCGAGTTGATCCAGGAGGTGAGCAGCGCCACGCCGGCTGAGTCGACGCGCGTCGAGCCGAGCGGCGGCATCGCGTTGGAGTCGCGGCGATTCGCGCGGTTGACGACGATCGAGTTGGCAGCGCTGCCGGGCGCGATCAAGCGCGCGTTCACGCCGAGCCCGAGATCGCCGGACTGCGGCTGCGCATTGCACGCGTTCGTTGCATTGAGCGGCGTCGTGTAGCGCAGATCCATGGTACTCGGTGTCGGGCCGCCGGGGCGATGACACTGCGAGCAGTTCGTGTCGAGCCAGGCGCGTGCGCGATTGGCGAGCGGCGCGGACGTATCGGCCGGATCGGGGATCGTCGGCTGCGCGCTCGGATCCGTGATCGGCGGCGAGAGCACGCCGATGTGATTCAGCGTGAACAGCTGGTTCGCGCTGCGCCCGGTCTGCGGATACGTGAAGTTACGATTCAGTTGCGCGGTTTGCGGACCGAGCGTGCGGCCTGCTGCAGCGGTGTGGCACTCGAGGCACTGGCCTTCGCTCGGGAAAATCCATTGCTGGCCGTTGACTGTGCGCGTCGCGCCGCCTTGCAACAGCGTCGCGTCTGTTTGCGCTGCGTTCCATTCGTAGGTAAAGCCGCCCCAGTTGCCGTCCGGATGGCGCATCAGCAGACGCGTTTCGACCAGCTGCGTGCCGAGCCTGAAATCCTTGCGCAGCACCGTGCCCGCCGGGAAATCCCAGTCGCGATCGGCTTGCACGACGATGCTGGTGCCGTTCGGCAAGCCGATCCAGCGATCCTTGCTCGCGCCGTCCGACCAGAACTGCGCGCTCACGCCGTAGGGGACCAGGCCCGACGACGGTTGCTTCGTGTCGCTCGGATTCGCGCAGCCGGTGGCGCTCAGCGTCGCCGGGATCTGCGTGCCGCCGCCGCCCGACTGGAACGTGATTCGATACAGCGAGCCGTAGTCGACGACGTACAGCTCACCATCGTTGCCTTGTGCGAACGACGCGATGCTGAGGCCGCTCGCGAGCAGCTGCGTCGGCTGGCGCGGCTGCGTCGCGTTCTCGGCGATCCAGGCGAAGATCCGGCCCGAGACGAAGTCGCCGAAGATGAAGCGGCCCTTGAGCGTCGTATTCTGCGAGCCGCGATACACGTAACCGCCCGTGATCGAGGCGCCGATGCTGTGGTCGTACTCCGCCACCGGATCGATCAGCGTCGCGCCCGAGCATGCGGGTGTGCCGCTGGTGTTGTACGTGTGCGCGCCTTCGCGGCAGCGCCAGCCGTAATTGCCGCCGCGCTGCACCTGATCCACCTCTTCCCAATCGCCCTGGCCGACGTCCGCGACCCACAGCTGACCGCTGCTGCGATCGAAGCTCCAGCGCCACGGATTGCGGAAGCCATACGCGTAGATTTCGGGGCAATTGCCGCTGGAGCGGCCCGCGGCCGGACAACGATCGCCGGGGTTCGCGGAGTTGAAGAACGGATTGCTGCTCGGCACGGCGTAGGGTGCTGCGCCGTTGACGTCGATCCGCAGCAACTTGCCGAGCATCGTGGTCAGTCGCTGGCCGCTACCGTTGGTGCCGTGCACGTCGCCCGCGCCACCGCCGTCGCCGAAGCCGATGTAGAGATAACCGTCCGGGCCGAACACGATGTTGCCGCCATTGTGGTTGTCCTCCGGCTGATTCAGCGTGAGCAGGATCGTTTCGCTGCCCGGCGCGAGCGTCACGCCGTTGTCGTTGCTGAGGAACGACGAGATGCGCGACACGAGCTGCGAGCCGACGCGCACTGTGTATGACAGGAACACGCGTTTGTCCGTCGGGAACGACGGATGGAACGCCATGCCGAGCAGACCCATCTCGCCGCCGGAGGTGATGCGCGAAGTGAGATTGACGACCTCGGTCGTGGTCGTCGGATTCGCGATCGCGAAGCGCTTGACGATGCCGCCTTGCTCGACCACGTACCAGTGCGTGCTGGCGTTCGGCGGCTGCACCATCGCGACCGACGAGTTGAATGACAGATTCGTGTAGCGCGTCAGCGCAATGGTGCTGCCGGCAGTAGGGCGGTCCCACGCGAGGCACGTGTTGTTCACCGGTCGCGTGTCGAGCCCCGAGACCGGCGGTGGCGGTGTCGCCGGTGTGGTGGCGCTCGCGGCATTCGAAGCCGCCGACTGGTTGCTGGCGCCGTCGAATGCGCGGACCGTGTAGCTGTAGGACGTGTTCGGCGACAAGTTGGTATCGGTGTAGGAAGTGGCGGTCACCGTTGCGATGGGTGTCGTGCTGCCGTTGCGGAAGACGCGATAGCCCGCGAGGCCCGAGCCACCGCTGTCGGTCGAGGCATTCCACGCGACCGAGATGCTCGTGCTCGAAACGGCCGTTGCGCGCACGCTCTGTGGCACTGACGGTGCAGTCGTATCCGGCGTCGTGCCGGGTCCGGTGACCACCGCAGGGTTGTTGAAGACGGCGGTTGCAAGCGTGCCGTCGGCGTGACTCGTCAGGGCAAGGCCCACGTAGACGGTGCTCGCGAGACTGCTCAGCGTGACGCTGTTGCGCAGAGTCCAGTTCACGCCGTCCGGCGAGATGTAACCCCGCACGATCGTGCCTTCGCGCTTGACGCGCACCCAGTACGGCGCCTTCGTCGTGCCATCGCCGCTGTTGGCCGGCGCAGCGCTGCCGCCGGTGGTGGTGCGATAGTGAAATGCAGCGCCCTTGCCGGGGGTGACGCACATGAGCGCGAACCGCGAGTTCGCAGCGAGCGACTCGCGCAGCATCACGCCGGCTTTGGTCCATTGATTCGTGTTGGTGATGCTGCTGACCTGCGCAGCGATCTCGCCATCGCCCGCGAGCGTGCGATACACGTAGTAGAACTCGTCGGCGGTGTTCCAGATGTCCGCGCCCGAGCCGCGCACCGTGAAAGAACTGCCGTTGATGGTATGCGAACCTTGCGCAGCCACCGCGCCGATGTTCGTGCCGGTCCACGTCACCGAAGCGGGGGTGGTGACACTTGCTGCCGAAGAGGGCAGCGACTGATTGCCGGCGTTGTCGCGTGCAGCGACCGTGTACGTGTACGAAGTATTCGCTGCGACTGCCGTGTCGGTGTAACTCGTCGCGCTGACGGTTGCGAGCGCCGTCGAGCTGCCGTTGCGGAAGATGCGATAGCCCGCCAGCCCAGAGCCGCCGGTGTCCGTCGAGGCATTCCAGGTAATCGTCACACTCGTCGGCGAGCCTGCGGTGGCGCGAACGTTCTGCGGCACCGACGGCGCTGTCGTGTCTGTCGTCGTGCCCGGCGTGACGATGACGGGATTGTTGAAGACGGCGGTCGCGAGCGTGCCGTCGAGATGACTGGTGAGCGCGAGACCGACATAAACGGTGCTCGCAAGGTTGCTCAATGTGACGGTATTGCGCAGAGTCCAGCTCACGCCGTCCGCAGAGAGATAGCCGCTTACCGTCGCGCCCTGGCGCGTCACGCGAACCCAGTACGGCGCCGTCGTCGTGAGATCGCCGCTGTTACTAGGTGCGGCGTTGCCGCCGGTCATAGTGCGATAGTGAAAAGCTGCACCCTTCCCGGGCGTGACGCACATCAGCGCGAAACGTGAGTTGGCCGCGAGCGACTCGCGCACCATCACGCCGGCCTTGGTCCATTCGTGCGTGTTCGTCACGCTCGCGACTTGCGCTGTAATCTCGCCGTCACCGGTGAGCGTGCGGTACACGAAGCGGAATTCGTCAGCCGTGTTCCAGATGTCCGCGCCCGAGGCGCGCTCCGTGAAGGAGTTGCCGCTCACGCTGTTCGAGCCGGCGGCTGCGACGGCGCCGATGTCCGCGCCGGTCCAGGTTGGCGAGGTTTGCGCGAAGGCGAGCGGGGCGGCGAGGAGTTGCGCGGCGACGAGACAGGCGGCGGCGAACGCCGCCGGGTTCCTTGTACTTGGCACGACCGTTATCCCCGAACCAGATGCCACGAGCGCCGTGACGGACGGGAACGGGACGGCAGCCAGCTTTGTTCCTGCGCCTGAAATGTGATCTGTGCACGCAGACCGGACGCATTTCGCAGACAGCGGCGTGCAATTCGCACACAATATGACCGGAAGGCGGATCGCCTGCGGGCGCGCCGTGTGAAATATTCCCAAAGGGGCGTTTTCTCGTCGAAGGGGCGCGGGCCAGATTCATGTCGCTGACCGGTCTTGCATTCGCAGCCGCTTTCTTCGGCGCCATGGGCCTCGCGCTGGTCCGCAATCCGCTATGGGGCCTGTACGCGTACGTGGCCGTCTTCTATTTGCATCCGCCTTCGCGCTGGTGGGGCGAGAGCCTGCCGGATCTGCGCTGGGCGCTGCTCGCTGCCGCCGTGACTTTCATTGCGACGCTGCGCGTGCCGCGCGATCCCAACCGCGAGTCGTGGGCGTCGACACGCGCCGCGAAGCTGCTCATCGCCTACACGGTCTGGTTATGGATTCAGCAGGCGTGGACGCTCGACCGCGCCGACCAGACGGACATCTGCATTCTGTTCACGAAATACATCATTCTGTTCTACCTGATCTACCGGTTGGTCGACACACCCCAGAAGGTCACGCACTTCCTGGTAGCGCACGTCCTCGGCTGTGCCTATCTCGGCTGGATCGCCTACAACACCAACGTTTCCGGGCGTCTCGAAGGTGTGGGCGGGCCGGGCATCGACGAGGCGAACGTGCTGGCGATGCAGATGGGGACCGGTGTGGCGGTGGCGGCGATGTTGATGCTCGGCAATCGCGGCTGGGTGCGCTGGGCGTGCTTTCTCGCGATGCCGTTTCTGCTCAATACGATGGTGCTGGCCGGCAGTCGCGGTGCTTTCGTCGCGCTGCTCGCGACGGGTGCGGTGCTGTGGTACCTCAAGCCCGCGAAGTATCGGGTTGCGTTCTATGCCTTCGCCGCTCTGGGCGTGGTCTTGTTCGGGATGCTTGCCAGCCAGATGTTCCTCGGTCGCGTCGCTACGATCACCGCGATCGCGGAAGACGATGCCACCATGGACCGCAGTGCCGAGAGCAGAATCGTCGTCATCGCTGCGCAGTGGCAGATGGCGAAGAAATATCCATTCGGCGCCGGCCATCGTGGCACCGCTGTGTTGAGCACGCAGTACATCGATCCGCTCTATCTGTCGCACAAGCGCGTCAACGGCAAGGAAGTGGTCGGTCAGCGCTCGTCCCACAATACATTCATGACAGCCCTGGTGGAGCAGGGCATTCCGGGAGCGATCATGTACCTTGCGCTGTGGATCTGGATCGCCAAGGCGCTGGTGCGGATGAAGGATACGCGCTCGGATCCGGAATCGGTTCAGCGGTCGATACTCGCGGCAGCCGTCGGCGGCGGCCTCGCGCTCGTGTTCGTGGCGGGCCAGTTCGTCGACTATCTGAAAGTCGAGATCCAGGTCTGGCTGCTGGTGCTGCTGGTCGTGCTGTTGCAATTGCGTCGCTCGTCCGTGGTCGAAGGCGCGCCGGTCGGAGCTCCGGATGCCGCCGCCGCGCTCAAACCCGGCGTGCGACCCTCTTCTTCGGCACCGGCGACGCGTTGAACAACCACCGAACTCTATGACGCTCGATTCACATCAGACCGCGCGAGTCGCGGAGTCGCACCCCGCGGTGCCCGGTACTGCAACTGCGATCTCGCCGTCGCACGCGGCTCGTGATCTGCCGCCCGCAGTCGTCGTTGGTCTGTGCGCGCATGGTCTCGCGACAGTGCGGGCGCTCCATGCGGCCGGCGTATCCGTCATGGCGCTCGAAACCGATGCTGATCTGCCCGGCGCGCGCACCGCGCGCGCCAGGGTTTTTCGCCGCGGTCCGATGAATGGCCCCGGTGTCGCACAGACGCTGCTGCAACTGGCGATCGAATCGAAGTGGCCGGCGCGGCCGGTGCTGTTCCTGATGAACGACAACATGGTGCGGGACGTAGCGGAGAACTGGCCGACGCTCGCGCCGTACTACCAGCTCAGCTGGCGCGATTGCACTGCGACCGTGTTGCGGCTGATGAGCAAGGACAATCTGCCGGAGATCTGCGCGGCGAGCGGCGTGCGCTTTCCGGTGACGGCGCGCTACAGCGGCGACCCGGCGGAGCTGCCGGCGCTCGCGCAGGTTCCGTATCCGGCAATCGTCAAGCCTGCGTGGCCGCTCGGCTCCTTCAAGGCGCGCATCGTGAACAGTCGCACCGAGCTCGAGGCGTTGGCGAAAGAGCACGAGCGCAGCCTGCCGTTCGTCGTCCAGCAGTGGATTCCAGGCGGTCCGACCGCGCTGTGCTTCGCGACGTTGTACCTGCAGCAGGGGCGCGCCCTGGCGCGCTTCGAAGGACGCAAGATGTACGCAGGCCCCGACGGCATGGGCCAGGGAACGGTGATGGCGCCGGAGCCGAACGACGACGTCCACCAGGCGGCGCTGAAATTTCTCGCTGGTCTGAATCTCAGCGGTCCGGTCGCGGTCGAGTTCAAGACCGATCCGGAAGGCAATCACTGGCTGATCGAGCCGAACGTCGGCCGCACCGAATACTGCGTCGACCTGTGCACGGTGAACGGCATCAACCTGCCGGCGATCGAGTATCGCGACGCGCTCGGGCTGGAGCAGGGACCGATCGCACAGCGCAACGAGCGCATCTGGTTCGACACGGATCGCGACGGCGCTTCGTGGCTGCGGTTCCTGAAGATGCACGGGTTCGATCGCCGCGCCTTGCGACCCGCATTTCCCTATCTGCAGCCGGGGGACCTGGGCCCGTTCCTGCACGCGACGCGGCGGCGCGTGCAGCGCTGGCTGGGACGCGGCTGAGTCAGACGATCTCGTCGAGCACCTTCGCCAGCTCGGCGGTGCGCGAACGGCGCGAAAGCTTTTCCACTTCGGCCGCGGCAGCAATGGCGTATTGCCGCGCGCGAATAGCCGGCAATTTCTCGCGCAGCATTGCGTAGATCGCGTCGCTGTTCTCGAGCAGCGCGATGCCCGGCACGCCCATGCGCGCGAGCAGCCGGCCGGTATCGCCTTCAGGGTCGGTCACACCGAGGATCGGTCGCCCCGAATACAGGTACTCGTAGAGCTTGGCCGGTATCTGGCGATTGCAGGTGCTCGCCTGGAACAGCAGCAGCGCGTCGGCGCGCTGCATTTCGTCGATGGCCTGGTTGTAAGGCATCGCGGGTGCGAGCTCCACCAGCTTGCCGAGCCCGAGGCTGTCGATCATCTGCTGATAGCGATCTTCGTAGCCGCTCGCGCGAAAGCGCACGGTCAGCGTCTGGTCGCTGACGAGGCCTTCGCGCTGCAGGCGGGCGAGCGCCTGGAGAAACGGTGCGGGGTCGCGATCCTTCGGATAGATCACGCCGCTGTGGAGCAGCAGCATCCTGGCGCCGGGCGCCGCGGTATTCGCGCGAGCGGCGAGCTCCGCCGGGAATGCATCGGGGTCGAAACCGTTTTCGATGACCCGCAGCTGCCGGCGTGCTTTGTCGCCGTAACGTGCCTCGTAATACTCGGCCGTGCCCTGCGTCGTGACAGTAATGCGAGCTGCGTGCTCGAACACCTGCTTCTCGATGCGTGCGTAACTGCGCCACACGGTCGGATCCGTCGGATACCCGTCCTGCGCCATCGGATCGCGGAAGTCCGCGACCCACCGCAGCCCGGTGGCGCGATGCAGGCGCAGACCGATCTCGTGCGCCGAAGCGATCGGAAAAGTCGACAGCAGCGCCGCCGGTCGTTGCTCGCGAACGATGCGACGTCCCGCTCGCGTGCCGGGGATGATCCAGCTGCGCCAGCGGTCGGGCAGAGCGAGCAATCGCGGGTACCAGCCGCGTAGCGAGAAGTGTCGCGCGGTATCCCAGGCGGGTGCGCGCACTACATCCACGTGAGGCGGCACCATCGCGAAGTTCTCGTCGCGGTAGCTCTCATACGCGCGCGGCGCAACGCTGAGCACAGTCGCGTCCCAGCCGAACTCGCGCAGGAATTTCGCGAACGCGAGCGTGCGATGCACGCCGCTGCTCCCCTGGATGGGAGGAAAGTGATAGGCGACGATCAGAACGCGCTTCGTCAACGCGCGGGCGTCAGTCAATCGCGTGACCGGCGGCAGCGAGTTTCTGGCGCAGGCCGGGGAGCGGATAACCCAGCGAGTAGGCGAGGCGTGCCTGCGCCTGCGCCTGCTCGTAGTCGCGCAGATCGAGATAATTGAGCCCGAGGAAGTAGTGCAGCGTCGAGGAGTCCTCGGTCACGGCCGCGGTGCCCTTCTGCAACACTTCGATCGCTTCCTGCAGCTTGCCGGCATCGCGCAGGACCAGGGACTTGGCGGCGTAGCCCTTGGGATTGGTAGGCTGGCTCTTGATCGCCGCGTCGACGAATTGCATCGCCGACTCGGTGTCGCCGAGATCGCGGTAGCCGTTGGCGATCTCCAGCGCGACGTCGACGTACAGGGGATGCTCCGCCGGCACGCGATCGAAGCTGAACATCGACATTTCGATCGAGCGCTTGACGAAGAAGGCGCGCTGCTTCTTGTCGTAGGTCGCCTTGGCGCGCTGGCGCTCGATGAGGGCGGCACAGTAGTGATGCAACGATCCCCACGCACCGCCCATGCCTCCCAGGCGCGAGGCCCACATCTGCACGGTCGCCTGCGGGACTTTGGCCTTGAAGCGCGATTCGCGCCCGGCGCCGGAGACGGTGTAACGGGCCTGGCAGAACTCCGGCCAGGAGGCCCATTCGAGATCGGTCGGCTCGAATTGCAACGCATGCGCCGGCGCACAGAATGCGCCGAACGCGAGGGCCGCGAGGACGAGACTGGCGGGTTTCATGGCGGTGCGATTATCGGTACGCATGCCCTTATTGGCAACGTATCGTAAGTCCCGGCGACCCGGGCCCGCCAGCGAGCAGTTCCGGAATTAATCTGCGCCGGGCCGACCCGGCGCTTATGTCAACGAGCGCTGCGGCTCACTCGGCCGTGACGTTGGTCGGCGCCTTCGGCCGCTGGCCGACGTCCGGCATCCGGAATGCGTAGACGGGGCCATCCGGGCGATTCACTACGACTGCGACCTCGGTGCCGTCGCCGTAGTTGATCAGCCGGAAGCGGCTGAACGGGCCATTGTCGACTTCCATCTCCTGCGGCGTGACTGAGTTGGCGCCGACCGTGAGGTTGCTCCACTCCCAGGAGCCGGCCTTCCAGTCGGTGCCCTGGAGCTTGAGCTCGTAAACGCCGGCGCCACGGCGCCAGTAGATGATCGAGCCGCGCAGGGTCGACCACTCCCAGCCGCTGGCCTGCTCCTTCGTGGGAGCAGCGCCGACTTCCTTCAACGCGGTGCGGCCGCCCGAGACATTGTTCGGGTCGATCGCGAAGACTTCGGGACCCTCGCGGAAGCCCGCGACCAGGATCAGGTCGTGCGCCGGATCGTAGGTCGCCACCGCGTTGGTGCGCGTGACGATCTTCGGATACGTGGTCCAGCTGCCGAACGTGCCGTCGGAATTCTGCGGCTTCGGATCGAACTTGACGAAGCCGTTGCTGCTCGCGCCGCCCTCGGCCCAGAACACCTGCCGCTTCGAGTCGTAGGCCGAGTAGCCGCCCGAGTAGATCGTCAGGCCGGACTGCATCTGGCTGCGGCGCCAGGTCTTGGTGTCGAAGTCGAACGCGTGCACGACCGAGATCGCGGTGTTGTTGGACGGCGGTCCCAGCTCGTTCTGCCCCTTGAGCAGCACCATCGAGTTGCTGAGCGGATCGTACTCGACGAAATCGCAGGTATGCGGCGGCAACGCCGAGCCGTCCGGGTAGTCGCCGGTCGCGTACGGCCAGTTGAGCGGGCCGCGGAACGGATTGGTGAGGCGCTTCCAGGTCGCGGTCGCGAGATCGAAGGCGTACACCTCGGAGCCGTAGTAGTTCGAGTGGCCGCCGCCGTACAGGATCAGCGAGCCGCTCGGGCCGTAGTTACGGGCGAGCACGCCGCCGTTCCACGACTGGATCACGCTGGCCTGGCCGGTCGAGCCGCGCCACGGCGCGCCGCTCGGATAGTTGGGATTCGCCGCGGCATCGTCTTCCGGGTCGACGTTCATCAGCTTGTTGGAGCCGATCGCGGTCCACGTGCCGGGCGTCAGCGACTTGGCCCACGACGGCGCGGTCTGGGCGAACGACGCGGTGGCCGCGCCGGCGAGCGCAATACCCGCGAGCAGCGCGGTGAGCAACGGCTTCTTGGTGATCGTACGGATGGTCATCGTTACGTTCTCACTCTGCGCGAACGGACGTCGGCGGATTGGGGCGAATGGTCGATTTGTCCGGCGGCAGGAAACCGCCGGGGAACTTGATGATCTGGTCGCTGGCGATCAGCTCGTCGTAGATGGCGTACGTGTCCTGGCGGGTCGAATCGCCGAGGCGTTCTTCGAGCCGCGGCAGCAGCTGCACGCCGGTGTAGTTGCCGTCGCGGTGACCGATGTCGCCGGTGCCGGTCTCGTCGACCACGAGCTTCGGCGGATTGCCGCGGATCGCGTGCCAGATGCGCACCGTCTGCTCGTTCTCGTTGACGTACACCTCGACGACGTTCCAGGCATCCGGCGCCCACGGCGCGGCATTCACGGCCGCGATCGCGTCCGGATTGCCCTGTGCGCTCAACGGCGTGCCGTAGCTGGTCGTGGCGCTGGTGGTGTAGTGCATCGGGCCGAAGCGGCGGCGGAACAGATTGCAGTCGTTGGCGTCGGTCTTGCCGGACTCGCTCTGCGGCCCAGCGTCGATTCCCGACTGATACAGGTAGTCCGTGCTGCCCGGCTTGCACGGGTTCGTGCCCGGACCGAGCTGCTTGACGAACTGGTGCGCGGTGCCCGTCGAGCTCTGCAGGCGATAGCCGCCGACGAAGCCTCTGAAGTAGTGGTTCGTGATCACCACCTCGCCGATGTTGAAGCTCTTGTCCGGCTCCTGAATGATCGCGAACTTGTGCGCGGTGGCCTCGTTGCCGACCGTTGCGAAGCGATGGTCGAGGATGTACTTCGGCAGGTAGACCTCGAACTGGTAATAGAACACCTTCTTCTTGGTGTTCTTCGTGTTCGAGCCGACCGGCATGTCGAAGGAGTGGCGGTACGCGTACGTGGCCTCGCCGTCATCCTTCAGCACGTTGATGCGGATGGCGCCGCGACCGCTGAGCTTGTTGGTCGTTTCCAGCTGGGCGTGGTCGGCCAGCGGCGGCGCGCCGTAGTTGCTCGCGATCATCTCGTCGCGCGAGCCGAAATCGAAGGTGTTCTTGTAGAACACGCCGGCTGCATTGCTGCGCGCGCTCCAGTCCGCCTCGGCGTCGACCGGCGCGGCGAGGCCGGCGCCCGATCCGACAATGGCCGAACTGCACAGTGCCGCCAATGCTGTGCGTTTCAGCCAATCGCGACGAAGACTGCCCATGATCGAACTCTCCTTCCCGGCAAAGTGGTTTCGCACCGTGCACGCAGTGCGCGCGGCGGTGTGCATGTGTGGGGCTGAGCGGTACTGCGCTGACACGAACAAGCGTGACGTGCTCCCCAGTCGCGGCTGCACAAATTCATGAGATCAGCCGCTGCGCCTCAGCGACGAGTTCTGCTCTTCAGTGAGGCGCGCGTAGTGTCCAATGCTCATTCTGCGAGCGCAAGCGTCGCCGATAGATAACACTTGACTGCTGCGCGGCACTTTGCGCAGCAGGATAAGGTCATGAGAACTACGGGAAAATCAGTACTTCGCGACGAGCCTGCCCCGGTCGCCGAAGGCGGAAGCGTAGAGGACATTCAGAGTTGGACTTAATGCTGCGGAATGCCCCGGAGTGTGACGCGCGTCACGCATAGGCGAAGTAACGCTTGAGCGCCAGCACGCGCTTCTCGAACACGTGCCAGCTCGCCCACGCCGCGGCCCAGCTCGTTGCGAAAGCAATCAGCGCGAACACTGCGAAAGCGGCAGCAGCACGCGGCGGCGAAGCCTTCGCCGCGTAAGGTTCGTACAGCGCCTGGTAGAGCGCCGTCGCGATCGGCACGTGTGCGAGGTACAAGGCGTAGCTGTAGCGGCCGGTCGCGATCATGAAGCGGTTGGTAAAAAGCGCGCGAATGACGGGTCGCTGCTGGTGCTTCAGCACGAGCACCAGCAGGCAGCCGAAGCCGATCGCGATGATGGTGTAGCCGTACATCGCCATGCTGCGGTTCCAGAACAGAAAGCTGCCGTCCAGCGCTCGCACCGCCAACATTGCGAGCAGTGCGAGCACTGCGCCGATCGGCGCCACGCTGCTGACGATCGCGCTCGGGCGTGGCGATCGCAGACCGACGGCGAGTGCGGCGCCGATCGCCAGTCCGTCGAGGTGTGTGAACGTCATTGCGTACACGGAGCTGGTGCTGACGCCGCCGCTAACGAGCACGATCCTGCTCGCGAAAGAGATCGCGAGCAGCGTCGCACAGGTCCACACGAGCCGGCGCGCGCCGAGCCAGAACACGACCAGCGGCCAGACGATGTAGAACTGCTCCTCGACGGCGAGCGACCAGAAGTAGCCGCCCGAGGTGTGGTTGAAATCGCCTTGCAGAGCGAACAGCCAGTTCGCCGCGTACAGCCAGAACCATCCCTGGTCGTCGACCATGCTGCGCATTTCGTCGGGCAGCGGATGCAGCACCAGCGGCAGCACCAGGAAAAACGCAACCAGGTTGAGGTAGTAGAGCGGCCAGATCCTGAGGAAGCGGCGGCCGAGGAAGTTGCGGAAATAGCCCGGCGTGTCCTTCGTCTCCCACAGGATGCTCGTGATCAGGAACCCCGACAGGATGAAGAACAGGTCAACGCCCATCCAGCCGAGCTGCGTCGCGTCGAGCAGCAGGCCCGGCGTTTTGCTGTGCGCGTCCGGATGCAGGCGGCCGAAGTGATAGACGACGACCAGCAGAATGGCGAGACCGCGCAGTCCGTCGAGCGCCGGAAAGTGGGACTTCGTCAGGCTCGAGATCAGCGGCGCCGTCGCCTGCTCGCCTGCCGGCAGCGTCGCGCTTCTGGCCTCGGCCACGCGTGAGTCACCGCTGGTGCTCATTTATTCTCCGGTGGAGCCACCGCACCCGAGTGCAGCAGCTCGCTCAAGGACGCGTCGAGCGCCGCATAGGCCGTCGCGTTGACGTGCAGGAAGAAGTCAGGATCGATGAACTTCGGATCGATGTAGCCGTCGGCCCCGCGCAGCACCGCGTGGGCATCCAGCACCAGCACGCGGCGGCCGTCGGCGAGCGCTGCGATCGAGCGGTTGACGTCCGCCACGTATTGCGGCGTCGCCTCGTCCCAGAACGGTCGGCGCGACAGCGGTACGTGAGCCGGCGGGAAAATCGTCGACACGATGACGCAATCGCTGCGTTGCGCGAGCGTGCGCACGATCGCCGCGACATTGTCGCGGAGCGTCGCGACTATCAGCGCGCGATCCTCCGCGAGCGCGCCGAGCGGATGCAGATCGTTGATGCCGATCTGCACCAGCGACCAGCGCGTACGCACCGCCGGCTGCGACTCGAGCTGCAAGCGCAGCTGCGTCGAGGTTTGACCGCCGTGCGCGAAATTCACGACCTGCATGCCACGCGGCCGCCACAGCAAGGCGCGCGAATCTCCGTACAGCGCCAGCGCGCCGGCAGCGTCGCCAGACGGCTTCGCGGATTCTTCCCTGGGCACGTACCCGAGCGGGAACACGCGGGAGAACTGCAGCTCGGCGAACGACGACGACAGCCGCTCGATCAGCACTACATTCAGGGCGAGGCTCGCGACGCCGATCGCCGCAACGATGACGAGCAGCAGACGGATCCGGCGGTCCGGGCTGCGCATGCTTTCTAGCGCGCGCCTTGTGCTGCAGCGACCGGCCGGCGCAGCGTGGCGTTGAACTGTTGCGTCAGCTCCTCGCACAGCGCAGCGATTTCCGCAGCGATCTGCGGATCCGGACGCTTGCGGATCGAGGACGTCGCGACGTGCTCGTAGTAGCTGTCCTGGAAGGGCAGGGCGACGAAGTCGAACGCTGCGCGCAGATGCTGGCGCGGATTGGTCACCAGCTCCTCATAGTTGATCAACATCACGTCGCGGCGCTGCTCCAGCTTCTGCGCGAAGTAGCAGCGGCCGCGGATATACCAGATGAGCGCGCGGGCGGATGGGTCGGTGAGCTCGCGGGTGTAGTGCTTGCGGATCAGCGCCAGGTCGTCGGCGTTGAGACCCACTGCGCGCCAGCGTGCCTTGGCGGGCTCCTCGAGAATCAGCCGCAGGTACTCGCGATGCTCGGTCCATTTTTCCAGCGCGGAGTTGACCGCGTCCTGGTAGCGCCGGTAGATCCAGATCACGCGCGTGCCCGGCAACGCTTCGAGAAGCTCCAGCGCGCGGTTGCTGTCGGCGATCGGCTTGAACACCGCGTGCGTGCCGTTCGAGTCAGCGATCAGGCGGCGGATCGTCGCCAGGTCGCGCAATTCGTAGCCGACGAACGCATCGTCGTCGGACTCGTGGTAGACGTCGGCGCTCACGCAGTTGTCGAAACAGTCGGCGAGCATGTTCGTGCCCGAGCGCATCTCGCCGAGGATGAGCACCGGGACCGCCGGTCCGCGGCGCGGTCGCAGCGCGCGGCGCAGCGTCTTCAGTTTCTTGTGCAGCTTTTCGCGTCGGGTCAGCATGCGGCGGTCACACCATGATTTCCGCCGGCGGCGGGTGGCTCAGGAAGCCGAGCGGGCTCGCGGTCAGGCCGTATGCACCGGACTGCAGCACGGCCACCAGGTCGTCGACGTCGGCGCGCGCCATCTCCATGCGGTCCGCCAGCAGGTCGAGCGGCGTGCACAGCGGCCCGACGACGGAAACGGTTTCGCGCTCCGCGCCGTGCACGTGGTTGGCGATCAGCACCGGATAGTTCTTGCGCAGCACCTGGCCGAAGTTGCCGGAGGCCGAGAGATGATGGTGCAGACCGCCGTCCGTGATCAGGAACACGTGGCCGCGCGAGATCTTGCGATCGAGCACGCGGCAGACGTACAGGCCGGATTCCGCCACCAGGTAGCGGCCGAGCTCCAGCACCACGCGCGCCTGCGGCATCGAGGCGCGCACCTGTTCGAGCAGGCCGTGCAGATTGCTCGCGATCGGCTCGAGCGCGATCGGCTGCTCGCCGGGAAAGTACGGCACGCCGAGACCGCCGCCGATGTTCAGCACGCGCACCGGCGCCGGCGCGGCTTTCGCCAGCTCCGCCGCGAGCGCGACCGCCTTGGTCTGCGCCTCGACGATCGATTCGGCGCGCAGGTTCTGCGAGCCGCTGAAGATGTGGAAACCGACGAACTCGCACGGCAGCGAGCCGAGCTCGCGCAGCACCTGCGGCACGCGCTCGGCATCGATGCCGAACTGCTTCGGGCCGCCGCCCATCTTCATGCCGGATGCCTTGAGCTCGAAGTCCGGGTTGACGCGCACGGCGACGCGCGGGCGTTTGCCGAGGCGCTGCGCGATCTGCGCGAGGCGTCGCAGCTCCAGCTCCGATTCGATATTGAGGATCACCCCCGCGATCACCGCGGCTTCCAGCTCGCGCGGCGTCTTGCCGGGGCCGGCGAAGCTGATGACTTCCGGATTCGCGCCCGCCGCGAGCGCCACCGCGAGCTCGGCCATCGAGGCGACGTCGATGCCGTCGACTCGCGCGGCCATGTGGCGCACCACCGCCGGCATCGGGTTGGCCTTCATCGCGTAGTGCACGTGAACTTCCGCGGGCAGCGCGGCTTTCAGCTCGGCGACCTTGCGGCTCATGACGGCGCTGTCGTAGACGTAGAACGGCGTGCGGCCGATCTCCTGCGCGATCGCAGTGATCGGTCTGCCGCCGACCATGATGACGTCGTCCACGACCGTGAACCACGGATGCGGCGCGTGCTTGCCCAGCGTCGCGATCATCAATTCACCTTGTCGCTTTCCGCGCGCCCGGAGCGCAGCCACAGCAGGCCGCCCGAGACCAGGCCGCGCACGACCTGCCAGCGCGACAGGCTGGCGAACGTCTGGCGCCGATCGCCGCGGAACAGGCCACGCAGCTCCCAGTACGCGTGGCGTGCCACCAGACCGTCGAAGCGCAGCAGATGCTTGGCGTAGAACGCGCCGCGACCCGTCAGATAGTTGCTGCGCACCGCGCGCACCGCGTTCTCGTCGGTGCGGTCATGGGCATGCTCGATCAGCACGTCGGGACTGTAGAGGATGCGTCGTCCGCCGCGCAGTGCCCGATAGATGTAGTCGGAGTCTTCCCCGGCCTTGCACGGCGTGCCGGCACCGAGGCGCGTGTCGAACGGCTCGACGTCGCGCAACAGCGAGCGCTTCAGCGCCATGTTGCAGCCGATCAGGTTGCGCCGGATGTCGATCAGCGTTTTCACTTCGACACGCTCGCGGCCGCGGCGCGTCGACAGCTCGGCCGGCAGTCCGGGCGCCGCTTCGACCCGGCCGCCGAGGATCGCCAGGCGCGCGTCGGCAGTGAACTCGTCGGCGATGCTCTGCAGCCAGTCGCGGCCGAACAGGCAGTCGTCATCGGTGAAGGCCAGGATGTCGTAGCGTGCGGTCTTGAATGCTGCGTTACGCGCATGTGACAGACCCTGGCGCGGCTCGAAGTGATACGCGACCGGCACCGGCAACTGCGCGCGCATGCGCTCGACGACGTTGCGAGTATCGTCGCTCGAGTTGTTGTCGATGACGACCAGCTCCCAGGGCAGCTCGGGCCGCGGCGCTCCCAGCTCGCCGATGCGCGCGAGAAATCGTTGCAGGGGGCCGGCTCGATTGTAGGTACAGACGACTACGCTGATCATCCTGCGCGCATCAGGTGAAAGGGCCCCGGGTCGCGACCCACGCATGCTAATGGCACGCGTGGGCCCTGCCAAGCGACCTGAAGTGCGCCAGTTCACACCCACGGCCCGCCGCGCGGAAACGGGGACATTCCCCATTTCCGTCGCCATTTCCATCGGCGTAGTGCGGTCTGCGGGAAATGGGGAATGTCCCCATTTCCGCATACCCATCACGGCGTGATGCTCGCCGGCGGCGTCGAGAGCGCCGAGAAGTTCGCCGGCGTCGCCGCGTCGAACGCACGCACCTGGTAGGTGTAGCTCGTGCCGGCCGTGACGTTGCGATCCGTGTAGCTGTTGGCGCTGCTCGTCCCGATCAGCACCGAGTTGCGATAGATCTCGTAACCCGCCACGCCCGTGCCTCCGGTGTTGTCGGTCGCGGCCTGCCAGCTGAGCTGGACCTGCACGCTGCCGCTCTGGTTGATCAGCACGCTCGCCGAGTTGCCGTGCCAGTTGGCGGTCGCGAGGTCCGGTCGCCCGTCGTTGTTGAAATCCGCCGCGATCACCGAGAACGGCGTCAGCCCGACCGTGAAGTCCTGACGGCCGCTCAGATTGCCGGTGCCGTTGCCGTACAGCACGGAGACCTGGTCGCCGCCCGGATGGCAGCAGGTCGGGTAGTTGTCCGCCGTATCGGTGTTGACCACGTCGAGCGCACCGTCGCCGTCGATGTCGACGATCGCGATGCCTTTCGGCACCAGCCCGGTCGGGAAGGTGTTGAGGACGGTGAACGTGCCGTTCGGCCCGCCGAGCAGGACAGTCAGGTTGTTGCTGAGCTCGTTCGCGGTGACCAGGTCGAGTTTGCCATCGCCGTTGAGGTCGCCCGCGCGCACGGCATGCGGAGCGTCGCCGACGGTGTAGTTCACCGCGGCCGCGAAGCCGCCGGCGCCGTTGCCGAGGCGCACGCTGACGTTGTCGGTGTTGAGATTCGAGACCGCCACGTCCGGATTGCCGTCGCCGTTGAAGTCCAGCGCGACCAGCGAGTGCGGCGCGCCGCCGACCGTGAAGTTGGTCGCTGCGCCGAAGCTGCCGTCGCCGTTGCCGAGCAACACGCTGATGAAGTTGTTGCCATGGCAGGTCAGCGCCAGGTCCGGGCGCGTGTCGCGATTGAAGTCCGCGACCGCGACCTCGTGCGCCTTGTTGTTGTTGCAGGCCGGGTAGTCGACCTTGGACGAGAACGCACCGCTGCCCGTGCCGAGCAGCACGCTCGCCGAGCCGTTGCCCTGGTTCGCAGTGACCAGGTCGAGTTTGCCGTCGCCGTTGAGATCGGCGATCTTCACCGACTTCGGCTCGTCGCCGACCGGCCACGGCGTGCCCGGCGCGAATGCGCCATTACCAGTGCCGAGGAACGTGGTCACGGTGTCGACCGCGGCGTTGGCAGTCACTAGGTCGAGGATCGAGTCGCCATTGAGGTCGGCCGTCGCGACCGAGTGCGCGTTGGTCCCCGCGGCGTACGAAACCTGCGGCGCGAAGTTCGCCGCGGTACCCGCAGTCGCGATCAGCGATTGCGGAACCGTCGGCGCAGTCGTATCCGGCACCGGCGGCGTCACGAGGTTCAGGCTGACGCTGTCGAGCGTCGCAGTCGCGATCGTACCGTCGAGGTGACTGGTCATCGCGACGCCGACGTACACGGTCGCCGGCAGGCTGGCCAGCGTGATGGTGCCACGCTGCGTCCAGTTCACGCCGTCGGGCGAGAAGTAACCGCGCACCACATCGCCGGCGCGCTGAATGCGAATCCAGCGCGGCAATGTCAGCACGTTGTCGCCGTTGTCGCCGGCGCTCGTGCCGCCATTGTTCTGGCGATACTGGAACGACGAGCCCTTGCCGGAGCTGAGATACATCGTGCCGTGCCGCGAGCCTGCACCGAGCGACTCGCGCACCATCAGGCCGACCTTGCTCCACACGTTCGGATTCGTGATCGTGTTGACGCGCGCGACCAACTCGCCGTCGCCGGTCAGCGTGCGATACGCGAACTGGAATTCATCGGCCGTCCCCCAGATGTCCGCGCCCGAGCCGCTGATCGACAGCGACGTGCCGTTCTCGGTGAACGAGCCGGCGGCCGCGACGGCGCCGATGTCGCCGTTGCTCCAGGTCGCCGCGGCGGCGGTGGTGGCCGAGGCGGTGCCCGACGACGCCGATTCATTGCCGGCGTTGTCGTACGAACGGACTGCGTAGCTGTAGCTGGTATTGGCGGCCAGGCTGGTGTTGCTGTAGCTCGTCGCAGTCACGGTCGCAATCGGCGTCGTGCCGCCGTCGCGGAAGATGCGATAGCCGGCGAGACCGGAGCCGCCCGCGTTGTCCGTCACCGCGTTCCAGCTGAGATCGATGCGGTTGCTGCCGACCGCGCTGGCCTGCAGGTTCGCAGGCACGCCAGGCGGCGTCGTATCAGTAGTCGGCTGCGACTGCGTCGTGGCGGATGCCGGCGCGGAATCGGCGGAAACGTTGCTCGCACCGTCCACTGCACGCACGGTGTACGTGAACAGCGTGCTCGCGGCCAGGCCCGTATCGGAGTAGCTGGTCGTCGAGACGGTCGCGATCGGTGTCGGGTTGCCGTTGCGGAACACGCGATAGCCGGAGAGACCGGAGCCGCCCGTGTCGCTCGAAGCATTCCACGTCAGATCGATGCGGCTGGAGCTGATCGCAGTGGCCTGCAGGTTCGTCGGCACGGTCGGTGCAATCGTGTCCTGCACCGGCGGATTCGCGCCAGTGACGGAGACGTTGTCGAGCGCCGCGTTGCCGACCGAGCCGTCCACGTGACTCGTGTACGCCACGCCGATCAGCACCGACGTCGGCAGACCGGTCAGCGTGATCGTGCCACGCTGCGTCCAGGTCACGCCGTCAGCGGAGAAGAAGCCGCGCACGACGGTGCCGGCGCGCTCGATGCGGATCCAGCGCGGAATCGTCAGCACGTTGTCGCCGTTGTCGCCGGCGCTCGCGCCGCCATTGTTCTGGCGATACTGGAACGAGGCGCCCTTGCCGGAACCGAGGAACATCGTGCCGTGGCGCGAATTGGCGGCGACCGACTCGCGCACCATCAGGCCGACCTTGCTCCAGATGTTGCCGTTCGAGAGGCTCGTGACGCGCGCCGTCATCTGTCCGTCGCCGTCGAGCGTGCGATACGCGAAGTGGAACTCGTCGGCCGTGCCCCAGATGTCGGCGCCCGAGCCGCTGATCGCCAGCGACGTGCCGTTGTCCGTGAACGATCCGGCCGCGGCGACGGCGCCGATGTCGCCGTCCGTCCACGACGGCGCGGCCGCTGTGGTCGCGCCGGCGCTGGTCGACAGACCCGACTCGTTGCCGGCGTTGTCGAACGAGCGCACCTGGTACGTGTAGCTGGTGTTGGCCGTCAGGTTGGTGTTGCTGTAGCTCGGGCTCGAGACGGTCGCGATCGGCGTCGTGCCGCCATCGCGGAAGATCCGGTAGCCGGCGAGACCCGAGCCGCCCGTATCGGTCGACGCCGTCCACGTCAGGTCGATGCGCGTCGGGCCCACGGCCGTCGCCTGCAGATTCGTCGGCACGCTCGGCGGCGTCGTGTCCTGCGGCGGCGTCGCTTGCGTCGTGGCCGATGCCGAGGCCGAGTCGGCGGAAACGTTGTTGGCTCCGTCCACCGCACGCACCGTATAGGTGAACTGCGTGCCCGCGGCGAGCCCCGTGTCGGAGTAACTCGTCGTCGAGACGGTCGCGATCGGCGTCGCGCCGCCGTTGCGGAAGATGCGATAGCCGGAGAGGCCCGAGCCGCCGGTGTCGGTCGAAGCCGTCCACGTCAGATCGATACGGCTGGTGCTGATCGCAGTGGCCTGCAGGTTCGTCGGAATGCTCGGGGCAGTGGTGTCCGGCGTCGTGCCGCCGCCCGTCAGCGTGACGTTGTCGAGCGTCGCGCTGCCGATCGTGCCGTCGACGTGGCTCGTGTAGGCGATGCCGATCAGCACCGACGTCGGCAGGCTCGTCATCGTGACGGTGCCGCGCTGCGTCCAGTTCGATCCGTCGCTGGAGAAGTAACCGCGGATCACGTTGCCCTGGCGCTGAATGCGGATCCAGCGCGGGATC
>DATBKP010000071.1:0-99943 GCA_036555785.1 Steroidobacteraceae bacterium
AACGGTCCCCATCGATCGTGCGCGATGCCTCGGCTCGACGTGCGTGGCGAGCAGTTTCGCTGCCGACGGGTACGCGACGGATTCGCCCGTGCCCATGAGCAGGCGGAACGCAAACAGCATCGCGAAGCCGGTGGCCAGACCCGTGAGCACGGTAGCGATCGACCAGATGCAGAAACCGCTGACGAGAACACGCTCCGCGCCGATGCGGTCGGCTAGCCATCCCATGAGCGGTTGCATCGGCGCGTAGGCCCAGAAGAAGGCGGCCAGTACCCAGCCCATCTCGCTCGCCGAGAGCTTGAAGTCTGCTTGAATCAGCGGCGCCGCGATGCCGATGCTGCCGCGGTCGACGTAGTTGATGAGAAGGGCGAAGGCGAGCAGCGCGACGAGTGCGATGGGAGTGCGCCTGGCGGTTGTTGTTGTCATCGAGCGGCGCGCGACGTTCGATCCTGCTTGTAGCGCTCGAGCACCCAGCGATAGAAAGGTCGATGCTGGACTTGTTTGCGAAGCGCGCTGACTGTTGGACAAAGGAGCGCTTCGACCTCGGACTCCGACTCGCCCGGCCTGCACAAAGGCCAAAGCAGCGAGCACGCAGACAGGTCAGCTCGGGAAAAGCGGTTACCCACCAGGAATGGCCCGCGCTCGAGGGCCTGGTCGAGTCGATCGAGCGCCGCCGCAAAACGCTGTTCAGCGCTGCTGGCAGTCTCTGCGTTGATGTTCATGAACTGAATCATCTTGCCGCGAATCGCCGTGAACGAGAGCGCGAAGACGCAGCGCTGCAGCCACGTCGCATCCGCGCACAGAAACCTCAACGCGCGCTCACGGTCGGGGAGCGTGTGGTGGTAGAACCAAAGGCGCAGCGTCACGCCAATTTCCACGTCCACGTACCTCTCCCACTCGATCGCACTGGCTGCGTCCTGTGGATCCGGCGGTGTCAGGCTCCGATCCGGAAAGGTGTGATCGAGGAAGTCGATGATCTGCGTCGAACCCTGGATCACAGCGTTGTCGGTCTTGAGTATCGGGACGGACGAACGTGGCGCGAGCTTGCGGGTGGTTCGCATGTGAAAGCCCGGCAACAGATGCCGCGGCGTGTAGGGAACACCTTTGAAGTCGAGCGCCCAACGCGCCTTTTCCGAGTAGTGCGAGAACGTGAAATCGTACAGCTCGAACATGGGGGCTCCGCGAACATCAGGTCCTCAAGATTTGCTAGGCGGCATTCTGAACGGCTTCGGTAGCTTGATCGTCCTGGCGACCTTGTCGTACCACCCTTGGGGCGCGTAATTGTCTGCATGCAGGTAGCACTGGGCTTTCACCTCATCACTGCCGTCGGTGAACAGGACTGCCAAGCGCCATTCTGATCGCGGCGCATGCCTTCCCATTCACCGGAGGCCACGGTGGTGTCCTTGAGAACATAGTGACTCGCGGTGATGATCGCGGCGATGCGCTGGGTCGGCGGCCTGCGCGAGCCCGGCGGCCAATACAGCAACCAGCATGAGCGATGGGGGAAGAAATCGCATGAGGTGGCGCCACGATACGCCGAGACCGGACCGCATCCAATGCGGCCGCGACGAGCGTAGAGTTCGCTGGCAAAGCCCGGAGAAGAAGATGAAGCAGCCGGCACTGATTCTGGTCCTGTTCGCATGTGGCACCGTCGCTTTCGGCGCAGAGCCCGATCTGCCCTGCGAAAGCATCGACAACCCGAGCGGCCTCTCGACGTTGTGCGGCTTCGCGAAGCCGGAGGATCTGCAGTTCATTCGCTCGAGATCCGCGGTCATCGTCAGCGAACAAGGGTGGAAGGCGCCCATTAGCGGCGGCTCGATCTCGATCGTCGATGTGGACAGCAAGGCCGTCCGGCTCGGCAACAAGCGCGCGGTGTGGCCTGCCGCCTCTGCGACGATAGCCCGCAGACTCATCGGTGACCCGCACTGCAAAGCACCGCCAACGGACTTCTCACCGCATGGCATCGCGGTGCTCGAGCGACGGTCCGGCATCCGCCTCGCGATCGTCAATCACGGCGAGCGGGAGAGCGTCGAGCTCTTCGATGTGCTCGGCAAAGGCGATGACCTGCGGCTCGCGTGGCGCGGTTGCGCGCTCCTGCCACCTGACACGGCTGCCAATGATGTCGCGATCCATTCCGACGGGCGACTGTTCATCTCGAACTATGCACCGAGCACGCGCGACAAGCGCGCGCTCACGTCGCTCTTCGCAGCGCTACGTGGCGAGACGACGGGTGACGTCATGGAGTGGTCGCCGAAAGGCGGATGGCGTCACCTGACTGGCACCGCCGGCGCAATGCCCAACGGCATCGTCATCGACGAAGCGCGCAACCACCTGTTCGTCGCAGAGCTCGGCAAGCAACGCGTCCTCGAGTTCGAGCTCAACAGCGACGGCAGCGCCACGCGGCACGCGGAGTTCGCGTTCCGCGACCTGGCTGACGATTTGAACTGGACGATACGCGGAACGCTGCTCGTCGGTGGCCAGGTCAGGAGGGCGCCTACGCAGTGGTCGGTCGCTGAGATTGATCCGAAGACCGGCAGCGTGCGATCGTTGTTCGAGGAGCGCAGCGAGATTCATTCCGTCACGTCGGCAACGGATGTGGGTGACGGCATCGTGTTCGGGTCCACTGCAGACCAGCGGATTGCGATCTCCCGCTGGCCTTGATGCGAGGGTTACCGCTATGACGGCTGCCATCATCAACAACGAGCGCCGGAAGTTCCTGCTGTGGGGCACGAACTCGCTGGCTATCGGCGGGGTGGCATTGACCGCTGTGCCGTTTCTCGCGTCCTGGCAACCGACCGAAGCAACGCGCCAGGCTGGCCTGCCGATCCGGATCGATCTGACGAAACTCGGCGAAGGCGAGGGACTCAAGCTCCTGTGGCGCGGCAGCCCGATGTGGGTCGTGCGCCGCTCGGCAGCTGCGGTGGCAAAGCTGCAGAGTCAGCGGAATCTTCTGAAGGATCCGGACTCGACCGAATCGACCCAGCCCGCCTATGCGAACAACGTATATCGCTCGGCGCGACCCGACGTGCTCGTGCTCACTGCGATCTGCACTCATCTCGGGTGCATCCCGCAGCTCAAGATGTCCTCCGATGACCAGCTGGGTGGCGATCTCGACGCAGGATTCTATTGCCCGTGCCACGGGTCGAGGTTCGATCTCGCGGGCCGCGTCGTGAAAGGATCACCAGCGCCCACCAATCTGCCGGTCCCTGTGTATCACTTGGCAGATGAGCGCACGTTGGTCATCGGCAGTGAGTCCGACACAGCCGGGTGAAGGTCGCGCGATCATCACTCGACGCGGATGATCGTCTTTCCCTTGCGTCGCTCGGTCGAGTTGAAGGCGGCGACGGCATCGTCGAGAGTCGAGAGGGTGCCGATGTTCGTCCGCAGCCGTCCGTCCCGCACCCGCTGCACGATCTCGGTCAGTTGGGCACGATCGGACTCGACTACGAAGTCGACCGCAAGACCGTCCGCGGGCCGCGCTTCGACCGGCCCGACGATGGATACCAATGTTCCCCCGGCCCGGACCAGGCGTGCGGACTGCTTCCCGATGTCGCCGCCGATGACGTCGAACACCAGATCGACATTGCCGACGTCTTTCAGCGCGTCCTTGCCGAGGTCGACGAACTCCTTCGCGCCGAAGTCGAGCACCGTCTGACGATCGGCCGTGCGTCCGGTGCCGATGACGTACGCGCCAGCCTCTCGAGCGAGTTGCGCCACCATCGATCCAACCGCACCGGCCGCGCCGTGCACGAGAACGCTCTGCCCTGCTCGGACGCGGCTGTGATCGAACAGTCCTTGCCATGCAGTCAGGCCCGAGATCGGCAGGCTCGCACCGACCGTGAAGTCGACGTCGCCCGGCAGCGGCGCGAGGTTGCGTGCCTCGATGGCTATGTACTCCGCGAGGCTGCCGTCGCGATACCAGTCGGCGAGGCCGAACACTCGCTGCCCTACCGACAGTCCCGTCGTGCCATAGCCGATGGCGGTGACCACCCCGGCCAGCTCGTGCCCGGGGATCGACGGTGTCCGGTCACGGTTGACGCGATCGGTCCAGGTCGAGGGCCACTCCAGCTCAGTCGGGACGAATCCCGACGCATGAATCCGAACCACGACGTCGTTGATCGCTGCCTGCGGCTGCGGCCGCTGCACCAGCTTCATCCCGGCCATTCCCGCCGCCTGGTCTGTTGCCACGATCGCTTTCATGGAAATCGCCTCCTCGCTCATTGCGAGCGATCAAGCGCATCAGGGCGCATCGGCCCTGGCGAGCAGAGTGTGCCAGCGCGCGTCGGCATGCAGCACCCTGAGGAACGGCGAGGTGACGAGCAGTACCCGGGTCCACTCGCGGGCCTCTTCGGGATCCGTCGGCAGCAGCGCCTTGTCCGCCCATTTGAGCGCCGCGGCGTTGTCGCCACGATAGGCATAGACCTCCGCGATCCAGATCGCGAGCGTTGCATCGACCACCGGGACATCTGCGCTCGCTTCGAGACGCGCTAGCGCGGCGTCGGCAGCGGCGCGCTGTCCGGGCGCGCGATAGGTCAGGGCGAGGCAGCTGTCCCGCACCTGCCCTGCCGGTATGCGATCGATCGCAGCGAGGGCCTCATTGAACTGCTGGCGCAAGATCTGCACTTTGGCGATTTCACTGTCGATCCCGTTGAGTGTCGGGCTCAACTCGCGCGCTTTCTCGAGCTCGCGGACCGCCTCGTCCCACTCACCGATCGTCGCCAGGTAGTTGCCGAGGTTGCCGCGTCCGACCGCCGCAAGCGGATCGACTGCCACGGCACGCCGTTGCAGGGCGATGCCTTCGCTCCAGTGCCCTTCTTCGAACTCCCGGGATGCGGACACGCTCAGCACCAGCGGATCGGAAGGATTCAGGGCGATGGCCCGGTGGCAGTGCACCTCCGATATCTCGGGGCGGCCGAGCCGCCAGTAGTATTGCGCGGCACGGACGTGCGATTCAGCGATGTTCGGGCCCAACTGCAACGCACGTTCGACAGCCTTGCCCCATTCCGGGACTGACCCCGGCGGCGTGCGATCCGTGGTGATCGTGTAGACGCCCGCGAGCCCCGCCCAGGCTCGCCCGAAGTTGGGATCCAGCTGCAAGGCCTGCTGAAAATAGTCCTGCGCGCGCTCCAGATCCGATGCGCCGCGGCGATTGAAAAAGTACTTACCCTGGAGGTAGCGCTCGAACGCCGCCGCGTTCCCGGTCTGCACGGGCCGCGCCTGCGCGGTGCCGGTCAGCGTGACCTGCAAGGATTCGGCTACTGACGCCGCGATCTCGTCCTGGATGCCGAAGACGTCGTTCAAGTCGCGATCATACGTCTGCGACCACAGGTGGACGCTGCCGGCGCTGTCGATCAATTGCGCCGTAACACGCACACGATTGCCCGACTTGCGCACACTGCCCTCGAGCACGTGGGTGACCTTGAGCGCGTCGGCAATCGTTGCGATGTCGGCGGTGCGTCCTTTGAAAGCGAACGACGAGGTCCGTGCCGTCACGCGCAACGAGGTCGATTGCGCAAGGAGGTTCAGGATCTCCTCGGACAGTCCTTCGGCAAAATACTCCTGGTCCTGCGCTTCGCTCAGGTCCACGAAGGGCATCACAGCGATCGACAGCTGCGTAGGCTGGCTGGTTGCGCTGGTGGCAGCATGCCGTGATCCCTGCAGAAGCCAGAACGCCGCACCCGCGAGAACGATCATGACCGCGGCACTGGCCGCCAGTGCTCTTCGCCTGGCAGGTCGTTGCGCGCTCGTCTCTGGTATTGGTTCCGGAGCAGCAGGCTGCGGCTCTTCGCAGGTCCTGGTGGTCACCTGCGCGACGAAGCGGTAGCCCCGGCCAGGGACGGTCACAATGTAGCGATGGTCATCCGGCCGCTCGCCCAGCAGGCGGCGCAGCGTATGGATCGTCTGCGTGAGATTGCCCTCCTCGACGACTACGTTTGGCCATAGCGTCTCGATCAGGGTGCGCTTGTCGAGCAACTGTCCGGCGCGCTCGACGAAGAACTGTAAGGTGTCGAAAATCTTTCCAGTGACCTGGAGCGGTGATCCATCGTCGCGCGACAGCACGCGGCGCAGCGGGTCCAGCCGGAACTCGCCGAACTCATAGGTGAGATGCGCTTGCTTCGACGTCACGCCGATATCCTAAGCACGTCCTTGAGAACTTTTGAGACGCGGCCAAGGAATTTTTAGAGGCCGCCGAGCGATTCTCCGCCTCCTTCCGCAACGCCCGCAACCCGCAGACGCACGTATCACGGCGGCCTGCGACGCTGCGGTGTAGGGGTTTTTCAACGAACATCGAAGGGGAGCAATCCAATGACTACTCGAAGCTTGAAGTGGGCCTGCCGGATGACACTGCTGCTGGCGCCGCTGGCCTGCGGTCTCAGTGTGGCGGGAGATCGCGATCGGCATGACACGTTGCCGGTACATTTCACGGGGCTGCTCAATGACCACGGGCCCTCGGCCGCCGTCGTGGCCGGCGGTCCATACGAAATGCGGGCCAAGTGGTCGCTGGATGTCGACGAAAGGCACGGGACAGCCAAGTTCTCGGCGGCCATGGACATGCAGAGATCGGACTTCGGAATTACGCAGGGCACCGTGAACAAGGACGACGCCACGACTCGGGGCGCGCACACGCACCACATCAATATGACAGATGGCGTGATCACCCTCGACTGGCCGGCGCGCTGCCCGGCGTTGGCTCCGCCAGCTACCGAAGGCTTCGCTATCACCGGCACAGCGTTCGTGACGAGTAACGGCGTGGGAGTGCCGTTCGGCAACCCGTCGCCAGTGACGATCTGTGTCCTCGGTGGCACTGCCGTCAAGTACTCGAACGTGACGCTGACGTTCGGGGCGCCCGCCACCGTTCACTTCGGGACGCAGGCAATCCACGGCGTAGTCCTGTGGTGCACAGGTCGGTTCTTGCGCCCATCCGCAGATTGCAGCCTGGACGAGTGAGATTGGGACGAAACCCTCCCCCGCTCCGCGGGGGAGGGCTGGGTGAGGGCGCTCACTAACTCACCAGATACGGCGCTGGCGTCTCTCTTACTGCGAAGCTCCACCTGCTGATCCGCCGTTCTCCATCGTCACGCTTCGACCAGCGGCTTGATGCTCGTCGCATCAAGGTGCATCGCCGGCGTTTCAGATGCCTTCAGCTGGCTCGAGCTTCGAACTGTCGCTACGGTGTCATGCTCATTGTTCGAGGTGGCGCAGGACTAGACTCATTGGCTGAGAGGGCCCTCAAAGTCCTCCTCCCTAAGCCCGACCTTATCAAGCTCCATCGCTCGCACAAGTCGTTCAATTATGCTGCGGTCGATCTTTTCCGGCGGCGCCGGCGTCAGTTTCATCCATGCCGCCACTGCCGCCGCGCTTTTGACTGCGTGGAAGTGTTCCCATGTGTTCGTTGCATCGCCCGGAAGATTGTTCAGTATCTCAACCGCATTCGTGGGAACCGGATCGAGCGTCAGCGCTAGTCCATCCAAGTACACCCCGCCAAGAGCGCGCTCAAGGCGCAAGGGAAATACGACCATTCGTTCCAGGTCGCGCAAAAACACCTTGGTAAAGAGTTCATTCAGTTCCTTTCGATGGATCTTGCCGGCGTGTGCAAATACCTTGTGCCGAATCGGCTCGACATTCGCCTTATACAGTTGCCGGAAGGTCTCGAATTGGTCTCGGACCGGTTGCAGATCCGAGGTCTTCAACGTGCATGAGTCCTCAGCAAACGAGTGCGCATCCTCTGCCCTCATTCCGGCAGCCTGCCGTCTGAGCAGAAGCGCATCCGGTCGAAAAAGGCCGATGTACTCTTCGACGAAGCGCAGCAGCGCACGAATCGTATGCGCGTTGCTGTCCTCGTCGTACATGCGACCGAGTGCGATGAATCCAGATGTCTGCAGTGCCGCCAACACACCGTTCCAGAAGCCGGCATGCTCATTCACTCGGTTGAACAGATCGAGGTCGCCGTCGAAGAAGTGGTGCAGAGTAATTTCCGTATAGACAAAGATCGATGCAGCGCGTGCGTTACTCTTAAGCGCTGTAAGATGTGCTTCGAATTGCTGTTCGAATTGATTCATCGGCCTCTCAGCACACAACCCCTGGGCGCCGGTCCATTCTTGAAGATGCTCCAGCGTGACCGATTCCTAGCTCATTCGCCCGTAGCATCGCTTTGCATTTTGAAGCTCGTCACTTCGCAGCTGCTCTTTTCGACCTGGCTATGAATGAAACCCATGTTGAACTTCTGAAATGTTTTTTTCTTGTTTGCGGGTACTACATCGAAAATAGTTCGACGATTGCTATCGATCTTCGTGCCGCTCTTTGCGAAGTGATTGCACGTGACTTCAATGTCTTTGATCGGATATTGGCTGCCGTTTGCAACTGTGAACGTGGCTTCCATAACGTTGTCAAATCCAACTTTCGACCAGTTGTAGTCAAGTTTGATGCCTTGTGCGGCGATCTCGTGCGGCGAAGGCGGGCGAGGCGCGGAAGTGCCGCTCGTCCCGTTCTGGAGGTCGGACGAAAAGTACGCCACGGCGATGAAGATGATCAGAATGGTAACGGTCCAGGTGAATGCGGATGTCTTTCTCCTGCGCGGCGCTCCGCACTTGGGGCATTTCTCCGCTTTGGTGCTGATCTCGTGATCGCATTCCGTACACTTCGTCATCGCCATTGTTTTTCTCCAACTGGTCGAGTCTGGGATAGCTAGCAAGCACATACCGGGGGCCGATCACACTCATCATCCCACACGGCTTGGCCTCCTTACACCTTGCAGCACTCGCGCGCCGTCGCACGCCCGCTCTGCTGCGTCTCGGATTCAATCGTGATGAAGTCGCGCCCACGCGATCGAAGTACCGGGATGAAAGCTCCGTCCCGCGGTTGAACCGATCGCCACACTCCATCACCCTGCATCCGTCACACGATCACTCAGAGAGCTGCGGCAAACCGCGACTCATCGATTGGGCCTGCTTGTCCTGAAGACTAACGAAGCCCAAACCGACGACGATGCACACGACAAGCACGATAACCCCTAAGGCAACTATGCCGCCGCGCTTCTCGCGATTTGATGACAATGCGATCTGCAATATCTCCACGCCCTTGAGTACGAAATAGAATGCGAGCATGTACGTGATGATTTGAAGCATTCCAGCCATTGGAGGTCTCCACTACTCGATTTTCTCTGTCGCCAGGAACCGCGACCGCTGCTGGCCTTCGCTGCCGCGCCATATGCGCCCGGCCTTCGTACCAACCTTACAGGTCTTCAGTACTCGCGCGCCGTCGCTCGCTCTCGTGCGTCTCGCCTTTCCTCGCGCAGTAGATCCAGCGCCAATATTCACTCGTTCGCAGGCAGATGAGGCAACGGGCGTCACCCGCTTTCGGACAGTGCGCTAAATTTTGACAGTTGCTCCGAGACACGCAGGGCAAACGACGATCTGGAACTAAGCGCATCAGCGAATCTTCGGACTTCGTCCGATGACAAGGTTCGGCGGTTTAATACAGCATTCGCAACTGCCGTGCGAATGTCGACGAGCCCATCGAAGAAGCCTACGACACTCTCCACCAGATGATCCTCCCCTTCAGCGAAACTGCCGAAGCTCTCAAGTTCTTGGAGGAGCGCGAGTCGGTTCACGTTCGCGTCGAAGACAGGATGGGATCGGACTGCGAAGACCTCCATTACTTCCGCGGGACGGAAGGGACTGTCCGCATACTCCGACGTCGAGGCTGATACGCGAAGAACCATCAAATGGCCATCACGCAACCACAAATGTCCTAGCATTCGTAGTTCGGCCGCCAAGGCGCGCGCAAGCCCACGAGCGTCTTGCAAACGTTGTGCTGCAGCTTGGGAGAGACGGTCCTGAACGGCGAGAAAATGCGTGAAGGATACTGAAATGAGCCCGAATAGCGCTCCGAATCCCGCCTTGGCACTTTCTGTAATTGAGTTGCTCGAGAGAAGCCAGGTAACTGCCACCGTGGCCATCACCGCAACTAGCACTACTAGCAACGTTGAGTTCTTCATCGGCGTCCTTTTTGATCCAGTCCCGTATCGGACCATACGATTCCAGTTTCCCGCTTGTGGGTTGAAACTAGTCGCGCAGTGCGCTAGCAGGCACACCCCGGCGGCAGATGACACACATCATCCTTCTCAATACACGAATCCCCACAGGGCTTACCCTTCTTGCACACCTTGCAGCACTCGCGTGCCGTCGCACGCTCGCGCTGCTGCATCTCGCTGAAGGGATTCGATCTTGGTGAAGTTGCGATCACGCGATCGATGAATCGGGATGAAGACTCCATCCCGCGATCGCCACCGACAGCTGTCACTGCGATCAGCAGTGACGCAAGCATCCATATGCGCATGCTCCTTCCCCCTTGCGCTTTGCTTGCCGCTTTCCGCCAGGTCGTTCTACTAGTGCCGCTGCGATCCTTGGCGTTGTGCGGTCGAGCCGAACATAGCACTGCAGTTTTTGAAAATCATCGGTAGCATGCGCGACTGTAAATGGATCCGACGGGGATGAACTAGCGATGACAACCGGTCTTCAATGACCCGTCGCGAGTCATGTGCACTGCCACGAATAGGCGGTCACCAAGCAGCGAGGACAGCGAAACGCATAACAGATTCCGCCGCTTCCCCACAGCCAGCTGCCGTTGCCCGACATCCTCAAGTCGGAATCCAGTTGCATGAAGAATCCCATATCGTTCCCACAGGCCGCGCAGTTTGGCCAGTCTGCAGACTGAATCCAGCAAGGGTGACCGCCGATCCGGTTGAGATTTTCGCGCGAGTTGGAGAGCCCCCAATCCTGCCAACTCCAGCGCGCTGGTGTTGGTGCCAGCCTTACAGTCGTCGCGTATAGCGGATCGGCCACGAACTCCGGTCGCGCCGATCCGATGTCGAGTGCCTCGACTAAGCCATCGAGTGTGTGACGATACGACAGCACTGGCCGCTCGTAGCCAAGGCAAGAAAGGCAGACCTCGAGCGGCACTGTGACCGCATCGCCCCCCAGTCCAAAGACCGAGGAAGCGGGAAGCGTGATGAGATGATGCAAAGAGCCACCACATAACCCACAACTGGATGTCCCTGGTCCGCCCAGCCTGTACTCGGTGTCAGGCCCTTCCAAGCGCCACGTAGGATGAGCTTCTCTGCTCGCCCAGGGAGGCCGCTGCTCGATGAAATATCCCGGAGGAAAAACGATGTGTTTGCAGCTCCGTTCGTAACGAGGTCGAAGCTGTGAATCGAATCCAGCTGCGTCAAGGAAGGTACTCACTTCTCCCGCAAGCCCCATACCCTTGGCTGCGTCTATGGCAGTCCTGAATGCATCGTCGCGGCGGGCTTCAATCAGGCAGTCAAGCGCTTTCTCTCGGATGTCATCGCTTGCAGAGCGCACCTCGCGAGACAGGAATGCAATGTCCAGTTCACCTGCGACGCGCCAAGGCCAATTCTCGAAGTAAGTCTGTCGGTTGGGGCGCAGCGCGAATAGTTGCTGGAGATGGGGCTGCAGCGTGTGCGGTAGCTGAAGGCTTGCGTACGCGATGACCGACTCAGCGGCTTCGTTTGCTGCATCCGACCGCAAGCGCGTGATTGAGTCCTTCACCAGTCCAGCGAAATCACTCTCCGCAACATAGCTCAAGGCAGCGTCTACGAAAGTGCCGCCCGACGGTTCCGAATCGAGCGCTGCGCTGACGAACTCTGTGATCGCATCTGAGCCCGCGGTCCGAAGGAACGTCGATAGTTCGACATAGGCAGCTTCGGCCGCGGTCCTTGTCCGGAAGAGTTGCAGAAGTTCCTTCGGATGCACGGTGTACCTCGACACTCCGCAGCTGCGATACGAGCTCAGCCGCTTACGTAGCTCACCTCACTATCGGGCTGACACATTGCGCACGTAGATAGATTTTGCGGAGCTTCCTTCCTCGCCCCGCTCCTCTACTGCAAAATGCCGCGAATGGGATCTGACCAGGTCGCTCAGCTTCGTGTGCCCATGCAGACGCGGATCGAAGCTCGGTCGAAGCTTGGTAATCGTGCTCCCCACTGCGCCGAGATTCGCCCAGCCGCTTTCATCCGACACGTCGTCTATCGCGCCGGAGATCAGCGCGATGAGCGACTTCGCATCGTCCACTGGCGCCGGGGCTTTTTCAGTCGCCCGCGGAGCTGCCGGAGGCTTGGCTGCACCGCGTAGCAGTTCCGTGTAAGTGAACTTGTCGCAGGCCGACACAAAAGCCTCTGGCGTCTTCCGCTCTCCGAACCCGATAACCTCGAGTCCTTCTTCACGAATCCGCGCCGCCAGGCGTGTGAAATCGCTATCGCTCGACACGAGACAGAAGCCGCTGAAGCGTTGCGTATACAAAAGATCCATCGCATCTATGATGAGCGCGCTATCAGTCGCGTTCTTGCCGGTGGTGTAGCCGAACTGCTGGACCGGTGTAATCGAATAGTCGAGGAGAACTTTCTTCCAACCGGCCAGCTGCGGCTGCGTCCAATCTCCGTAGATTCGCTTCACGCTGGCGACACCATACTTTGCGATCTCCGCAAAGAGACCGTCGATGATGGCAGCGGATGCGTTGTCTGCGTCGATCAGGACAGCCAAGCGGCTCTGAACGTCTGCAGTTTCGGCAGTTCCGTGAGTGATCCGTGCGGCCGGCTTCTTGTTGTTGCTCATTCAGGCGCCTTGCCCTCAGTCTGACGACTTCGCGCGGTTGATTTGTACGATCGAGCACGGCGCGGCATGACCGGCCTTTGCATAGTAGTTCGCCAAGTCCTTCGCACGCTGATCGGCGCGCTCGCGGAAGTAAGCGCCCGCCACCGACGCTTGTTTCTCGTCAAGCGATCTCGTGAGTATCGCGAGCAACTGTGCGTCACGGCGGTTCGCAAAGGCGTTCGCATCCTCACAGGACCGCACGTCATCGCCTCCATCTTCGTGGGCACGATTCACGAGTCCGGCGACCCAGGATTGCGCGTTCGCAACTGCATCCTCCAATTGCTCCCTGCTTGGCGCCAAACCCGCCGACTGCAGCCGGGAAATGACAGGTCTCAACAGCTCGCGAGTAGGAAGACTCTGCCTGTACTTCTCGAGCGACTCGAGCTCGTTTTGCGTCAGCAGTTGCTGGAGCTGACTGTTTGTCTGCTGGATGAGCGCGGCATCTGATTCTGATTGGCCATGACCGACCAATGGTTCCGAACGCGACATCCAACCCGTCGAGAGCAGATCCCGGCGAGCGATCAGCCGCGACAATGCGCCGAGCATCTCCGGGTTCGCACCCAGGCCATCAAAGTAGGATTGGTACGAGCTTCGCACCTCCGCCACTGTTTCGTTGACGAACCTCCGCAGTCTCTCGGTGCACTCTCCCCTGTCCAAGGTGACCAGTTCTGAAGTGCCCGCTACGACCTCCTCACTGGAAACGTCACAGTAAACGTAGTCAGGCCCGGTGTCGGAGTCTGGCTGGGCGCCCAACGCGACCGGAGTGGACATCAGAACGAACAGCGCCGTGAACTTCGGGCGAGCCATGGCAATCCTCCATGTCTATGCACCTGCACTCTGCTCTCCGCTTCTCGCCCAGTAAAGCAGGATGAACCGCCGGTGACATGACGGTCATTGCGCAACTGATGCCGGCTTCCAGGATGAGACGCGCACATCCTGTGTCATGCACCCACGCGCGCCGCCCGCCGGGTTCCCACGTACAGCTCAAAAAGCAGCAGTTTGCAGGGGATGCTGCCGTTCATCAGAGAGAGAGTGCGCTTCGGTTTGAGGCCAATCGCTCTGTACGGCGAGGCGGCTGCGGCCAGGATGGCGGCCTGCCAGCCGCTGAACTTCTGCTTCAGGGTGTCGCCCACTTCCTCATACAGCTGCGCGATGTCGCCCTCGCTGCTGCCAATGCGCTCGCCATACGGCAGGTTGGTCACCAGGATTCCGGTTTTAGCGGGCGGCTCAGCATCCTGGAAGCGGCCCGTGTTGAAAGTCATGTACTTCTCGACGCGCGCATCCAGCGCACTCTTCTTCGCCATCGCCACGTAGGCTGCACTGATGTCCGAGGCGACGACCGGTGCAGCCGGGCCCTCCAACTTCTCGGCGCGCACGCGGTCCTGCGTGACGCGCCACAAGTCACGATCAAAATCTTTGAGCCACTCGAAATGAAATTCACCCTTCTTGCGATGGATCTGTGGCGCCTTGTGGACCGCTATCATCGCAGCCTCGATGGCGATCGTGCCGCTGCCACACATCGGATCCATGAATGTTTGGCTGCCGTCGTAACCCGCCATGATGAGAATCGCCGCGGCGAGCGTTTCCTTGAGCGGCGCCGGATGACCCTGCTCGCGATAACCGCGCTTGTGCAATGACTTGCCCGAGGTGTCGAAGCTCAACGTGCAGCGGCCGTGCCTCATATGTGCCACCACGACTACCTTTGGCTCACTTCGATCGACGACCGGCGCGACGCCTTGAGTGCGCTCGAAGACCTCGCGGATACTCTCGCGCACCTGGGTAATGATCTGCTTCGGTGCCATCCCGCCCTTGCCCGCATCGTCACCCTGGATGTCGACCATGAACCCATGACGCGCGTCGAACAGCTCGTCCCAGCGAATGCGCCGGACCTGTGAGCGAAGCATCTCTGGCGACTTGGCCGGCACTTCCTTGATGACTCTCAGGATGCGACTCGCCGTCCGCAGCTTCAGGTGCAGCTCATAAAAAAGAGCGTCGCTTGCCTCGAAGGCGACAGCGCGGTATCCGGCAGCGAGGCTACGTGCACCCAGCGCTTCGAGCTCGAGCACCAGGGCCGGTTTGGTTTCTTCGGGGCAGGTAGCAATCAGTTGCATTACGGGCACTTTCTCAGAGGTCGAGCCTCAGAGGAAGTACGATGACCGCTCTCGTTGGCGGAAAGGAGCATGGAATGAATAGCAGCCGTGGGATCGAGGCCGGTTGGGGTCTGTTGTTGCTCGCCTTGTCGTCCGTTGTCCACTCGGCTCCGCAAGAGGCACGTGCAATCGGGTCTGTCACGATCGCCGAGCGATATTCGATCCAATCGAAGGCGTTGCACGAGACGCGCACTTATCTCGTTCACAAGCCTGTCGGATACGACTTCACGGACCAGCGCTATCCCGTCATCGTCCTGCTCGACGGCGAAGCGAACATTCAGCACGTCAGCGCAACCGCCGACTTTCTCGCGAACAACGGGCGCGCAATGCAGATGCTGGTGGTCGGAATCGAGAACATCGACCGGCAACGCGATTTCACGCCGCCCATTACGAATGCCGCTTTCGATCGCCCCGAAGGCAACGTTGGCGGCGCCGAACAATTTCTGTCGTTCATCGCCGAGGAGCTGCTGCCTGCCATCGATCGCACCTTTCGAACACGACCCACGCGCATCTTGATCGGCCATTCCTACGGCGGCTTGTTCGCCTCTTATGCTCTGCTCAAGCGATCTGAGCTCTTCAAGGCATACATATCGATCAGCCCGTCGCTGGGCTGGGACAACCAGGCGCTTGCAGAGGAGGCAGTGAACTTCGGCGTCAATCATAAGGATGTGCAGGCGGCGGTCTTCGTGACCATGGGCAGCGAAGGGGGAGCGATGCTCGGAGGCGCGCAGAAGTTTGTGGGCGCGCTGACGAGTGCAGGCAACGGCGTCGATGCCGCCTTCACGCGCTGGCCCGAAGAGTCACACGGCTCGGTGGTCATGCGCAGCGTTTACGAGGGACTCGAGTGGCTGCACGAGTTCTATTACACGACCGACCCCATCCGGACGTACGAAGTATCCGGACTGCGGTCTTACGACAAACGCTTCGAACTGATTTCGAAGTACCTCGGCTACCAGGTGACGCCGCCTGAGTCGGAGTTGTGGCTGATTCAACACTACCTGCGAGATGAGAAACGCTTCGAGGAGGCGGCACAGGTCCTCGAGCGCATGGTCCAACTGTATCCGCACGCTACGAACGCGCGATACGATCTTGGGCAGGTTTATCTCGAGCTGCAAGACAAGGAACGAGCGGCAGCGACGCTCACCCAGCTATTGAAGGAAAATCCTGGCCACTCGGGCGTTCGGACGGAGTTGCAGAAGATCGGCATCGATCCGAACTCCATCGTCAAAGACGCGAATCCGCCGACGCGAGTGCTTCTGGCCTACGTGGGCGAGTATCGTTACTCCGACGAGCTGCTGCAGGTGATCCTCGAGGAAGGGAAGTTGTTCACCCGAGTGCGCAATGAAAAGAAGGAGCTCCGTGCCCTGTCCGACACCGAATTCTATGCAGTGGATCTCGATCGCGAATACACGTTCAATCGCAAGAACGGCCGAACGATTTCGGTGACCGTGCACATGCCGACGTTCACGTTCGAGAGCGTCCGACAGAAGTGACGGCGTTCAATCATTCCGACCGCCATGGGGTCATCCGCGGTATCCAGCGCGGGACGGCGGCGCGGAACGCCTCGTACTCTCTGCCAAACGTCTGCTCGAGCGTGGGTTCTTCGTACGCCACGACGAAGATGTGGAAGAAGAGCCAGAGCAGCGCGCCGTAGACGATGAGGCGCCGCTCGCCCATCAGCACCGCTTGTCCCAGGATGATGGCAACGACCGCGATGTATATCGGATTGCGCACATAACGGTAGAGACCGGTCACCACGAGATTCCGGGTCGGCGCGATGGGCGCGGGGGTGCCGAGACCCTGCAGCGCGAAACGCGCAAATGCGTCAACGAGCCCAGGCACGCCTGCGAGAATCATTAGCGCGCCGAGGCCGCGCGTCAGCTCCAGACCCAGGAACGGCGGCTGGAGTTGCCAACTCGTGATCCACCATGGAACGAGCCCCGTCAGCGTACAGGGGGCGACCACGAAGAAAACCGCCGAACCCAGGACGGCAATGGTTCGTTGCATGGCGGTTCCCGACACTCGGCGCGGCGAGCTCATGTTCATTTCTTTCCTCCTCGCTGCTCATCGCCTTGCAGGTACTCGCGTAGAAGCGCTCGGCCGCGATGAATGCGGCTCTTGCATGCTTCGCGAGTGATGCGCAAGCGATCGGCCGCCTCGGCGATGGTGAGCTGCTCCATGTCACGCAGCAAGATCACTTCGCGGTACATGTCCGGTAGCGACTCCAGCGCACGGACGACGTCGATACGCAGCTCCTCCTTTGGAACCTGCGCAAAGTACTGAGCCTCGTGTCGCTCCGTCAGTTCTTCCGCGCCCCGTATCAGCACCAGCACGGGAAGCATGCACAGCCGGGTGACCACGCGGAATATCCAGCCCGCTATCGCCAGAGGGTCCCGCACATTGCCCAGGCGGCGGTACAGCACGATCAGAGCCTCCTGAACCACGTCCTCGATGGCGGTCGCGCGATGGCACTGGCGCGTTGCATAGCGGCGGATGTCGGGCTGCAGTCCATTGCCCAAGCCGCGCCCAGGTTTCCTTGGAACCCATGTTCTTGCGGTACAACATCCCATCACCTCGGTCTGCCCGATCACAGCGAGCATCGTAGACAAGGAGGGGCATTCGGTCGAAAAGGATTCAATGAGGTGTACGGCTGAGCACCAGGCGGAGCCGCTAACGCGTGTTCGACCGTTTGGCGGCGGATTCGGCCAGCCTCTGCTCACAAGAGTCCCTCGACAGTGCGACGCCGCACATGAGATGTTATCTCTCGGAGATTCGTTGACTGGAATAAATTGGATCGAGGGACCGGAAAGATGACACTCCATCGCAGTCTGCGCTTGTACGCGAGCCTCGCAATGTTTCTAGCGCCGTGCGTCATGGTCGCGGATACATCGATCGACCCGGCCGCATATCCTTCTGAGGCACTTGAGCTTGCTGATACTTTGACACCCGATCTGGCCGCCTCACTGAAGACGTGCAACGTCGAGGCAGCTCGCTCAGTACACAGGAGAACGAGCGAGTTCATATACAAGAAGTGGAACTGGGGCGCGAACTACCAGCAGCTCAAACCATACCGAGCATGCTTCCAGATGCTCAGCGACATCGCCGCAGCAACACAATTGGTGACCAACAAAAGCTTGAATACTCTCCCCAAGATGGTAGCTGGACTGTACGACGCGAACTACGCGTCCTGCCGCAGGCTAGCGGATCCATCGTTTCAGTCGACCGAGATTTCGGGAAATATGAAATGGCCCGATCGCTTTGGCCCAGAGCCATCGAAAAGGCCGTGCGGGTAGGTGCGGCGTGTTCGGCTTGCGTTAGCGCGTCAGACGAACGTTGAAAGCAGAGATCAACGCCATGTATGACCGAGTGTTTGATGTCGCGCTATCCTTCTCCGGAAAAAACCGTACTGAGGCACGAACGCTTGCGCGTGCCATTCAACAGCGAAATCTGACGGTCTTCTATGACGAATGGTTCAAGGCCGACATTTGGGGAGAAGAGCTGACGCAACTGCTTCCACAGCTCTATCTCAATGCGAAGCTCTGCATACCGCTCATTTCGCGCGACTACGCTGAGGGCCCATATACGAAACGAGAGTTTCAAGCAGTACTTGAAAAAGAGCTCCGATCTGGCGTCGTCGCAATGTTGCCGATTCGGCTGGATGACACACAGATGCCTGGTCTCAGTACCGCACGCGCATTCTTGGACTACAACGCTGAGTCCTGTGATGCGATCGCCGAGATGGTCGCGGCCCGAGTTGCCAAGCTCGGAGGCCAAAAGGAGACGCCGGCACTCGTCGATGGATTCGCGCAGCCGATGGTCGGAAGGTACGTTACGCTCAATCACTATTACCGGGATCCGCCGCAAGAGGCGTATACACTCGTCGATGACGAGATCGTCACGCTGCTGCGATCCGAGCTGACACCGACGTTCTCCGAACGTCGTGTAGTTCTGGCGCACGAGGTAGCGATCTTTCTGAGATTCACGGCGAGAATCTCGATCGGTGCACCCTATGACATCTGGCGGTCGGGCGACTCTGTGTTCCTCTCGTGCTTACCGGGCACCTGTATCTCGATGACAGATCATGGTCGGCCGTCTACGCTGGAGTTCCGAGAACTACCTTCCGGACACTTCGGCCTTCACTCAGTCTGGAGGACCAAAGATCCGCGCTACAGCTGCATTCCGCCCCGGGATTGGCTGCCGGCTGTATCCGGTCTGACGGCGAATCGCGTCGTGCCAAACATGGAGCGAGAGGTCGCCATACGAATTCTGGAGGGGAGAAAGGCGGACTTCGGGTTCCCGTTGACATCAGGTCAACCGCATGCCGAAAAACTCTGCGGCTGGATCCAGGAGGAACCGCCGAACGACTACATGGAATGGGGCAGAGATCCAACGCTGATATCCGGCAAGTTCGAGCCGACATATAGCATCTTTGATACGGAGACTGAGATCTCCGTCTACTGCGCTTATCTGCAGGGTGCTTGGACGTCTCAAGCCTTCAATGCGTTGATAGATACTCTGGCCGCCTACCTCCCGGGGCGACATCGGCTGCAAGTAATCTCACGCGGCGAGGCACGCTTGATAGTGCTGCTTCTGGAGGAGCCTGGAGATACCGCCGGGTTAGATGAAGCGTACGACCTGACTTTTGTGGCGTTCGCGCGAATGCAGGCTGCAAGTCGAGGAGTCGCTGTACCACCATTGAACACTCGATGCAGCATCAGGCCACCCGCCAGGTCCAAGACGGATCAATTCTTTGCGCTCTGTTCCGATCTCTGTAAGGACGAATCGATAGACATATCGGATTCTGCAGACCTGGAGCAGACACGCTATCGCAAGTTGCGTCAGCAGTATTGGTGTGAACGCGAGCGCCGCTACTACGATGCAGTGCCCTTCCCTACGCGCAAAGCAATTGTGCAATTTATTGAGCGCATCGAAAGCGGAAGGAAATAGCGGCGGCCACCAGCGAACGCGCATGAAGACACGAGGCGCGGACTCCGCCATGTGCTGCACTACATGGAGAACTGTGTTGATCGTTTCGGACCTCGGTTACGAACCAATACTCATCGTCACAACAATCAACATCACCGCAAACACCGCATTCAACCCAACAGCAACAGCGCTGAGCTTGAACGCGCCCACCCAGTCGACCGACGTTCCATCGGGTCGCGTGGCGCGATCGTGAAAACACCAGGCACCTAACGCAATCGGCAGTGGCAGGCTAAGAACAACACCGATGGGCATCGGAGCCGAGAGACCGGCGACCGTCACTACTCCACGCACGAACCCCAGAATGAACACGATCGTCGCCGCTGTCAGGAAGGCGAGCGGCCAAGTGACTCCGCCGTAGCGAAGGATTCTCGCGGCCAGCTTCCAGAACAACGCTGACACGCTGATCACGATCCCGAACGAGAACAGCATGTAGAGCACCACCATGACTACACCGTCGCACCGGCTGCGCGTTTCGTGAAATCCATGTGACCCGCCTTTGTCTGGTAGTTGTCAGGTCGCCCCTATTGTGGACTTGTGGAACGCATCCGAAAAGCAATTAAGCTCCCGTTCCAATCGCCGCCATCTGGTAGTGTCGATGAGATCGTATGAGCAGCACCGCCGGACATGACATCCAACGCCGCATCGTGCTGATCGTCGCAGCGGCCGCGGCGTACGCGGTGAACTTCTGGCCTACTCCGCTTCTGCGCGACGCTGTTCTGAACGCATTCGGCAACCCGCCTTACAAGGGCGTCTGGCTGCTGATCCCGCACCTGTTTCTCTACACGACACTGCAGGCGCTGGTTTGCCTGCTGTTGTGGACCGTGCTGGTCCGCGCTGGTTGGATGCCCAAGCTCCAGCTTTCGCTGCGCTGGCGCACGTTCGCGTGGGGTCTTGGCGCGGGCTTGGTTTCCGTCGTGGTGATGGTGGCGTTCTTCTTCGCGACCGGTCAGGCCGGCGCGTTCCACGCGCCGCACGTCGATCCGTGGAATGCCGGCGCGAACATCTTCTCGAACTTCTTCGAGGAGTATGTGTATCGCGGCTTCATCCTCGCCGCACTTGCTGCTGCGCTTGGCTTCTGGCCGGCTGCCATTCTCTCCTCCATCATGTTCGGCGCGGTGCACACGCAGTACCCGCTGGTACTGCAAGCAATGATCGCTGCCCTGGCGGTGGTTTGGGCCTGGGCCGGCGAGCGCGGTGGCGGACTATTGGCGCCTTACACTGCGCACATGACGCTGGACTGGATCCTGGATCCGGTCCTTTAGAGCAGGCTACGGAGTGCGCATGACCGCCTCTACTGACTGCCTCGAAGCGCACTCGCACCGCTTGCCATAGTTATTGATGACACAGTACTGCATGGCATCGTTAGGGCACTCTGACGTTGCCACCCGTCGCGGATGCCACTCCGGAGTGAGTAGCGTGCAGCCGGCCAATGTCAGCACGGCGGCGCAGCACAGCAGCCGTCCGGCAGCTCGGTAGTTCATTCTCGACATCGTCGTGCTCCCAGGAAGCCCACCATCGTGGCTTCGTGACGCTAGCGACGACGCGCCCGGGCTGCATGAAAGCTGCCCCAAGAATCCTCAAAGATTGACTGAATGTACTAGCATGCGTGCTACCGAGCCGACCCGGCGCTGCTCGGCACCTGGAAACCACGCAAATGTCCGCTCGATTTCGCATCGGCGACCTCACGCTGGATACGGGCCGGCGTCTGTTACTTTGCGACTCGAAGCCCGTTGCGCTGGGCCCGCTCACCTACCAGCTGTTGCTCACGCTCGTGCAAGCCGCTCCCAACGTGGTGACTCACGATGAGTTGGCTCGTTCGATCTGGGGAGGACGACCGGTCAGTCCGGAGACCATCAGCCAGCGCGTCAAGCTGTTGCGCGATGCGCTCTCGGACGATCCGCACAATCCCCGCTACGTGGAGCTCGTTCGCGGCCAGGGTTACAAATTGCTGCCGCAAGTCGAGGTGTTGCCGCAGGAACCAGCAGCCGGCGGTCGCAGCAGATGGCTCGCATGGGTTGGTGCTGCTGCAATCCTGCTCTTGGTAGCTGTCGCGGTCGTTTTCTCGATCGTGAGAGCGCCGACGAGCGCAGTGCGACAGGGCAGTTCGATTGCGGTGCTCCCGTTCGTGGACCTGAGCCCGGCCGGGGATCAGCAGTACCTCGCGGATGGCATGGCAGAAGAGATCCTGAACCTGCTGGCGAAGACCACTTCGCTGCGGGTCATCGCGCGGACATCCTCGTTTTCCTTCAGGGGCAAGGAGACGGACGTACGGCGGATCGCCGAAGTGCTCGGCGTCACCAACGTTCTCGAGGGCAGCGTGCGTAGAGAAGGAGACCGGATTCGAGTGACGGTCAGGCTGGTGGCTGCCGCGGATGGCAGCCGCTTATGGTCTGAAGCGTACGATCAGCAGGTGGGGAATATCCTCGCGCTGCAGAGCGACGTGGCCGCGTCGGTCGCCGCGGCTCTCAAGGCGAATCTGGAGAAGGATGCGGCCGAGGTCGTCAGGCCCGTCAACGAAGCGGCCTATGACCTGTACCTTCGCGGCCAGCAGGAGTTTCTGCTGGGGTCGTCAGGCGACGCAGCAGCGCGCTACTTCGAACAGGCAATCGCGATCGACCCGGAATTCATCCCGGCGTACTACGGTCTCGGCGCGATATACGCCGGCGACGTTGTCGACCTGCGGGTGGCCGTGGCAGAGAACCGGGAAAAGTTGCGCGATCTTCTTCGTCGCGGCCTGCGTCACGCACCGGAGGATCCGGGTCTGCTCGGACTGAGCGCGCAGCTCGCGCGGTACGACGGCGACATCCAACTCGCGGACGAGCGATTCGCGACCTCGGTGCGAAGGGATCCCGCGAACCTGACCATTCGCTGGCTGTACGCGATGTTCAAACTCGATCGTAGCGAGCCCGAGGAAGCCATCCGCCTGCTACGTCGCTCGCTCGAGATCGATCCATTGAATCCGAGGACCTACGCCACCCTCTGGGCGAGCCATATGGATCACTGGAATGCGAAGGAGGCTACCCTGGCGGCGGCGCACTTCGGAGAAGTGACGGGATATCCGTACTTCGCGGAATATGTGACATCCGCCGTCAAGCTGTTGCTCTTGGGCGATCTCGCCGGGAGTATCACCGGCATCGAGAAAAGTGCAGCGCACCTGCCACGGGCGGGCGAAAATTCGCTCTACTGGCTGCCGATGATGTATTACAGCCTCGGCGCTGTGGAGACCGCAGATGCCCTGCTGACGGCTGTGCGTCCCATTCCCTTCGATGGAAGCCCGATCATCGACGCCACCGAAGCTTATCGACATGTCGTCTACGGTGATATCCAGGAAGCCCGGCATCTTGCTCTTTCAGCCCTGACCGCGCCGAAGAAGATATGGGGAGGCCAGGAAGGCGACGTCATCATCCTGCGGCTCGCGCTCGATGCGATGATCGACAGCGGCGAGCCACAACGAGCCATCGACTTCCTGGAAACGCTGGCGCCGGAGTTCGTCCGCTACAGGACAACCAGGGACATCGATCCACGCGACTTCGCGCCCGCGCCGACCCGCGTGAAGAGCGCCTATTCATCGTACCCCGCGCTCTATTTCACCGACTATGCCCGTGCGCTGCGTGCGGTCGGCGATGAAGTCGGCGCGAACAACATGCTCGATCATGTAGAAGCGGTTCTGGAGCTGCGCAGAAAGCGCGGCCTGCTCATCGAGGAGCGCTACGCTGCGGAAGTGCTGGCATTGCGTGGGCGGACTGAAGCGGCGCTGGACGCGCTCGAAAAGGCGGAACGTGATCGGACGATCTACTATCGCTGGCACCTTACGGTGCTTCACAACGAAATCTTCGCCGGATTGCGCAACAACCCTCGCTTCGTGGCGTTTATCGAGCGGATCCAACGCGAGATGAGCCGACAGCGCGAACAGCTGGACTCGGCGAAAAACTAGACGTCGGTTTCGGTGATTGCCATTCCTACGGCACTGCCTTCATCTGCAAGCCCGAACCCGAAGCTTCGAGGGCGACGAATACTTCGGAGCGAATCAGCCAGCGGTCATCGCGCTTGACCCACTGGGCCGAATACCGCCCGCCGATGACCGCCTCGCCTTGCGCGCTGCCCAGGTGGCCCTCCCACTTTCCGGTCTCGAATGCCAGCGGCCATGCTGAGCTGACTTCAATGGACGTCGGATGGCGTTGATACACGATGCGTGCAGAAGATCTGGCGTCTGCGGCAAAGAGCTCGCGATAGGCGGCCTTGCCTGCCAGTTGTGCGCCAAGCGCTCGGCAGATGGTGACGTCGTCGGTCCAGTACGTCGCGATCTCATCGAGGTCGAGACGTACGATTGCCGCATTCTGATGCAGGCGCGCCTGCCTTATCGCCGATCCGTCGGTGCTCGCGGATGAGGCAGCATCGTTGGCCAGGGCCGATGCGCTGAAGGTCGCAAACACGAGCAGTGACCAGATTCGTTTTGTGTCGATCACATCGATTCCCCCGTCGAAGCTGTGTGATAACTTTACCCTGAAGGCGACGGAAGAAGATGAGCATGATGAAGACGACTGCCCTGCCCCTGCTCCTGGCATCCCTGATCCTTGCCGGCTGTGCTTCGACAGGTGACACCCCTGAAGAACCCACGGTGATCGAGGAAGCCCCGCCGGCCGAGGTCGCAGCGGCGATCGAAGAGGCGGCTCCGCCCGAGGACGACAGTTCGAAGCAGGAGGAAGGCGAAGTCCCCCTTCCCGTCGCCGAGTCGGAGCACCCCACTCAGCCTGCCGAGGAGGTCATCGTCCAGGCGACCCGGCACCAGGTGATCCACGATCTCGTCGCCGAAGCTCAGACACTGCTGCGCGACGTCGAGCTCCAATACATCTTCACCGGCAAGGGGAAGAATCAGATTCTCCGCGGTCGTCCCGTAGCCTTCGCACTCTGGAGCGAAGAAAAGCAGCAATGGACGGTCGCTCAGATCGAGCTGCCGCGCCCGCCGATCAAGTGGAAACCCGGTCGCAAGCCCCTGCCCTTTCGCACCCTCACGCCCGGCATCCAGGCGCAGCACGTGAAAGGCACCGGTGCGGAGCGGCTGATGTTCTCGTTCTCCCAGGACGGGACTCCCTTGAAGGTTTACGGGCGCAAGTTCCCCGTGTTCGACAACAAGCTGCTGAAGCGCAGGCAGTGGCGCGCAGTCGTCCAGACCGCGAAACCGATCGTCTATCTGCCCTTCACCGAAGACACCTTCGACCCGGGGTTCGTCACCGCTGGAAAGGAGTTTTTGACGGGCACTGCGCGCCAGGCGCTGGAGGAGCTGCGTCTCGCGCAGGTGCCGAGTGCAGCCTTTCCCGGACAGTTGCTCGCCGACTCAATTCCTCTCCAGGTCGTCACGACGCTAGCGGTCATCGAGCAGACCGACGACAAGGACTATCAGGAGAAGCAGGCACTCGCGTTTGACGAAGTGCTGAGCCAATACGGGCTCAAGCAGGAAGAGGCTTATCGTTACAGCGTCTCGAGCGCGAATGCGATCGGCCCGATGCAATTCACCAATCGCAAGGGCAAGGGCACCTACTCACTCGTAGTCAGACGCTGCCCGGCCGCAAAGCTCGACCCGAACTTCGAGCGGGGCGCGACGAATCTGCTCAACGCCATGAAAGCGGCGGTGTGCCTGCTGGATCTCGAGCTGGCGGCTATGCGGGCGGACATTCGCACCGCCTATATCGCCAACCCGCCTGTGCTGGGGATCTTCCCGGTTGCCGCGTACAACGGCGGACCCCGCAACGTCACGAAGCTCTATCGTGTGCTGACTCGAATAAAGGTCGCTCTCGACGAGCTCAGCCGCCCCGGAGTGCAGCCGGAAGGATCTTCGGTGTCTTGCCCCTGTGTCTGGAAGACGGTCGGCACGAGTGTCCTGCCGGTGGCGATCCCGAAGTACAACAACGAGAACCGCTGGTACATAGAGAAGTACCAGAGCATCGTGAACCTGTTCGAGTGACACGGGAACTGCGCCGCGAGCCCAAGCGTAGTCGGGCAGGAGCGCCGCCAGATGAGTAACCGAGGCACGATCAACTACGGGAAACCCGCGCTGCTCATCGGCGCAGTCGTCATCATCGTCAGCCTGGGAGCTGTTCTCATGTCGAGTCGCGCTAACGAAACCGATGAAAGCGATGACAAGCAGCCTTCCGGGGAGGCGGCTGCGCGTGCACTTCTGCAATCGCTACCGGAAGCCACGCGAACACAAGCTCAGCTGCCATTCGATTCATCCGAGCGCACGAAGTGGAACTACGTGCCGATGAAACGCGCCGGTGTCGCGCTCGCACAACTCGATGCAAATCAGAAAACGCTGATCGATCCATTACTGCGTTCCGCGTTGAGCCCTTCGGGCTTCAACACTGCTCAACAGATCGTGCAGCACGAATCTATCCTGGGGGAGATCGAAGGCAACCCGCGGCGCGATCCGCAGCTCTACTACACCGCGGTCTTCGGGAACCCAGGCCTGCGTGCACCGTGGGCGTGGCGATTCGAAGGTCATCATCTTTCCGTCAACGCGACCCATGTGGACGGTCAAACGCAAGTCGTGGCGCCGCTCTTCATGGGGTCGAATCCCGCGCGCGTGCCGTCCGGTCCGAAGGTCGGTCTGCGATTGCTCGCGGCAGAAGAAGACCTGGCTCGCGGTTTGATACGCATGTTGCCGGAGCCGCGACGCGCCCGCGCGATTCTTGCCGCTGAGGCGTTCCCGGACATCGTCACGCGTAACGACCCAAAGGTACGTCCGCTGAACATCGAAGGGCTTGCCGCAGGTGATATGTCTCAGCCCGAGCAAGCGCAACTACGCAAGCTGCTGCATGTGTACTCCGATCGTATGACCGAGAGTGCTGCACGAGAGCAGCTCGAGCGCATCGAGCGCGCGGGCTTTGACAAGCTGCACTTCGGATGGGCTGGCAGTCTGGAGCCGGGCAAGCCGCACTACTACCGAGTGCATGGCCCAACCGTCCTCATCGAGTACGACAACACGCAGAACGACGCCAACCATATCCACAGTGTCTGGCGCGACCTGGAGCGGGACTTCGGCGGTGATTTGCTTCGTGCGCACTACCAGGCGCATCAGGCTGATGACCATGGTCACGAGCACTAGCGGGTCTCAGCGGCCTGCGGCCTTGTCGCTCATCCACCTCAACATGAACTCATACCCTTCCGGGTGGGGAGATCATCTGCTCGAGTCGAGCGACTGACAGTTCGACCGGGATGCTGTTGTCGCGCTCACCGAAGATCCAAAGGATTGGCAGCGACAAGCGGGAGAGCGTTTCGGGAGGATCCCAGTCGCCTGCGCGCCGCGGCGCAGATTCCATGCGTTTTCGAACCCTCGCGGATTCGGCCTTCATTGAAAAGTCCGGCAGTTCTGCCGCGAATGCACTGAAGTGCATTTCTTCCGCGACCGTGCAGACCGGACCGCTCCACAACAGCATGAATGCCGCGGACTCGACGCGTGTCGCGGCGATCGGCCCGACCCATCCGCCCTGGCTGATCCCCAGGAACCCCAAGGGAATCCCCTGCAATCGTGGATGCGCCTGAAGTTTTCGAAAAGCCGCAGCGGCGTCCTCTGCCAGCAGCGTAAACGCCCTCATGTCATCGCTGTCTTGAAAGGTGCCGCCGGATTTCCCTATGCCACGCTTGTCGTATGTCAGGACTGCGAACCCTGCATCGGCAAGCAACTGTGCCAGCGCACTCATCCGGACGCTGTCTTTCCGCGCCGAGCCATGAATCACTACCAGCCCTGCTTTGGGACGGCTCTCGGGGAAATGGATATTTCCAGAAAGCGTGATACCGGAGCTACTGAAGACGACGTCTTCGATGGCGCCTGCAGCAACCGCTTTTCCGGAACCGATCCAGGTCAGCAGCGCGACGGACACAACGACCAGGAGCTTCACGTCTCATTCGCGCGGCTTGGCCAGCCAGAAGACCTGGCGATAGGTGATCCCGGTCGCAGCGACCGCCTGTCCATCGACGAACTTCGGCCGGAAGCGCGAATCGCGAACGGCCTTGAGGATGTCACGTGCGTATCGGTCGCGCGTGTCGTGGCTGACGATGCGAGCGTCGCGGACGGTGCCATCGGCGGTCACCGTGAACTCCGTCTGTACGTAGTGGGACTCGGTATCGACGGCGGCTGCGAGCGTAGGGACGAAAGCGACGATCTCCGGCGTCGGATAGTAGACGCGCAGCGGAACGTTGAGCGCAGTGGCAGCGGCGTCCGGCAAACTCGGCGTTGTTCGGATGAGCTGCCAGGCGCGCTCGTAGTAAGTCAGCGCCTCGCGCGGCGACTTCTTGATCTGATACCAATCGCCCATCTGCAGCAGCGTCTCGATGCGTGTCTGCGCTGGCGAGCCCGGATCGGACTCCAGAATCCGCAACGCGTGCTTCAGCGCTTCCTCACCTTCCTCGCGGAGCTGTCGGGGTTCGACGTAGAGCCTGCCGCTCGAGTCCATGCGCGAAGTCAGACATTCGGGCGGTGGTATGGCGTAATGATCGCCGCAGCCAAGTACCGGCCACGGATCTCGCCGCCAGTCATCGGGATAGCTCGGCCGGAGCATGTACGCCCGCGCGATGCCGCGAAGCGGCTCGACGATGACCGGCGCATCGAGGGAGTCCGTCGTTCCCACGATATTCAGCGCCGTCTGAAACGTCATGCGGGCTTCGGGCGTCTTGCCGATGTCCGCGAACCAGTTGCCCAGGTCGCACAGCCAGGGAATGACTTTCGGATTGCCCTCGCCGTACGTCTTCTCCGCGACGCGTACGCGGTAGACCATGAGTTCCTGCGCTTCCGGCTGGCGTCGGAGTGCAGTGAGGCTCTCCGCCAAGGTCTTCAGCAGGTCCTGCTGACGGAGGTCGAACATTCCGAATTGCGAGCGTGTGATCGCGACCGCTCGCTGCAGCAGCGGAATCGCGTCCTCATGATGGCCGGCTTTTGCGAACGTAGTACCCAGGCCCGCTAGTGGCGCAAGAACGCGCTCAGTCTCGCGTTCGCTGTGTTGTTCCGCGAGTTGCAACGCTTCTCTATAGGCGCCTTCGGCTCTCGCGTACTGACCTGCCTGCAACGCGGCTTCGCCCTCGGCAGTCAGCGCAGTGACTCTGTCTTGCCCCGCTTCGATCGCAAGGTCCGGGCCCGGCACGGCCGCTGAGGTGCACAGCGCGAAGCCGATTGCAATGGCACCTACAGCGGCTCGGAGCACGTATGGATGAGGATGATCCATGGCGGACAGCCGTTTGTTGGACACCTCTTATATAGGACGATTCCTCAGAGGAAGCAACTCTGCATTTTCGTCAGTTAGGCGCGTTCTCTCCCGCGTACCGCGTGCACGAAACATGCGGATTCCAGTCGCTGAAAGTGCCGCTGGAGTTTCTTTTCCACGCCCAGACGTGCAGCTCGTAGTACGCGGGCAGTCGCAGGCGGTTGGGTGCTCCCACGTAGTTGAGCAGTTGCCCGCCAATGACGGGCGCTGCAGGGTTGGCTGCATCCCACTGCTTCGCGTCGACGAGAAACTCGACCGCAACGAGCCGTAGCCCTGCTTCGTGCGGCTCATACACCAGTACTTCAGGACGCCGTACATCGAGCACGCCATCTTCGATGAAAGCGCCGTTCACATAGTGCACACCCATTGCGCCCTGGTTGGGACCGCTTACGCAATTGGCAGTCGAGACGTAGCCCTCTGCCGTTGCAGTATTCACGTCCTGGAAACGGTTCGCCGCCTGGTGAACATCGCGCACGAGGCCGGCGAAGGCATCCGGATTGCGATCTTCCCCGTGTTCGTCATCTGCCAGGGCCACTGACAGCGACGCGACCATTGCGACTGCCGCGACCGTTTCGATAGCGAGCTTTGCTTTCATCCACGTTCTCCTTGCGTATGCGGTCCAGAGGACCGCCACGACAGGGAATACGCCGCAGATGCGTTCCGGTGACGGACGGTCGGTGTGACGTGTGCACTGCTCAAGGCACTGGCCTTCGACTTTAATGCGGCGCCCTGGGACAAATGAGACGGAGCATCAATGAAACGGACCACTCTATCGATAGCCCTCCTGGCTGGATGTTCGAGCCCTGTGCTCGCCGCCAACTTTGGTGTCGGCGTGTCCGTCCAGTCGAACGACGCGTGGATCTATGCACCCATCGACGTCACACCGGCGTTTCGCATCGAGCCGAGCATCCGATTCGTCAGCTTGGATTCCGAGTCGCAGACACAATCGTCCGACTTCGGCTTGCCGGTCACCACCTCCGTGAAGTCGGAAACCGATCAGCGTGAGTTCGCTATCGGTCTCTTCGGCAAGAGTTCGATAGCGGAATCCGTAAGGCTTTATTACGGCGCACGCGTCGCCTACATCGACGATGAGACGAAGCAGCGCATCACGACCACTTTCGGGACCGTCGAAGATGTCGTCGAACTGGAGTCGTCGCAGGATGGCTACCGGATCTCGCCGACCCTCGGCTTCGAATATCTGATCAACGAGCATTTCTCATTGGGCGGCGAGGCCGAGTGGTTCTATCAGGACATCGATGCGGATATTTCGCAGACCGATGTTGCCGGCACGGCAAAACTGAAATCGAACGGTACGGCGACGCGCCTCATCGTCAGATTCACGTTCTGAAGTCATCGCTTGCGTCGGGCTCGCCTCGAGGCGCGAGCCCGCTTGGATTTTGCCGCCGATTTTGTTTTCCTGGGTTCGACTCTTTCAGGAAGGACTTCGCCGCCGGTCTCGCGATTCCACTCTTCGAAGGTCTCAGGTTTGATCTTGCCCTCGACCAGCAGCTGCGCGAATTTGCGACGTTGGGCTTTGCTCTTGAATGGCATGCGACTTGCGCTCCGCAGTACTGCGGATCAACTCAGGCCGGATCCCAGCAGTTCCGCGATCGTGCGGTCCTTGCTCGACCAGAGCGAGTTGACCCACGCCTGCACGCGCTCGCGGAACGCCGGGTCGTTCTGATAGTCCCCCACGCGCAGCTCGGCGGGGATCGGATACTGCTGCACTTCCACCCGCACTTCGCCGATCCGATCGGCGAACAGGTCCGCCATCGAGGGGCGGCCGTTCGGATAGACGATCGTGATGTCCAGGATCGAGTGCAGCGCACTGCCCATGGCGTCGAGGACGAACGCGATCCCGCCGGCCTTGGGTTTGAGCAGACGCGCGAAAGGCGAAGCCTGCTTCGCATGCTTTGCCGGCGTGAAGCGCGTGCCCTCGACGAAGTTCATGATCGAGACCGGCAGATCGCGAAACTTCGCGCAGGCGCGACGGGTCGCCTCGATGTCCCGGCCCGCGAGCTCGGGCCGGCGCTGCAGCTGCTCACGGCATGAGCGCTTTCATCAGGGCCGCAATCAGCACGAACGGCACGTGCGCGATCGTGTTCAGCGCCAGCAGTAGCGTACCGAAGGCGAATCGCGCTCCGGTAGTGACGTCAAGCGGGAACGTACGTCAACCTGATCACGTTATCGCCAATCCGTTGGATGGCCGTGAGGTGCAGCGGCGGCCGGGGTCCGGCGAAATAGGGCTTGCCCTGACCCAGCACGACCGGGTGCAGATAGATTCGATACTCATCGATCAGGCCGAGCTCGGTGAGGCTGTGCGCGAGGTTCGGGCCGGCAACTTCGATCTCCCCGTCGCGTTCGGCTTTGAGCTTCCGCATCGCTGCCTGCAGATCGCCCGCAACCAGCGTGGCGTTCGGGCCAACCGAGCTCAACGAGCGCGACACGACCCATTTCGGCTGTCTGCGCCACGCCGCCGCAAAGGCGCGGTCCTCTGCTGTCCATTCGGGTCGATCGTCGTCCCAGTAACGCATGACCTCGTACATCTCGCGACCGTAGACACTCCCGGCCTGCCGCTGCGCCTCCTCGATGAAGTGGCGGAAGAGCGTCGGGCTTGGCGCAAACGCCATGTGATCGACGTAACCGTCGAGGGACTGATTCATTCCGAACACGAGCCTGGCCATGCGCACATCCTATCCGGTCACTGCCGGACAGTAGTACGGCAGCGCCGGAAAAGCGATATGCGTCGGCTGCCTTCTGCGGTCAGATCATCGCGGCGTAACGCTGGTCGCAGGCGCCATCCGGATCCTGAAGATCACGTCGAACTTGGGTACGCTCGCATCGGTGCTGCTGCTTGCTGTCGCACGAATGACATGCGCACCCACCGCAAGTCCCTCGACCAGCGCGAACTGACCTTCGGCGACCATGATGTAGATGCCTGCAGGAACATCGAACTGCCCCGGCGTATCGAAAATGTTGTTCTCCGGAAACCAGGCCGGGAAGCCCCGCGATTGGGCGCGGCGCTCGATGAGGTCGTTGCGATTCTTACCGTCGATCGTCAGCACGAGCTTGTCGTACGGGTCGACCGCTTCGCGGCAGATCTGGATGTTCTCCTCGAGCGTCTCTCCGGGGAATGGCGTGCACACCGCGGTCACCACCGGCACGAACAACTTTCGCCCCTGGGGGATCAAGCAGTTCTGCGTGATCGGCCGGCCCGCGCTCACCTCCGAGGTGAGGAACCACACGCCGCGCTGCCCCAGGCCGCATCCGGCCTCCCAGCCACGAAAATCAGCCCTGACGGAATTGGGAATCGAGAGCGTCAACTGCCACCACTGCTTGACCAGCTCATCGGTCGGCAGTGAATTGTCGGACTGTTGTGCTAATGCAGACGAAGCGAGCAAAGCCGTCGTCAGGATCGCAGCTATCTTTGCGGAGTGCATGGCCAGACTCCTACGGGTGCGCTTGATTATTTACGCGCTTGTGTAAGCGTACTTGTGACCTGCGACTCCGCCTTGGCCGAGCCGCAGGACACAATCCGCTGAGCAACGTCACCCGCTCGAACAGAGTTCCGGCGACATGCGCACTCTGTTGTGCTGGCAACAGAAACGTGAGCCGTATCAGCCGATGTCGGGGCGAGGTCGAGCGCCACAGCCTTCAGCACTTCGTCGTGGCCATCGCGCGCATAGACGAACAACGAACGAAGCGTGCCGAATGGCGCAGAGGCGCCGGTCGCTCCCGCCCGGCGCCTCGCCTCTCTACGGATACGCGCAGTCCGCCGGGTTTCCGACCGGCGTGCCGCTGTACTCCTTGCCGACCTCCCAGCCGCTGCAGGAAATCGACCGGTACGTGCCATTGACGTCGGCGTCGTCCACGATCGCCGCGAAGAACACGACCTGGCCATTGCTGAACTGCATCATGCCCGCATCAGCTGTCACCTTGTGATCGCCGAGCTGCGGCCGATGGGCGAAATCGCCGGGATCGCCCGAATAGGCTTTGCCGCCCGGCTTGTTGTTGATCTGCACGAACGTCGGATCGAAGCCGGGCACCTGCTCGTTGAGCACGTCGCTCATGACCGCGTTCGGCAGATCCGTGATGCTGTAGAAGGTCGCTCGGGCGCTGATGCTCAGCAAGGCGTTCTCGTTCTCCCACACCTGCTGATAGAACTGCACCAGCTCGCGGGGTGTCGAGAAATTGTCATAGCCGGCCTTGAAGTCATCCGACGAGCTGCCGAGTCCGTGGGCACTCGGTCCGCCGCTCAGATATCTGTCGAGCCGGGTGACTGAGAGGCCCAGCGTCTCGTGAATTTCCTCGTTGACTTTGTCCATGCCCACGAAGTCGATGAGCGTGTTCGCGGCGGTATTGCTGCTCACCTGAATCATCTGCGTCGCCAGGGTGAGGATCGGTACGCCGCCGATCGTCTTGGTGGCCAGGTTCAGCCCATCCTCATCAGCCTTGCGCAGCAACGCGAACAGCACGAAGGCCTTGATGGAGCTGGCCGTCCCGAACACCTGATCCGCGTGCGACATCACGGTTTCACCCGTCGTGACATTGACGATGGCCGCACCCGCCCGCCCGTCCGCACAGTTGATGTGATGCTCGACTCGCGTTTGCAGAGATGACGTGTCCGTCACATCGGGCGGGCCGCGATAGCTCCAGACACCGCCGAAATAGTTCCATCCCGAAGCCGCTTCGTCGGCATAGAAGTTGTCGAGTGCGTAGCCTTCGCACGATCTGTTGTTCAGGAGCCGCTGGAACGTGTACCAATGCCCGCCGTGCGAGGCCGCGAGCGTCGGGCCCGCCACATCCCACCAGATGCCCGCGTAGCGCGCGATCGAATTGTCGTGATAGCTGTCGACGTGGATGAGCCGCGTGTCGTCATAGTTGGCGTCGGCCAGCGTTTGATAGTCGCCGCCGCTCAAATTGAACTGCAAATCCCAGCGGCAGCCGCGTCCGACTCCAGTCCACACGGTGGCGAAAGCAATGCCGCCATCCAGCGTGTAGCCTTCGACGCGGGTGGGCGCGAAACCATCGGACTGCATCTGCGCCTTCAAGGCGTTCATCTGGGCTTGCGGCGTCCGACGTTTGACCTGCCACTTGCTGCCTTCCTTGTTTTCCAGCCAGATGTCCGCGTAGCGCGGGCCATCGGGCGTGTTGTAGGCACTGATGTCGACGACCCGGTACGTCCCCTTCAGTTGATTGAACCGCGCGTCGAACTGGTCGCCTGTCATCCCGAAGCGGCTGGTGTACTTGGCGCCCCCCAGCTTCGCCCACTTCGTCGCATAGCGAACCTTGCCGTCATCCATGTAACCCGTGAGGCGCACCGGGCGATACCCGTCATCGTTGTAACTGCCGTCGTTCGGGTCGGACTGGCTTCCGTAGAACTGTGCCGGCAGGTCCTCCGGCGTGACGCCGTATTTGAAGACCGATCGTGCGTCGATCAGATCGCGATCGACCGCGCCGCAGGTATCCCGTCTCGGGGCAGTTTGCGCTTGCGCGGGCGCATGCGGGCCGATGGCCCAGAGGAAGGAGGACAGCAAGGCGCAGCCGAGAACAGCTCGTCGCGCGTGCGTTCGCGGCGTTCCGAAGTACGACATGTTCGAAGCCCTTCAGTGATGAAGCAATTCGCTTCAATCACCTAGTCGCAGCACACGCCGATAGACCGCCAGCAAACAATGAGCACCACGTCGCAATCCGGCGGGAATGCCGTCGATGACGGTTGCTGTGACCGCTTTCAGACCTTGCTGAACGAGCGTGCGGTGGAGCTTCTTTAGCGGAGTTGGCGCTGCAGCCACTGTCGAGCTTGCAGCCAGTCGCGCTGGACCGTGCGCAGCGGCAGGGTCAAGGCTAGCGCGGTTTCTTCTTCAGTCATCCCAGCGAAGAATCGGCATTCCACGACCTTGGCCAGTCGCTCGTTGAGCTGCGTCAGCTGCTCCAGGGCCTGATCGACGGCCAGCACCTTTTCGTGTTGCGCATCGCAGGCGATCTCCTCGATGTCGATGTTCGACGGCGCTCCACCGTCGCGCTTCATCGAGTAACGCTGTCGCGCGGCGTCGACCAGGATGCGACGCATGGTGCGCGCGCAGATCGCCAGGAAGTGACCGCGATCCTGCCAATCGACTCCATGCTCATCGATCAGCCGCAGATAAGTTTCCGTGATCAGTCCCGACGCGTCCATGCTGTCGCCGCCGGGCATCTTGCTCAGCTGACGCCGTGCGATCGCGCTGAGCTGGTCGTACAACACCGGGATCACGCGATCCAGCGCTGCGCGATCGCCTGCTTTGTGGTCTTGCAGCCATGAAGTGACGTCCCCGCTCATTCACCTCACCCCTCACGATGTCCGCGGCTGTGAGCCGGAGCGATGTTATACCGTTCTCAACGCTCGCACCGGAAGCTGGCGGCATCGTCCAATGAGCCTCGTCCTCGATAGCGGGCGAGCGCGGGATACGGACAGAGCGGTCGCGTGCGCGTGATGCGCCCGGCCGGGTCGCGGTTTTCGCTGCGAACCGCTTTGGGAGCACGGCCTTGCTCGACCCACTCCATGAGCGGTTCGAGCAGCGCGACAGGTTGCGGCCCGTCGCCGCCGCCGCAATGCTTGACACCAGGAGCAACATAGAAGCGCAGAAAGTTATCGGTCTCGGACTCACCCAGCGTGCGACGAATCGAATCGACATAGTGCACAGTCCCCGCAGCGGGAATGATGTCATCCGCGACACCGTGCCAAAGGATCGTCTTGCCATGCTTGGCGAAGGCATCCAGGTCCGGACTGGAGGTGTCCATCACAGCGCCGTAGCGCTCCACGAACTGATCGAACTGAGGTTCGAACGCCGCAAGCGACAAACTAGTGGCATCCGGCGGCTCGCCCTCCGAGAAAGGGCCCGCCTTGCTGGGAGGCGCCTGCGGAGCGTGGATCAGCGCAGCCCGATCGATGCCATTCCAAAGCGGAGAGCCGTCACGGCGTCGCGGACCTTCCCAGATCCTTCCGATGACATTCGCCTCCCGAGCGTCGATGACTCCGCACTCCGTGTGTGTTCCAACAAGCGCCTTCGCATCGAAACGACAAGTACCCACGCCTGAAACGAGACCGTCGCGTGCACCATCGTCGCCATCGCATGCAGCCACAGCGGCCCGATGCGCGGCGTCCAACTTGCACTGAGGCACATCGCCGAATTCTCTCGTGACCGCCAACGGCCACGACTCCGCCGCCGCAAAGTGAGCCCAATTGATCGCCGGCGATCCGGACAAGACGCCGTCGTAGTCTTGCGGATAGCGCTGCACCTCGGCCTGGCCTTGCCGGCCGCCCGTCGAGCATCCGCTGAAATAGGCATAGCGCGGCTGCACGCCATAGAATTGCCCGGTGACCGCTTTGCCGACGATGGTCATCTCGTGAATGCCGCGATAGGCAAAGTTCTGCAGCTCCGTCCAATCCAGACGGCCTTGGGCATTGAGCAGGAAATCGTTGCGACCGACCATGCGACCCAGCTCTTGCGGATCGATGGACAAATCGTAGGGACGGCCGGCGTTCGTGATGACGGTCGCAAAGCCGAGAGAAGCACCGGCAGCCAGCGCAGCGGGAAATCCTGGCAGCCATCCGCCGCCACCCAGTCCGAGAAAACGGCCATTCCAATGCTGTGTGGGCAGCTCCACCCACACCGTGACGACGTTAGGCGCGGACGGATTCGTGACCTCGATCGTCATTCTGCACGACTCACTGGCGCCATCCGTGCCCTGCACGACACGCGCTTCGCGAACAGTGGCATTCGCGAGCACGCGCGTGGCGTTGAAACTTTCACATGAACGCGTGGGTGTTACTTGGCTCAGCGCGGGCACCGGCGCGGGCGGCAGTTGCCATAGATCATCCGCGTTTGCTGCTCCGGTGAGGTCGATGGCGAGCGCGGTCACCAGCGCCATCGTTTCAATGCGGAGCATCGCGACCGCCGATCTGCTCGAGCACGCCGTGCAAATCCGATACGACCCAGCGCTCCGCCAGCTTGCCCGCTTGCACTCGATAGATCGCGATGCCTTTGAGCTCGATACGGCGATGGGTGGGAGCGATCCCGCGAAACTCACCTTCGTGCGTTCCAAACATTCTCCAGCGCACGACCACCCGGTCGCCCTCCGCAATGAGATCGTCGACCTCGTAGCGGGCGTCCGGTACCGTTGCACGAAACGTCCGGTAGTAGTCCCTGAATGCCGCCGGGCCCGTCGCACCGCTCTGCGGCCAATCGTGCGATCTGAATTGCGGCGCGATCGCGTCGTCCACGGCCGACATGTTCCAGTCGACGTAAACGTCTCGATAGAAGCGACGGACGAGTTCTTTGTTGGCAGTTGCGACCGCGTCGATCATTTGCGGACTCCTCGTCTGGAAGCTCTGGGCGCGCCACGGCAACGTCGATCGGCATTGGTGAGTTCCGGAGGAACCGCTTAGCCCTTTCGGGCATGTCGGGTTTTTCCGTGTCGCTGCGATTTCCTCCATTGAGACACCCAATCGGAGGAACGAGATAGATGGAGACCCGGACTCTGGTGATTATCGCGTTGCTGGTCGGCTGCCTGGCCGGCCCCGCACAGGCCACGACGACCGCTGGCAAGAACATGCCGTACGAAGTCGTGAGCTACGCCGATCTCAACATTGCGAACGAGGCCGACGCCGCGCTGCTGCTGCAGAGAGTTCAGGCTGCGGCTCATCGGGTCTGCATCCGTAGCGGCGCCCTGCTCGCGCTGGACTTCCACAACCCGATGCAGCGCTGCACCGATGACGCGACCGCCCGCGCGATGGCGGACGTCAATGCTCGTTTGACCAATGTCAGCGTGAGTCTGTAACTCGGGATGTCGAAGGATCTGGCTTTCCCGTGAAGCACTGACTTACGATGTCTGCCGTCCACAGGAGACGGCAGATGAAATATCGCACCCTCGGCGACAGCCTCCAGGTCTCCGCGCTGGGGATCGGCTGCATGCCGATGATCAGCGGCGGCAACATCACGTATGGCGTCGCGAACCGGACGGAATCGATCGCCACGATCCACGAGGCGATCGACCTGGGCATCACGTTCTTCGACACGGCCGAGCTGTACGGTCCGTTCACCAACGAGGAGCTGGTGGGCGCTGCGATCAAGGGCAAGCGCAAAGGACTGATCATCGCCACCAAGTTCGCAATGAGTTGGAACGGCGACCAGATGACCGGCCTGGACGGCTCGCCGGCTAACGCGCGGCGCGCGTGCGAGGGCTCGCTCAAGCGACTCGGGATCGAGACGATCGATCTGTTCTATCAGCACCGCGTCGATCCCAAGGTGCCGATCGAAGACACGGTCGGCGGCATGGCGCAGCTGGTGAAGGAAGGCAAGGTGCGGCACCTCGGACTTTCCGAGGCGGGCGCCGGCACGCTACGACGAGCGGCGAGCGTCCATCCGATCGCGGCGCTACAGAGCGAATACTCGATCTGGGAGCGCGACGTCGAAGATGAAATTCTCCCGACCTGTCGCGAGCTGAACATCGGCTTCGTGCCGTACAGCCCGCTGGGGCGCGGGTTCCTGGCGGGCGGCATTCGCAGCCTCGACGATCTGGCGGCCGACGACTGGCGACGCAACGATCCGCGCTATGCGCCGGAGAACCTGCCGAGGAATCTGGCGATCGTCGATGCGGTAGCGGCCGTAGCGCAGCGACACGGCGTATCCAATGCGCAGATCGCACTGGCCTGGCTGCTCGCGCAAGGCAAGGACATCGTGCCGATTCCTGGCGTCAAGCGGCGCGCGACGATGCGCGACTCGGCTGCAGCGCCCGATGTAGCATTGAGCGATGCAGATATCGTCGCGCTCAACGCAGCGGCACCAAAAGGAAAGACTGCGGGACCGCGCTATGGCGAGCGCGGCATGAGAATGGTCAAACTGTAGACGGACACGGAACTGCAAAAGGGAGGCTGAATGTGGATCGGACGTAGTTTGCTCCTGGCGCTGGCGCTTGCAGCCCTGCAGCCAGCGGCGGTCGCCGCAGATGAGCCAGTGGGCTACATCTCTGCCAAGGAGCTCACGAATCCGCCGCCGTCGACCGTGCTCAGCGCGTTCGATCACTTCGAGGTCTCGCCAATCGAAATGACTGCGCCGTATGCCGGCCAGCCCGCCAACGAGCAGGCGAAGACTCGACTGCAGGAGTACGTCGATGAGCGAGTCCCATCGATCATCAACGCCTGGAACCTTGCGGAGCCCAAGCACTCGCCGCCGCGCACGCTGAAGATCGAGCCGCTCATCCGGCACGTGAAGTTCGTCAGCGGCAAGGCGCGCTTCTGGGGTGGCGCATTGGCGGGCGGCACGGCGGTGCTCATGACAGTGAAGCTCAGCGATGCCGCGACGGGCGAAGTGATCGCCGAGCCGGAGTTCTACCAGCATGCCAATGCGCTGGGCGCGGCCTACTCATTCGGCGGCACGGACAAGGCAATGCTCGGCCGGACTGCGGAGCTGATGGCCAACTACCTCAAAGCGAACTACGAGGCGGCCGTGGGTGGCCCGACCGGCAAGGAGCCGGAGAAGGAAGAAAAGAAGTAGACCTGTTGCTCGAGTAGCTGCTCGGGCATAGCGACCGGCCTGTCAGCTGCCGACGGCGCCGACCGTTACCGGCTTGGCGCGATACAGCTCAGGCAGCATGCGCTGGAAGTTGCGCACCTTGGGCATGTCGTTGATCACGATGTACGGCTGCGTCGGATGGTTCAGCAGGTAATCCTGGTGATAGCTCTCGGCATCGTAGAAGCCTTGCAGCGGATCCACGCGCGTGACGATCGGCCGGCCGAATTTCCCGGTCTTGTCCAGCTGGGCGATATAGGCCGTCGCGATCTCTTTCTGTCGCTCGTTGGAATAGAAAATTGCGGACCGATACTGCGTGCCCGCATCCGGTCCTTGCCGATTGAGTTGCGTCGGATCGTGCGCGACCGAGAAGAACACCTGCAGGATCTCGCCATACGTGACCACATTGGGGTCGAACGTGATCTGTACCGACTCCGCGTGGCCAGTGCGTCCGGTGCTCACGACCTCGTACTGAGCCGTCGCGCGATCGCCACCGGCATAGCCTGACATCACTCGCTGCACGCCGTTCAGATGTTGGAACACCGCCTGCACTCCCCAGAAACAGCCGCCGGCAAGCACTGCCGTTTGCGGCGCGCCGGCCGATTTCGTGTCGTTCAAGGCCGGCGGCGGGATCTCGACCGGCCGTTCGGCAGCGGCCGCGAAATGGCCGAGTGCCGTCCAGAGAGTCAGCACTATGCTGCCCGCAAAGAGCGCAGCGATCGCGCGGGGTTTCCAGGAATTCATGGCTCGTCCCTCCATACGTTCTGCCGACGTTCTGCCGCGGCAGATGCGGCCGGTAACGATGTATCTGACCGGGGATTGCGTGGATTTATTGTAGTACTGATCCGGAACCTCTACAGGGGTCCTCCGTTTCCCTAGGTGGTTGAGGGCTGCTGATCGGGAGTTGCGATGCCGTCAGGCAAATCCAGGACGCAGGTTCGTGTCGCGTGGTGGTTGAGCGGCGAGGAAGAGTGCGCCCATTGCGGCCAGCTCTATGCCTACGAGATCGAGTTCCGATGCCCGGAATGCGATCGACCCAGTTGCCCGCATTGTCGCGGACAGCACGCAGAGGGTCATGACGTCTGCCCTGCATGCGTAGGCGCCAGTGAGGACAGCGCCCATGGCTAGGGCAATGTGGAAAGGCCAGCTGCAAATCGGCAAACAGCAGCTGGGCATCAAGCTGTACTCGGCGGTTGAGGATCGCACCATCCGCTTTCACCTGCTGCACGCGAAAGATCAGGCGCCCGTCGAGCAGCACATCATTCGCAAGGACACGGGTGATGAAGTTGCCAAGGACGACATGCGCAAGGCGCTCGCATTGAGCGCTCAAACGGCTGTGGTGTTGCAACCGGACGACCTCGAGAAGCTCGTGCCTCCGGAATCGCGCGACATCGAGATCACCCGCTTCATTGCGCGCGACGTGCTGGGCGATCAATGGTTCGAGCGCCCTTATTACCTGGGACCTGACGGCGACAACGGCAGCTACTTCGCGCTCGCCGCAGCTCTCGCGCGCAAAGATGTCATCGGCATTGCGCGCTGGGTCATGCGCAAGAAGCGCTACGTGGGCGCGTTGAGCGCAGTGGACGGCTTCCTCACCCTCACCACGTTGCGCCGCGCGGATCAGGTCCTGAGTTTCTCTGGAATAGAGCCGGCCAAGTCCGTAGCGCCGCAGGCGAGCGAGCTGAAGCTGGCGCAGCAACTCGTTTCATCCATCGAAGCGGATTTCGATCCGTCGCTGTGGCAGAACGAGTACCGCCAGCGACTGTGCAAGCTGATCGAGGCCAAGGCGCGCGGCGAGAAGATCAAGGCGGTCCCAGCCAAGAAGAAGAGAGCTCCGGCAAGCCTCGAAGAGAGTCTGCGCGCCAGCCTGGCGGCAGTGAAGGAGAAGAAAGTTGCCTAGTCGCAAACGAGGTCACGGGGCGGATGCACCGGCGCAGGAAGCTGGGGCGCGCGTTCGGCCTCTGTGGACCGGGACCATCACGTTCGGCCTGGTGAGCATTCCAGTCGAGCTCGTGACGGCAGTGCGTCCACGGCAGACGGCGATGAAGCTGGTGGACAAGTCCGGGCACGCCTTGGGCCGCGAGTATCACTGCTCGAAGGACGACAAGAAGCTGTCGCAGGACGAGCTGGTGCGCGGCTATGAAACCGATTCCGGCAAGATGGTCGTGATCACCGACGAGGAATTCGCATCGGTCGCGCCCGAAATGTCCGGAGACATCGAGCTGCGCAACTTCGTGCCGATCGAACAGATTCCGCCGATCTACTTCGACCGCCCCTACTTCCTCGCGCCCGCGGGCAAGTCGACCAAGGCCTACCACCTGCTGACGGCGACCATGGAGAAGGCCGGTCGCGTGGGTATCGGCAGCTTCGTCATGCGCGGGCATGAATACCTGGTCGCAATCGTGGCGGACAACGGCGTACTGCGCGCAGACACGCTTCGCTACGCGGACGAGATTCGCACTCCAGAAACCATGGGGCTACCCAAGCACGGCAAGCCCACTGCCTCCCAGGTGACGCAGTTCGTAAAGATCATCGATGACCTGACCCGCAGCGAGCTCGACCTCACGGAGCTCGAGGACCAGGAGGCGCGGACCCTGGAGAAACTTGCGCAGACCAAGCAGAAGGAAGACGAAGACGTCATTCACCGCCAAGGACTGGAGCAGGCGGAAGGCGACGAAGGCGGTGCGAAAGTCATCGACCTCATGGCAGTCCTGCGCAAGAGCCTGTCGAAGACGGCCGTGGTGAAGACCGCCGGCGACAGCGCGCCGATATCGCTCGATGAGCGGCGTGCGGCACGTGGCGCGCCCAAACGCAAAACGCGAAAGTCCAGCGGCAAGCGCAAGGCCTCGCGATAAACGCGACAACGACCACGACGGGAAATAGCAACAGCAGCGCAAAGGAAGTGGACAGCCTGTGCGCATCTGCTTCGGCAGCTCGTGCCAGCCTCTGATCCGGCGTACGATGTCCGCCGCTCACTTGCTACGAAAAAAAATGCAGCTGGCCGCAGGACTTCTGAGCGCATGAAAACTCTTCTGGCGATTGCCTCACTCCTCGCGTTTGTGCCACTCGCGTCGGCGGAGTCCACATTTCATGGCGACAACGCGAGGACGGGCGTGTACGCAGGCGCGGGCCCGGCGAAACTCACGGCAGTGAAGTGGGCTTTCAAGTCAGAGGGCCCGATCGTCACATCGCCGACCGTCTCCGGCGGCGTGGTCTACATCGCAAGTCTCAGCGGTCAGTTGTTGGCGATCGATCAGGAAACGGGCAAGGAGAAGTGGAATTTCAAATCCCGCATGCCCATCGCCTCCTCGCCCGCTGTTGCCGACGGCGTGGTGTACTTCGTTTCGTCCACGGGATCGCTGGCAGCCATCGATGCGGGCACCGGTCAGCCCAAATGGGTGTACGCCATCGAGTACGAGAGGAAGTTCGAGGCGAAGAACCTGCACGGCTATCCTTCACCGGCGCAGACGGTCCCTGATCCCTACGATATCTATACGTCCTCGCCCGCCGTGGCGAATGGCAAAGTTTTTTTTGGCAGCGGCGATGGGAACGTGTACGCCGTCGATGCGCGTACCGGCCAGCTGCAATGGAAGTTTGCGACGAAGAATGTCGTGCATGCATCTCCCGCGGTCGTGGGCAACGTCGTTTACATCGGCAGCTGGGACGGCAACTTCTACGCCATCGACGCGGACACGGGTCAGCAGAGATGGGTGTTCAATGGGGGCCAGGACGACTCCATCCACAACCAGGTGGGATTTCAGTCATCCGCAGCGGTGGTCGATGGAACCGTGTACGTCGGTTGCCGCGATGCGCACGTCTACGCGCTCGATGCGGCGACGGGTCGCAAGCGATGGGACTATCCCACCAGCAAATCCTGGGTGAACGGTACACCCGCGGTCCGCGATGGACTGGTGTACGTCGGAACTTCCGACAGCTCGCGCTTCATGGCGCTCGACGCCAGAACCGGGCGGCTGCGATTCAATTTCGACGCCAAGGGCTATGTCTTCTCCTCCGCCGCGCTGGCCGGAGCCCTGGCTTATTTCGGAAGCCACAACGGCCGCCTGTACGCGGTGGACGTGAAGACGGGCGCACTCGCCTGGACTTTTCAAACCGATGCATCGAAGAGCGATCCGATGAAGGTGCTCAACCCTGACGGCAGCTTCAACCGGGACGCGTTCGCGCCGGTGTTTCGAGACTTCCAGGACATGTATATCGATTTCTACCGCTTCATCTCCATCGGCGGAATCCTGTCCTCGCCGGCGGTCGACCGCGGTGTCGTCTACTTCGGCAGCATGGATGGAAATCTCTACGCCGTGCAGTGAGGGACGGCCACCAGGCATCGGCAACTTCTCCAGCGATCAGAGCATTTGCGCAGTACGCCAGCGAGATCTGGCAATCTGAGCGCTGCCCGTGTTCTGAGGAGGTTGCAGATGGCCCTGTCCCCGTTAGCCGGCAAACCGGCCCCCAAGGAACTGTTGATCGACCCCGCCCAGCTGGAGCGCGAGTTCTACGCGCGCAAGCCGGATCCGGCCGATCCGGCGCAGCGGGTGAGCTTCGGCACGAGCGGGCATCGCGGCTCGCCGCTCAGGGGCTCGTTCAACGAAGCTCACATAGTCGCGACCGCGCAGGCGGTGAGCGAGTACCGCGGCATGCAGGGGATTACCGGGCCGCACTTCATCGGTCGCGACACGCACGCGGTGTCGGGGCCGGCACAAAGCACCGCCATCGAAGTGCTCGTGGCCAACGGCGTCGAGACGGTGATCCAGAGCGGCGATGAATTCACGCCAACACCGGCAATCTCGCGAGCGATTCTCGAATACAACCGCGGCCGCGCCAGCGGGCTCGCGGACGGCGTCGTCGTTACGCCGTCGCACAACCCGCCGGAAGATGGCGGCTTCAAGTACAACCCGCCGAACGGCGGGCCCGCCGATGTCGATGCGACCGGCTGGATTCAACGACGCGCCAATGAGCTGTTGAGCGAAGGCAACCGCTCGGTGAAGCGCATGCCGCTTGCCGCCGCACAGCGCGCCGCAACGTTCCACGAGCAGGATTTCCTGACCCCGTACGTGCAGGACCTGCGCAACGTCATCGACATGGATGCAATCCGCGCCGCCGGACTCAAGCTGGCGGTGGACCCCCTCGGCGGCGCAGCCGTGCACTACTGGGAGCCGATCAATCGCCTGTACGGTCTCGACATCGAAGTGGTCAATCCGCGGGTCGATCCGACCTTCTCGTTCATGACCGTGGATCACGACGGCAAGATCCGCATGGACTGTTCGAGCCCGTACGCGATGGCCAGCCTGCTCGGGCTGAAGGACCGGTTCCAGCTGGCTTTCGCCAACGATACCGATGCCGACCGCCACGGCATCGTTACGCCTTCGGCCGGATTGCTGAATCCGAATCACTATCTGACGGTCGCGATCCACTACCTGCTGAATGCTCGCCCGGATTGGCGGCCGGACGCGGCGATCGGCAAGACGCTGGTCTCGAGCAGCATGATCGACCGTGTGGTGGCTGCAGCAGGACGTCGACTGCTGGAGGTGCCGGTGGGCTTCAAATGGTTCGCGCCAGGGTTGCTCGACGGCACGGTTTGCTTCGGCGGCGAAGAGAGCGCGGGCGCGAGCTTCCTGCGCCGGGATGGAACGGTGTGGTCCACCGACAAGGACGGACTCATCCTCGCGTTGCTCGCTGCCGAGATCACCGCGCGCACCGGCAAGGATCCCGGCCAGTACTACTGGGACCTCACGACGCAGTTCGGTACCCCGCACTACACACGCATCGATGCGCCGGCGACGCCGGCACAGAAGGCGCGTCTCGGGAAGCTCTCCCCCGAGTCGGTGCGCGCCACTTCGCTGGCCGGCGACCCGATCACCGCGAAGCTGACGCGCGCGCCGGGGAACGACGCGCCGATCGGCGGACTCAAAGTAGTGACGGCCGATTGCTGGTTCGCCGCGCGTCCCTCCGGTACCGAAAATCTCTACAAGATCTATGCTGAGAGCTGCCGCGACACGCGTCACCTGCAGCAGGTGGTCGCCGAGGCCCAACAGATCGTCTCCGAAGCCCTGAGGTCACCATGAATCCGACGCACGCACTTTCCCGGGCGGGCCAGAGCATCTGGCTCGACAACATCACGCGCGACCTGCTGACCAGCGGGACGCTCGCCCGCTACATCAGCGAGCTCGCGGTCACCGGGCTCACCTCGAACCCGACGATCTTCGATCAGGCGATCAAGGGCGGCACGGCCTATGACGAGTCGATCCGCGCGCGGCTGAGAAACGGCGCGTCCGGCGAGCAGCTGTTCTTCGAGATTGCGCTGGAGGACATCACCCGGGCCGCGGACCTGTTCCGTCCGGTTCACGAGCGCACGGCGGGCGTCGACGGCTGGGTCTCGCTCGAAGTCTCGCCGCTCCTCGCTCACGACGCGAAAACGACCTTGCGCGAAGCGCAGGATCTGCATGCGCGCGCCGCGCGACCCAACGTGTTCATCAAGATTCCTGGCACCGCCGAAGGCTTGCCCGCGATCGAGGAAGCGATCTTCGCCGGCGTGCCGATCAACGTGACACTGCTGTTTTCCGTCGAGCAGTACCGGGCGGCGGCCGAAGCGTGGCTGCGCGGCATCGAGCGCAGGATCGAAGCCGGCCTGAATCCTGACGTCGCTTCCGTGGCGTCGATATTTCTGAGCCGCTGGGACGTCGCGGTTGCCGGCAAGGTGCCGGCGGCGCTCACCAACACGCTCGGACTTGCGATCGGACATCAAGCGTATCGCGCGTATTCGCAGCTGCTGCAATCCTCGCGCTGGCGTCGCGTGCTCAACGCGGGTGCCCGGCCGCAGCGGCTGCTGTATGCGAGCACGGGTACGAAGGATCCCAAGGCCTCCGACATTCTCTACATCAAGGGTCTCGTCGCACCGCTGACCATCAACACGATGCCGGAGAACACGCTCAAGGCCTTCGCCGATCATGGCGAGCTGGGCGCCGAGCTGCATGCCGACGCCGGCGACGCCGAGAAGATGCTCGGCGAATTCCGCAAGGCCGGCGTCGACCTCGCCGCGCTCGCCATGAAGTTGCAGAACGACGGCGCCGCGTCGTTCGTCACTTCGTGGCACAACCTGCTCGGCGTCATCGCTTCGAAAGGCTCAGCGCTCGCGCAGGCGAGCTAGGAAATCCACAGAGGTCAGCAATGCAACTCGGCATGATTGGATTGGGACGGATGGGCGGCAACATGGTCCGCCGGCTGCTGAACGGCGGGCATTCGTGCGTGGTTTTCGACATCGCGCCGCAAGCGGTCCAGGAGTTCACGAAGCACGGCGCAATCGGCGCGGGTTCGCTGCGCGAATGCGTCGGCAAGCTCGACAAGCCACGCGCCGTGTGGCTCATGGTGCCGGTAGCATTCGTCGATCAGACCATCGACCAGCTGCTGCCGCATCTCGAACCCGGCGATATCCTGATCGATGGCGGCAACACGCACTACATCGACGACATCCGTCGCGCCAAGACACTGGCCGCGCGCGACATCCACTATGTCGACGTCGGAACGAGCGGCGGCATCCTCGGGCTCGAGCGCGGCTACTGCATGATGATCGGCGGCGAGCGTGACGTCGTGCAGCGCCTCGATCCCATCTTCGCCACCTTGGCACCCGGCGCCGGCAACATCGAACGCACGCCCGGGCGCGAGAAGCTCGGCGGAACCGCCGAGCGCGGCTACCTTCACTGCGGGCCGAACGGCGCCGGACACTTCGTGAAGATGGTCCACAACGGCATCGAGTACGGAATCATGGCCGCCTATGCCGAAGGCCTCGGCGTATTGAGCGGCGCGAACGCTGGCAAGCACGCGCGCGAGGCCGACGCCGAGACCGCACCGCTGCGCAATCCCGAGCACTATCAGTATGAGATCAACCTGGCGGACGTCACCGAGGTCTGGCGGCGCGGCAGCGTCATCTCTTCGTGGCTCCTCGACCTGACTGCGAGCGCCCTGGCGGAGGATCCGGCTCTCGGCAAATTCGCGGGCCGCGTTGCAGATTCCGGCGAAGGTCGTTGGACGATCCAGGCTGCGATCGACGAAGGAGTGCCTGCGCCTGTACTGACGACTGCGCTATACGAGCGCTTCAGCTCGCGCGGCAACGCGTCGTTCCAGGACAAGATCCTCTCGGCCATGCGCTATCAATTCGGCGGTCATGTGGAAAAAGCCGGATGACCGTAGCGTCGCCGACCCGAGCTCGTCACAGGGCGAGTGACCTCAACTGCGCATGAATGTCCTGCGCCGCACGACGGCTCTCGACTGAACAGCCGTCGAGTTCGACAGGCGTCGTAGTCGGAGCGCGCAACGCGGCGCCGGCGGCCGCGAGCTTGGTCTTCTCCGCCAGGCCGAGCGCGTCGGCCAGCCTGCCAAGCACTGCGTCGCTCTGTGCGAGCAGCTTGTCGAAATCGACGAAAAGTACATTTCCCGTCCGCTGCTCGAGCGCGTAGCCATAGGCCGCATTCCAATACCGCAGCCAGAAATCCGCATCGGGCACGCTGGGCACGGGTTGCCCGTCGAGCCAGCCCGAGAAATTGATCGGCCGGAAATTTGCGCCGAACTCGTAGTGCCCGATCCATTCCATGTAGCGCTTCGAGAAGCCGTCTGCGTCATGCTCGGCGAGGAAGCGGCGATGCTGCGTCATGAGCGAAGCGATCTGCGCCGCGGGCTCGCGAAATACGATGAGGATCTTCGCCGTTGGAAAGAGCTGGCTGAGCACCGCAACGCGCGAGATATTGGCGTTGTTCTTCGAGAGATAGCGCGGCCGCGTCGCGCCGGCCGGCGCGCGCGCGCGGCGCAACAGGAGTTTGCGAACCGAGCCCTGCAGGGCGCCCGCGAACTCGTCCGTGACAGCTGTGCGCGCGACCGGCGACAGGGTGCGTTCGTTGACGATGCTCCGGCGCAGGAACGCGAGCCAGACGACCTCCTCGAAAGCTTCGGGGCTCTCGAATGAGACCAGCATGCCGTCGCCGTGCGCGCGCTCGACTTTCTCCCCCGCCTTGCGCAACGGTCCGGAGATCTTGTCCCACAGGAGCGGTGCCAGGATGAAGGGCATGTCACGGTAGGTGAGTGTCGCGAACTCGCCGGTCCGGTAGAGGAGCTCGAGAACGAGCGTGGTGCCTGCGCGCGGCAGCCCCGTAACGAAGACTTCATCCGACGAGTCGACCTGCTCGAGCTCACTCTTGAACAGATCGTTCTCGAGCTCGCACAGCACTTTCTGCACGAACGGCGCGCCGAATGCGAAGTAGTGGAGCGCGCGATCGACGAAGCTATAGTTGCTTGAGAATGGCATTGCGCGCCCACGCGTACAACACGGTCGCGATCGTCATCATCGCAATGATCGGCGGCGAGACGAAGTCATCGAGCAGCGGCCGCTCGAGATCCGGCATGACAGCGACGGTCCCGAGGAAGATCGCATACAGCACGGCGAATATGCCGAGGAACTTCAGCGTAAGCATCGCCGTCGCCTTGAACATGGCCAGCGACTCCCGCCGCATGAAAGCTTCCTTCTCGTCGTCGCTCATGCCTTTGGCGGCCGCGACCCGCGCGGCCTCGTGTGAGCGCCGGACGATGGCGACCGCTTCTTTGCGCGGATCGAGCAGCAGGAACAACTCGATGAACACGACGCAGAACAGGAACAGCAGCGCGTACCTCATGCTTTGCCGCTTTTCGCGACGCGCCCGGTGCCTATTTCGAGCGAGAGTTCGGGTCCCCGCCCGTGTCCGCCGCCCGCGCCGAGTTCACTTTCTTCAGCAGGCGCTTGATGGGGTACCACACGACGCCGGCGATCGACATGATCACAGCCAGCAAGGCGCCGAAGATGGCGCCGATGACGCCGAGACCGAGCCCAGGACCGACGTAAGCCTGCGCGGCGGCCGCGCAGAACAATAGGAAGACGAGCACCATGAAGCGCATGGAGGCATAACTTATCGGCTATCAATTCGGTTCCCGACAATTCGGCACTGCCGCGAAGTAGTCGGCCGGAAGCCACAGGGCGTTGGAAACGACATCGTTGTAGCCCTGCTTGCCGCGCGCAATGTTGTTGAATTGCATCACCATTCGGCCGTTGGACGAGACCTCGATGGCGCGGCCCTCTTCCGGCACGGCGATGAGCACATTGCCGTTCGGCAGGTATTGATGGCGGCCCATGTAGCCCGAGTAGAAGCGGGTACCGCCCGCAAACAGCTCGTTCGAGATCTCGCGGGTCGCCGGGTCGATTTTCAGGATCTCCGAGCGGCCGCGGTGGGTGTTGTTGTTGTACACGGAGATCTTGCCGTCGCTGACGAAGTCGGGATCGTGCTGGCCTATCCATGGCCCGGTGCTCCACCACTTGACGCGGTAATCGTCGGGGTCGATGACCGCGACCAGATTGATGGTGCGCAAGCTGATCAGCAGATCGCCGGCCTCGAACATCGGAAACGCCGGCGCCATCGCGGCATGCAACGGCTCGACGTCGTTGCCGTGGAAGATGTCCATCGTCTCCTTGTCCTGCGGATCCCGGTCGAAGTGCTGAAAGCGGTAATCGGGCCGGACGCCGAAGACGATCGCGGCGGGCCCCATGCGCTTGATGACATCGTCGACCAGCCGGATCTCGCGCAGTTCCTTGCCCGTCACGGGATCGAAGTTCAGCAGGCTGTCGTAGTGACCGTAAGGCGTACCCTCCCCCTTCCAGGTCCAGAGCGTCCCATCGTCTGCAGCCTCGAACGAATGATGATAGATCGCGTGCTTGAGCCAGACGGGTTTGCTGCATGCATCCAGCCGGGCTACGACGTCGCCGTGGTCGAAGCCTGCGACGATCGACCCATCAGCCAGCACATAGAAGGCATGTGGGATGTCGACGCGGTTCAACGGGCCGTCCGGATCGAGACTCAGGTAATCCCAAGACCACGTGTGCAGAAGCTTCCCCGTGCGGTCGTAGAGCCAGGCGGCATAGACACGCCGTGGATTGTTCCAGCCGACGAAGACGTAGTAGCCGTCCGCCATGGCGCTCGCGTCGTAGATCTTGAAGACCTCACGCGCGGCACCGCGCGGCGCATGCACGCGGCGGCCCTGTGGAACGAGCTCGCCGTACAACATGAGGCTCCTGGCCGCCACGTATGCAGATTGCGTGAGGTCGTAGGGCCAGAGCTGCCGGCGCTCGACGGCAATTCCATAGGCGAACGCGCCGAGTCCCAACAGCACCGCGGCCGAGGCAATGAACACCCGCCGCGAGAACGTCTCCGTCATGAACCGCCTCTGCAAAGATGAATGCGAGAAAATAGCAAGGAACCCAGCCGGATGCCGCAGAAGAGTTCGCGCGGGAACGTCCAGCGGTAGAAAGTACTCAGTGCCGTCGTTGTATCGCGACAGTGCGAGCGGTCGGCACCGCGGCTGCTGTTTCGGCGCGTTGTGAATTGAGGGGCGTCGATACAGCAGCGGCTGATAGTGGTGCCGGCTGAGGGACTCGAACCCACGACCCCCTGATTACAAATCAGGTGCTCTACCAACTGAGCTAAGCCGGCAACTATCGCGGTGCCCGGCAAGTTTAACGCAATACCGCTTCGCGCACCGCTGTGGCACGGTCCTTGTATCTCCCTGGCACAGAATTCCGGTGGAGACAGGATGAACACGCTATCTCAGATCTTTCTGCAAGCGTCGCAACGCGCGCGCAGCCGGCGCGCGGCGACCTTTTGCAATTTCTTCGGCTGGATCGGCCGCAACACGCGCATTCTCGACCTCGGCTCCGAGGATGGCAGGAATATTCACAGCGTCCTGGCCGGACTGGACGTCACGCCCGCGAACGTGCACATCGCAGACATCGATGCCGCCTCGGTGCAGCGTGGCCATGACCGGTACGGGTACACGCCCATCGTGTTGAGCGAGGCCGAGTCGCTGCCGTTCGAAGACCGTTGCTTCGATGTGCTCTACTGCTCGTCGGTCATCGAGCACGTGACCGTGCCGAAGTCCGAGGTCTGGACGATGCGCAGCGGCCGCGAGTTCCGGCAACGCGCATTCCAGCGCCAGCGCGCCTTCGCCAACGAGATCCGGCGCGTCGGCAAGTCCTATTTCGTGCAGACGCCGAACGTTTACTTCCCGATCGAGAGTCACACCTGGCTACCCTTCGTCGGCTGGCTGCCGCGGCCTTTGCAGGTCGCGACGCTGCGCGTGACGAATCGCGTCTGGATCAAGCGCACCGCGCCGGACTGGAATCTGCTCGGGCCGCAGGGAATGCGCGAACTGTTCCCGGACGCAGAAATCGTCAATGAAGCCGCACTGGGACTGGTGAAATCGCTCATGGCGATCCGCCTCGAGCAGCGATCGCAGTAGAGACCGTCACGCTTCCTTTCTGATCGCGAGCATCAGCGTCGGCGGCACCTCGACGCCGGAAACGGCTTTCACGGCCTTGAGCGCCAGCCACGCGCTTCGCTTGATCCATCGGTGACGCGGCGAAAGCGTGCCGTACCACAGATCGATGCGGTCACCCACGCGCTGCGCGGGACGCAGCAGCACAGGCTTTCCGGACTTGCTCAGAATTCCGAGAACCTCGGGAACGGTGCCGCCGCGAATGCCGCGCCGGAGCAGCGTGTTCCAGTCCTCATGCGGCCGCACGTGCTTCGAGAAGCGTCGCGCCGCGCGCAGCGCGAGTGAGTCGGGCAGATAGTTGATCAACGGCAGGCCCGTCGTATGCGTGTCGACGGGTGAGTACCGATACGGCGTCTGGTTGAGAAACAGAATTCCCCCTGGCTTGACGGTCTCCCAGACCTTCTGCAGCAGCATGGGACGCTCGTCGGGCAGCAGGTGCTCGAACACTGCGCTGAATATCACATAGTCGAACTGGCCCATCCCGTCCGGCAGCGAATCGCCGGAGGGCGAGCGCAGAAATTGCACGCCGCGTCGCCCCAGGTACTCGGCGCGCAGCCGCGCGAGTCGCAGCTCCTTTTCCTCGAGCTCGATGCCGACGATGTCGCATGGCGGCAGCAGCCGCGCCAGCACCATCGTCGAAGCGCCGGCGCCGCAGCCGAAGTCGAGAACGCGCTTGCCCGCGAAATCGGCCGCATCCAGGTATCCCAGGATCGCATGACGAAGCGCGTGCTCGACCAGGCGCGGATCGTCTTCGCGCATGATCTCCTGGCAGACAGTGAGTCCCTTGGCCGCGTGGATCTCGCGGATCAGGCTCAACGGATACGACGTCACGCACATCGAGCGCCTGAACACCAGCCCGGTCGAAGGCCGCACCGACACGCGACGCTTGCCACCGGCCAGTTCTTCTACCTGAACCGTGCCCTCAGCGCCGTCCAGAACAGTGATGTCCATCGCCATCTCCGCAGCACCCGCGGCCTCCGATTGCCCCACTCATCGAGTGGGAACACCCTACAACTGCCTGATGCGGTCAGCGGTTCCCGGCTACGCGAGGGTGGCGACCGGGGTTCAGCCCGGTGCTGCGCCCGCCGGACACGCGCGCATTTCCAGGCGCGTGATCTTGCCTGGGTCGTTGGTGAGGAGGCTGGTGTCGATACTCTGCCCCGGCTCCTGCAGATCGACATCGATCCAGTACACGGATCCGGCGCGCTTGCGATCGTCGATGCGCGGCGTCAGTCCGAGCGCGCGCACCTCGTCGAGCCGCCGCTGCGCGCGCTGGTAATCCGAGAAGACTCCCAGCGACACGACGTTCGGCGGATCGGAACCGGGCAGCACGTAGACGTCGGCGATGCCGTTCGCAGACAGCGTCTTCAGTACCGCGTCGGCAGCATCGCGCGTTGCGAGTCCTTGCACGCTCACCCAGTACCCGGCCCAGATCTCGCCCTGCTCGAGGCGCTGGCGCGGATGAAAGCCCATACCCTGCAGCGCAGCCTGTGCCTTCGACGCTTGCTTCAGATCCTCGAACGGCCCGACGCTCGTGCACGACAGCCCGTCCGCCTGCGCCGTGACTGCCGGCTGCGCCGATCTGCCCGCGAGCGGCTCGACGGCGGGCGGCTGCACGTCGCGGATCGGGCCCACGCTGTGGTCGTCGCGCTCGTCGGGGTTCGCTTCGATCATCTCGCGCGCCAGCACGATGCGCGCCGGCGGCTCGACGGGCTTCGAGCCTCGGCGCTCGAGACTCGAGACCTGCACGTCGATCGTCTGCGACCACACGAAGTAGAGCGCATTGGACAGGATCAGCAACAGGCAGAGCGTGCGCATGCGATATCTAAGAGTCGCGCGAGCTACTTACCGGCCCGGCCCCAGTAGGCGGCGATGTCGGCGATCTCCGCCGGCGTGAGCTCCAGCTTGCTCTTGTGCTTCACCTTGCCCGCCACGATGTCGCGGATCAGGCTTTCGAGCGAGGCCGCATCTTCGCCTTCCCAATCGTCCGCGTCATGGCATTGCGAGCACTTGCTCTGGGCCGCGCTCTTGCCGGCCTGAACGTCGGCCGCGTGCGCGCCAGTCGCGACGATCGACAGGGACACTACGCCGATAGCGAGTACGTTTCTCATCGGGCTCCATCATACACGAGCACTGCCCGGCGACTCGCGAGCGAGCACTGCAAGCCCGCGCAGCACCAGGTCCGGGACGCTGCGAAATGAAGTGCGCAATGCCGGTTCGATGTGCGCAGCTGCGCCGCCGGTAACGAGCACGACGACGGGCCGCCCAACCTCCTGCTGCAAGGCTTGCACGCTGCGCTCGATGAGCGCACTGAGCGCGTGTTGCGTGCCCTGCCAGATCGCGCCGAGTGTGTTGTCCGCGAACAGGCCGTCTGCCTTGCTGCCGCCCGCCGCCCGCTGCGCGAGGTCGCTCGTCCCCTGCAGCAGACTCGAAACCATGAGATCCGGGCCCGGCACGATCACACCACCCAGGTGACGACCGTCCGCATCGAGACCATCGATCGTCATTGCCGTGCCGACACTGACGATACACACCGCGCCGCGCTCGAGCTCATGTGCGGCGATCAGTGCCAGCCAGCGATCGACACCCAGTTTCGCCGGCTCCGTATAGGCATTGCGTACGCCGCCGGCGGTTGCGGTCGAAGTGACGAACTGCGGCTCGAGATTCCACTGGCGTTGGATGGCGGTGCGGGCAATCTCGGCCATGCGGGCACCGCTGACATTGCTGACGAGTACGCGAGTGGCCGGAGGTGCGGACCCGAGTACTTCACGGGCAAAGACTGCGGCCGTCCAATCGGAATGGATGGCCGCCGACTGCGGCCCCAGGGCATCGCGCTCGAATCGCGCCCACTTGATGCGCGTATTGCCGATGTCGATGAGGAGCAGCATGACTAGCGGACGGCGCGCAGGCTCACTTCGCCGGATGCGAAGCGGCGCAGCTCGCCGTCGACGTCGACGAGCAGCGTGCCGTTCATATCGACGCCGCGGGCCCGCCCGAACGTCGACTCGGCGCCCGCGATCACCCGCACCGGCGCATCGGCAAGCGTATCGAATCGCCGCCACTCGTCGAGGAACGGCTCGAAGCCGCGCTCGCCGAACGTCTGTAACATCCTGACGATCTCTTCTATCAGCATCGCGACCAGCGCGTTTCGCGGCGGCGTGCGGTCACGCATGATTTCATGAACGTCGGCAATGAGCGTGGCCTGCTGTTCCGCCAGCATCAGCCGTACCGGTGCAGGCATGCGCATGTTCACGCCGATACCGATCACGACCTGCGTGGGGCCCGCCGACTCGCCGCGCATCTCGATCAGGATTCCGCCCAGCTTGCGGTTCTGCCAAACGAGGTCGTTCGGCCATTTCAACCCGACGCCTTCGAGACCGAGACTCCGCAACGCCCTGATCGCCGCGACACCGACCGCCAGGCCCAGAGCCGAGAACGTCGGCGGCGCATCGGCGAACTGCCAGGCCAGCGACATGCAGACACCGCAGCCGAACGGCGCTACCCAGCTGCGACCGCGACGACCGCGACCCGCGTTCTGCACTTCGGCCACGCAGACGTGCGTTGCGCCCGGCGCGTTCGCTGCGTGCTCCGCGACGTGACGGTTCGTCGAGTCGACGGTCAGCAGCACTTCGAGCGGATTCAGCAACTCGCGCAGCGCCGGGCTCATCTGCGCCAGGATCGCGTCCCGGTCGAGCAGATCCACGGCGCGCGGCAAGCGATAGCCCTGGCGCGGCACCGATGCGATATCGACGCCCATCGCCTGCAGCGAGCGGATCAGTTTCCAGACACCGCCGCGCGAGATGCGCAGGCGCCGGGCGAGCTGCTCGCCCGAATAGAACTGGCCGCTCGCGAGCAGCGACAGCAGTCGCATGCGACGCGCCTGCGTGCGAGCTTTGAGATTGCGGGTTTTCGCAGCGGTCGCCATCGCAATCAGCGCTTGCGCAACAGCCAGAGCCGTCGCGCCCGGTTCTCGGTGCCCGCCCGCATACGCTCGATGTTGGAGCGGTGCGTGTAGCAGACGAGCAGCAGCATCGCACAGCCGAACGTGAGCAACGCGCCGGCCGGCTGCATCCCGCTCGCGGCGACGTACGCTGGAAACGTCGCGGTCGCAAGCAGGGTCGCAAGACCGACGAAGCCGGTCAGCAGGACCAGGAGCAGCCAGACGATCAGAACCGGCACGAGCGCGACCGGCTTCAATCCGAGCAGCACGCCGACGAGCGTCGCCGCGCCCTTGCCGCCGCGGAAGCCATGCCACACGGGATAGATATGTCCGATCACGACCGCGCTTGCGCAAGCGACCGCCAGCCAGTGCCGGTCGATGCTCGGGTCGATGCCGATGCCGGGTAACTGCACACCGGGCAGCAGGCCCGCCGCGAGCCAGCCCTTGCCGGCGTCGATCAGCAGCACCCAGAACGCGAACACCGGGCCCTGGGTGCGCAAAGCGTTGGTGCCGCCCGGGTTGCCGCTGCCCAGCTTGCGGATGTCGACGCCGCCGCGCAGGCGGCCGACGACCAGGCTGCCGACGATGGAACCGAGCAGATATGCGATGAGGGTCTTGAGGCCGAGTTCGAGCATCGGCCGGATTGTACTATCTCTGCTGCAGATGGACCTCGGCCAGCATGCAGCGCACGCTCCCGCCGCCGAGCGTCTCGATCGTCGGAATCGGCGCGGCGACGATCGGCCCGCCGTGCTGCTGGATCAGCTCGCGCTGCTGCGGCGTCAGCGAGTCGAGCGCGCGGCTCGACATGGCCACGACGGCTTCGCCGCTCGCGGAACGCAGCTCCAGCATGTTGCCGGCGAACTCGCCGAGTTGCTGCATCGTGAGCTCGACGATCGTGTGGCCGGTATTGCGCAGGGTGTCGAGCACGGCGGCGCGTTCGTCTTCGCGAATGCAGGCGGAACAGACGGCGGCGAAACGCGTCCCGACGCACATCAGTACGTTCGTGTGATAGATCGGCACGCCTGCAGCGTCCGTCGCCTCGAACGATACGATGTCGTAGTCGAGTTGCTGCGCGAAGTCGCCGAGCACGTCGAGATCCGTGCGCGGCGAGATGCATGCATAAGCGAGCCGATGCGCGCGATCGAGCACCATACTGCCGGTGCCCTCCAGGAACTTGTGGTCGCGCTCACGCCAGGAGAGGTCGATCACGCGCGCGATGCGAAAGCCGTGCTGCGCGCTCAACCTTGCCAGCAGCTCCGGCCTGCGCTCGTGGCGCCGGTTCTCCGCCAGCATCGGATACAGCACGACCGAGCCGTCGGCGTGAAAGCTGACCCAGTTGTTCGGAAAAATAGAATCGGGAGTGTGAGGCTGCAGCGTGTCGTCGAAGACGTGCACGCGGACACCCGCGGCGCGCAGCGCCGTTACGAGGGCTTCGAACTCGCGCGAGGCTGCGGCTTGCGCCTGCTCGGCAGAGAGCCCGGACAGATCCGCCTCGCTCTGAAAGCTGTTGGAGTTCGCAGTCTGTGGATTGCCGATGAAGCGGATCGGACGGATCGTGAGAACGTCCGCCACGCTCTGCGCTTCAGGGGTGCTCTTGTCGGTCGCCATGCTCGCAGCTCGCTACCGGGTGCATGCTGCGTATGTTAGCAAGACGACGACGGGCCGGCGCGAAGGCCGGCCCGTGCCGATCTGTCGACCCCTGGGTCGACTCGTCAGCGGTCAGTCAGTGCTTTGAACGAGATCACCGGGGCGGGCGGATACGCGTAGTTCGTCGCATACGTAACGTGCGTCACGCCGGGAATCGTGGCCCACTGGCGCGCTTCAGCCGGCGACGTGGCGATCACCATGACTCGCCGATGCCCCAGGTTGCTGTACGTGCGCTTGGCGATCGCAACGTGGTACGACTTCACGCAGCAGGTCGGGTGCTCGAGCGTGATGCCGTCGACGTACTTCTGCGCCACGAGTCCACGCGTGTTGCCGTCGCTGCGATCCCACACGTTGTTGTTGACGATGATGAAGTTCGGGTTGATGGCCCGGCGCTGCGCGTCGAGACGCCGCACCAGATCCGCACAGCCGTCGGTCCAGGCGTTCTTCTCCGCCAGCGGCCAGTTCGACCAGTTGGGATAGGACGTCCAGGGGCGACCGCCGCAGGTGTCGATGAACACGCCGTCGAACTTGCGCTCGCGCATTTTCGCCACGACGAAGTTCACGATGTAGTTGCTCCACGCCCGGCCCGCGCGAATGTCGGCGAGGTGGTTGCCGGGGCGCAGGACGCGCTGGCCGTAGCTCGGGAACGGCCACAAAGGCACTCGACCGGTATCGCCCATGTAGAACTGATGGTCGCGCGTGCACGTGGTGTAGTCGGGCACGGCGGTCGGGTTGATGTAGAAGAGCACTTCGCCGCCGCGCGCGCGCACGGTCTGGAACGGCGCGTCGTAGAGGTTGCAGCGGCCCGTGATCACCATTCCGGTGGGCTTGCCATAGAGCGTCACGTTGTTTTCCTGCTTGAACGCGACCCCCATCGGATTCGCAGCGTCCGCCGTTGCTGCGACCACGGTCAGGCCGATCGACGCTCCAAGCAGCGCGAGAGATTTTAGCTTCATGAGTAAACACCCCAGGGGATGACCGCCGGCTGCGCTTGGCACGCTCCGGCGCTTGTTGCTACATTGATCTGGACTGCTTCGGCGACTCGCGACGGTCGCTTCTAACTGGCCAGCTCGACACTTGTTGGCTCGGCGTTTTTCCCCGGTGGCTGAGAACACGTAACCCGAGACCGGGCGCGACTTTAGTCAGGCGTTACAGGTGCAACAACTGTCGCTCTTCGCTCACAGGAACAACGATTACAATCCGGCGCGCACTGCTCGGCGCAAGCTCGCGCCGTTGACTTGTCCAAAGCGCCTGCCGCCCGATGATTCCTGCAATTCAATGAGGCGAACCCTGCAATCCGGGCTGCCCGGCCGCCTGACCTGACTCGCTTCATCTTCCGTCTGATACGCCGCGCAGCTTGCGCAAAACCCGGTTCGCAAAGGGGTTTATGACCGCAATGGAACCCCATGACCGGCGCAGGAGTTTTCCCGACTCAACGACCCCTCGACTGCGACCTAAGGAAGTGCCAATGACCCGAGCCCCGTCGGCCGAGCTCGCCGCGCAGGCGACCGATTCGATCGCCCGCGATCCGCTGTTCATCATCGGCACCGGTCGCTGCGGGTCGACGGTCTTCCACGACCTGCTCGCCTATCACCCGCAGCTGACCTGGTTCACCGCCCTGGCCAACAAATATCCGCGGCAGCCACGGCGGAACAGCCGGCTGGTCGGCCTCGTCGCATTGCCGGGCGTCGGCCGCGTGGTGCGCCGTAAGTTCGCGCCGGTCGAGGCCTGGCCGATGTGGGAGCACTACTTCCGCGGTTTTTCGGCGCCGTGCCGCGACCTGACCGCGGCCGATGCATTCCCGTATGCCGTGTCCAGTCTGCGCTCGATGGCTCGCTCGTACGTCACGCGCCGTCGGCCGCAGCTGTTGTGCAAGATCACGGGCTGGCCGCGCCTCGGCTTCCTGCACGCGGTTTTTCCGAACGCGAGATTCATCAACGTCATTCGCGACGGCCGCGCAGTCGCCAGCTCGCTGCTGCGCGTGAAGTTCTGGCTCGGCTGGCGCGGCCCGGAAGCCTGGACCATGGGGCCGCTGTCCGCCGAACAGAACGAGCGCTGGCAGAAGTACGAGCGCTCGTTCGTGGCGCTCGCGGGACTCGAATGGGAAATCCTCATGGACGCCTACGAGCGTGCGAAGCAGAGCATTCCCGCCGATCGCCTCATGGAGATCCGCTACGAGAACCTGTGCGCGGATCCGCTCGGTCAGGTGCGCGCGGCGACCGAGTTCGCCGGATTGCCATGGTCCGCGCAGCTCGAGCGCAACATCGCCTTGCTGCCGCTGACGAGCCAGAACGACAAATGGAAGCAGGGGCTGAGTCCAGCGCAGCAGGAGATATTGACCGATTGCCTGCGGCCGAGCCTGGCGCGTTGGGGCTACCCCGCGTGATGCGCAGCCGCTGTCGGGTCGAGCCCGAGCACAGCGACGGCCTCAGTATTGCCTAATCATCAGCCGCAGGCGCAGTACCGCTTCCCCCCGGCTTTCGCTCGACAGCGAGCCTTGCTATGGTGTGCGCCATTAAGGGCAAACCCGTCGAAAGGCGGGGACGCAAAGCTTCCGGTCTAACGGTCTCGCGGATTACAAAGTCCTCGGACCTACGACAGCGGGGTTGCCGATGAGCCTGCCGCCAGGCCTCGTAATTTCCCGCGCAGCACGCGTCCGCGTGTTTCGAACGAACCCTTAATGATGCCCGACGAACTTCGTCGTGTGACGTGCGTCACATATCGTGACGCGCGCTTGAGCTAGTTACAGGGATCACCATGTTGCACACCAGATCGCTGATTGCAGGCTGCGCCGCGTTGCTGCTGTCCGCGGTTGCCACGGCGGCCGACAAACCTCCGTTCCCACGTCTCGGCGCCCTCGTCATCGGCGCGCCGCAGAACTACGACGACCGCGCCTACCAGGAAAAGCTGGCCAAGGTCGACATGAGCCTGCTGGCCTACTATCCCGGGTGGGACAAGTCGCACGACATGCCGATGGAGCAGGTCGTGCGCAACATCGAGGGTCGCAACCCCGACTCGAAAGTGTTCCTGTACCAGATCAGCAGCTCGGTGGACTGCAGCTCCGAAGCGTACGAGCCGCTGTACAACAAGATCGACCAGATGCGCTGGTGGGCTTACCCGAGCGGCTCCAGCGGCGATCGCATCCGCAGCTCGTTCGCCGCGAAGAGCGCCAAGCCCGACTACGTCATCAACACCACGCTGTTCTCACCGCGCGACAGCAGCGGTTATCAATGGTGGGAGTATCACGCGCGCTGGGCCGTGCAGAACTACTACCAGAAGGCTCCCTCGATCGCGGGCCTGTTCGAAGACAACGTGTTCTGGCGGCCGCGCGTCGACGCGGACTGGAACCGCGACGGCGTCGTCGACCTGCGCACCAGCCCGCAGGCCGGCCAATGGCTGCGCGAGGGTTATCGCAAGCGCTTCCAGCTCATGCACCAGCTGCTGCCCGCCGGCAAATACATGATCGGCAACGTCGCGGACTGGGGCGACAAGAAGTCGGTGCTGACCGAGCTCGACGGCACGCTCAACGGCGGCATCATCGAAGGCCTGCTCGGCACCACCCACTCGCCCGAGCGCTGGGCCTCGTGGGACGAGATGATGCACTGGTATCGCAAGACGATGGACGCGATCGCCGAGCCCAAGCTGGTGATGTTTCATCAGGTCGGCGACCCGACCGACTACCAGGCGATGCGCTATGGCCTCGCCTCCTCGCTGATGGACGACGGCTACTACGTGTTCACGAAGAGTGGCAGCCCGTATGTGGGCGTGAACTGGTTCGATGAGTTCGACGCCAAGCTGGGCCAGGCCACTGCACCGCCGTCGAAGACGCCGTGGCAGAAAGGCGTGTATCGCCGTGACTTCGAAGACGGCATCGCGCTGGTGAATCCGCGCGGCAACGGGCCGGTCGAAGTGACGCTCGAAGCGGAGTTCAAGCGCATCGACGGCCACCAGGCGCCGGGCGTCAACAACGGCCAGACGACCAAGACGGTGCAGCTCAAGGACCGCGACGGCATCATCCTGCTGCGCACCGACAAGCAGCCGCTGCCGACTGCGCCGAAGCTGATCGCCGTTCACTGACCCGCAGGCGGCGAACCCGTAAGGGACCGCCGGCCCGGCCCCGGAACTTTCCCGGGGCCCGACCCGTTCGGGCGGGAATGTCGGCCTCTTTGCGCGACCTCCCCCTTGCGGCGCCCGCCGCGGCTGCTGTGCACCGCCCGAGCATCTGCTTCGTCGGGATCCCGAACCTGAGCGTGCTCGCTCCGGACTACGATCGCCGTGGTGCCGCGGGGGAACCCGTGCAACACACACTGCTCGCAATGGCGCTCGCCCGCCGCGGCTACGAGGTCAGCATGGTCGTCGCCGATCAAGGCCAACCCGACGGCGCCACCTGGGACGACATCAAGACGTACAAGGCATTCCGGCCGAAGGCCGGACTGCCGCTGCTACGCTACCTGCACCCGCGCTGGACCGGCTTGTGGTCGGCGCTGAAACGCGCCAACGCAGATGTGTACTACGCGAGTTGCGCGGGCGGACAAGCCGGCCAGATCGCAATGTTCTGCACGCGCCATGGGCGCCGCTTCGTCTTCCGCACCGCAAGCGATGCGGATTGCAAGCCGAACGAGCTGATCATCAATCACTGGTACTGGCGCGACAAATTCCTCTACGAATATGCGTTGCGCCACGCCGACGCCGTGCTCGTGCAGAGCGAGCGGCAACAGCAGCTGATGCGCGAGAACTTTGGCGTGCGCGGCGAAATTGCAGCGCTGATGATTGCGTCGATGCGCACCGACCTCCCGTTCAGCGCGCGTGACATCGGCGCATTGTGGGTCAGCAATCTGCGGCAAGTGAAACGCCCTGACGTGCTGCTCGACGTCGCAGCGCGCCTGGCGCACGTGTCCTTCCATATGGTCGGCGGCCCCATGGCCGAGGCGCTGCCGCTGTTCGCAGCCACGCAGGCACGCGCCGCGAGTCTCGGTGTGGCCTTCCATGGATCGGTTGCCTTTCGCGAGGCAGCTGCCTTGTATGGCCGCGCCCGCGTTTTCGTGAACACGTCGGACGTGGAGGGATTTCCGAATACGTATCTGCAGGCATGGGCGAGCGGCACGCCCGTGGTCGCCCTGTTCGATCCGGACGGCGTCATCGCGCGCGAGGGCCTGGGAATCGCGGTGCGCACCCCGGACGAGATGGTCGAGGCGATTCGCTATCTCAACTTCGACGAACCGGCCTGGAGCGCCATGCGAGCGCGCTGTCTGGCGTTCATCGAGAGTCGCTACAGCGAAGCGCTGGTGCTGCAGCCGTATCTGCGCGCATTCGGTGCTGACGAGACCGCAGCTGCATCCGGGTGACGAAGCGGCTAGTGCCGCGGATGGTCGCGGCGCCAACGAGTGTCGGGCTGGCTACGCGTTGATCGAAACGTCGCGACGACCATCCGATCTGCGGATCCTCGGAACCGCAGATCACCTGGCTGCTGAGCGATTCAGGCAGCAGCATGCTGACGCTACAACCCCCTCGCGTTGCCACGATCCGCTCGCCAGCGTGTTCCACGGCGCATTCGGGCGCAAAGTGCCAGAAGAGCTCGACGCGGTGTTCTGCCGCACACAGCAGTTCATCGGTCACGACCAGCATTCCGCTGGCGTGATCGAGCCGCAGCTCGCGGCGGTGCGTGACCGGATCCGCGAGGCGCCGGTAGCCATCGTGCTCCGCGACCAGGCAATCCACCTGCGTCGTCGTCGCGAACTCCAGCACCCTGGCATGCGCATGCACCAGCCACAGGAAGTTGCCGCCGCCGATCGATTGATCGACGCCGTCGACGCGCACGGTATTGTGCGCGGCCGTGCCGCGGAAATAGTCGCGCCAGCGCCGGTTCGTGTGGTAGGCGAACGTTCCCGGATCGATCAACAGCTCGTTGCCGCCAATGCTGAGCGTGAATGACAGCGCATCGGCGTGACCGTGCGCCGCGATGGACAGGTAGCCGAGCGGACCGGCGTCGGCGACGACGCGGACTTCGCGATCGGTTTCGAACTCGCTGCCGAGCACGTAGTAGCCGGCCTGCGGGAATTCCCGGCGCGGCGGCAGCAAGCCGCCGCGGTCCAAGGCGCGCAGCTCGACGGCGGCGTGATCGCCTAGCAGCCAGCGTGTCTTGTCGTCGAGCTGTGCCGCCTTCGACTTGAAAGCCGGGCGCCGGAACAGCACCGCGCCGGTGGCAAGCAGCGAGCGGTATACGTGCGCGTCGCGATCCGGATCGAGCCGCGCGATCACGGCATCGTCGGCATCGCCGTAGCTCGGCACGTTGCCGCCGACGTCCATGATGCTGGCGAGGAAATCGAGCATCGCCTCGATGCGCCGCCAGTAGCCTTCGGAGAACGACCAGCCGTTGCTGCGCCCGACCAGTCCGGCGAGCACCAGCATGTCGAGCACTTCGTGGTGGTACCAGACGGCCTGCTCGCGATTGACGCCGTCTTCGCCATTCTGCAGCAGCACCTCGCGCTCGAGTCCCCGCTGCGCCTGGCGCGCCCAGGTACGCGACTGCGGCCACCATGGCCAGGTGATCGCGGCGACGAACAATCCCGTGAGCTCGCCGAGCAGGTGGTTGTTGGCGGACGAATGCCGCGACAAATGCCCGGCGATGAAGTGGCAGTGCTGATAGATCGCCGTCGACCAGCGATCGCGGAATGCGACCCCGTCCGGACCGTCGAACAGCGAGGCGCGATCGCCGCCCAGCAGCTGCCACGCCAGCGACCAGTTGACCAGGCGCAACGCCAGCTCGAGGCTGCTGGTCCAATGCACGCCGCGTCGATACGGACATTGCTGGATCCACGAGTCGAGCAGCGTGCGGCAGCCCTGCGCATAGCGCGGCTCGCGCGTCAGGTGCCAGGCCTGCGCCAGCGTGACCAGCTCGGCATGGCGACTCGGCTCCCACAGATACTTGATGTCGCCGACGAGGCGCTCGTCGCGGTAGTTGAGCGACTTGCCGAACGCGAGCGGCGCGACGCGACCGGTCTTCGGATCGCGGTTCCAGTTCGGCGGAAAGCCCAGCTGGGCCGGCCGCAGCGCGAACACCTCGAACTCGCCGGCGAGGATGCGCTCGGCGGCGCGACGATACTTCTCGACGTCGAAGCGCGTCGGCAGCTCGGCGAGCCACGCCGTCCCGCTACGCTCACGCGTGCGCGCCGGCACATTCGCGGCGAAGGCGCCCAGACGCTCGGCTTTCGCGCGCAGCTGCTGCAGGACGCGATGCCCGATTTCGGCGCGATCCATGGCGGACAACCGGTTGAGCGTCCAGCGCAGGTTCATAGGGTCACCCGGTTGTGAAGCGCGCTGGTCCCTTGACGCTCGTCGGGGATCAGCCGCTCGAGCTCGTCGGTGAACCGGGCCACCATGCGCTGCACGGTGAAGCGCTCACGCACCATCTGCGCCGCGGCCTCACCCATCGCTGCGCGCCCGGGGGGATCTGCAAGGAGCTGCAGATGCTGCGCCAGCGCGCCAATGTCGCCGGCTTCGAACAGCAGGCCGTTGGTGCCGTGCACGACCTGTTCTTCGGCGCCGCCGATGCGAGTCATCACCATGGGCTTACCCAGCGACATCGCTTCGAGCGCGGCCAGCGAGAACGTCTCGACCGCGTGCGACGTCAACACCATCACGTCGCAGCTCGCAATGAACGGCCGAACGTCGCTCTGATACCCGGCGATCGCGACGCTGCCCTGGAGCTGGAGCTCGGCGATGCCGCGCTCGATCGATGAGCGCTGCTGGCCCTCGCCGACGATCAGCAGCTTCGCCGCGACCCCCGCCTGGTGTAAGCGGCGCATCGCCTGCAACAGATCGCCGTGCTGTTTCTCGGGGCGCAACGCGGCGCAGATACCGATGACGTAGTCGCTCGGCGCGAAACCGAAGCTCGCACGCACTGCCTCCTTCTGCGCGGTGCTGTAGCGATCGGTGAACCATGCCGTGTCGATGCCGTTGTGGATTACCACGTCGCGTGCGCCGCGCACCCCGCGCGCGCGCCAGTATTCACGCTGCTTGTTGCTCACCCAGACGACGAGCGCCGCCTGCCGGAATACGAAGGCGTCCAGCATCATCCGTAGACGCGACTGGATGGGCGTGCGGTAGCCGGTCGTGTGATAGACCTCGACGATCCGGATCGGCCGCTTCGCCAGGCGCGCGGCAACCAGTGCGTACAGCAGCGGATAGGTGTTCGTGCAGACGACGATGTCGATCTGCCTGGCGTCGATCTGCCGGGCCAGCTCACCGACCGCGCGCCAGTCCCACTTGCGGGTGACGTCGAGGCACAGCACCGTTTCGAGCCGCGCCGCATCGAGATCCGCAGTGAGACCGCCGGCTGCCTTCAAATGACACAGCGAGGCGCGAAAGCGCGTCGGGTCGAGACGATTGGCAAGGGAGATCGCGTGCTTTTCCGCGCCACCGGCGACCAGGCTGCTCACCATGATCAGCACGCCGGGCCTGTATGAGGTCATGGGCTCGTTCGTTTTCCCGGCACACATGGGGAGTCCGCCCTACGAACGCCCCGTCCGCCGGCTTGGTTCCGGCGCGCGGGCTGTCGCCCGTGCGCGACGACTGCGGGAGCCGCACACGCGGCGTGACTGCACTGTGCGCTCGTTCACGGAATGAATTCGCCCGCTGCGGCACAAAGAGCACGCAGAAACTCGCTGGAATTGTCCAGGGCAAACCCGTCGAAAGGCGGGGACGCAAAGCTTCCGGTCTACGGGACCTTCGGGTCCTACGATAGCGGGGCTGCCAATCAAGCGTATTGGTCGCTCGTCCGTTCGCGACGAGCGCGTCCTGCCCTCACACATCGCACTGCGCCCGATCGCTGGGCCGCGTGCACGGGAGGCAGAGATGCGCGACCTCGGAATCGGCAAGTGGGCAGCCCGCGGCGCGCTGTGCGCGCTAATCGCACTCAGCCTCTCCGGCTGCAACGACGACGAAACAACTGCCTCGACCAGCACACCGCCCCCGGCAGCTCCCGCGCCGACGCCTGAACCGACGCTCGGCACTGCGAAGCTCGAATGGCGCGCGCCCGCGACGTACACCAACGGCGCGCCGCTCACCAACCTCGCGGGCTATCGCATCTACTATGGCACCGACGTCGCGCAGATGAAGCACACGATCGAGGTGAGCAACCCCGGCGTATCGAGCTACGTGATCGAGGGACTGGTGCCCAACACGTACTACTTCGCCGTGACGGCCGTGACCAATACCGGCCACGAGAGCCAGCGCTCCAACGCCGGCCGCAAGATCATCACCTAGACAGGGATTCGCGCGACGTGACCGTGGTCCAGCCGTGCGCGTCGCGCTTCTTGCCGCGCACGGCGCGCGTACGGGGCGCGACGACCGGGACCGGCACACGTTCGGTCTGATTGACCGCAATGCGCATCATTGCCCCGGCATAAGCCCAGTAGTAGTGCCAGGGCAGATAGAGGTCCACGAAGAAAACGGCGATGGCGACCGCGAGGGTCCCGACCACGAAGCCGATCAGCAGCGGGCGTACGTCGGGTGATGCCACCAAGGTCGCCCCGCGGGCGATCCGCACCGGCGTCACGAACAGCAGCACCGCGCAGGTCACGCCGATCACGCCAAGATTGAACCAGTGAGCGAGGTAGTGGTTGTGCGTCGCCAGGCGAAATGGCATCGCCAGGTACGCGGACCAGCCATAGCCCGTCAGCAGCGTCAGCGGCTTCTCCCACATCACGGCGATCGCGTTGGTCCAGATCTCCAGCCGGCCCGACGAGACGCCTTCGAGATCGGCGCCGGTGTGCGCACCGCCGAGCAGGCGGCCGAGAATCAGGTCTTCGAATCCGAGCGCGAAGGTGACTGCGATGGCCAGGATGGCGCAGCCGACGAATGCGCCGCCCAGCATCAGAAGCTTGCGCGTCGGTACGTAGCGCCGGAACAGGAACATGCCGAGGAGGATCGCGGCCACCGTGCCGACGAACGCGCCGCGCGACACGGTCATGACCAGCGCCAGCCCGGTCACGGCCGTGGCCCCGAGCCAGAACAACCGCCAGAAACCCCGCGTGCACGCGATCATCGAAGCGATCGCCGGCAAGGTCATCGCGACGAACGCGCCGTACTGGTTCGCCTCGCCGACCATGCCCTGCACGCGTCCGTCGGCTTTCTGCTCGATGTCGCCGAAATGCATGATGCCGACGGCGTCGAGCACTGCCACCGCGTGCGACAGCGCGCAGGCTGCCAGCAGCGCTTTCAGCAGCAGTACGGCGTCTGCGTCGGTGCGCAGCGCGTAGAAGAACACCAGGAACAGCAGCATCTGGTCGATCAGCGTGCTCTTCAGCAGCATGCCGTTGGCGATGAAGTCGTAGTGCAGGATCGGCTGGAACATCCACAGCGCCACGAAGGTCAGCATGGCGTAGCCGATCAGCACGCTGAAGATCGCCGGAATCGACGGCAGCTGGATGCGGTAGCTGCGGTCGATCGTCACGCGCAGCATCATCAGCATCACGACCAGATAGAGCAGCGCGTTCTTGATCTTGAGGCCGGGGGCCGGGCCCGGGTCGAAATCGAACACCGAGCTCAAGGTCATGAAGCTGACCAGTACGATGAGCAGATAGCGCATCGTCAGGTACTCCGCGCGCGCGACCCAGCCGCGCCTGTTGCGTTAGTTGGCGACACGGGCATGGTTCCAGTGGAAGCGCAAGGCGCCGGCAAGACCGTTATGACGTGCCGCGCGCACGACGAGCCAGAATCCGTCCTTGGCGCGTAACGCGCGCAACGTCAGCGGTCCGAGCTGTTTCTGCCGGCGCGCGTATAGCGGCTGATATCCATACTCCCGCATCGTGCTCCAGGCCAACGCTTCGATCGCGCGGATCTGCCGCTTGCGCAAGCGCGACGCAAATTTCTGCGCGTTGGCGACGACTTCCTGGCGTCCGGCGGCATCGCCGTGCGCTTCCACGGGACGCTGCAGGCGGGTCATCGCGGGACGGAATTCGAGCTGCAGGAACTCGCTCAGGCGACGCATCTGCGCCTCGGGCGCTCGCACCAGGTCTTCGTATTTGACCTCGATGCAGCGCTCGGCGTGCGCCCGGCAGATGCGATGCACCTCGGCGACATCGCGCCCCCAGCAATACGCTGCGCGCCGCATGTCCTTGTTCCAGGCCTTGCGGATCGACAGGCAATAGTCGCGCACGTCGCGCACGATGTGAATCACGCGCGCCTGCGGAAAATGCGCCAGCAACACCGGCAGGTGCCGCATGTACGCAGGTGACTTGTCGCCCCAGATGCAGTGCGCCCGGTGATCGGCCCCGGTCTCGTAGCGCACGAAGCCTTCGAACAGGCCCGCGGCGTCGTGGCGGCCGCGACACTGCTCGCGCCATTCCGCCCACGAGAAGGACGCCGCATCGCGTGGACGATGCATGAAGTAGGGCGTGTGGCGCAGGCTCGCGAACAATGCCTCGAAGGCGCTGTCGCTCTCAGGCTGGCCGCGCTCGCGTACCCAGCGCACCAGTTGCGGGAAGAAGTCCGTCTCGATCGGCGGAATGCGCACGCGGGGATGCTGATGCAGCAAGCCACGCAGCAACTTGGTGCCCGAGCGCGGCATGCCGACGATGAACAGCGGGCCGACCCACTCCACGGTTGATTCGGGGTGCGCGCCGACGCCCGCCGTTTGCGTTACCGCCATCAAAGCTCTTCAGTTGACCCAGGACGTGACTTGGCCGCGCACCGATGTGCGACCTCGCCCGACAACTCGCCGCGGCCCCTGCGGGTTCCGTGTCCGCAAAATCTCTGCCCGACTGGGGACCTGCGGGCTGTTTGCTGCGTTCTGTGCCGGACCCCAAACGGGTTGCATAGGGAGCCCCCGGCATGAAGGCAGCCGACAGCGTGTTGACTCCGACCGCCACGCACTTTGCAGAATCTGCCCAGCCTTTGGCTGTAGGTGGATTTCTGGCACCGGCGGCAGCGGCTGCGCTCCCCGAGGTGACTGGTTCGGCAGTTGCACAGACGAGCGCTCACCTCGCATTGGTTTCGCGCTTTCTTCATCGCAACAGCTGCTTCCTGGAAGTCGGTACGAGCGACTGCGAGTTGTCGCTGGCCGTGGCCAATCGCGTACGCAGCGTATACGCAGTGGCGCACTCCTCCCGCTTGACGGTTTCGCGCCGACTCCCGGCGCACTTCCATCTCGTTCCCGCGGAGCATGCAGCCGTTCCGGTACCCCAGGGCAGCGTCGACGTGGCGTACAGCAGCGGGTTCGTCGATCACCTGACCCCGGAAGAGATCGCGGAGCACTTCGCCAGCGTTCGACGCGCGTTGACGCGCGGTGGTGTGTTCGTTTGCTTCGCAGAGAACAGGCTGCTGCTCGGGGACAGGATGTTCGCACGCGCGGACCGCGACAGTGCGCCGCCCTACACCTTCTGCGAGCTGCGGCGGCTGCTGCGCCAGGCGGGATTCCGGCGGACGGTGCAGTATCTGCGCTTCGCCGGCGCGAGCGTCCGCGTGCGCGGCGCGCTTGCGAGCATGATCGAGTCAGCGGGTCGCGCCTTCCCGATCCAGCTCGTCGCGACGAACTGAAGTCATGGGAGAGACCATGACGATTCCAGCGCTGCGTGCGCCGGTACCGCCGAATCGCACGCGCGATCAGCTGTGGCAGCACTACCAGGTCGAGAAGGAGCTCGCCGCGAAGCTCCGCAACGCTTCCAGACTCGAGCGACGTCGACTGTACAGCACGGCGTACGACGATCTGTTCCGGCGCGTCCCGCATCATTTGCAGCTCGCCAGGAAAACCTCTCCGGCTCAGCAGGCGAGGAACGTGCAGCTGCAGCTCGGCCTCCTGCAACGCTTCCTGGCGCCAGATACGTGCTTCCTGGAAATCGGCGCTGGCGACTGCGCTTTGTCGCTGCAGCTCGCGCGACGTCTGCGCAAGGTGTACGCGCTGGATGTGTCGGAGACGATCGCGAAAGAGGAGCGGACTCCGCCGAACTTCCAGCTGATCATCTCGGACGGGGTGAGCGTGCCGGTGCCGGATGGCAGCGTTACAGTCGCATACAGCAATCAGCTCATGGAGCACCTGCACCCGGAGGATGCTGCCGAACAGCTCGAGAACATCGTGCGCAGCATCGCGCCTGGCGGCGTTTACGTCTGCATCACGCCGAACGGGCTGACCGGGCCGCACGACATCTCGCGCTACTTCGACGACACCGCGACCGGCTTCCATCTGAAGGAGTACACGATCACCGAGCTGCGCAGGATCTTCCGCAACGCCGGGTTCCCCCGCACCGTGCAGTACGGGCGGCTCGGCCAGCGCTATTTCGCGATTCCCGCGTGGCTCACGCGGGCGCTCGAGGGCACGCTCGGCGCCATGCCCACCGCCCTGCGCAAACGCTTGTGCCGCAACCGGCTCGCGCGCGGCTTGCTCGAAATCCGTCTCGTCGCCTGGAAATAGCTCAGGTCTGCAGGCGCGCCAGCAGCGAGCGCGAGTAGCTCTGCGCGTGCCGCCACAGCAGGGCCGCTTCGGGAATTCCGCTGAGGCGCAGCAGGACTGCGAACAGCAAAGCGAATACGCACGCGCCCGCCACCGCGCCGAGCAGACCGCTCCACACCGGAATGAACAGCACGCTCGCCGCCGCACCCGCCGCCACGAGCACCTTGCCGACGTCCGCCCAGCGCACCAGCTCGCGCCAACCTACGCCGTAAGCGTTCTTGGTCTGGGTCCCAAGGTAGAAGCCCTCGACGACGCGCGAGATCACGAACGCGATGACTGCGCCTCGCAGTCCCCAGACGGGCACGACCACCACCAGCATGCCGACGTTGAGCATCAGGGCCACGAGACTGCTGCGCATGATCGGCGTGCTGCGGTTGAGCGCGCGTATCAGGATGCCGAAGTCGAGCGACTCGCGCACCAGCGCCAGCATGTAGAGCTGGAACAGCACGATCGACGGGCGATAATTTTCCGAGAACAGCGTGATGACGATCGTCTCGGCAAAGCGCGCCAGCACCACGCCCATGCCGACGAGCACCATCAGCGTCACCACCGTAGTGCGACGAAACAGCGCCAGCACCTCGTCGTTGCCGTTGCCCTTGCGCGCCGCCATCTCGCCCAGCATCACGTCGGAGAGCGAGTTGCGCATGATATTGATGATCGGCTGACCGTAGACGCCGATCGTGTACTGGGCCAGCGCGACCGGGCCGAGCATCTTCGCGACGAACAGGCTCCCGCACCAGCTGTTGAACATGCCGAGCATCAAACCGAAGCCGAATGGCGCGCAGTACGCAAGTTGCTCCCGCCACGAGATCAAGCCGTCGCGCGGTGCCGCACGGTTGCGGCCGTGCCAGGCGCGCATCGATACCAGCAGCCGCAGCGACTCGAAGCCGATCAGCGACCAGATGATGGTCGTGACGTCGTGCGTGAGAATCGCTGCCACGGTCACGACCAGCAGGCGGCCTGCAAGGCGGCCGCTGGTGTAGGCCCAGACGCGGTACGGCTGCTTCTCGGCGATCAGCAGCGCTTCCCAGAAATCGAAGTTGACGAACAGCCAGACGTACACGACCACCGCGATCGGATGGGCGCCGAGCAGAGTGTCGTTCAGCCAGAAGTGCGCGAGCAGCGCGCCCGCTCCGATCAGCGTGCTGCTGGCCAGCGTCATGAGCACTGCCTGATTGACGAAGCGCCAGCCGCGCTTCGGGTCGGTGGGAATGAAGTTCAGCAGGCTGCTGTTGATGCCGAAGGCCGCCATGCTGACCAGCAGCGTCACGTACACCAGGAATTCGCGATAGTGACCGAACTCCGTGACGCTCAGCAGCCGCGCCAGGATGATCGGGCTGATGACCATCACGGCGCGGTTGAGCAGACGCGTGCCCGAGACGATCAGCGTTCTGCGCGCAATACTGATGGCCTGCTCCGAATCAACCCTGCTGGCGGACGCCGTCGTCCGCAGCAGTATCGACAGCGGCGGGCCGCACGCGCCACACCTCGGTCAGGCCGTCGCGACCGACATAGAGCGTTTCGACGAGATCGGAGTTCAACACGCGCGAGATCCCCGGCCCGCGCTGGTCGCGCCGGCGATCGCTCTGGTTCTCGCCGCTGCCGATGATCAGGATGCGCCGGCCGTGGGCGCGCTCGATCAGCGCGAGCAGTTGCGCATCATCGTCGATGACGGGCGTGTTCGTGTAGAAGTCGCGGACCTGTCCGTCGATGAGCTGCACGAAGTGCCGCGCGTGCTTGCGGCCGATCAACCAATAGTCGACGTGGCCCAGGTAGAAGGTCTGCTGCAGCACGTCCTCTGCCAGCACGATGTCGTCCGGCTGCCGCGGCAGACTGCGAACGAACAGCGCCGCACCCTTGTGGTCCGGGTGCCCATGGACCCCGGCGGTGACCACGTTGATGAGCGCGGGTGGATTGATCGCCAGGCCCGTGAGCACCAGCGCCGTCGTACCGCTCAACGCCGCCGCCGGAAGGCGGGACGGCAGCCGCGGAATGGCCCACTCGACTGCACGCTGTGCGAATGCAAAGCCGCACAGAACCAGCGGCAGCAGCGATGCCGAGGTATAGCGCGACGGCATATTCCAGGCGAACAGTCCGAGCACGAACAGCGGAATCCAGACGCCGAGCACCGCCAGCAGGGCATAGTCCGGCGCGCGCAGCCGGCGCGCGATGCGCCATAGACCGTATCCGGTCGCAGCCACGCCGAGCACGGCCGCAACCAGCGAAAATTCGGCGATGCGCGCGTACGGCCAGATGCTCGGCCGGCCGACGATTGCGCCGATCAGCGCGATGATCGAACCGGGACGCGCCGCGAGCGAAGTCAACTGGATGAGCGCGACGCCCGCGTATGCCAGCACGAGGATCCCGAATCTGCGCCAGACATTCGCGCCACCCGCGCGGTAGGCCGTGACGAATCCCGCCAACGCGAGCAGCACTGCGAGGTGATAGTACAACAGCAGCTGTGCTACGAGAGCCGCGAGCATCCAGCCCATCGTCATGAGCGACGGTGCCCGCCGCCGCAGCTTGCGACCGAAGTGGACTGCGAAAATTGCCGCCAGCGCGCCGTTGACCAACAGCGCCACCTGCAATCCCGCCGCGTAGTGCTGCCCGCGCTGACCGCGAAAGCCTGGTTCCGGCATATCCGCCGCGTACTCCGGCGGCGGCACCGGATACTGCGCATTCACCCAGGCGTCGATGAGCACGTACGCGACCATCACCACGCACGCGGCAACTATCCCCTGCAGAAGCTTGCGGCGATCAGCCTGCAACAATCCTGGCAGCAGACAGAGCAGAACCACTGTCACCGAGAGCGCATGCAGATCGAGACCGATGATGAGCGAGGCGGTCGCGATGATCAGCCAGCGCAACCGGCCGCTACGCTCCCATTCAAACAGGCACGCGAGGAAAGCAGCGATGCAGGCCAGCATGAAGATGTACATGCGTGCCGTCTGTGAATAGTCGATGACGTCCGGCAGCATCGCCACCGTCGCCGCGAAGGCCAGGTTCCAGTGCGGCTGCAGGAACCGCTTGCCCGCCAGGTACGCGAGCGCGATCAGCGCCACCCCGCACAGCGCCGAGGGGAGGCGCATGGCCCACTCCGTCAGGCCAAACACCGAGGCCGATGCCGCCATCAGGTACAGCTCGGTGATGCCGCGCGGATAGAGCATACCGCTCGGCAGGATCGGCCGGCCGTCCTGCAGGATGTGCTGCACGGCCATCGCCATCGTTTCCTCGTCGCCGTGCAGACCCGGATCGCCGAGGCCGTAGAAGCGCAGCACGCAGCCGACAGCCAACACCAGCAGCAACAACAGTCGATGGATCGCGGTCTCGCGGGCGTTCGGCGCTGTCGATTCGAATTGACTGGAAACGGCCGCCAGCAACGCGGCAGTCACGTCGTCGAGCAACGTCCTGGCGGGACTCACACCGCGGGTGCCAGCATCAGTCATATATATGGTGGAGCGGCGAGCAAGTTGCGTACCACGGCACCGACGCCATCCACTTCTGTCCGTGGTCCGCCGACAGCGCCCACAACGAAACTGTCCCTTGGCTGCGCGAGTTCCGTCGCAGCAATCCGCGTGAAAGCACGGCTGGCGCGCGGCGCGCTGCGGCGCAAACGTTACAATCGCGGTGCAACCGTTACACCAGCGGATCGGTTGGGATGGAATGTCGGTCGGCTGCGCCGTGCAGGGCCATCTGGCGGTAGATCGCGGCCACCTTCTGCCCATACACGCGTACATCCAGCGGCTCGGCGGCCTCGCGTGCGCGTTCACCCATGCGCGCGCGTAGCGCGTCATCCATGACCAGCCGCTCGATCGCTCCGGCGAGCTCCGAAACATCGCCCGGCCGCACCAGGATCCCGTGCACGCCGTCGCGCACGTGCTCCGGAATGCTGCCGACCGGCGTGGTGATCGCAGGCAAGCCCCAGGCCATCGCTTCGAGCAGCGCCATCGGCAACCCTTCGGCATACGAGGGCAGGACGAACGCGTCCGCCGAGGCCAGCTGCCGATCGCGCTCCGTAGGACTGAGCCAGTCGTGCACCTCGACGAAGCGCTCGAGTCCGCGACGCTCGATCAGCTCGCGCACCTGCGCCACTTCGCCGTTGCCGGCGAGCACGAGGCGCGTCTTTGCCAGGGTGTCGGGCGACAGTCGCGTCAACGCGTCGACGAGATCGTAGATGCCTTTGCTGCGTGCAAACAGGCCGAGATAGACCAGTCGCACGTGTGGCCGATGCAGCCGGTGGGGCAGCGCAGCGGGTAGCGTCACCGCATTCGGTAGCACCACGATGCGCTCGCGTGGCACGCCGATGGACGTGAAGAAATCACGCCAGCTCTCGCCCAGCACGAACAGGCAATGAGCACGCGACAGCGTCTGCCGGATCGTCGCACGGCGCTCTGCTGAGAGCGTAGACCAGTACTCGCGATACGCGCCGCCGTGGCAGTGCATGATGAGCTTCGCGCCGCGCGACAGGACCAGCCGGGCAAGCAGCATCTTGCGCACGGTGCTCGCGCGGGTCGAGAAGTGAATGTGGACCACGTCGGGCCGGCGCCGCAGCTCCAGCAGCGTGCGCACGATCACTGCTCCGAACTTCATCAGCTTGCGCCACTTCGATCCTTCGACCATGGTCGCGAGCTGCGTCACTTCGATCTCGCGCGGCAACGCCGCGAGCAGCACGTTCTCCAGGGCGGAAATGCCGCCTCGCACCTGCAGATCTGGGCCGAGCATCAGCACGCGCAGTTTCGTCGTGTCGCCCGACTGGATTGAGTCGCGCCCGACTTTCGTCGCAGATCGCATCTCGGCGCCTGACATCGCTCCCGTTTGCATCCTCGCAGCAGGAGCAAGATGTGTACCACTCGGATTCGCAGCTGTGCGCCAAGGCAAACGTTACAAGTCACTTGCAACCGTTACATCGACGATGTGTACGAATTGCGCGGCGCGCGGCGCCACGCGAGTACAAAGATTCTGACGTTAGCGCGGCACCGAACGTGCATTGCAGGCGTTGTCATTGCCAGGATGCATCGCATGCAGCGTAATTCGTCAGAACTGGCTGACGCAGAGTACGACGTTCTTGTCATCGGCGCGGGCGCCTTCGGTGCGGCTGCTGCGCGTGACGCCGCGTTGCGCGGCCTGCGTACAGCACTGATCGAGCGCTCCGACTTCGGCGGAGCGACCTCTGCGGAATGCTTCAAAATGGTCCACGGCGGCATCCGTTATCTGCAGCACGCCGATGTGCCGCGCCTGCGGGCGTCGTCGCACGAGCGGTCGGCGCTGCTGCGAATCGCGCCGCATCTCGTGCAACCGTTGCCGATTGCTATTCCCACGTACGGCCGAGGCCAGCGCGGTCGCGCGTTCCTCGCCGCCGGCGCCGCTGCGTATGACGTGCTGACGATCGATCGCAACAGCGGAATCGGCGATCGCGCGCGACAGATCCGTCGCAGCCGCTTCCTCCCGCGCGCGCGTCTGCTCGAATTGTTTCCGCATCTGCGTGCGCCCGACCTGAGCGGCGCCGTCGTGTTCGAAGACGGACAGATGTACAACCCCGCGCGGCTCGTGCTCGCTTTCGTGAGCTCCGCCGTCGATGCCGGCGCTACCGCTTGCAACTACGTCGAAGCGACGAAATTCCTGTGGCATGGCTCGGCTGTCTGCGGCGTGCGCGCTCGCGACCGGCTGAGCGGCGAGGAATTCGACGTGCGCGCACGGCTGACGCTGAACGCGGCGGGACCCTGGGCGGACTATCTGCAGAACGATCCGCAGCATTTCGCTGCGTGGCGTCGCCTGCCCTACTCGCGCGATGCTTATTTCATCGTCGACCGCGCGCCGACCTCGGAATTCGGCGTCGCCGTGCAGGGTTTGAGTCGCGACAAGGACGCCAAGCTCGGGCGCGCGACGCGACATCTGTTCGCAGTGCCCTGGCGCGACAAGACTCTCGTCGGCGTCTGGCATTGCCTGTTCCCGGAATTTCCCGATGCGGCTCACGTGCAGCCGGAGGAAATCGACGCCTGGATGGCCGAGCTCAACTCGGTCTACCCCGCTTTGCAATTGTCGGCGTCCGAGGTGACGTTCGCGAACTGCGGCCTGGTGCCGTTCGGCGAGACAGCGACGCAGACGGAGCTGAGCTTCGGCAAGGAGTCGCGAATCGTCGATCATCGCGCTGCGCACGGCGTCGCCGGGCTCGTCAGCCTGGTGGGCATTCGCTTCACGACTGCGCGAGCCGACGCCGCGCGCGCATTGAACTTGTTGCTGCGTCAGCTGCCACGTGCACCGGCTGCAGCCGACACAGCGCGACTGTCGCTGGTCGGCGGCGACATCGAAGATTTTTCGGCGTTCGAAGCGCAGGCATTGCTAACCAAGCCCGCGGGCGTCAACGACGAGACGCTGCGCGCGTTGCTGCGCAATCATGGCACGCGTTACGCGCAAGTCTTGCGCGGTCGCGACGCTCATGCCGTCCCCGATACGACCACGCTGTTCGCGGAGGTTCGACATGCGATCGATCAGGAGATGGCGGTGAAACTCGAAGACGTCGTCATGCGTCGCACCGAGTTGGCCGCGGGTTCGCATCCGGGCCGCCGCGCGCTCGAGGCAACAGCGATGGAAATGGCGAACTCCCTGCGATGGTCCGACAGCCGCATGCGTGAAGAGCTGTCGGCGACGGAGCGCACGCTGGCACGCCATCTCGCACGCGCAACGGCGCCGCAGAGGGTGTCCGCTTCTGACGACGCGCCCGCCGCACGTGGCGCGATGCTTGCAAACTCACGCGGGTGACCATGAGTAATCGAACCGTCCAGACCCCGATGCGATTGCTGATCACCGGCGCGACCGGTTTCATCGGCTCGCGCCTGGCGCTGCACGCACGCCGCAACGGCGTCGACGTGCTCGCGACCGGCCGTGCCGAGATCGATGTCGAGCGCGAGCGCCTCGCTGAGCTGCGCGCCGCGGATGTGCCGGTGGAAATCGGCACGCTCCACGATGTCGGCTTCGTGCGACGACTGGTGCGCGACCGCACGGTCGTGATTCATTTGGCGGCGGCTCAGCATGAATCGCACATGCCGGCCGCTTACTTCCGCTCGGTGAACGTCGACGTGGTGCGCCAGTTACTGGACGAATGCCGCAGCGCCGCCATCCGGCGTTTCGTGTACGGCAGCACGATGGGCGTGTACGGGGAGGCAAGCCAGCACCTGCAACTCGATGAGCAGAGCGAAGTGCGCCCGGAAAATCCCTACCAGGAAACGAAGCTGGAGGCCGAGGCGCTGGTGCGCGGGCGCGCCTACGACTTCGATACCGCGATCGTGCGCATCGCCGAGACCTACGGTCCGGGCGACCGGCGCCTGCTGAAGCTGTTCCGCGCGGTCGAGCGCGGTCAGTTCTTCATGATCGGGCCTGGCACGAACCGCCGGCAGTGCATTCACGTCAACGACCTGGTGCGCGGGCTGTGGCTCGCCGCGGAACACCCGGCTGCGGTCGGCGAGACGTTCATCATGGCCGGACGCGAAGTGATGACGACGAACGAGATGGTGGAGCGGATCGCGACGGCGCTGGATCGCAAGGCACCGCGCACGCACGTGCCGCTGTGGCCATTCCTGGCGGCCGCGGCCGTGCTGGAAACGACGCTGCAGCCGTTGCGCATCCATCCGCCGCTGCATCGGCGCCGGCTGGACTTTTTTCGCAAGTCGTTCGTTTTCTCGACGGTGAAAGCGCAACGCCTGCTCGCCTTCATGCCGGAGATCGATTTTCAGTCGGGCGCGGCCGACACGGCGCGCTGGTATCGCTCGCGCGGCCTGCTGGCTGCGCGCACCGCGGGCGAAGTCGCAAGAGTGGAATCGGCCTGAACCATGTCTGCAACATTTCTCGATCCGGCGATGGCGGGCAGGTCTTCCGAGAGACCGGCAGAGCGCACAGCGATGACGACCGACCTCGAGTCCACCACGGACCTGACGGGCGAGCACACCACGGACCTTGCACCAGTGACGAGCGACACCGACCCTGCCGAGAGCATTCCGGAGCACAGCCCGATCGAAGTCATGGGGACACCGGACCTGGAGTGTGTCGATTCCGTGCCGGAAGTGGGCTTTGCCGCGCGCGAGCTTCCCGGGCTCGGCCGTCAACCGCCGGCAGCGCCGCAGCCGCTCGCGCCCGGCGCGATCCTGTGCGATCGCTTCATCCTGGAGCGCATCCTCGGCAAAGGCGGCACCGCCGTCGTGTTCCAGGCGCGGGACATGACTTCGATCGCCACGGCGCCCGACCTGCGGGTCGCATTGAAAGCGCCGCGGCATGATCGCGGCGATCGCACGCGTGCCGCCGCGCGCCTGCGTCATGAGTTCCAGCAGGCGACCAAGCTGGCGCATCCCAACATCGTGCGCGTGTTCGATCTGCACGAGCGCGGCGAGTCGTCCTTCATCACGATGGAGCTGATCGAGGGCCGGCTGCTGTCAACGATCGTCCGCGATTGGACGATGCTGCCGCGCGCGCTTGCGAACAAGATCCTGCGCTCGTGTGCGCTGGCGCTCGACCATGCGCACGAGCACGACGTGGTGCACGGCGACTTCAAGCCGGGCAACGTTTTCCTGACGGGCGACGAGGAAGTGAAGATCGTCGATTTCGGCGCAGCGGCCGCGCTCTCGGGCGACAGCTCGCGCATTCCCGCGGGCACGCCTGCGTACGCGAGCCCGCAGGTGCTGAGCGGCGAAGCGCCGGACCGGCGCGACGACGTTTTCAGCTTTGCCTGCGTCGCCTATGAGCTGCTCACGGGGCAGCATCCGTTCCAGCATCGCTCGTCGCTGGAAGCGCGCGATGCGGGCATGACGCCGGCGCGCGCCTGGAATCTCTCGGCGCCGCAGTGGCTGGCGCTGCTGTCGGCGCTGACCTGGGATCGTGAGCAGCGTCCGGCGGAAATCCTCACGTTGCTGGACTCGCTGCTGACCGAGTCCGAGCCGATCGCCGTGGCGCCGCCGATTCAGCCGACCGGCCACGTGGTCGCGACCGAGCTGCAACCGGAGCTCATGCCGAAGCAGCGCGGCTGGGGCTTCTTCGTGTTCGTCGCCTGCGCGCTGGTGGTGATCTCCATTGCCGTCCAGCGCAAAGACGAGCGCAATGACGCTGCCGCGGACGAATCGACCGTCGCAGCCACTGCGGACCCGACACCGGGTGAGCCGGCCGCGTCGGCGCTGACGAGCTCGATGACCGGCTCGGTCGAACGGCAGCACGATGGGCTGCCATCGATGACGGACAGCAAGCCCTTCGCGTTCTCCGATCCGCCGGGCGATACCAAGACCGCATCCCTGGCGCCGGGGCCCGGCCCGGGCGCTGCGGCGGCTATCCCTGCCGCCAAGCCGCCGGCGCCGCCTGCGCCGCTCAGCGAGATCTCGTTCGAATCGGCCAACATCGTCACCACGGAGAGCTCCGTGGCCGCGGTGTTCCTGATCAAGCGCTCGCAGCCGCTGCGCGGCCGGGCGCGCGTCCAGTGGATTGCGACGAGCGGCACTGCAGATGCCGGCATCGACTTCGCATCGAGCGCTGCGGGCTCAGTGGAGTTCGCGGACGGGCAGGCGCAGCGCGCGATCTACGTGCCGCTGCGCAACGACTTGCTCAAGGAAGGCGACGAAACATTCAAGGTGCAGTTGAAGTCGCCGGTGAACGCACGACTGGGGTCGATTGCGGTCGCCGAGGCGACGATCAAGGATGATGATGAGTGAAGAGAAGGACAAGGTGATGGACGTGATTAACGTGATGGCGTGATGAACCCATCACGTTCATCACCCTCATCACCTTCATCACCCTCCCCTTACCCCCACCGCCGCCACCTTCTTACTCAGCACGCGCACCTTCTTGCCGTAGAGCATGAAGATCACGCGCATCGCCAGCTCCAGCACCGTGGTGACCGCGAGACCGACGTAGTTCAGTGGATTCTTCCAGAATACGTACAACTTCAGCGCGAACGGCCGCACCTGCCGGAACCCGCCGAGCTCCAGCAGCTGCGTCAGGCTGTATTCCGTGACCAGATAGAAGTGATCGATGTTGTGCGCGAGGTTCTCGGAGCCGACCAGAGGATTCGCGCCGTTCATCGCGTACACGACGATGCGACCGGCGGGGCGCAGCGCTGCGTGGCACAGCTGCAGGAACTCGATCGTCTCCTGGTGCGTGAGATGGTTCAGCTCCTGCTCCGGGATGATGACGTCGAACTCGCCGCGGCTGCGCTCGAGATAGTTGAACGCTTCCGCTACTTCGCACGGCAGAGCGTGACGACGCGCATGCTCGATCTTGGACGGATCGGAATCGATGCCTACGACGCTGCGATAGCCAGCCTTCGCGAGCACCTCGACCAGGTAGCCGGGCCCGCAACTGATCACCAGGATGCGCGCGTTGCGGTCGGCGGGCAGGTGCTGCAGGTAGTTGGCGCGGTAGTACGCGGCGAACGAGCGGTAACCGGCCTCGATGTCCTTGGGCGCTTGCCAGTAGGAATCGAAGGGCTCCAGGCGGGCGGCAAGCACGCGGCGCGTACCGGGGGCTCGTTCGGGCAGCAGGGGTTGGACGTTCATGAGGGTCAGCGGATAACCGATATCGTGCGTGTAAATCCGGGAACGCGAGGCCGAGTTCCCTCGTTTGGGTAGCGGTGAGCGTTCCGCTGACAGGCATGGAATTTGCTCGGTAGAGCCGATGCGCGTCCTGTTTTGTAACTACGAATATCCGCCTCTGGGCGGCGGCGGCGGGGTCGTCATGGCGGCCCTGGCACGGCAGCTCGCGCGTCGTCATGAAGTGACGGTGCTGACGTCGCGCGCCGGCGAGCTCGCTGCGCAGTCGAATGACCAGGGCGTGCAGGTGCTGCGCGTGCCGGTCTTCTTCCGCCGTCAGCTCGCCGTGGCGAATTTCCCTTCCATGCTGGCGTATCTGCCGAGCGGCTTCGTGCGCGGCATCGGGCTGCGGCACCGGCACTTCGATGTGATCAACACGCACTTCGTCGTGCCCACCGGACCGCTCGGTCATGCGCTGGCGCGCTGGCACCATTTGCCGAACGTTCTGTCGGTGCACGGCGGCGATCTGTTCGATCCCAGCAAGCGCTCGTCGCCGCATTTGCATGCGCCGCTGCGCGCGGCCGTCCGCTGGATGCTGGCAGCGGCCGACGAGGTCGTCGGCCAGTCGCGCGACACAGTGCGCCACGTGAACGATTTGTATGGGGTGCACAGAGACGTCGGACTGATCCCGCTCGGCATCGAGCGGCCGCCGGCGCGCGTTGCAGCGTCGCGCGCAACGTTCGGCCTGCCGCACGACGCGTTCGTCATGGTCACGATCGGGCGGCTGGTCGCACGCAAGGCGAGCACGCAGCTGGTCGACGTGCTGGCTGCGAGCGAGATTGCCAATGCCCATCTGCTGGTCGTCGGCGACGGTCCGGATGCTGCCGCGATCCGGCAGCGGGCCGCCGAGCTCGGCGTCGCGGACCGGGTGCACCTGCCCGGTCAGGTCACGGAAGCGGAAAAGTACGCAGCGCTCGGGATTGCCGATGCGTTCGTCTCGACCAGCCAGCACGAAGGCTTCGGCCTGGTGTTCCTGGAAGCGATGGCGTGCGGCCTGCCTGTCGTGTGCTACGACCGCGGCGGGCAGACCGACTTCCTGGCAAGCGGCCAGACCGGCTTCGTCGTGAAACTGAACGACACGGCTGCATTCACGCATGCAGTCCGTGCAATTCATGCCGACATTTATTTGCGACGGCGCGTCGGACAACGGAACCGGCAGACCGTCGAAAACTATTTCATAGACAGCTGCGCGGCCCGCTACGAGCAGGTCTTCGAGGCTGTTATCGACCGACGTCTGGCAGCGCGCCGCCGCGCCGCCCCCACCAGTCCTGGCCCCGATCATCCCTGAATGTGCGGTATCGCAGGCATCGTCAACTCCGACCCGACGCGCGACGCGGCCATGCGTCGCATGCTGGACGCGCTCGCGCATCGTGGGCCTGACGGCGAAGGCATCTACCACGACTCGTTCGCGACACTGGGTCACCGGCGGCTGTCGATCATCGATCTCGCCGGCGGCCAGCAGCCGCTACGCAACGCAGATCGCTCGATCCTGCTGGTGTGCAACGGCGAGATCTACAACTATCGCGAGCTGCGCCGCGAGCTCGAGCGCGACGGCTACCAGTTCCTCACCCACAGCGACTGCGAAGTCATCATCGCGCTGTACGAGCGCGTGGGCGACCGGCTGCTCGATCGGCTCCGCGGCATGTTCGCATTCATGCTGTGGGACACGAAGCGCCGTCGCTTGCTGGCCGCGCGCGACCACCTGGGCCAGAAACCGCTGTACTACTCGCGCGACGAGCGCGGCTTCGCGTGCGCCTCCGAGATCAAGGCGCTGCTGGCCTTCGACGGCCGCCGGCCGCGCATGAATCTCGAGGCGCTCGACCAATATCTCGCCCTGCGGCTGATCGACGCCCCGCTGTCGATGTTCGAGGGCATCCACAAGCTGCCGCCCGGGCATTCGCTGGTGCTCGAAGCGGGCGGCGCGCCGCGCATCGAGCGTTACTGGCGCCTGGAACAGGAGCCGAAGCTGACGGGCTCGGAAGAGCAGCTGTGCGACGAGCTGGAAGCGCGCGTGGCAGAAGCGCTGCGTCTGCATCTGGTCAGCGATGTGCCGGTGGGCGCGTTCCTCAGCGGCGGCATGGATTCCAGCCTGCTGGTCGCGATGCTCGCGCGCAAGCTCGGCGTGCGCCGGCTGCCGACATTCACGATGGGTCTGGACTATCAGCGCTTCGACGAAGCGCCCGCCGCACGCGCAGTGGCGCAGATGTTCGGCACCGAGCATCACGAGGAGCGGGTCACGCCCGAGATTACGGCCCTGCTGCCGGATCTCGTCGCTGCGCTCGATGAGCCCTCGGATCCGCTTTCGCTGTGCACCTGGCTGCTGGCGCGCTTCACGCGCAACCACGTCAAGGTGGTGATCGGCGGTGACGGCGGCGACGAGCTGTTCGGCGGGTACGACCGGTATTACGGCAATCTGTACGCCTCGCACTATGGCAAGGTCCCGGAGACGCTGCGGCGTCGCGTGCTCGCTCCGGCCGTGGCCCTGATTCCGGAATCGGGCTGGTACAAGAGCGTCGGGCATCAGCTGCGCTGGTTGCACCATCTGTCGTTTCATTCCGGCGGCGCGCGCTACGCCGCGAGCCTGTCGTATTTCTATTTCGATCGCGAGCGCCGCGCCGAGCTGTTCGCGCCGCCAGTCGCCGAGCGGTGGCGGCAGCTCGATGCCGAGGCTGCTATCCGGGCGCCGTATGAAGAATCCGGCGGTGCCGCGCTGGACAAGATGCTGTTCGCGGACAGCATGGTCCGCCTGCCCAACCATCCGGTGATGATCACGGACCGCATCTGCATGGCGCATGGACTGGAAGCGCGCAGTCCCTTCATGGATCACGAGCTGGCTTCGTTCGCGGCGCGCCTCGCGCCGGCACTCAAGGTTCGCGGCGGCACGCTGCGTTACATCCAGCGCAAGCTCGCGGCGCGCTACCTGCCGCCGCAGATCCTGAATCGTCCGAAGCAGGGATTCTCGTCCGCGCTGCCCTACCTGCTGCAGCGGGAGTACGCCCAGCTCTACACGACGTGCCTGCGCGATTCGCGCCTCGCGCACGACGGCATCCTCGATGGCGCCGTGATGACGCGGCTGATCGACGAACATCTCGCCAAGCAAGCCGATCACGGCAACCGCCTGTGGCTGCTCATCAACGCGGAGGTGTGGTATCGGATGAAGATCCTCGGCCAGTCCAGCGACGACATGCGCCGCGAACTGACTTCCGGCTCTGGCTACAGCCGACAGCCCACAGCCTACAGTCTTTCCGCATGAAGCACTGGCTGCGCATCTCGATCACAGTCCTCGCGTGTGCGCTGCTGCTGATCTACGTCGTCGACTTGCGGGCAGTGCTGCAGACGCTGCTGCGCTGTAACCCGCTGTGGGCGCTCGTCGCGCTCGCCGCATTCACGCTCGACCGCGTGCTGATGAGCTTCAAATGGGGCCTGCTGCTCAGGATCCGCGGCTATCGCGTCACGCTGACGGAACGGCTGATGGTGTATTGCAGCTCCATGATGTGGGGACTGGCGCTGCCGAGCACCGTCGGGGCGGACGGCATCCGGATTCTGCTGGTCCGGCGCTTCAATGTGCGCGTCGACGATGCGCTCGCGACGATCCTGGTCGAGCGCGGCCTCGGCTTCATCTCTGCGCTGTTGATGGCAGTGATGAGCCTGCTGCTGCTGCGCTTCATCGTGCCCGACGCCGGCGAGTACGGCACACCGCTGCTCATCGGCGTCGCCAGCCTGCTGGTCGCGATCGGCATCCTGCTGCTCTCGTTCAACAGCAAGGCCGTCACGTCGGTGCTGGGTCTGCTGCCGCAGCGCGCGTCGCAAAGCTCCGCCGCGCGGCTGATCGTGCGACTGCACGAGGCCTATCGTTCCCTCTCCTTCGATCGCCACAGGCTGGTCCTGTTCTTTGTCCTGACGGTCGTGGAGCAGTTTCTGGTCGCCATCTGCTATGGCCTGGTGGCAATGGCGCTGCAGCTGAAATTCAACGCGGTGCTGCTGCTCGCCGCGGTGCCGCTCGCCATCCTGGTGTCGCGGCTGCCGATCTCGATCGACGGGCTCGGTGTCTACGAAGCGATCTTCATCGGTGTGATGGCGCTCGGCGGCATGCGTCCGGACCATTCCCTGGCGCTGTCCGTCGCCGCGCGGGTCTTCCAGATCGTCGTGTGGCTGCCGTGGTGGCTGATGCTGGTCGCCCGCACCGGCACGGTGCGTCCGCTGGCTGAGCCTGCAACGACGCCCGAGCCGACGGCGAGCAAGCCGGCGCCGCCGCCGAGCGTGGCGACCTAGCCGAATCGAGAGCGGTGAGCGCTACGGCTGCTTGCCGTACGAGTAGTACGCGGCGTCGTTGCGCTCGGCCGAGCGATTCAACACGACACCCAGCAGGTTCATCTCCGCGAGCACTTCCTTGGCGCGGCGCAGGGAATTGCGGTCCGTCGTGCCTTCCGCGACCACCAACAGCAGGCCATCGATCTGCGGCGCGAACGCCAGCACGTCGTCGGCCGCGAGCACCGGCGGCATGTCGAAAATGAGCACGCGGCGCGGCGTCTCCGCATCCAGCGCCTGCATCAGCTCGAGCATGCGCTGCGAGGCCAGCATTTCCGAGGAATTGACCATCGGCTGGAAGTTCGGAATCACCACCAGCCGCTCGATGTCCGGCGCATACACGATGCTCTCGTAGCTGGCGTTGCCCAGCAGATAGTCGCTGAGGCCCTTTTCGCCGTGCACGCTGCGCATGCCGAGATACTCGGCGATGCGCGGCCGCTGCAGGTCCAGATCGACCAGCGCGACCCAGGTGCTCGGGTCCTGCGCCAGCGCAATCGCGAGATTGATCGCGGTGAGCGTCTTGCCCTCGCCCGCGGTCACGCCGGTGATCGCGAAGGAGTGCCACTGATTCGCTTCCAGGCGTCGCAGGACGCGTGTCCGCAGGATCTTGTAGGCGCGCAATGCGCCTGCGTCCTGGAGCTGCGGCAACACCAGCGAGTCGTGCAGAGCCGCCTTGTCCAGCGCGATCGGCTGAAAGCGCTGCGCGTGCGCGGTATCGACGGGCGCTGCCGGCACGCGTCGCAGGTGCGCCTGGCCTCGGGCCGGATCGGTCGGCGTGGCGCGCCGGCTCGATCGCTCCGCGTTCTTCCGCTCGGCATTCTTGCGCACTGCTTCTTCGATGATGCTCATGAGCGTGCTGATCCTCGCCTCAATGGATGAACGCGGCGGCAATGCCGACCGTTAACAGAACTGCAGCCGCGCGCGAGAATGCCCAGCGCATCTTGCGATGCGGGTTACGCCCCTGCCGCTCGATGACCGGCACTGCCGTGAGCGGCGTGACGTCGAGAATGTCGCGGATGTCGCGCACGCCGCGCACGGTCGGGTCGACCAGCTGCGCGAACACGACGGCTGTGGCGGCGGCAATCCCTGCAAAGGCGATGGCGACCGCCAGAATCGCCAGGCGCTGCGGCTTCGCCGGCTTGTCCGGCAGGGTCGGCTGCGCCTTGACGTGGAACTTGTCGGCAGTGCCGTTGGCGATTGCCGCCTCGCTCACTTCCGCATCCATCTGCCGCTTCAGCAGGTCCTGGAACTTGGCGCGGGCGCTGTCGAGATCGCGCGTCACGGCCTGGTATTCCTTCTCCACCTGCGGCGCAGTGTTCATGCGCCCCTCGAGATCCGTCATCTTCTTGCGCAGCTCCAGGCCGCGCTGCTGCATCGCTGCGATCTGCGTGTCGGTGGCGTTCAACTGCGTCTGCAGCTGCACGGACATCGGCGAATCGGACGCCAGCGTCGTGTCGGCCGACTCGCCCGACTTGATGCGCGCTTCCAGCGAGTCGATGTTGCGCTCGATGCGCTTGATGTCCGGATGCTCCTCGCCGTAGCGCTGGCGCGCTTCCGCGAGTATGGATTTCTGCTGCTGTACCTGCTGGCGCAGCGTCATGCCGGTCGGCGAGGCGCCGGCGCGCATCATGTCGATCTGGCGGCGCAGCGAGATCATGTCGGGATGATTGGCGTCGTAGATCGCCGACTTCTGCTTGTACTCGGCCTCGAGCGTATTGATGCTGGCGGTCTCCGGCCCGGTGGTGCGCGCCTGCTGCAGCTGGGCAACCAGGAACACGCGCTCGCGCCGCAGGCCCTGCAGCTGGGTCTCGACGCTGTTGATCTCGTTCTCGGCCCGATCCATCGAGCTCAGGTTCAGGTCGTTCAGCTCGGGCAGCTCGCCGACGTGCTTCGCCTTGAACTCTGCCAGCTTTCCTTCCAGCTCGCCGACGCGCTTGCGCATGCGCTCGGCCTCGCTGGCGAAGAATTTCGCCGTGCCGGCCGCGTAGCTGCGACGGTCCTGGCGATTGCCTTCCAGGAACGCCTGCGTCAGCCACTTTGCGCCCGCATACGCGCGCTTAGGATCCAGATTGTCGTAGCTGACGGTGAAGGCAGTGACCACTTCGCGCTCGCGACCCGATTCCGGGTCGAGAATCGGCACTGTGACCATGTCGACCTTGATGTCCTTGCTCAGGCTCTGCAGCGCGCTTTTCGGATCGTCCTTCTGGTCGTCGTACAGCTGCTCCTGCGCCAGCAGCTTCGAGAGGTTATCGTTGCTGAGCACCGCCGTGCTCAGGCTCTGCACGTATTGATCGGCGTACAGCGGCTCGTCCGACTGGCGCGCGATCGCGTCCTGCAGCGTCGGGTCGCCGGCGCTCTGGTTCACGTTCTCGGCACCTTCGATCTCGATGAGACCGGAGGCGCGGTAGACGTCCGGCAGGATGAGCGCGACCAGCCCGCCGAGCGCCACGATCGGCAGGCCGATCCAGAACAGCAGGCGTTTGCGTTTGCGGACGATGCCGGTGTAGTCGCCGAACCCCGGCGTATCGTCGTCCGAACGCTGATCTAGGGGTTGCTGCAGGCTCTGTTTGATTCTGTTCATCACTCTGGACGCTTCGGTTCGTACACGAGGCCGATCAGGAAAGTATTCGCACTGCGATCCGACAATTCATCCGCGTACTCCTGCCAGCGGTAACCGTAAGTTGCAGTCACCGCGAAGTTGCGCAACACGCGCCACTCCACTCCGCCTTCGGCCGCCGCGTACTTGCGCGTCGGGAAAGTGCCGGCATCGTCAATGTCCTTGTCATGCGAACCACGGGCGGACAGCAGTAGTGAGACTCGCGGCGACACCTCGTGGTTAATCTGCATACGCAACTGGTAACGCTCCACTACGGTTCCCGCCGATATCGGCTCGACCGTGCGAGTCAGGTCGAGGAACAGCCTGTTGCGCAGCGTGTTCCAGCTGCCGCCGACGCCAGCCAGCACGTTGGTGTCGCTGGCGCCGTTCTCCGGTTTCGTTTGCTGTGCGCCGACCCGCACATAGGCGCGCGAGGTCTCGCTGAAGTTCGTATCCCACTGGAGATATGCGCCGTATGCGTCGGTATCGAAATCCGTCGTGTACCGCGAGGCGAGGCCGCGCAGCATCACCGTCGAGCGCTCCGAGGCCTGATACCCCCAGCCTGCCGAGACGCCGGCCGAGCTCCAGTCCTGCTGCGCGCCTGCGATCTGCTTCTCGTAGTCGGCACGCACGTAATGCGCGTCGAAGTCGACCACCTGGCGTTGCGTGACGTCGTAGCGGAAGAATGGCGCGATGCGGGCGAAGTTCCCCCGGTTGTGCTCGACGAAGCGGCCGGAATCGCCCTGGCCCGGATTGCCGAGGTCGCCGCCGCCCTCGGTGCCGTCGGGCAGCTCGCTGCGCGAAACGTCCTCGCGCGACAGCTCGGCGTCCACGCCCATGCGCCGGCGCGGCGTGTTGTCGAGGACGCTGGCGTCGAGATAGTAGTTGGCGAGGTTGTCGTCGGAGTCGCTGCCGAAGTAGGTCCCCTCCACGCGCGGCGTGATTTCGATCTGCGTGCGCGGATCGAGCGTGCGGAACGTGACCCCGGCGTCGGCTTCGGCGCCCGACACTTCCACCTCCGTGCCCGGCGGGCCCAGATGGTAGTTGTCGCTGTAGCGGTAACCGGCCTCGACGCGCGGCGCGACTTCCCAGTTGGCGGCGGTCGCGCTGCCCGCTGCGGCCAGCGCCGCGAACAGAACGGCCGGACTGATGAACTGCGGCGTAACCAGGCGCCGCGGCGTTTTACGGCACGACAACGATGTCTCCACTCAGAAGCTCTATGTTGGTGTCGAGGCTGCGGCCGCGGACGACGTCGTTGTAGCGGAAGGCCATCGCCTTCTGCTGCGTACCCTGCCCGCGCAGCACGATGATGTCGTTGGTGGCTGCGAACGGCGTCATGCCGCCGGCCATGCTCAGCGCCTGCATGATATTGACGCTCGGGTTGACGATGAACTCGCCGGGCTTGTTGACCTGCCCGAGCACGAAGATCTTGTTGCCCTTGATCTCGGTCACGGAGATCGTGACCACCGCGCCGGAGATGTATTTGGTCAGCCGGTCGCTGACGGTCTTGTTTAGATCCATGACCGTCTTGCCGCGCGCATCGACTTCGCCGACCAGCGGGAACGAGAACTGGCCGTCCGGACGCACGAGCACGGTGCGTTGCAGGTCCGGCTCCTTCCACACCGAGATTTCCAGCGTGTCGCCGGGCTTGACGGTGTAGCCGGCGGTCGCTTGCGCGTGGGACGCGGTCACGACGCAGAAGTAGGCGGCCGCGCTCAGCAGGAGCAGTCGCACCGTCAGGAAAAATCTACGCAGCTGCATTCAGGTTGCTCCGGCGGCAAGGGAAAGCGTTGGTATTCGCACGTTGGCTTGGCCCTTGCAGGTGATGTGCCAACGATCGGCAGTGTCGCTCGCTGCAGTCGCCGACCCGTCCGCGATCCGCGGACGACGGCAATCAACCCAGCGAAACCCTGTCGGAAAGTTCAGTGCGCGGCGGCCGCCAGCGCGAATTGCGGTTGTAAGAACGTTGGATCGAGACATGTCTGGTGCAAAAAGTACAACGCTGGAGGGCAACATCGTCGCTCCACAACGCACGACGAGCGCCGGAGTGCCCGCGTTGTCGGTCATCGTCCCGCTCTACAACGAGCAGGAAAGCGTGCGACCGCTGTACCAGGCGATCGTTCAGGCGCTCGCCGGTCTCGGCCGCTCGTTCGAAATGGTGTTCGTCGACGACGGCAGCAAGGACGCCACGGTCGCCGTCGCGACCGAGCTGGCACGCAGCGATCCGCGCCTGCGCATCGTCAAATTCCGGCGCAACTATGGGCAGACGGCCGCGATGGCCGCGGGCATCGAGCACGCCAACGGCGAAGTGCTGGTGACGATGGATGGCGACCTGCAGAACGATCCGGCCGACATCCCGCTGCTGCTCGAGCAGATCGAGGCCGGCTTCGACGTCGTGGTCGGCTGGCGCCACAACCGCCAGGACAAGCTGATCACGCGCAAGATTCCCTCGCGCATCGCCAACTGGCTCATCGGCAAGGTGACGCGCGTGCCGATCAAGGACAACGGCTGCTCGCTCAAAGCCTTCCGCGCCGCGCTGATCAAGCGCATCCCGCTGTACTCGGAAATGCACCGCTTTATCCCGGCGATGGCGTCGATCGCCGGCCCGCGCCTGGCGCAGATCCGCGTGCGGCATCACGCTCGCCAGTTCGGCGAGTCCAAGTACGGGCTGTCGCGCATCTACAAGGTGCTGCTCGACCTGATGGTGATCAAGACGATCGCGAGCTTCGCGTCGCGTCCATTGCGCTGGTTCGCGCTGCTGTCGCTGCCGCTGTTCGCGCTTGCTTTTTTCGCGTTCGGCGAAACCGCCGTGGACCTGATGCTGCAAGGCCAGGACGCGTTCTCGCTGCCGATCGCGGGATCCGGGGTGATTTTTCTCAGCTCCGGGCTGATCCTGCTGTGTGGCGGCGCGCTGGCGGAGCTGATCTACGCCCGCGGCGACGTCCGTGACCGTGAATTCCTCAAGCTGACGCAGACGATTCTGGCCGGCGCACGCAACCCGGGCGCGGATCGAACGTTATAGACCACCATGAAGCCGCAAGCCGCACCGCCGTCGATCTCCGTCATCGTGCCGATCGGCACGCGCCGCGCCGCCGATATCGGTGCGCTCTATCGCGAGTACCGCACGGGGATCGCCGCCACGGGCGCGACCCACGAGTTCATCTTCGTGCTCGACGGTCCGCGCCCGGAGGCGCGTCGTGCACTGGAAGCGCTGCTGCGCGAGGGCGAGGAATTCACCATCGTCAACCTGACGCGCACTTTCGGCGAGGCGGCTGCGCTCACTGCCGGATTCGAGCGCGCGAGCGGCGGCACGATCCTGACGCTGCCCGCCTATCCGCAGGTCGATCCCGGCGACATCCGCAAGCTGCTCGCAGGATTGAGCACTGCCGACATGGCCATCGGCTATCGCTGGCCGCGTTATGGCAATGCGCTCGACCGCATGCGGCGCTCTGCGTTCCACGGGCTCGTGAACTTCGTCACCGGCGCGCGCCTGCGGGATCTGGGTTGCGGCGTACGCGCCATGCGCCGCCAGGTGCTGGAGGAGATCGACCTCTACGGCGACCAGCATCGCTTCCTGCCGATCCTGGCGATGCGGCTCGGCTTTCGCGTCAGCGAGATCCCGGTGCGACAGTCGGCGCAGGATCGTCACGGCCGCATCTATCGGCCGCGCGAGTACATGCATCACCTGCTGGACCTGTTCAGCATCTTCTTCCTGATGCGCTTCACCAAGAAGCCGCTGCGCTTCTTCGGCATGCTCGGCGCCGCGACGTTCGGTATCGGCGCGGTGCTGATCGCGTATCTCGGACTGGATCGCCTGCTGTTCGGCCAGCCGCTGGCCGACCGCCCCGCGCTGCTGCTCGCGGCGCTGCTGCTGGTGCTCGGCATGCAGGTGTTCGCGCTCGGCCTGCTCGGCGAGCTGATCATCTTCACGCATGCACGCGGACTGAAGGACTACCGCGTCGAAGAGATCATTCAGTATCCGGAAGCGGTCGCCGCCGCGGATTCGGGCAGCGCGTCGGAGCAACCGGCAACGAGCCGGGAGATGCGCGCTTCCGCGCCGCCTGCCATCACCGCCTGAGTCGCGCTGTTCAACTTCAGCGTCACGCTCTCCAGGATCCGCGCGGGCAGCCGCTCGGGCTCCGCCGTCGAGTACATCATGGTCACTTCCGCCAGCCGCGCCGATGACGCAAGCGCGCCGTCCGTGAGGAAGCAATGCGCCTGGTTGATCAGCACGACGTGCGGCCGGCCGAGCCGGTCGTGCAGCGCTTGCAGCTGCACGAGCAGCGCATCCATGAAGACCGGGCGCGTCTCGAGCGGTAGGCCCGCCAGATTGATCGCCACGCTCGCAGTCGGCTGATCCAGCGCAGTGAGAACGTCGGTGAGACGCGGCACCTCGTGCGCGTCGCCGAACAGCTCGACCTCGCCCGGCACCCGCATCCCGCCGACTTCCGCGCCGATGATGCAGCATTGATAGCTGCTCGCCAGGAAACGCTCGAGCAGACGGTTGCACAATGCGGCTTTGCCGCTGCCCTCGGGACCGTGGACCAGCACCGAGTCGTGGCAGGGTGTGATTTCGACAGCCGTGCCGTTCTCGCGCACGCCGACGGCGACCTTGTAGCGCGGCACTGCGTCTGCAAGGTCCGTCGCGATCAGATCGCGGGCGAGTTCCAGGAAGCCGTCGCAGTACGCGCCCGCCGTGGTGCGGTTGGCGACGCGCTTCACGAGCGGGTCCGCGTTCTGCACGGCCACCGCGTGCTCGGCAAACTCGAACAGCGCAAGATCGTTCTCGCCGTCGCCGATCGCGACCAGGTTGTGACGCGCGACGCCGAGCTCGCGCAACGCCGCCCACACGCCGGACGCCTTGTTGACGCCCGCCGGCAGCATCATCAGCGCGCCGGGGTTGGTCACGAGCTGGAAATCGAGCTGGAGCTTGCGCAACGCGGCGCTGACCTCGGCCTCGTTTGCCTGCACCGTGCGCACGATCGAGGAGCCGACGGTGAGCGGCGTGACGTGGCGCCGGCGCAGCTCCTGCAGCAGGATCTCCGGCGGAGCTTGCGCCAGGATCTCGGATTCGCGCGTCGCCGGCCGATGCATCACGGCGCCGTTCTCGGCCACGACGTAGTCGAACAGACGCGCCTCGGGGAAGATCTCCAGCAGCTCGCGCAGCTCGCGCCCCGTCACCAGGATCAGCTTGCGACCGGTCGCGGCGAGCGCGCGCAAGGCTTCGATGCAACGCTCGTCGCAACGGCCGTCGCGCGCCAGCGTGCCGTCGAAACCTGCGGCCAGCGCGACGTATCTCATTTGAAGAGCTCGTCGTAGGCGGCCAGCAGTCGCGGCGCCTCGTGCTCCCACGCCAGCACGGTCTTGACGCGCTCGAGTCCCGCGGCACCCATGCGACGCCGCAGCTCCGCGTCATCCAGTAGTGCCACCAGCTTCTGCGCCATGTCGATCGGATCGTTGCCGCGCGCGTACAGCGACGCGTCCTGCGCGGACACGCGGCCCTCGGTGAGATCGAACTGCACGATCGGCTTGCCGAGCGCCATGTACTCCATGATCTTGTTCATGGTCGACTTGTCGTTCATGTCGTTGGCGACGTCGGGGTTCACGCAGACATCCGCGGTGTTCAGCATCGCCAGCAGCTCGTCGTCCGGCACGCGCCCGGTGAACGTCACGTAGTCCGCGACGCCGAGTTGCTCGGCGAGCTTGCGCATCGTCGCGAGCTCCGTGCCGCCGCCGACCAGCCCGAACTGAATGTCGGTGCGCTTCATGACCTGCACGATGTGCTGCACCGACGCGAGCAGGCCGTCGATTCCTTCCTGCCGGCCCATCACGCCGACGTAACCGACGAGATAGCGCCTGCCATTCCTGAGCGCGGGCGTCGGCGGCAGCATGCGCAGGCGCCGCAGATCCGGCCCGCTGCGCACGACGAATACCTTTTCCGGCAGGCGCGCGCCGCGCTCGATCGCGATCCGGCGATACGACTCGTTGGTCGCGACGCAGACGTCGGCGGTCGCGAACGTACGGCGCTCGAGCCAGAGCATGAGCCGGTAGAAGAAATCGCGGCGCTGGAATTTCGCCTCGTACAGCTCAGGGTTGATGTCGTGGTGATCGAACAGGAACTTCTTGCCGAACAGCTTGTAGAAGCCGCCGATCAGGAACAGCGTGTCGGGCGGATTGCACGCGTGGATGGCGTCGAAGCCGCGTTCCAGCAAGACGCGCAGCGACAGCGCGAACTCGGCGAGCAGCGCCCAGCTGTACTCGGCGAGATAGCCGAGCGCGCCGCTGGCCTCGAACGGCTGCACGTGGCGGTAGATCGCGATGCCGTCGATCTCTTCGAAGCTCTGCTCGTAGCCCTTGCCTTTCGGGCAGATGATGGACACGAGATAGCCGGCCGCGGCCAGCGTCCGCGCCTCCTGCCAGACGCGCCGGTCGAACGGGCATGGCAGATTCTCGACGATGATGAGGACGCGGCGGCCCGCGCCCGCCATGGCTACCGCGGAGCTCACAGTCTGTCCTTCGACGCCCATTGCACCCTCGTCTACCAGCACACGCCGCGATAGCGCGCCTGCTGCGCTTCGCGATCGGGCAGAACGGCGACATCCAGCAGCAGCTGCTCGGGACGCGTATGCGCGTGCAGTGCCGCCAGTACTTCGGGTGTACGGGTCGCGACTACGAGCACGTCGGCTTCGCGCACGAGCTGCTCGACGTCGCCCGTCATCACGGATGCGATGTGCGGAATGCTCTCCTCGATGAAGCGGCGGTTGGCGCCGATCAGCCGCGCCACGTTGACGTGCGGATCGTAGATCGACAGCTGCAGGCCCTTGCCGATGAAGCGCTCCGCCATGATCACCAGCGGACTTTCGCGCAGATCGTCGGTGCCGGTCTTGAAGCTCAGGCCGAGCATGCCGATGCGCCGCCGGCCGCTGGCGAGCACCTGCTCGATGGCGTGCTCGATGTGCGCGGCGTTGCTCGGCATGATGTTGGCGAGCATCGGCACCGCCACGTCCGCGCTCTTCGCCAGGTACAGCAGCGCCTTCAGATCCTTCGGCAGGCACGAGCCGCCGAACGCGAAGCCGGGTCGCAGATAGGCCGGCGAAATGTTGAGCTGCCGGTCCTTGCACAGCAGCTGCATCACCTCGTGGGGATCGACGCTGGCGGCCTGGCAGATCCGGCCCATCTCGTTCGCGAACGTGACCTTCAGCGCGTGGAACACGTTGCACGCGTACTTCAGCATCTCCGCGGTGCGGATCGAAGTCTCGACGAACTCGCACGGCAGATGACCGAAGATGCCGCGCAGCGCGGCGACGCCCTCGGCATCGCTCGCGCCGACCACGCTCAGCGGCGGATGATCGTAGTCGTGGATCGACGTGCCCTCGCGCAGGAATTCCGGCTGAAAGCACAGGCTGAAATCGCTGCCGGCCCTGAGGCCCGACGCCGCTTCGAGCGCGGGCTGGATGACTTCCTCGACGGTGCCCGGCTTGACCGTGGAGCGCACGACGATGACGTGACGTGTCCTCTTCTCGGGCAGCACGGCGCCGATCTGCTGCGCGATGCGCGTGATGGCGTCCAGATCCTGGCTGCCGTTGGCGCGCGCCGGCGTGCCGACGCACACGAATGACACGTCCGTCGCCAGAATCGCGTCGCGCACCGATGCGGTCACGGTGACTCGGCCGCTGCGCACGACGTTGCGCGTCAACTCCTGGATGCCGGTCTCGACGATGGGCGCCTGGCCTCGCTGCAGCATCTCGAGCTTCGTCGCATCGATGTCCACGCCGGTCATCTCGTGACCGTCCCGCGCGAGGCATGCCAGCGAGACAGCGCCGACGTAGCCGAGCCCGAAGATGCTGATCCTGCGCGGCGTCGCGGGCGCGACCAGCTCGTCTTCCGCCGCCGCTGCAAGCCACGTGTGACGCGCTGCCGTTCCGGTCTTCGCTGCGTCGCTGTGCAAGGTCATGCTCTCTCCGGTCTCTTGTTGTGCAACGTTGCGCGTGAAAGCGCGCGCGCTGGCCGGAGCGGCAAGTTCTATGCCGCCATGGAAAATCTACAGAGCGCTGTCTGCAGCGTGCGACGTGGATTACATACATGGACTGACGAGCAGGCGGCGCGTCGTCCGACGGCTAAGCACTTCGTGGCAAGTTTGCCGATAGGTATTGAGCGAGTTCCCACAAGAAAAAATTTATTACAACGGAACCGCAGGTGCGCTTGAAGAATTTGCATCTGGACGCGTGCATGCGCGTTCGACTTCCGCAAAGAGGATCAAAGCAAAGTGGATGCGAGGATTACGCTGCACGAAAACGGACTGGGCAACCTGCTCGGCCGCTCGCCCGCGATGAAACAGGTGTTCGCGCTGATCCAGCGCGTCGCGCCCACGGAAGCCACCGTGATGATCATGGGCGAGAGCGGCTCGGGCAAAGAACTGGTGGCCGAATGCATTCACCTGCTCAGTCACCGCGCGCAGGGACCGCTGGTCGCGATCAACTGCGGCTCGATTCCGGCGTCACTGATCGAGGCCGAGCTGTTCGGCTACGAGAAGGGCAGCTTCACCGGAGCTTCGCGCTCCCATGCCGGCGTCTTCGAGCGCGCTACAGGCGGCACGCTGTTTCTGGACGAAGTCACGGAGATGCCCCTCGATATGCAGACGCGGCTGCTGCGCGTGCTCGAGACCGGCCGCTTCTATCGGGTCGGCGGCACGCAGGAGATCAAGACCGATATCCGCGTCGTCGCCGCTACCAATCGCAACGTCACGGAAGCCGTGGCGAACCGGCAGTTGCGCGAGGACCTGATGTATCGCCTCGCCGTATTCCCGCTGCACCTGCCGCCGCTGCGCGAGCGGGCGGGTGACGTGCCGCCGCTCGCCGAGCATTTCCTCGGCCTGCTCAATCGCGCCAACAGCACGCACAAGCGCTTCTCGCCGACGTTCGCCGAAGCGCTGCGCACGTATCGCTGGCCGGGCAACGTGCGCGAGCTGAAGAATGCCGTCGAGCGCAGTTTCATTCTCGCCGACGACGTGCTCGACCTCGACCTGACGATGTCGATGGCGACACAGGTGCCGCAGCAGGTCGAGCAGCCGCGCCCGGCCGGGCTGCACGTGCCGCTTGGCTCGCGTCTCGACGAGGCAGAGCGTTCGCTGATCGAGGTGACGCTGGAGTATTGCGAAGGCGATAAGCGTCGCGCGGCAGCGGTGCTCGGCTGCAGCCTGAAGACGCTGTACAACAAGCTCAACAGCTATGCGCGTACCGGGGCGCCGGATCACACGCGGATCGTTGCGAGCTCGCTGACTTCCACGCCGTACGCCGGCGCTTCGATGTAGGGCGCCGGGGTAAACCTGCCCGACTTGAAGTGAGCGCCGAACGCTCCTAGACTCAGTACCAGACATCCGTCTGGTACTGATTCTCACATGCCCGATCTCACTCCCAAGCAGCTGGAAGTGCTGGCTTTTATCCGCCGATTCATGGACCACGGCGGCCTGCCGCCGACGCGCGGTGAAATCGCCGCGGGCCTCGCACTCAAGAACCGCCAGGGCATCGATCAGCATTTGCGGGCGCTCGCCGCCAAGGGAGCGATCGAGCTGATCCCCGGAATTTCGCGCGGCATTCGCCTCGCCGAGGCCGCGCCGCCGGGATTGCCGTTGCTGGGGCGCATTGCCGCCGGCGCACCGATCCTGGCGGCCGCGAACATCGAGGATTACGTGAACGTCGATCCCGCCCTGTTCCGGCCGGCCGCCGATTTCCTGCTGCGGGTCCGCGGCGACAGCATGAAGGATGCGGACATCCTCGACCGCGATCTGCTCGCCGTGCATCGCACGTACCAGGCTCGCAACGGCCAGATCGTCGTGGCACGCATCGGCGACGAAGCAACGGTGAAGTACTACCGGCGGGAAGGACAGCTCGTGCGGCTCGAGCCCGCCAATTCCGCGCATGCGCCCATCGAGATCGATTTGCGCGAACAGGAGTTTGCGATCGAAGGGCTGGCGACGGGCGTGATTCGCACCGCGCTCTCCCCGGGTCGTCGTTCGTGAACGTTGCTCCGGCGCGCAGCGATGAATCGAGCCGAGACATTGCAGCAGCTGGCCTGGCTGTGCCGCAACGGCCGCGCAGTGACTGCGCCCGTCGTCGAAGCGAGCGGCTGGACCGAACTCGATGCGGTATTACCCGGCGGCGGCTGGCAGGCAGGAACTGTCGTCGAGCTCATGCCGGCCACCACTGGAATCGGCGAGCTGCGGTTGCTGCTGCCGGCGCTGGCGCGGATCACCGGAGCCGGGCGTCACGTCACGCTGATCGCCCCGCCTTACATTCCCTTTGCGCCTGCACTGTCGCAGCTCGGCGTGCGACTCGAACGAGTGCTCGTGATCCAGGCGCAGCAAGCCGAGGACATCCTGTGGGCGGCCGAACAGTCGCTGCGCTGTAGATCTTTCGGCGCCGTGCTCGCCTGGCCGGCGACGATCCGCGACCGCGAGATCCGCCGGCTGCAACTCGCCGCCGAGGCCGGCGGCAGCACCGGATTTCTGTATCGCTCCGTCGATGCTGCACGCGAATCTTCGCCGGCTGCGCTGCGCCTGAAGCTGCGGCGAGCCGCAAGCAACGCACTGCAGATCGACGTCCTCAAGTGCCGCGGCGGACGAAGCGGCGTATCCGTCCAGGTCGAAACGCCATGCTCTGGCTGTGCATAGCGCTACCGCAATTGCCTCTGGAAGCGCTGCGCTCCGAGGAAACCGCCAGCCCGCTGGTCGTGACAGCCTGCGAAGGCAGCGCGCGCTGGATCGTCTGCTGTAATCAGGCCGCGGAGCACGCCCGCCTGAAACAGGACATGAACTACACGGTGGCGCTCGCACTCTGCCCCGAAGTGCAGAAGTTGGAACGCAGCCCTGCCGCGGAAACTGCCGCGCTCGACCGATTGGCAGCCTGGGCTTACCAGTTCAGCAGCACCGTGATCTGCAGCGAAGTGCCAGCGGATTTCCGCCAGGCGCGCAGCAGCGCGTTGTGGCTGGAAATCGGCGGCAGCCTCACGCTGTTCGGCGGTTTTCGCAATTTCATCGCAGCGCTGGAGCGCGAGCTCGGGCTGCTGCATTACAGCTACCAGCTGGGCATCGGGCCGACGCTGGAAGGCGCTGCATTGCTGGCGCGCGCCGGCATTCGTGTCGTCATTCCTTCGCCCACGGCGCTGCAACTGCGCATTCGCAGTCTGCCGATCGCACAGCTGGCACTCGAACCCGAGATCGCCGGCGCGCTGCATACGGCAGGCGTGCGCACGATAGGATTGCTGCTGGAGCTGCCGCGCGCCGCCGTGATCAAGCGTTTCGGCGTGCAGCTCGGCAACTTTCTCGATCGCCTGATCGGTGCGGCCCCCGATCCGCGGCCGGTCTTCCGTTTGCCGCATCGTTACGCCGCGCGCTTCGATTTCGAGTTCGAGGTCAGGAGCACCGAAGCGCTGCTGTTCCCGCTGCGGCGCATGCTGCACGAATTCGCCGGTTTTCTGCGCGCG
>DATBKP010000072.1:0-31691 GCA_036555785.1 Steroidobacteraceae bacterium
CGTGCTCGGCCACGTAACACGCGGCACCGCCGTACTCACCGCCGAGCGCCAGACCTTGCAACAACCGCAACGCAATCAGCGCGATCGGTGCGGCGACGCCGATCGTCGCGTACGTCGGCAGCACCCCGACCAGCGCGGTCGACACGCCCATGATGACGATCGTGATCAGGAACGTGTGCTTGCGCCCGACCATGTCGCCGAGCCGGCCGAACAGAATCGCGCCGAACGGCCGCACGGCAAAGCCTGCAGCGAACACCAGCAGCGCGAAAATGAACGCCGTCGTCTCGTTGGCGACGCCGCTGAAGAAGTGCTTGCTGATGACGGCGGTGAGCGCGCCGTACAAATAGAAGTCGTACCACTCGAACACGGTGCCGAGCGACGATGCGAGGATCACCCGCCGGTGCGCGCGATCGATCATTTGAGGATCGCCTGGTAGGTGAGGCTCCGCGACAGTGCGCGCACATCGGGCATGCCGTCGGCTCGCTGCTGGATCATGCCGACGACGATCAGGTTATAGACCGGATCGATCCAGAACCACGTGCCGGCATAGCCGCCCCAGTAGAACGTGCTCTCGCCGCCGTAACCGCCGGCCGCGACCGGATCCTCGACGACGGCGAAGTCCAGGCCGAAGCCTGTGCCGGGCGCCATCGTACGCGCGCTAGCCGGCAGTACGTTGGAGTGCATCAGCTGCACGGTCAGCGGCGACAGCAGGCGATGGCCGTCGAGCTCGCCGCCATTCAGCAGCATCTGGCAGAAGCGCAGGTAATCGGTCGCGGTCGAAACCAGTCCGCCGCCGCCCGACGGCCCTGCCGGCGGCTTGGTGAAGTCGTCGCTCGGGTGCGGCACGAACTTGTGATCCTTGTCGTAGGTGTAGAACGACACGAAGCGATTCAGCTTCTCCGGCGGCACATAGAACGCCGTGTCCTTCATGCCGAGCGGCGCGAAGATGCGCTGCTGCAGGAACTCGGGAAACGGCTGGCCCGACAGCTTCTCGACCAGGTAGCCCTGCACGTCGACGGACACGCTGTAATGCCAGCGCTCGCCCGGCTGATGCAGCAGCGGGATCTTGCCCAGCTTGTCGATCATCGCCTGCAGCGGCTCGTCGCGATTGAGCACCTTCACGTCCGTGTACATCTTGTCGACCGGCGTGCTGCCGAACACGCCGTAAGTCAGGCCGCCGGAGTGCGACATCAGCTCGCGCATCGTCATCGCGTGCTCGGGCGCGACCTGCGTGACGGCGCCGGTCTGCGGATTCACTTTCGCGACCTTGAGGTTGGCGAACTCGGGGATGTGCTTGGACACCGGGTCGTTGAGCTGCCACTTGCCTTCTTCGAACAGCATCATCATGGCGACGCCGGTGATCGGCTTCGACATCGAGTAGATGCGAAAGATCGCGTCCTTCTGCATCGGTGCCGCGCTCTGCAGATCGCGCTTGCCGGCGGCATCGAACGCCACGACCTTGCCGTCCTTCGCGACCATCGTCACCACGCCGGCGAGCTGGTTGTCGTCGACGAGCTTCTGCATCTCGCTCTTCAGGCGGCCGAGCCGCTGCGCCGACATGCCGACGCTTTCCGGTTTCGCGCTGGGCAGATCGGCTGCAGCGACGACGCCGGCAATCAGGACGAGCAGGAGCAAGGAACCGAGCTGACGCGCCGACTTCATTGAGTCCCCCGTTCTTGAATTGGTATTGCTGATACGGATCAGTCGGGTGCCAGAGTGTACACAACCGCTACCATAGCGCTGTGAAGATTCCCCAATTCTCTCTGCCGATCGACGCGGCACTGCCCGCGCTGCGGGCCGCGGTGGCCGCGCACGCGAACGTGGTGCTGCAGGCGCCGCCCGGCGCCGGCAAGTCGACCGGCGTGCCGCTCGCGCTGCTCGACGAACAGGTGCTGCCGGCCGGGAAAATCGTGATGCTCGAGCCGCGCCGCCTCGCGGCGCGGGCCGTCGCAACGCGTATGGCGCAAATGCTCGGCGAACCGGTCGGACAGACTGTCGGCTATCGCACGCGTCTGGAATCGAGAGCCGGCAAGAGCACGCGCATCGAGGTCGTCACGGAGGGCATCCTCACGCGCTGGCTGCAACGCGATGCGACGCTCGAAGGCGTCGCGCTGGTGATCTTCGACGAATTCCACGAGCGCAGCCTCAACGCCGACCTCGGGCTCGCGCTGTGCCTCGATGCGCAGACCGAGGTGCGCGAGGATCTGCGGCTCCTGGTGATGTCGGCGACGCTCGACGCGAGTGCAGTGGCGCAACTGCTCGGCGACGCGCCGGTCGTAACCGCGCAAGGCCGGGCTTTCGACGTCGCGACGCACTGGACGAGCGGTGGCGCGGTGAATCGCGGCGCGCGCGATATCGACGTCGCTGTGCGAATGGCACGAGCGATCGCGCATGCAATCGAGCACGACGACGGCGACATTCTCGCGTTCCTGCCGGGCCAGGCGGAAATCCGCCGCACGCAGCGACAGCTCGAAGTACAGAACCTGCCCCGACAGGTTGCGGTGTTGCCGCTGTTCGGCGACCTGTCGGCTGCCGAGCAGGACGCGGCGCTGCGGCCCGGCGACCCACAGCACCGCAAGGTCGTGCTCGCCACCAACATCGCCGAGACCAGCCTGACGATCGAAGGCGTGCGCGTGGTCGTCGATTCCGGACTCGCGCGGCGTGCGCGCTTCGATCCCGCAACCGGGATGAGCGGCCTGGAAACCGCCCGGATCTCGCGCGCGTCCGCGGATCAGCGTCGCGGGCGCGCCGGTCGTCTCGGCCCCGGTGTGTGCTATCGCCTATGGTCGGAAACGGACCACGCCTCGCTCGCCGCGCAGACGACGCCGGAGATCCTCGAAGCGGATCTCGCGCCGCTGGCGCTCGATCTGGCCGAGTGGGGCATCGTGGATCCAGGCAGCTTGCGCTGGCTAGATCCGCCGCCCGCTGCGACGTTCGCACAGGCGCGTGACCTGTTGCACTCGCTGGAAGCCATCGATGCGCAAGGAAGGATTACCCAGCACGGCCGTGCGCTGGCGCAGCTGGGAACGCACCCGCGCCTGGCTCACATGATCGTGCGCGGCGCAGAGCTCGGAGTCCGGCGCCTCGCTCTGGAGATCGCCGCGGTGCTGGGCGAACGCGATCTGTTGCGCTGGAGCGGCGGTCGTCGCGACGCCGATCTTCGCTTGCGCATCGAAGCGCTGCGTCGCGGACGCGTCGACGATCCGCACGTGGCCGCAGAAGCTCGCGTCGATGGCGGGGCCCGGCAGCGGGCGTTGCGGAGCGTGGAGATACTCGAAAGGCAGGCCCCCTCCCTGCTGTCCGCCGCGAGCGGGGCAGGGGCCGAAGATGCGGGCAGGTTGCTGGCATTCGCATATCCGGATCGCATCGCGCAGTCGCGCGGCGCGGGCGGTCGCTACTTGCTTTCAGGTGGTCGTGGCGCGCGCCTGACTGACGCACAGAGCATTGCGCAAGCAGAGTTTCTGGTTGTCGCGGATCTCGACGCGGGCGAGCGCGAAGCGTTGATCCGACTCGCGGCGCCGCTGTCGCGCACGGCGCTGGAAACTGATTTCGCTGCGCTGATCGAGCACCGCGAGCGCTTCGAATGGGATGCGCGCGAACAAGCCGTCGTCGCGCAGGACGAGCGCTGGCTGGGTGCGATCAGGTTGGGCGAGCGGCGCCTGGAGAATCCGGACGGCGCACGCGTGCTGAGCGCGCTGCTCGATGGCATTCGCGAGCTCGGACTGCAAGCATTGCCGTGGACCAGGGAAGCGCAGGCGCTGCGTCAGCGTCTCGCTTTTGCGCGAGAGGTCGACACGCGGCCCCAGCAGCCGTGGCCCGACACGAGCGACGCTGCGCTGTCAGCGAACATGGAGACCTGGCTGGCGCCGTGGCTGACGGGGATGAGCCGGCGCGATCATCTCGCACGACTGGACATGACCGGGATCATCGCAGCGCTGCTCGAGTGGAATCAGCGGCAGCGTCTCGATGAGCTCGCACCGACGCATCTGCAGGTTCCCAGCGGCTCACGGATCCCGATCGACTACTCGGGCGCGCCAACCGTCGCCGTGAGATTGCAGGAGGTGTTCGGCCTCGCAGCCACTCCGGCTGTCGGCGGCGGGCGCGTGCCGTTGACGTTGCAATTGCTGTCGCCCGCGCACCGGCCGGTGCAGGTCACGAAGGACCTGGCGAGCTTCTGGGCACGCGGCTACGCGGAAGTGAAGAAAGAGCTGAAGGGCCGCTATCCAAAGCACTACTGGCCGGACGACCCGACGACAGCCGTGGCCACGGCGCGCGCCAAGCCGCGTCGGAAATAGTTCCTTAAATCTGCATTAAGGCTGCGCCGACAGCGCTTTCCTGCCGGCTGCAGCGGCCTCGATTTCCGTTGTGTCGCCCCGATGACAGAAGGGCGCCCGTCCCGGGCGCTAGCCTGCACGCGCAAGGTCCGCAGTTAAGGACCCATTCATCGTTTCGGTCTCATTCTGTACTCGTGCAGAGTAGGAGTAGTCATCATGAAGAACGCTTTATTGGCCGCCGCTGTCGCCATCGCCATGGCAGCGGGCGCCAGCGCGCACGCCACCGCTGAGAACGGCAAGTCGCGCCGTGACGAGTGCGTGTTCGCGCGCACCATCAACGACTTCAAGGTCCTCGATCGCAACAAGATGGTGATCTGGGCGCCGACGCACAGCAAGGCCTACCTGGTCGAGCTGTCGATGCCGATGCCCGAGCTCAAGTTCGCGAACACCATCGCAGTCGTCGACCGCAATCACGACGGCATGCTGTGCGGCTATGGCATGGATCGCATCGTCGCCGTCGATTCGAGTCCCGGCTTCCGCACGCCCGCGACGGTCATGGGCATGAGGCGGCTGGACGACAGCGAGCTGGCGCAGCTCGAGCAGCAGTACGACGTGCGGCTGACGCGCAAGAAAGTCGCGCAGGCACCGGCGGCGTCGGCGCCCTCCGGACAGGAACAGCCCAAGGAATAGGCCCGGCGCAACGCGGAAAACAACTGCTAGAATGACTCCCTCGTCCGCAGTGGAGGCGTGGGAGTGGCGACTGAACTCAAGGACTGGCTCGCGGCCCTGCACGCGGAGCTGGCCCGCACCGGATCGATCGACGATCCGGAGCTGCGGCAGCGACTGATCGAGCTGCTCGGCGACATCACGCGGCTGCTCGGCAAGCCGGCGACGGCCGGCGAGCAGCATTCGCTGATCGAGCAGCTCGACGGGCTGGCCGTGCAGTTCGAGGTCGAGCATCCCGCGCTCGGCAGCGCCATTCGCCAGGTCGTGGATGCGCTCGCCAAAGCTGGCATCTGAGCGGGGATCGACATGTACGACGACAACAACATCTTCGCGAAGATCATTCGCGGCGAGATGCCGGCCTTCAAAGTGTTCGAGGACGAGCGCGCGGTCGCGTTCATGGACGCGATGCCGCAGTCCGACGGCCACACGCTGGTGGTGCCGAAAGCGCGGGCGCGCAACTTCTTCGATATCGAGCCGGCCGCGCTCGCCGAGCTGATCAAGGCCACGCAGCACGTCGCGCGCGGCGTGCAGCAGGCGTTCAATCCCGGCGGCATGCGCATCATCCAGTTCAACGAGACCGTGGCGGGACAGACCGTCTTCCACATCCACTTCCACATCATTCCCTGCTACGAAGGCGTGCCGCTGCGCTCGCATAACCGCGACTGGGCCGACAAAGCCGTGCTCGCCGAGCACGCGCAGCGCGTCCGGCAAGCCCTCGCAACCCCGTGACCCGATGAGCTCCAGGATCTACAAAGTCCCCGAAGACTTCGCCGCCCTCGCCCACCTCAAGCACGCCGACTACCTGCGCCTGTACCAGGAGTCGGTGCGCGACCCGCATTCGTTCTGGTCGCGGATCGGCCGGCGGCTCGACTGGGTGCAGCCGTATTCGAAGGTGAAGGACACGAGCTTCGAGCAAAAGGATTTCCGCATCCGCTGGTTTTACGACGGCAAGCTCAACGTCGCGGCAAATTGCCTCGATCGGCACCTGGCCAAGCGCGGCGACAAGACTGCGATCCTGTGGGAAGGCGACGATCCGCGGATGTCGGAGCGCGTCACTTACCGCCAGCTCTACGAGCGCGTGTGTCAGTGCGCGAACGCGCTCAAGTCGCTCGGCGTGCGCAAAGGCGACCGCGTCACGATCTACATGCCGATGATTCCGGAAACTGCGGTCGCGATGCTGGCGTGCACACGCATCGGCGCGGTGCACTCGGTCGTGTTCGGCGGTTTTTCGCCCGAGTCGCTGGCGGGGCGCATCGCCGATTGCGGCTCGAGTGTGGTGATTACCGCGGACGAAGGCCTGCGCGGCGGCAAGCGCATTGCGCTCAAAGCGAATGTCGATGCCGCGCTCGCCGCGCCGGGCAGCGAGGTCGTGAAGCACGTCCTGGTCGTGCGGCGTCTCGGCTCGCTCGCACCGATGCAGTCGGGACGCGACCACTGGTTCGAAGAAGCACTGGCGGCGCAGCCGAAGGAATGCCCGCCGGAAGTCATGGATGCGGAAGATCCGCTATTCATCCTGTACACGTCCGGCTCGACCGGCAAACCCAAGGGCGTGCTGCACACGACCGGCGGCTATCTGGTCTACGCGTCGATGACGCACGAGCTGATCTTTGACGTGCGCGACGACGACGTCTACTGGTGCACCGCCGACGTCGGCTGGGTCACGGGGCACAGCTACATCGTCTACGGACCGCTCGCGAACGGCGCGACCACGCTGATGTTCGAAGGCCTGCCGACCTATCCGGACGCCGGCCGCTTCTGGCAGACCGTCGACAAGCACAAGGTCACGATCTTCTACACCGCGCCGACAGCGATCCGCGCGCTGATGCGCGAAGGCGACGCACCGGTGAAGAGTTGGTCGCGCCGCACGCTGCGGCTGCTCGGCTCGGTCGGCGAGCCGATCAATCCCGAGGCGTGGGAGTGGTATCACCGCGTCGTCGGCGACGGTCGCTGCCCGGTCGTGGACACGTGGTGGCAGACGGAAACCGGCGGCATCCTGATCAGCCCGCTGCCGGGCGCGATCGACCAGAAGCCCGGCTCGGCGACGCTGCCGTTCTTCGGCGTCAAGCCCGCGATCGTCGACGGCGACGGCAAAACCCTCGAAGGCGTCGCGGAGGGCAACCTCGTGATCACCGACAGCTGGCCGGGCCAGATGCGCACGGTGTTCGGCGATCATCAACGCTTCATCGAGACGTACTTCAAGACTTTCCCCGGTCGCTACTTCACCGGCGACGGCGCGAAGCGCGACGAGGACGGCTACTACTGGATCACCGGCCGCGTCGACGACGTGCTGAACGTCGCCGGCCATCGCCTCGGCACGGCCGAGATCGAGAGCGCGCTGGTCGCGCACCCGAAGGTTGCCGAAGCTGCGGTCGTCGGCTATCCGCACGACATCAAAGGCCAGGGCATCTACGCCTACGTCACGCTCAACGCCGGCGAGGCGCCGAGCGAGGCACTGCGCAGCGAATTGCGCGAGTGGGTGCGCAAGGAGATCGGCGCGATCGCCGCGCCCGACCTGCTGCAGTGGGCGCCGAGCCTGCCGAAGACGCGCTCCGGCAAGATCATGCGGCGCATCCTGCGCAAGATCGCCGCGAACGAGCACGACCAGCTCGGCGACACCTCGACGCTGGCCGATCCGTCGGTCGTCGACAGCCTGGTGCGCGAGCGGATGAATCGCCCGGCCGCCGAGGTCGCAGCCGCGGAACAGGCCGCGCCAAAGAGCCCGCCGAAGCGGAAAAAGAAAACCTAGAACAACCGGCCGGCGCCGGCCAGGTGCGCCCGGTAGTACTCGTCGTCGAGCATCCGGAACTCCACTGGCTGGCCGCTGCGCGGCGCGTGGACGAAGCGCCCTTCGCCGGTGTAGATCGCGACGTGCGAGATCCGCTGGCCTTGCGTGCGGAAGAACAGCAGATCGCCCGGCTGCAGGCCGTCGAGGTCGATGCGCTTCGCCGCTGAAAACTGCTCGGCCGCCGTGCGCGGCACGGGAATCCCGACCTGGTCGTAGATGAAGCGCACCAGCCCGCTGCAATCGAACCCGGTCAGATCGGCACCGCCCCACACGTACGGCTTGCCGAGCAGCGAGATGGCGCGCAGCGCGATGTCGTCACCCACCGAGGGGGTCGGCGCTGGTGAGGGAGCAATCAGCGCCGCGGGCTGCGGCGGCCGGTACGGCTCGATGCCGCACCCCTGCAGAACAGCCGCGACGGCGCCGACCAGACACCAGCGCCGAATTACCACTTGTGCGGACCCACGAGCCATGTCGAGCACCATCGGCAGGATGCCGCAGGCTCAAGCTAAGTTCCAGGCGCTGAACCGCCGGTGAATTACAATGCGCCCCCCTGTCGTGCTTTTCATCACGGAGTGCCATGCGCGCTGTGACAGCCCTGTTGCTCGCCGCCGCGGCGGTCACTGGCAACGCTGCCGATCTTCCGTCCACGCACGTGGTGCGCGACGAAGCCATCCGCAGTCACGTCGAATTTCTCGCGAGCGACCTGCTGGAAGGACGCGCGGCAGCCACGCGCGGCTACGACATAGCAGCCGCGTATGTCGCCGCGCAGTTCCGCCAGGCCGGTCTCGCGCCGGCCGGCGACAACGACACCTACCTGCAATCGGTGCCGTTGCTCGAAGCGACGCCGGTGCTGCCCGGCTCCTCCGCGAAGCTGGTGCGCGACGATCAGACGTACGCATTCGAGTACGGCACGCACTACCTGCCCTCCGCCGATTTCCTCTCGCAAAGCTCCACGCTGACCGCGCCGCTCGTGTTCGCCGGCTTCGGCGTCGACGCGCCCGAGCTCGGCTACACGGATTTCGAGAACGTCGATCTCAAGGGTCGCATCGCAGTGATCCTGAGCGGCGCGCCGGCGAAATTTCCGACTTCGCAGCGCGCTTACTACTCGTGGAGCGAGCGCAAGTGGAGCTCGCTGGTCGAGCGCGGCGCGGTGGGCGCCATCACGGTGGCCTCGGCGGTGGACGAGAAGCGCCTGCCCTGGGACCGGGTGGTCGCGATGAGCTGGACGCCGCAGATGCGCTGGCTCGATGCCGACGGCAAGCCGCAGCGCGCGTTCCCGGAGCTGAAGCTGCGGTTTCGCTTCAATCACGAGGCGGCGGCGCACCTGTTCGAGAACGCCGCGGCGAGCTTCACGGACATCCTGGCGGCCGCGGACGCCGGCGAGCCGCAGGGCTTCGGGCTGCCGGGCATGCTGACGCTGTCGGCGACTACAGGCCTGCGGCGCACCGAGAGCACGAACGTGCTGGGCGTGCTGCCCGGTACGGATCCCGATTTGCGGAACGAGGTCATCGTGGTCAGCGCGCACCTCGATCATCTCGGACGCGGTCTGGCCGTCAACGGCGATTCGATCTACAACGGCGCCCACGACAACGCCATCGGCATCGCCATCCTGCTGGAGATGGCGCGCGCGCTGCACGTGTCGAATACGAAGCCGCGCCGCAGCGTGCTGTTCGCAGCGGTCACTGCCGAGGAGAAGGGATTGCTCGGCTCGGATTATTTCGCGCAGCACCCGCGCGACGACGGACGGCTCATCGTCGCCAACATCAACATCGACATGCCGCTGCCGCTCGCCCCGGTGCGCGATTTCGTCGCGATCGGCGCCGAGCACTCGAGCTTCGCGACCATCGCGCGCAACGCGGCCGCCGCCCAGGGCTACCGGCTGAGCCCGGATCCGGCGCCCGAGGAAGTCAGCTTCATTCGCAGCGACCAGTTCTCGTTCATCCGGCACGGCGTGCCGGCGCTGGAGCTGAAGAGCGGCTACCAGGGGCGCGACCCGGCGATCGACGTCGGCGCGCTGCAGAAGCAGTTCCGCGAGTCGAACTACCATCAGCCGAGCGACGACCTGACGCTGCCGCTCGACTACGGCACCGCGGCCGACCTGGCACGCGTCGAGCTGCGGATCCTGCTGGAGGCGGCGAACGCGGCCAGCGCGCCGCGCTGGAACGAAGGCGATTTCTTTGCAGAGAAGTTCGGCGGCTCCCGGTAGAATCGCGCGGGTCCCGCCAGAGGACCGCGCGTACCAGGGAGACAGCGATGAAAGATCTCAGCACCGACGAGCTCGCCGAGCTGCGCGAGAGTTTCGACAGCTGCGACAGCAACGGTGACGGCTGGATCGTCGTCGCGGAATTCGCCGCGCTGCTGCTCGCGCTCGATCAGGATCTGACGCAGGACGAATGCCTGCTGGCATTCGAGATGACCGACGGCGACGGCGACGGCCGCATCAGCTTCGAAGAGTTCATGGGCTGGTGGACCGAGTGAGACCGCGCGGCGCGCGCGGCAGCTCTTACAAACTGTGACTGTGTTCACAGGCGCATTCGTGACCCGCTGCTCATCCTGAGCATCGCCTGCGGCGATTGCGATTTTCCCCGAATCCATCTGCGGTGCCAGTCGCTCTAGGCTACGCGCACGCTCGCGCCGATTACGGGTGAAGGAGAGCGTCAATGAGCGAAGAGCAACACAGCCGGCTGCGCGTCGGCGATCCCGTCCGTTTGAAAGACAGCGACATGGACCTGCGCGGCGACGTCTGGCAGCTGCGCACCGGCCGTTACCTGGTCGTGCGCTGGCAGGACGAATGCCGCAGCACGCATTCGGAGACCGCGGTCGAATACGATTCGACGCGCACCCGCGCGGACTGGAGCCGCAACCTGGTGCCGGACGACCGGCACAAGAAGTAGCGCGCTCGCGATGTCCTTCGCTTGCGGCGCCTGCCTAGGCGCTGCCGCACGTTTCTGTCGGCGCTTTCGGCGTTCCGGAACCTCGGCGCAGCACGAGTGCTTACTCAAGCAATATCGTGCGCAATCCCGGAGCAGCAACGCCATGCCCCGTTACCCAAGATACGAACGCTCTCGCACCGGGCGCGAAACGGCCCGTTATCGCGAGTTCGACCATGAGTGGCCGAGCGACGCCGCCGGCGATCAGTACTACGGAGCCGGCAGTCACTACGGCGGCGGCTTCGGCACCGCGCCGAGCTCGCATGCGAGCGCGACCGGTACTCGCGGTGCTTTCGGCTACGCAGGCGAAGGCGCGTGGAGCGACCCGTCCGACTGGACGCCGGAAAGCGAGCGGCCGGAGCCGATCTCGTATCGGGGCCGGGGACCGAAGGGCTACCAGCGCTCGGACGAGCGCTTGCTGGAAAGGATCTGCGAGCGGCTGAGCGACGATCCGCACATCGACGCGAGCGACATCGAAGTCGAGGTGAAGGACCAGGCCGCCACGCTGCGCGGCTCGGTCATCGATAGGCGCACCAAGTACGAAGTCGAAGAGCTCGTCGACGGCTGCGGCGTGCGCGAGATTCACAACCAGCTGCGAGTGAACCAGCGCCGCTGGTGATTCGGCGCGGCGGTTTCCGAACTAGTGCGCGCTGCTCCTGGCGTGCAGCTCGTGCGCCAGCTGCATGTGCTGCTTCAAGGTCGGCAACGTGGCGGCCGCGAACTCCTTCAGCCGCGGCGTCATCTGTGGTGCCTGCGAAGCGGACTCGAACAGCGCCACCGCTTGATCGTGACCCTTGGCCATCGCTTTGGCGTACTCGCGATCGAAGGCCGCGCCCTTCAGCTCCGACAACTTCTGCTTCAGCGCCTCGTGCTCCGCGTCCAGCACCTGCGGCAGCTCGAGCTTCTCCTGCGCGGCGATCTGCTGCAGCTTCGCGGCGGCGGCCTGATGATCGTTGACCATGCGCTGCGCGTAGTCGCGCACGCGCGGGTCCTGCGTCTGCTGCATGGCCAGCCGGCCGAGCTCGATCTCCGCCTCGCCGATTGCCGCCGCCTTCGCCGCGAACGATGCGGGCGTCACGGTCTTGGACAGGGGCGACTGCGTCATGCGCGTGCGATCGACGTCTCTGCCGTGGTCCAGCGTGGATTGAACCGGACGACTGTCCTCGGTTTGCTGGGCAAGCGCCGCGGTTGCAATGAAGGCGAGGAGCAGTAGCGCGCGTCGTGGGATCGATGACATGGCGCACCTCGAATCGAGCGCACAAAAAAAGAGGCCGTGCCCGATGGGCGCGGCCTCAAGTGCGCAGCCGTCTACATGGCGTCCGATGGGTTCTCAGCGGGTGCCCCCATCGTCCTGGGGAGGTCCATGCGACGTGTTGCGCAATGTCCAAATCAACCACCGGAGCAGGCAACGCACAGGTAAGGCCTTTGGGTCCATGGCTCGCGACTGCTAGCGCATCTCGAGCAGAACTTCGCGGACCTTGTGAAACTCCGAGGCCTTGTCGAAGAAATGATCGGCGCCGCACTCCCGGCTCGCAGTGCGGTAGTCGTCCGAAGGGTAGTTGGTGACGACGATGATCGTCTCCGGCCGGTTCAGCCCGGCCGCACGCATCAGCTTCAACAGGCGGAAGCCGCTGCCGCCGCGCAGCTGGATGTCGAGGATCAGGACGCGCGGTTGCAGCGCGCGCACGCCCTCCAGCGCGTCCTGGACGCCGTCGGCGCTGCCGACGACACGTGCGTGCGGGATGTCCTCGACGGACTCGATCAGCCGCTCCTTGACCGCCTCGGAGTCCTCGACGATGTAGATGGTCAGCTCCGCCTGGCCGAGCGCGCGCACCGCCGGATGCGTGCCGGTGTCGCTGTCGGACCCGGGCACGGATTCCGTTCCCATGGCGACTGGGAAGAGCCGGCTGCCGCGCCCGAGCGGAGGGCGCGCCGCCCTACTCGACCAGCTGGTTGCGGACGGCGTAGGCGGCGATTTCTGCATTGCTGCGCATTCCCATCTTCTCGAGGATGCGCGCGCGATAAGTGCTGACGGTCTTCACGCTCAAGCCCAGCTCGTTCGCCATGACAGCGGGCGAGACGCCGCGGGCGATGCGGGTGAAAACCTGCAGCTCGCGCTCCGACAAGCGGTTGTGCAGCGGCCCTTCTTCGTCCGCTGCGCACTCCGATGCGAGCAGCTCGGCGACCAGCGGCGTGATGTACCGCCGGCCGGTGCCGACGGCTCGCACTGCCTTCACCAGCTCTTCCGGCACGATCATCTTCGGCACGTAGCCGTTCGCGCCGGCGCGCATCAGCCGCACCGCGAAGCTGCGCTCCGGATGCATGCTCAGCACCAGGATCGCCAGCTCCGGACGGTCGCGCCGCAATTGCTTCAACAGGTCGATGCCGCTCTGGCCGGGCAGCGTGATGTCCAGCACCACCACATCGACTTTCAGCCCTTCGCGCAGTTGCTGCGAGGCCTCCTCCGCGGAGCCGGCTTCGCCGACCACCTGCAGGTCCGCCTCCTCGGACAGCATTTCGCGCACGCCGGCCCGCAGGATCGCGTGATCGTCGACGATCATCACCCGGATCGGCGCTTGCACCTGCTGGAAAGTATTCTGACCCTCGTTTTCTCTCGCATCCAACATCACCCGGGTACCTCCGTGAGTTCGCCCACGAGCTCCGCATGCATGCCGGTGATTTCGATATCGCGCCCGGCCGTAGCTGCGTAGTCCATGACCAGGCCTTGGGCCCGGTAGGCATTGAGGCGGTTGTAGAGCGTCTTCAGGCTTACGCCCAGTAACGCCGCCGCGCGCGTCTTGTTTCCGCCGCATTTCTGCAGGGTGGCGAAGATCATCCAGCGCTCGACGTCGGCGAGGTTGGTGCCGACCGGAACCTGGAGGACCGAGAGCTCCCGCAACTCCGCGCGAGCGTCGGTGTCGTGCCCCAAATACGCGCGCGCGTCGCGTGCCGGAACAGTGTCGGTCATCGGGTTTTCCATAGAGAGCCCCTATACGTACGAACGCTGGCCGGAACGCGGCCTTCAGCTGACACAACTGCACGGCGATGCCGAAATGTTCCCGACATTGCGCGATTCATTTCTCGCTCGGCTCCCCGACGCCGTCCGGGCGGCCGGTGTCAGCCGTGTCCTACGCGGCGCTCCAGGCCGGCGCCTTGCCGGGATTCGGGATGAACGCCTCGACCACGGTGCCCCGGCCGTTGGAGGGCCGGCGGATCGCAAACGTCCCGCCCATCTCGCGCACGCGCTCGCGCATGCCCACCACTCCGTGTGACTTCGGCTTGGCCAGCGCCTCGTCGGTCAGCCCGACGCCGTCGTCGGCAATGCGCAGCCGAACCCCGTCCGGCTCGCGCGCCAGGCTGATGCGCACGTGGGCGGCCTGGGCGTGCTTGGTGATATTGGTGAGCGCCTCCTGCGCGATCCGGTAGAACGCGATCGACCAGGACGGATCCAGGTCGTCGAAATCCTCGTGCACCTCGATGTCGCAGGGCAGCCCGGTGCGGCGGGTGAACTCGCGGCAGTGGGCCCGCATGGCGAAGGCGAGACCCAGGTTGTCCAGGTGGCTGGGCCGCAATCCCTCGATGACCTCGTGCTTCAGCTCGACCGTGTCGGCCAGCATTTGCAGCACCCGCTGCAGCCGCTCGCGGACCTCGCGCGGGCTCTCCGGCAGCCGGCGCTGGATCCAATTCAGGTCCATGTTGATCGCGGTCAGATTGCTGCCGAGCGTGTCGTGCAGCTCGCGCGCCAGCTTGGCCTTTTCCTCCTCCGACACGCGAATCAGGTGTTGCGAGAGCTCGGTGAGCTCGGCGGTGCGCTGCTCGACCAGATCGTTCAGGCGCTGATTGGCCTCGCGCAGCGCGCGCTCGGCGCTTTCGCGGTCGCGCACGTATCGCTGCAGCAGCTTGTTCAGAGCGATCAGCACCGCGACGGTGACGACCGTCGCCAGCACGGCGACGCCGGCGCCGACCCACATGTCGCGCAGCACTTCGCGACGCGAGGCTTCGATGCGCGAGTCCTCCTCGCTCATCATGCGGTCGACGACGCCGCGCACGCGGTCCATCGTCTGCGTCGCCCGATCCGTGCCGGCCACGTCGGCATTGCCGTGCGGACCGGGTTGCGGACTGCTGCGGATCGTCTGCTCCAGTCGACTGACGGCAGCGGTCGTCAGCCCTTCGAGCGAAGTGATGTCCGCGAGCCGCTTCGGATCGTCCACGGTCAGCTGCCGCAGCAGATCGATCTGCTTGCGCCAGCTGCGCATCGCGACGTGGTAAGGCTCCAGGTAGCCGGTCTGTCCGGTCAGCAGGTAGCCGCGCTGGGCCGATTCCGCGGCGGTGATGACCGATTGAAATGTGATCAGCGCGCGCTTGATCTCGGTGGAGCGCGCGTAGTGCGCGTTCGAATCCATGGTCGCGGCCGTGTTGATGATCAGCAGCGAGGCATTGATCACCAGCAACGCTATCGACACCACGATGATGGCGATGACGTGCAGCGGCACCCGCCCGCCGGTCACGGGCGGGAGCGGGCGCGGCGGCGCGGAGCTCGGCGGCTCCATCGGAGTGTCGAAAGCCTGCAATGGATCGTCCCGGATCGTCCGTGGATCGCGCACAAAGGCGCGCGACCCAGAAACACTGAAACGTGTGCGCGCATTTTCTGGTTCCGCCGTCGGCATTTGCCACCGGGTGCGGCGGGCGCCGCCAGCGAATTTTTGCAACGGAACCCGCAGGTTGAGGCGTGGGTTTCTACGGTGGGTAGCTAATCGAGGACACTGACATGAAGGGGAACGTATTTTGGATCGCGGCACTGGCCGGACTCGCGCTCGTGGGCTGCAACAAGGCAGAATCGCCTGCCCAGACGCAGCATGACGTAACGGAAGCCCGGGCGGACGCACAACGCGACGTGGCCGATGCACAGGCCGATGCGCGCGAAAATGCGGCCGATGCGCAGAAGGACGTCGCCGACGCGCAGGCCGATCACGACCCGAACGATGTGGCCGATCAGACGCAGCAGGCCAGTGAAACTGCCGCCAAGAACGACTACAAGATCGCCGTCGCGCAGGCCGAAGCGAGCCACAAGGTCGCGACGGAGAAGTGCGAGGCCATGAGCGGAGATGCGCAGAAGGACTGTAAGGACCGTGCCGATCGCGATCTCGACGCCGCCAAGCGTGCCGCCGAGCAGCGCCGCGACGGCAGCGGCTAGAGTCAGAGGCTCACGCGAGGAGATGGGGATATGAAGCACAGACGCACGGCAGCCGCCCTGCTCGCCGCCCTGCTGGCTGCGGCGGTGGTGGGCGGTTGCGCCAGCACGCCGACCCAGCAGCCGGCGGGGCAAGCCGTCGATGACGGTGTGGTGACCGCGAAGGTCAAGGCAGCGCTGGTCGCGGATCCCGTGACGAAGGCGCACCAGATCAATGTCGAGACCTTCAAGGGTACGGTGCAGTTGAGCGGCTTCGTCGAGACCGACGAAGCGCGCAACCGCGCGTTGCAGCTGGCGCGCGACGTGGACGGCGTCAAGAAGGTCAAGGACGCGATGGAAGTGCGCCAACGCAGCTGATGTGCTGACGTACGTTCGGACCCGAGTCCGACCGTTGAACCGAGGGCGGGCGGCGCAAGTCGCCCGCCCTTTTTAGTGGCAGACCGGATAGCGGCCACTGCGTTGCAAAAAGCGCGATTTGCATCCAGCCCGATCCGTCGCGCGTATACTCACGCGCTCCGTCAGCACGGTAAAAGTTACGTCTTTTGCCGGGCGACGTCGAAAGGGCCTCGGCCGCTTTCGACCAGTCGGACCTGGAGCGTCGTTAACACTCTAATCAACGAGGAATGGCATAGATGGCCCACGACAAGACAAGCTCGGTGAAGAGACTTTCCGGCCTGGCGCTCGCGGCAGCCGCTGCGATCGCGTTCACGGCCGCCCCGCTGTCGGCAGTGCATGCTGCGGACGAAGCGAAAGTGAAGTGTGAAGGCGTGAATGCGTGCAAGGGCACGAGCGAGTGCAAGACCGCGAAGCACGACTGCGCCGGCAAGAACGCCTGCAAGGGCGAAGGCGTGAAGTCGATGACGAAGGCAGAGTGCGACGCCGCCAAGGCGAAGGCTCACAGCTGATCTGTTGAAGGCTCATGGCGGCGCGGAACTCCTCCGCGCCGCCCTTTCGATGTCCATCCCCCACGTGTCTTCTTCTCTCGGATTCGGGCTCGGGCTGCGGCCTCAGCACTACGAGGCACTGCTCGGCGAGCATCGCGGCAGCGTCGCCTGGCTCGAAGCCCTGACCGACAACTACCTCGTTCCCGGCGGCCGGCCGCTGCACTTTCTCGAGCAGCTGCGGGCGCACTATCCGGTCGTGCTCCACGGCGTCTCGCTCTCGATCGGCAGCACCGACCCGCTCGATCTCGACTACGTGCGCAGCGTGAAAGCGCTGGCGGCACGCGTCCAGCCGGCCTGGGTGTCGGATCATCTGTGCTGGACCGGCGTCGAGGGCGTCAATCTGCACGACCTCATGCCGCTGCCGTTCACCGAGGAGACGGTGCGCCACGTCGTGAGCCGCGTGCATGCGGTGCAGGACATCCTCGGCCGCCAGCTGGTGCTGGAGAACGTCTCCACCTACGTCAGCTTCGCCGCCGACGAAATGACCGAATGGGAATTCCTGCGCGAGATCGCCGAGCGCGCCGACTGCAAGCTGCTGCTGGACGTGAACAACGTGTACGTCAGCAGCGTCAATCATGGCTTCGATCCGCTCGCGTACCTGCGCGGCGTCCCGGTCGAGCGCGTGCAGCAGTTCCATCTCGCCGGGCACAGCAACATGGGCTCGTATCTGATCGACACTCACGACGAGCCGGTCTGCGACGAAGTCTGGCAACTGTACGCCAGCGCGGTCGCGCGCTTTGGCGCGGTCTCGACGATGATCGAGCGCGACGACAAGATTCCCGACCTGCCGGTGCTGCTGGCCGAGCTCGACCGCGCGCGGTCCATTGCATTAACGGCGGAAGCTGCGTGACGGCGCTTTCTGGATTGCAGCGAGATTTTCAGCGTCACGTGCTGCGTGGCGACGCTGCAATCGAGCGCGCGGTGAATGCTTCATCCGTGGTTCCGATCGCGACACGGCTCGGCGTCTATTCCAACGCCTACCGCATCCGTCTGGCCGACGCGCTCGCTGCCAACATGCCGCGTCTGAAACAGCTGCTCGGCGACGAGCAATTCGACGCCATCGCCGCGGCGTATGTCGACGCGCATCCGTCGCACTTCGCCTCGATCCGCTGGTTCGGCGATCGCCTGGCGCAGGTGCTCGAGCAGTCGCATCCCGAACAGCCCTGGCTCGCGGAGCTGGCGCACTGGGAATGGGCGCTCGCGGCTTCGTTCGACGCGACAGATGCGAGCGCCGTGGGAGTGGAATGCCTCGCGACCGTTGCGCCGGGCGACTGGGGCGACCTGCGCCTGCAGTTTCATCCGTCGGTGCAATACCTCGAACTGGCGACCAACGCGCAGGCGCTGTTCAAGGCGCTGTCCGAAGAGCAGACGCCGCCACAACCCGCGACTCTTGCAAGCCCGCAGCCCTGGCTGCTGTGGCGGCAGGATCTGAAAACGCAATATCGCTCGCTCGACGCTGCCGAAAGCGCCGCCCTGCAAGTCATGCGCGCCGGCGGCACGTTCGGCGCGATGTGCGAGGTGCTGTGCCAGTGGCATGAGGCCGATGCGGTGCCGTTGGCAGCCGCCGGCATGCTCAAGCGCTGGCTCGTCGAGGAACTGCTGGTCGCAGTGGCGGCATGAAGCTGTACACGTTCTTCCGCAGCTCGGCTGCGTTTCGCGTACGTATCGCGCTCAACCTCAAGGGGCTGCAGTACGAGTCGCTGCCGAAAGCGTTCGCCCGCAACGAGCATCGTGCGCCCGACTACCTGGCGCTCAATCCGCAGGGCCTGATTCCCGCGCTCGCGATCGATGGCGTGGTGCTGTCGCAATCGCTGGCAATCATCGAATACCTGAACGACCGCCATCCCGCGCCGCCGCTGCTGCCGGACGATCCGATCGATCGCGCGCGCGTGCGCTCGATGGCGATGGCCATCGCCTGCGAAATCCACCCGCTGAACAACCTGCGCGTGCTGAATTACCTGCGCGAGCAGCTGAAACAGGACGACGACGGCATCGGCACGTGGTATCGCCACTGGGTCACCGAAGGCTTCCGCGGCCTGGAAGTGCAGGCGCGCGAATTCTCCGCGAGCGGCCGCTACTGCTTCGGCGACGCCGTGTCGATCGCCGACGTCCTGCTGGTCCCGCAGATGTTCAACGCGCGCCGCTTCAAGACCGACCTGGCGCCGTTCCCGACGCTCGTCGGCATCAGCACTCACCTGGAAACCCTGCCCGCATTCGCCGCTGCCCGGCCCGAAGTGCAGCCCGACGCCCAGTAGATGAAGCAGGAGGCTGCGCCAGCAGGAAGCCTGGTGTGCGTCGGCGTCGGCATGACGCTGGGGTCGCATCTCACGCCGCTCAGCCGCAGCTATATCGAAGAAGCCGACGTCGTGTTCGCCGCAACCTCCGACGGCATCGTCGAGCTGTGGCTCGGCAAGATGAACGCGGACGTGCGCAGCCTCCAGTCGTTCTACCGCGAGGGCAAGTCGCGCGCCGAGAGCTATCGGCAGATGGTCGCGGCCATGCTGGCGGAAGTACGCGCCGGCAAGCGAGTCTGCGGCGCGTTCTACGGCCATCCGGGCGTGTTCGCCGGCGTGCCTCACGAAGCGATCGAGCTGGCGCGCCGCGAGGGGTACGAGGCGCGCATGGAGCCGGGCGTTTCGGCGGAGGACTGCCTGTACGCGGACCTCGGGATCGATCCCGGCCGCTACGGCTGCCAGCACTTCGAAGCAAGCCAGTTGATGCTGTACCGCCGTCGCATCGATCCTGCCGCGTACCTGGTGCTGTGGCAGGTCGGCGTCGCCGGCGACCGGTCGCTGATGCGGTTTGCCACCGGCGGCCACTATCGCCAGGTGCTCGTCGACGTGCTGACCCGCGACTACGATCCCGGACACGAGGCGATCGTCTACAAGGTCGCGACGCTGCCGACGCAGCAACCGCGTATCGAGCGGACGACCATTGCGCAGCTGCCGGCAATCGACATCGACATGCATGCGACGGTCGTCATTCCGCCAGCGGCGGCGCTGCAGCCGGACGAGCAGATCCGCGAGCGCCTCGCGCAGCTCGATCGCCGGCTGGAGCTGAGCAGCGAGCGGCTGGTCCTGCGCTCGCTCGGCCCCGGCGACCGCGAGTTGTATTGCGACCTGTTCTGCGACGCCGAGACGATGCGTCACATCGGGCCGCCGTGGACGCGTGCGGCGGCGCTCAAAGCCTTCCGCAGCGTCATCAAAGCTACACAATGCGACCCGCCGCGGGCCGTGTTCCTCACACTCGCACTCAAGGAAACACAGCGGCCAATCGGTCTGTGCAGCCTGCAGAACTTCGATCGTGCGCAGCGCACGGCCGAGCTGGGGTTGATGCTCGTGCCGTCCGGGCGTGCGTACGGCGTCGCGGCCGAGGCGCTGATCGCCGTCATCGCTCATGCCTTCGCCGCACTGGCTTGGGACGAGGTGTGGGTGCGCTTCAGCGGCGACCATGCGGCCGCGGCGAGCGCGGCACGCAGCGCCGGCCTGGTGCGCCATCCGAACGCCTCGCCGCAGGACCGCGCCGCGAGCCTGTGGCGGTGGTCCGCATACCGCCGCTCCTGGCAGCCGCCACGCCGCTAAGTGTTCCGTCTGTGCACTGCTCGGCTGCCCACGGACGAGCTTTCCGCGTACGCTTGCGCCGGCCAAAATATGTAAACGGGCCCGGGCTGCAGGGCCAGCTGATAGCGAGGAGAAAACAGCAATGACGGATCCCATCGACTTCCTGGAGCAGCTTGGAGGCAATGCCCGCCTGCGCCACGCCCCTGCGGCGGAGCTGGAGCGGGCGCTCGCCACGACCGGGATCGAACCCGAACTACGCAGTGCGCTGCTGGCCGACGACGCGTTGCGCCTCGGCGAGCTGCTCGGCGCGCAGCCGAACGTGTGCTGCCTGATCGAGAAGCCGGACGAGGAAGACGACGAAGAGGAGGAAGAGGAAGAAGAGGACGACGAGGCCGTGCGCCTCGCCTGACCGCTTCGACCGCTGCACGCCCGTGCCTGCGCATTCGCCGACATCGCGATGCGAGGGTTCCGTCCGGCGCTTCGTGTCGGGCGGGGTGGCGGCGTTGTGCATGCTGTTCGCCGCTGCTGCGCTGGCACTCACGTCGCAGGAGGCTGACGAGCTCTTGCGTCGCGCCGACGGCGTGAAGTCGTCGAGCCCGACTGAATTCGTCGCGCTCATTCAGCAGCTCGACGCGCAGGCCGCGAGCCTCGCGCCGCTCCAGCAGCAGTACCTCACGTATCTCAAGGGCTGGCAGGCGGCCTATGCCGGTGACTACGAGCACGCCGTGCCGCTGCTGCGCTCGATCATGGAGCGCTCGACCGACGTCACGCTGCGCTTTCGGGCGACTGCAACGGTCGCGAACGTACAGGCGGTAGCGACGCAATACGACGAAGCGTTCAAGCAGCTCGGGCCGCTATTGACGCTGTTGCCCGAGGTTGCCGACAAGGATGCGCGCCAGCAGGGACTGGCTGTCGTCGGCTACCTGTACAACCAGGTCGGCGAATACGACCTCGGCCTCAGCTACGCGGACCGGATCGCAAGCGAGGATGCTTCCGGCCGCGGTATCTGCCGCAGCTCGCACATGCGGCTGGAAGCGCTGTATCGCAGCGGCCGGCTGCGCGGCGACGTCGCGCCGTTCGTGAGTGCGATCGATACGTGCGTCGAGATCGGTGAGCGGCTGCGCGCGAATGCGATACGCACGTACATTGCGCGCTCGTACATCGACCAGGGCCGCAATCGCGACGCCATCAAGCTGCTCAGCGAGCACTACGAAGAAGCGCGCGCCTCGCGCTATCGCCGCTTGATCACGGAGTACGAATCGCTGCTGGCGACGGCCTATCGCAATACCGGCGACGCGGCCGGGGCCCAGCGTTTCGCACTGCGCGCAATCGGCGATGAGCCGCGCAAGCAGGAGCAGTACACGGAGCCGCTGGTCACTTCCTATCGCCTGCTGTATCAGCTGGCATCGCAGCAGGGCGACATCAAATCCGCGCTTGCCTACCACGAGAAGTACGCGGCAGCGGACAAGGGCTATCTCGACGACGTCAGCGCGCGGCAGATCGCGTACGAGCGCGCCAAGCACGAAGCCGCGGCGAACCGGCTGCAGATCGATGCGCTCAACAAGCAGAACGAAGTGCTGCAGCTGCAGCAGGCGTTGGGCAAGAAAGCAGTGGAGACCAGCCGCCTGTACATCGCGCTGCTGATCCTCGTCGCCGTGTTCATCGCGCTGTTCGCCTATCGCACCAAGCGCTCGCAGCTGCATTTCATGAAGCTGTCGCGCGTCGACGGCCTCACGGGCATCGACAATCGCCCGTACTTCATCGCGCAGGCGGAGCGCGCGCTGGACGTCAGTCGCAAGCTGCAGCAGGAAGTGTGCGTGATCCTGTGCGACCTGGATCACTTCAAATCGATCAACGACAAATACGGGCACGCAACCGGCGACCACGTGCTGCGCCAGGCAGTGCAGGCGTGCCGCACGCACCTGCGGGCCAGCGATCTGTTCGGCCGCTTCGGCGGCGAGGAATTCTGCATCCTGCTGCCGGGCTGCAGCCTCGCCGATGCCCGCCAGCGTTGTGAGCAGCTGCGCGCCGCGATCGCGACGATCGCCACCGATGCGACGAGCCCGGGTTCGTCGGTCTCTGCCAGCTTCGGCGTGGCCGTGACCTCGTCCTCGGGCTACGAGTTGCGGCAGCTGCTCGCGCACGCTGACGCAGCGCTGTATCGAGCGAAGTTTGCCGGCCGCAATTGCGTGGTGCTGTTCGATACGATGCACGCGGTGGGGATCAAGCTGAGTCAGGCAAAAGCCTGAGGGTCCCGCTGGCTGGTACTTTCGGCCGATGCGTCGTACGCTGCCGGTCACGCAGCATCCCCAGGGTTTCTCTGCAGCGGTTTACCCCATGCGTTCCACGGCGCGTTCCGGAAGCGACGACCGACAAGCTGCCCGCGCGCTCGAGGGCGGCTTCGCCAACCTCCGCTTCGCGCCCGAGCTGGAAGCGAAATTCCGTCACCACCACTTGCTCGCTTCGCAGCGCTGGGTGCGCCTCAGCATCCTGGTCGCGCTCGGCACCACGCTCGGCTTCGCGATGATCGACCACTGGGTCATCCGCTCCAGCAACGCGGTGCCCGACCTGGTGCGCTTCGGGCTGCAGGTCCCGGTGATCCTGCTGTGCCTGCTGGCAACGGTCATCAAGCCGCTCTACATGCGGCTCTACCAGCCCGCGATCCAGATCGCCGCGCCGCTGTTCGGCATCGGCAGCGTCGTGATGGCGTGCTACGCGGAACCGCAATATGCGCCGCTGGTCGGCGCCCGCCTGCTGCTCGTCGCGTTCTTTCTGTATTTCATGCTGGGCATGCGCTTTGCGCCCGCCTTGCGCAGCAACGCCGCCGTCCTCGGCGCGCTCATCTTTGCCGGAGTGGGCGGCGTGATCGCGCCGCAAGTCGCGATCTATCTCGCGTTCGCGGTGCTGTGCGCGAACGTCATCGGCGGCGCCGGTGCCTATGCCCTGGAGCACGCCAATCGCACGGCATTCCTCGAACGTCAGCTGCTTGGCGAAATGGCGGCGCTCGACGGCCTGACGCGCCTGCTGAATCGCCAGACGTTCGAAGCGCGCGTCAGCGACGTCTGGCGCGAAGCGACCGCGCGGCAACTGCCGATTTCGGTGCTGATGATCGACGTCGACGACTTCAAACGCTACAACGATCACTACGGTCATCTCGCCGGTGACGAGTGCCTGCAGCGGATCGCGCACGCGGTCCGCACCGGCGTCGCCGGCAACCCGGCGGATCTGCTGGCGCGCTACGGCGGCGAGGAGCTCATCGCCGTGCTGATCGGTCGTCCGGCCGCCGACGCGGAAGCCACGGCACAACGCATCGTTGCCGACGTCGCGGCACTCGCCATTCCTCACGCCGGCTCCAGCACTGGTGCGAACGTCAGCATCAGCGTCGGCGTCGCTTCGCATCATCCCGCTGCAGCTGCCGCGTACCAGACAGTGGCGAAGCTCGCCGACAATGCGCTTTACGCCGCCAAGCACCAGGGACGCAACCGCTGCGTCTGCGTGAAGATGCACGTGCCGAGCACGACGAGCCCGCCGACCGCAGCCGCTCACCGCGGTTCCCGCCCGCAAGATCAGCTCGGCGTTCCACAAGCTCAACAGACGCCATGACTCGATAGGACTGCATGGGGCTATGATGCGGCCCCATGAAATTCCTTTGCACCCTGCTGGCTCTCGCCGCCGGCACTGCCTTCGCCACCGAACCTGCCGTGCATGAGGGCGACTTCGTCGTCAAAGATTTCCGCTTCGCTTCCGGCGAAACACTGCCGGAGCTGCGATTGCATTATCGGACGATAGGGACTCTGCAACGCGATGCGCGCGGCGTGGCTAGCAACGCGGTGCTGATCATGCACGGCACTGGCGGCAGCGGCGCGCAATTCCTGCGGCCAGAGTTCGCCGGCGAGTTGTTTCGCGCCGGCGGCGAGCTGGATAGCGCGCGCTTCTTCGTCATCCTTCCCGACGGCATCGGTCACGGCGGGTCGAGCAAGCCCAGCGATGGGCTGCACGGCCGGTTCCCGCACTACGGCTACGCCGACATGATCGCCGCGCAGTATCGCCTCGTCACCGAAGGCCTCGGCGTGCAGCACCTGCGGCTCGTCATGGGCACTTCGATGGGCGGGATGCAGACGTGGCTGTGGGGCGAGCGCTATCCCGACGCGATGGATGTGTTGCTGCCACTCGCGAGCCTGCCGACGCAGATTTCCGGCCGCAATCGCGCGTGGCGCCGGATCGCGATCGACGCGATACGGCTCGATCCGCAATGGCGCGGCGGCGACTATCGCGAGCAACCTCCCGGGCTGCGCACGGCGGAGCAGATGCTGTTCCTCGTCGCCAGCAATCCGGTCCTGCGGCAGCAGCAGATGCCGGACCTCGCGCGCAGCGACGAAGTATTCGATGCGGCGGTCGCGGATTCGCTGAGCCACGCCGACGCCAACGACCTGCTCTATCAACTCGAAGCGTCGCACGACTACGATCCCGGACCCGCGCTGGAGAAGATTCGCGCGCCGTTGCTCGCGATCAATTTCGCGGACGACCTGATCAATCCGCCGGAGCTCGGCATCCTCGAGCGCGAGACCAAGCGCGTGCCGCACGGCCGTGCGCTGGTGATGCCGGTGGGGCCGCTCTCGCGAGGCCACGGCACGCACACCGTTGCAGCTGTGTGGAAAGCGCATCTGGCGGAGCTGTTGCGCAGCTCGAGCCGATGAATCGCTAGATCCGCCGCAGGATCTGCTCGCCCATGGCCGCGTTGCGCGCGTTGCCGGCCAGGCCGGTGTCGAGCAACATGACGCCGAACAGCACTGCCCACCCGCGCGCGCGGAGCCAGAGCGCGCTGTCGCTCGATCCGTAAGCTTGCCGCGCTGCTGCGCGTGCCGCCTCATCGGTCAGCAACATCCACAAGCACGCGAGATCGATGGCCGGATCGCCGCTCGTCATGTCGCCCCAGTCGATGACGCCCGTGATCGTACCGTCGAGCGTAAGAACGTTGCGGGCGTGCAGGTCGCCGTGGATCCACGTCGGCTGCGGGTCGACCGGCGCCTGCAGCGACTCGCGCCACGCGTCGCGGATGCGATCGGTGACGACATCTGTCGTGCGCGCGAGCCGCTCCATGCGCTCGGCGATCGCGGCCGCGCGGTTGGTCAGCGGCGCCGCTCGATCGGCATTGCGAGGCGCGTCGGCGGGGGCCGGCACGTGCAGCGCGCGCAGGAACGCCGCGAGACGCGCGGCTTCCCGCGCGGCCACCGGCGCACTTTCGGCCGTCGACCCGCTCAGCCACGGCACGACGCTCCAGCGCCAGGGAAATCCGAAGCCCGGCTGGCCGACCCGGATCGGCACCGGAATCTGCACTGGCAGGCGATCGCTGATCGTGATCAGCCAGCGCTGCTCATTGGCGAGCAGGCGCGCGGCAGTCGCCGAGCGCGGCAACCGGACCGCGAACGATTCGCCGAGCCGGAACATGAAATTGTCGAAACCGCCTTCGACCGCGCGCAGCGGCAGCGTCGCGAGGTTCGGGTGCTGTTGCGCCAGCAGGACCTCGACCAGATCCACGTCGACCTGGATCTCGCCCGGCGTGCTGTCCATCACAGCCGTCAGCACCGGCCGCTCGGGCATGCGCCATTTCTCCTGTGTCCCATCACGGGTGACACGGAGCCCTGCAACGAAGGGTTCCCTGCGGAACCATTCGACCGCAGCACTCGTGATGGTTTTTAATGAGGCGCATGGCCTGGCTGAAGCGCACGGCACCCCGTACCGCCGACTCGAGCGACGCCGCCGAATTCGCGCGACTGCTGCGCGAGCACGTACCCGCGCTCTACCGCTGCGCATATCGCTGGACCGGCGCGGTCGATCGCGCCGAAGACCTGGTGCAGCAGCTGCTGCTGCGCCTGTATCCGCGGCTCGCCGAGCTGCGCGAGCTCGATCAGCTGCGGCCGTGGGCGCTGCGGGTGATGTATCGCATCTTCGTCGATCAGTTGCGGCGCGAGCGCAGCTCGCCGGTGCAGTTCGGCGCCGAACAAGCTGCCGATGACGACTCCACGGCGGGCGACGACGAGGCCTGGCTCGATCGCGGCCCCGGGCCCCTGGAGCTCGTGGAGCAGGAACTGACGCAGGAGCGGCTGCTACGCGCGTGGGCGCGGCTGGGCGAGGAGCACCGCGTGGTGTTGTCGATGCACGACGTAGAGGATTACACCCTTCCGGAGCTCGCCCTGATTATGGATATTCCCCTGGGCACGCTGAAGTCGCGCCTGCACCGGGCGCGTGCCAGACTGCGCGAGCTGCTGGCCGCGGAACGAATCATCGCCGCGGATCGTGTATGAAAGGGACGGACGAAACAGGACCTTACGTGGCCGACGACGACTTCCAGAACCTGCGACAAGCGCTGCGGCGGATGCCGACGCCCGAGCCGCGCGCGGGTTTCGTCGAGCGCGCGCTGGCCCGGGCGGCAGCACAGCAGCGTGAGACACGGGCATCGCTTCCGGCCCGCCTGCGTCGCTTCCTGTCGCGGTGGGAGACCTGGGCTGGCGCCGCACTCGGCGCCGCAGCCGCCGCAGCGATGACTTTCATCCTGATGCGGCCGGTCGATTCCACCGTCGACGCGCAGCCGCAGCTCGCTTTGACGCTGCACGAAACCCGCAACGTCGACGTGCTGATCGACGCCGAGCGCGAGCTCAAGGGCGCTACGATCCGCATCGCTGCCACCGGCAGCATCGCGCTCGACGGCTTCGACGACGAGCGGCACGTGGACTGGCAGGCCGATCTCGAGCGCGGCAGCAACCTGTTGTCGCTGCCGGTCGTGGCACGCACGGCCGGCAAGGGCCAGCTGGTTGCCGTCATCGAGCACGAGGGCCGCACGCGCCGCGTCGCGGTCGAGCTCATGGTGATCGACCCGAAGGTGTCACGATCATGACCAGCCTCGCAAATACCGGCTTGTCAGAGCTGCCCCGGAAAGTGATCATGCGCGCGGTCGTCGTATCCGCAGTCTTCCTGGTGCTGGGCGCGTTCGCGCAGAGCGCAGCCGCGCAGCAGCAGGACAAGCGCGGCGATCTCGACGTGACGATGCAGATCATCGTGGATCCGGATGCCAAGCTGCCTGACGAAGTCGTTCGCCGAATTCCGCTGCCTGCGCGCAAGTCCGCAGATCCATCGGCCACCGCTCCCGCCGCCGGCTCGCCTGACAAGGGCGGCGACAAGTCCAAGCCGGATACCGGGCCCGACAAAGACCGCGACACCGGCGCCAATGAGCACGGCAAGGAAACTTCCGAGGCCGCGCAGGAGCGAGCCCGCGAGGCCGCGGACCAGCGCGAAGCCGCACGCCGGGCCAAGGCCGAAGAACGGCGTGAGCACGGGCCGCCCGATCATCCCGGCCCTCCGGACCATCCGGATCACCCGGACAACCCGCCGCACCATTGATCCCTTCCTGCACGCCGCGCTCGCGGCCGTGCTGTGCGCGTTTCTCCTGCCCCTTACTGCGTACGCCTATACCGCCGAAGCATCCCGGCATTTCGAATCGGGCAAACAGGCCTTCGCCACCCAGAATTACGCCGCTGCTCTCGATGCGTTCGAGGCTGCCGCCGCGGCCGGCATGACCGGACCGGTGGTGCATTTCAACATCGGTGTGTGTGCCTACCGCGTCGGCCAGTGGTCGAAAGCCGCTGCGGCGTTCAACGAAACCGCGCGCACGCCTGCAATGGCATCCCTGGCGCACTACAACCTCGGGCTGGTCGCGCTTGCAGAGAACAAGCAGGATCAGGCGGCGAGCTGGTTCGCGCGCGCGCAACGCGAAGCCGCCGACGAACGTTTGCGCTCGCTCGCGAACGAGCAGCTCGCGCGGCTGCCACAACCGGTCGAACGCAACTGGCTCGCCTACGGCTCGTTCGCGGCCGGCTACGACGACAACGTGGCATTGGTGTCCGGCGGCGATGTGCTCGGTGTCAGCGGCACGGATGACACCTTCGCCGAGCTGCAATTCGCCGCCACTGCGCCGCTCACGGGCCCGTGGCGCTTCGATGCCGGTCTCGTGTACCTCGACTACCAGGACCTGGATACCTTCGACCAGCTGAGCCTGAACACCGGTGCGCGCTATCGCCTGCCGCTCGGCGACTGGAAGGGCGAAGCGGGCGTACAGCTCGCGTACTCGACGCTCGACGGCGAAGGCTTCGAGAGCAAGGCGATGGCGATCGTGCAAGCGACGCGTTCGCTGACTGACGAATGGCGCCTGCGGGTGCGTTACCGCTTCAGCGGCATCGACGGGCTGGACGGCTTCGGCGGCCTCGACGGCACGCGCCACGAGCTCGGCGTGCGCGGTACGTGGCGTCGCGGCAGCTGGGACGTCGACGTGGAGTATCGGTTCGACAGCAGCGACTACCAGGACGAGACGCTGTCCCTCGATCGACACCGGCTCTCGGTCGACGCGCAACGCGACCTGGACGACAACTGGACCATCGAGGCCGGCCTCTCGCTCGATCGCAGCAGTTACGACGTCGCAGCGAACGCCAGTGAGGATCGCACCGAGCTCGTGCTCGGCGTCAGCCGCAAACTCGGCACGCAGTTCCGTGCGGTCGCGCGTTACGAGTACGCGGACAACCGCGCCGAGCTGCGCGAGTTCGACTATCACCGCAACCGCATCTCGGCCGGCATCGAGGCGAACTGGTGAGGATTTGACGCCTCGGGCCCGGCGGTGCTTCCATGCGCCGCAGGGAGTCGCCCATGCAGTACTGCGCTCTTTTGTTGGCAATCGTCGTGGCCGGCGCAGCGCAGGCCTATACGCCGCCGCGAACCGCGGACGGTCAGCCGGATCTGCAGGGCGTGTGGGCCAACAACACGGCGACGCCGCTGGAACGGCCGGCGATGCTCCAGGGCCGCGCGTTCCTCACGGAACAGGAAGTGGCCGCGCTCAAGCAAAGGTACGCGCAGATCTTCGCCGGCGACGGCGACGCCGCGTTCGGTGACGCGATCTTCGAAGCGGTGCTGCTCGACGTGCACAAGTACCAGCCGACGACGTTCGACGTGCCCACCGGCAACTACAACGCGTTCTGGCTGGTCGAGCGCGACTTCGACAATCGCACTTCGCTGATCACCGATCCGCCGGACGGCCGCATGCCGGCGCTGCTGCCGCAGGCTGCGGGGCGCACGATGAAGGCTTATCCGACGCAGTCCGCGGAAGGTCCGGAAGCGCGCGGGCTCAGCGAGCGCTGCATCACATTCGGCGTGCCGGACGTGCTTGCGGGCTACAACAGCTACTACCAGATCGTGCAGAGTCCCGGCGCCGTGGTGCTGCATTCGGAAAAAATCCACGATGCGCGCGTCGTGCTGCTCGACGGCCGGCCGCACGCGCCGGCCGCGGTGCGCTCATGGCTCGGCGATTCGCGCGGCCACTGGGACGGCGACACGCTCGTCGTCGAGACGACCAACCTGCGCAGCAGCTTCCTGATCGCCTCCGACGCGCTGCGCCTGACCGAGCGCTTCACGCGTGTCGGCCCGAACACGCTGCACTACGAGATCACGGTCGACGATCCCGACACCTGGACCCGGCCGTGGACGCTGATGATTCCGTTGAAGCGCAGCGATCAGCACATCTACGAGTACGCCTGCCACGAAGGCAACGTCGGCCTCTCCGGAATCCTCTCCGGCGCACGCGCGGAAGAGCGCGCAGCGGCCGCTCACTGATGGCAGACCTGCTGCACGACGTCGCCGCGCGCGCCGAGCGCTATCTCCGCGAACTCGCGCAGCGGCGAGTGTTTCCTGCTCCCGCTGCGCTACAGGGTCTCGAAGGTTTTTCGCTGCCGTTGCAGGAAGAGCCGCTCGCGCCAGCGAGCGTGCTCGAAGAACTGGACCGGCTCGGCTCGCCAGCCACGGTGGCGAGCGCGGGCGGCCGCTATTTCGGTTTCGTCACCGGCGCCGCGCTGCCCGCCGCGCGTGCCGCGAACATGCTCGCCGCGGCCTGGGATCAGAACGCCGGGCTCGAGCTGCAGTCGCCGGTCGCTGCGTACCTGGAGAGAGTCTGTCGCGACTGGCTGGTCGATTTGCTCGGCCTGCCTGCCCCAATGGAGGTCGGCTTCGTTACCGGCGCCACGATGGCGAACTTCAGCGGACTCGCCGCCGCGCGCCATGCGGTCCTGCGCGCTCACGGCTGGAACGTCGAAGCGCAGGGCCTGTTCGGCGCGCCGCCGATCACAGTTGTGGTCGGCGATGAAGTACATGTCAGCCTGCTGAAGGCGCTGGGCATGCTCGGCCTCGGGCGCGAGCGCGTAGTGCGAGTGCCCGCCGACAGTCAGGGCCGAATGATCGCCGCGCAACTGCCCGCGCTCGACAGTCCAGCCATCGTGTGCGCGCAGGCCGGCAACGTGAACACCGGCGCCTTCGATCCGCTCGGCGAGATCGCAGAGCGCCTGCGTGGAACCGGTGCGTGGCTGCACGTAGACGGCGCGTTCGGCCTGTGGGCCGCGGCAGCTCCGGCGAAACGAGCGCTCGCGGCAGGTGTCGAACTCGCGGATTCGATCGCTACCGATGCACACAAGTGGCTCAACGTTCCGTACGACAGCGGCCTGGTGTTCGTGCGTGACAAGCGCCCGCTCAACGCCGCAATGGCGGCAAACGCCGCGTACCTGATCGAGGGCGAAGCACGCGATCCGCATCTGTTCGTGCCCGAGGGCTCGCGTCGCGCGCGCGGCATCGAGGTCTGGGCAGCGCTGCGCTCCCTCGGCCGCCGCGGGCTCGTCGACATGATCGAGCGCAACTGCAGTCATGCACAGCGCTTCGCCACCGAGCTGCGCCGAGCCGGTTATCGAGTCCTCAACGAGGTCGTGCTCAACCAGGTGCTGGTTTCGTTCGGCACAGCGGAGCGCACGCGGCGCGTGATCGCTGCGATTCAGCAGGACGGGACGTGCTGGTGCGGCGGCACTTCGTGGCAGGGAACCCCCGCCATGCGCATCAGTGTTTCATCGTGGGCGACGAGCGATGCGGACGTCGCACAGAGCATCGAAGCCATCCTGCGGTGTGCAAAATGATCGTCGAGACCTTCAGCATCGAGCGACGCTTTCGCGGTCCGGCGCAATCGGGCAACGGCGGTTACGTGTGCGGGCGAATCGCTCGGCACGTGCCGGGAACTGCCACCGTCCGGCTGGCGATTCCGCCGCCGCTCGAAACGCCGCTGCAGGTCGACGTGACCGACGGTGTCGTGCGGCTGATGTCGGGCACGACGCTGGTCGGCGAGGGCCGCGCGGCGCAGCTCGACATCGCCGCGCCTGCGCCGGTCTCGTTCGCAGCAGCGACGCAGAGCTCGCAGCACTATCAC
>DATBKP010000073.1:0-12876 GCA_036555785.1 Steroidobacteraceae bacterium
GCTCGCGCGCCTGACCGCCAACAAGAGCCGAAGTCCCAGGGAGAGCTTCCATGCGAATTCTGATTGCGGACGATTCGTTGAGCCTGCCCGCGCCAGTGCAGGATCTGTTCGGTCGCGCACCCGCCGGCATGGCGGCGGGCAAGACACCGAGCGTCGAGAACGTGGTCATCGCATTGAGCGGCGGCGCTGCGCCGGCGGGCGCAGCGGCGAAAGGCATGAGCCGCGGTGGCGGCGAAGCTTGTCCGCCGCCCGTACCGCTCCCGCCCTGCCCTCCCTGCAGCCTGCACGATCAGCCCGAGTTGCTCGCGACGATCCTGGACGCAATCGGCATGGCGCTGCTCAATCGCGGCTGCATCGACGACGGCAGCAAGTTCGTGATTGCCGCGCGCGACATCCGGCTCGCGACCTTCGGCAAGAAGCATCCGTACACTGCGGCCAGTTACAACAGTTATTCACGCGTGCTGCGCATCCGTGACGAGCTGATCGAGGCCGAGAAGGAAGTCGGCAAGGCAATCGTCATCAATCGCCACGTCTACGGCAGCAGCGGCTTGCCGCTCGCCGCCAATCAGAACGAGCTCGGCGCGGTCAGGCTCTACCAAGGCGACTTCAAGGGTGCGCTCAAGTCGGGCGAGAGCGGCCTGGGGATCCTCAAAAAGCGCCGCGTGTATCACGAGGACATGAATACGAGCCGCCTGCTCGACGTGAAAGGCCGCGCGCTGCAGGGTCTCGACAAGCTTTCGCCGGCAGCGAGCGCGCTGACGCAGGCGTTGAAGCTCGATGAGAAACAGGTCGGCCGCGATCATCCGAAATACGCGACGCACCGGGCCAACCTCGCGTCCGTGCAGCAAGCCCAGAAGAATCTGAGCGCGGCGCGCGAAGGTTACGAGCACGCCATGCGCGTGTACGAGACGGTGCTCGGCCGCCTCGGCCATCCGAATCTGATCGATACCTACGCCCTGCTCGGCTCGCTCATGGTCGAGCTCGGCGATTTCGAAGTTGCGAAAGAGTACATCTGCAAGGCGCTTGCCCTGAACGAGCAGCTGCGCGGCACGGGTCATACGCTGGTCGGTAACGATCACACCAATCTGGGCCGTTACTACTTCGCGATCGGCAACAAGCAGGCGGCAGCGGACGAGTTCGTCATGGCGCTGGAGATCTACCGGGCGAACGTCAAGGCGAAGCGTCTGCCGCGCAAGCATCCTTACATCGCGGAAGCGCAGACCTGGCTCGAACGCAGCCGCTGCTAGTCCGGCATAAAAAAACGCCGGCGAGTCTCGTGGACTTAGCCGGCGTAACGCTCTCACGGGGGAACCGATTGCGCGATTGATCCTCGCCGCGAACGCCGGACAGCGCCATACGCCCAAAGGGCCGCCGTGTGACGCGGGTCTCACTGCGCTGCACCAAAGGGCAATTGCCGGCCGCCTTAGTGCGGACGTACGATGGCCCATACCTCACATTCGGGACTAAAACCGTGTCGTTCGCAGCTGGGGCTGCTGCGATTTGTTCATTGGCAGATTGATACCGGGGACTGTCATGAAAATCCTCATCGTCGACGACCATCCGCTGTTCCGCGCCGGGTTTCACGCCGTTCTCGAGCAAAGCACGCTCGAGGCTGGAGTGCTCAGCGTCTCCTCCGTGACCGAAGCCCTGCAGACCCTGCAGCGCGATCCCGACATCGGCCTGGTGCTGCTCGACATCCATCTGCGCGGCGACGACGGCTTCAACGCCCTGAAGGTCATCGGCCAGAAGTTTCCGACCACCGCCTGCATCATGATCTCGGGTGACGAGCAGACCGGCGTGGCATCGCGCGCGGTCGCCGCGGGCGCCTCCGGGTTCATCCCGAAATCGTTCACCGCCGACGAGATGATCGTGGCGATCCAGAAAGTGCTGGCGGGCGACGTGTTCGTGCCGGCCACTGCGGACCTGTCGGCCGCGCCGGATACCAACGGTCTCACGCTGCGTCAGCTCGAAGTCATCAGCATGCTCGGCCGCGGCTTCTCCAACAAGGAAATCGCGCGCGCGCTCGATGTCGCCGAGCGGACCGTCAAAGCACACGTGAGCGCCGTATTCGAAGCGCTGAACGTGCGCAATCGCACGCAGGCGGTACTGGTCGCGCAGCGTCGCGGCTTTCTGCCGGCGACACCCGCCGGCATTCCGCCCACCAACACGGCGGCTTACGCGAACGCTCGCTGACGACGTCAGCCGACATGGATGCCGACCTGCTCCGACGCGTTGAGCAACAACGCATCGAGATGCTTTACGACAATACGCTGGCCGTCTCCGGCTCGGCGTTGTTGATGGCGGCCCTGATCGCGGTGATCGCGTGGCCGCACACACAGCTCGCCAATATCGTTGCATGGGGCGGCGCAGCGCTGCTCGTGCAAGCGTCTGTCCTGGCGTTGTCGGCCGCCTATCGGCGTGCGAGCGATCGCGAGGCTGCATCGCGTCGCTGGGGCTTGCGGCTCGCGGTCGCTGCGGGTGTCGCCGGCATCGTCTGGGGCTCGGCGGCGTTCGTACTGGTCGGCCCCGACAAATCGCTCACGCTGGCGCTGATCTCCGCCTGCCTCGCCGGTCGCGCGACGCTGAGCATCATCACGCACGCGCACTTTCCGCCGGCGCTGCACGCGTTCACGGTACCGATTTTCGGATTGCTGGCGCTGCGCTATGTGAGTCTCGGCGGCTACGGCAACGCGGCGCTCGGCGTGATGTGGATCGCCGTGCTCGGCTATGTGCTGCTGTTCGTCGACCGGCAATCGCGGGCCGTGGTGGCGCAGATCCGCCTGCGCTACGAGAACGAGCAGCTGGTCGAACAATTGCAGCGGCAGAATGTGCTCGCGGAGCAGGCGCGCGCCCGCGCCGAAGAAGCCAATCGCTCGAAGTCGCTGTTCTTCGCGGCCGCCAATCACGACCTGCGCCAGCCGCTGCACTCGCTCGGCTTGTTCGCCACGGCGCTGCGTAACAATTCGGCGGGCCGCTCCAGCCAGGCGCTGGTCGACCAGATCCTGCAATGCACGGAATCGCTCGAGCAGCTGTTCGACAACCTGCTCGACATCTCCAAGCTCGACGCCGGACAGGTCGAGGTGAAGCGCGAGGTCGTGCCGGTGGACGCAGTGTTCGACCGGCTGCGCGGCACGTTCTCGGGGCCCGCGCAGGACAAGGGCCTGCGCCTGACAGTGCGCCGCTCGAAGGCGATGCTCGCGACCGATCCGACGCTGCTGTTCCGCGTGCTCTCGAATCTGGTTTCGAACTCGCTGCGTTACACCGAGAGCGGCGGCGTGCTGGTCGCCTGTCGCAAGCGCGGCAACGTCGCGAAGGTCGAGGTCTGGGATTCCGGCATCGGCATCCCCGCCGAGCAGCACGAGCGCATCTTCGAGGAGTTCTATCAGCTCAACAATCCGTCGCGCGACCGCAGCCGCGGCCTCGGGCTCGGGCTCGCGACCGTGCGCCGCATCGTGCAGCTGCTCGGTCATCCGCTATGGCTGCGTTCCACGGTCGGCAAGGGCTCGCGATTTACCATCGAGGTGCCGGTCGCCGATCCGACGCGAGTCGTCTCGATCGCGGCGACCGTCGAGCAGAAGGTGCCGAACCTGATCGGCGGCAAGCTCATCGTCGTCATCGACGACGAGGAATCGGTGCGGCTGGGCATGCAGAGCCTGCTCGAGAGCTGGGGCTGCAAGTGCGTCGCCGCCTCGGACTCGGCGGAGGCGTTGAGCAGCCTCAACGGCTCCACGCGCGCGCCGGACTTCATCATCGCGGACCTGCGCCTGCGCGGCGACAACACCGGCATCGATGCCGTCCGCGAGCTGCGCGCCGAGCTCGGCAATAACATCCCTGCGGTGCTGATCTCCGGCGACACGGCCACCGAGCAGCTGCGCAAGGTGAGCGCTGCCGGGTTGACGATGATGCACAAGCCGCTCAAGGCTGTACGATTACGGGCACTGCTCAATCACGAGTTCGCCAAGCGCATCGCTTAATGTCTTCCCATCTGCTGTTGAACAAGCCGAAGGGCGTCATCACGACGACGCGCGCCGGCACCGGGCGGCGCACGGTCGTCGACTTCATCCCGTTTGCGCTGCGCGGCGAGCAACCGCAACGCTGGTATGCGGTGGGTCTGCTGGATGCGGATTCCACCGGACTGGTGCTGCTGACCGACGATGGCGAGCTCGCGATGCAGCTCGAGCATCCGAAGCTGGGCGTGATGAAGGAGTATCGCGCGCTGTGCGCCGGGCTCGCAGAGGACGAGCAGCTGCACAAACTGCGCGCCGGCATGTACCTGGTGAATCCGTCCGCCGACGGTACGAAGACCACCCAGCGGGCCGCGATGGAGTCCGTGCGCATCCTGAAACGGCATGTCGATCGCGCGCGCGGCAATCGCACACTCCTCGGCATAACGCTGCGCGAAGGAGAGCCGCGCGAGATCCGCCGGATGCTCGCACGCGTCGGACTGAAGCTGCGTGAGCTGGAGCGCGTCGCGATCGGACCACTGCGTGTCGCAGGGCTGAAAGCAGGCGCGACGAAACTGCTGGGCAAGAAGGACGTCGAGAGGTTGCGCGCAGCGCTGTTGTCAGGCTGAACCCTGACTCTTCTCCAGCGGCCGCACCAATCCTTCCTGCGCGACCGACGCGACCAGACGCCGCTCCCGTGTGAATATCTGCGCGCGGGTGAGCCCGCGCGCGCCGCCGGCGAACGGACTGACGGCGTCCACCAGCAGCCACTCGTCAGCCCGGCACGGCCGATGGAACCACATCGCGTGGTCGAGGCTCGCCATCATCACCTGGCCGGTCATCATCGACACCGTGTGCTGGAGCACGACGGTGGGCGTCAGGAAATAGTCCGACAGATAAGCCAGCCCGCACTGCTGCGTCAGTGCGTCGTCCGGCAGCGGCGAGCTCGACCTGATCCAATACAGGCCGCGTGAGCTCTGCGCTTTGCGCAGGAAGTAGTCTTCGGGGCTGACCGGCTTCAGCTCGACGATCGCCTGCTGCGTGATGATCGCCGATGCGCTCTTCGGCAGGCGGTCCGCGAACTTCTCGGCGAGCTGACGCGTGCTCAGCAACTGGTCCGGGTCCGGCACGTCGGCTGCGGGCGCAATCTCGTGCTCGAAGCCGCGTTCCTCGCGGTGGAACGACAGCTCCATGTGAAAGATGGGCTTGGCGCGCTGGCGCGCCACGACGCGGCGGGTCGAGAAGCTGCCGCCGTCGCGGGTCAGCTCGACGTCGTAGATCACGCCGATGTCGCTCATGCCGGCGAGCAGGAAATAGCCGTGCAAGGAATGCGCGGTGCGGCCCGGCTCGACCGTGAGCGCGGCGGCCTTCAGCCCCTGGGCGAGGATCTGGCCGCCGAACAGCGAACGGTTGTTGTTGACCTGGTTGACCCGGCTGCGGAACAGGTTGGTGTCGAGCTGCTCGAGCTCGAGCACTTCCTGCAGATGTTGCGGGGCCGGGGGCGGCACGATGCTGGGCGTCGTCATGGCGCGAGTCTAACAAAGCGTCCGGCGATTTCTTTGGCCGGTCCTGCACCGGCGCTCACCGGCGCGCTGCCGCGCCTCGCCCTGCTTCGCTACTCTCGCCGCGCCATTTTCGCTACGCTGCGCCCTCGAATCGGAGCCGAAGTCGCGGGCTGTTTCCCGGAGGGTGCATGTTCAGCCGTCTGGCCAATCTCATCAAAGGGTTTTTCTCGCTGTTCATTTCGGGCGTCGAGCGCCGCAATCCGGAAGCGCTGCTCGAGCTGGAGCAGGAGAACCTGCGCAAGCAGATCGCGAACTTCAACCAGGGCCTGGCGACGCACGCCGGGCTGTGCGAGCGGATCATGGGCCAGGTGCGCAAGCTGGAAGCCGAGCAGAAGGATCTGCGCGCGAAGACCACCGCGCACCTGCGCGCCGGCAACAAGTCGGCCGCCGGCCAGTATGCGCTGCGCCTGCAGACCATCGACGCGCAGGTCGAAGAGAACCGCAAGCAGCTGGAGCAGGCCGAAGCGACCTACAAGAATCTGGTCAAGGCACGCGACGTCGCGGTGCAGACCGCGAAAGCGAAGATCGAAGGCCTGAAGGGCGCGATCAACGACATGCGCATGAACCAGGCGATGGCGGAGATCCACGAGATGGCCTCCGGCATGATCTCCAGCATCGGCGGCGCCGGCGACACGCTGAACCGGCTGCACGACATGGTCGAGGAAGAGCGCACCAAGGCCGCCGGCCGCGCGCGCATCGCCAAGGACTCGGTCGACATGAGCGGCGTCGAAGTGCAGGAAGCCGAGCTCAACGCGCTCGCCGACCAGGCACTGGCCGACTTCGCCGCGCGCGAGGGCCTGTCGATTCCGGGCGAAGCGCCCGCGCCCGCGCCGCGCTCGCTCGGCACCACGGAAAGCGGCGGCCAGGGCAGCTGAAATGCCCGCGCCTCACGGTGCGCCCGCCTGGGCGGCCGAGCTCGCACTTGCCTACGAGAGCGGCGCTCACGGTCAGTTCATCCTCTACGGCAACGTGCACGACCGCGTCGCCGTCGGCGGGCGCCTGATCAATCTCGCCGGCTACCTGGAGAACGATCTGCTCGCCGGCTTCAAGGTCGTGCTCGCCTACGACCTGGGCAACGGGCTGACGATCGAGCGCGGCGGCGAGCTGGTCGAGAAATGGGGCGGCGCGAACCTGAAGACGCTGCCGCGCGAGCCGCTGGCTGCAATCCAGTACATCAGCCGCTACCTGCGCTATCTCGGCAATCTGCGCGCGCTCGGCCGCGAAGTGCAGGAGAACGTCGCTGTCATCCTGCGCGGCGCCGATGACGTCGTGCCCGCCGACGGGTCCGGTTACGAGCACGGCAGCCTCACGAGCGTGTTGCGCGACTGGGCTGCGGAAACGCCGTTCTGCGACCTGCCGTTCACCAGCGTCCTGATCGCGGACAACCTCAACGACGTCGAGCGCCAGATTGCTTACAGCGCGCAGGCATCGCGCATTCGCGTGCCGCTGCCGGATGCCGTAGCGCTGGAGCGCGCGCTTGCGATCCTGAAGGTGCAGGAGCCGAAGGCCTTCGTCGATGATGCGAATCTGCCGCAGCTCGCTGCCGCGCTGGTCGGGGTGACCGTCACAGCGCTCGAAAGCCTCGTGAAGATGCGCGATCACTCCGGCCAGGCGCTGGGCGCGGCGGATCTGACCCGCATCAAGAAAGACCTGGTCGAGCGCGATTCGGCCGGATTGGTCGAGTTCGTCGAGTCGCAACGCACACTCGACGACTACGCCGGCCAGGAAGCGCTCAAGCAGTGGCTGCGCCAGGACGTCGCGCTGTGGCGCGCCGGCGATCTGAAGGCGCTGCCGATGGGCTATCTGCTGTGCGGCCCGGTCGGCACCGGCAAGACGTTCCTGGTCGAATGTCTGGCCGGCGAGGCGAGCGTGCCGGTCGTCAAGCTGAAGAATTTTCGCGACCGCTGGGTCGGCTCGAGCGAAGGCAACCTGGAGAAGATCTTCCGGCTGGTGCGCGCACTCGGCCGCTGCATGGTGTTCATCGACGAAGCCGATCAGAGCCTCGGCCGGCGCGAGTCCGGCAGCGGCGACAGCGGACTGTCGGGCCGACTGTATTCGATGATTGCGCAGGAAATGGCGGACACCGCGAATCGCGGCCGGGTGCTGTGGTTGCTGGCTTCGTCGCGCCCGGACCTGATCGAAGTCGATCTCAAGCGGCCGGGACGCGTCGACGTGAAGGTGCCGCTGCTGCCGACGAGCACGCAGGCCGAAAGCGCCGCGCTAGTCGGCGTGCTCGCCAAGCGCTACGGCCTGGCGACGACGGATGCGCAGCTCACGGCGCTCACGCCGCGGATGCCGACGCTGCTCACACCCGGTGCTGCCGAGGCATTGGTCGTCAAAGCGTATCGGCGCTCGCGCACCGAGAATGTCGGCGCCGACGCCGCGCTCGATGCCTGCCTCGCGGGCTACCAGAATCCCGTCCCGGCCGACGTGCTCGAATTCCAGATGCGCATCGCGATCCGCGAGGCGACCGATCTCGCGTTCGTGCCGCCGGCCTTCCGCAAGTACGCCGCGCAGCCCGCGCCCCCATGAGCGCCAAGTCCTACCTCGCGGCAGCCTTCAACGCACGTCCCCTCGGCATGCCAGTGCCGCCGAACTGGTTCGGCGTCGCCGCGTTCGCGCTGCTGGGCGCGTTCGTGAATCCGGCGCTGTGGCTGATTGGCATCGGGCTCGAAGGCCTTTACCTGTGGACGCTGTCGCGGCATCCGCGCTTCCGGGCGACCGTGGACGCCGCGCAAGGTCAGACGGACTGGCATTCGCGCTACGCGCAGCTGAGCTCGTACCTGTCGCAGGACACGCGCGATCAGCAGGCGACGATCGAGGCGCAAGCGAACGAGATCTGCGACCTGCTGTCGCGCACCGGCGCGACCGAATCGCAGATGAGCGACGTGCGACAGATGGCGTGGGTGCACCTGAAGCTGCTCGCCGCGCGCGCCTCGGTGCTGCAGGTCATCGCGTCGGCGGGCCGCGAGAGCCGCAATCTCGAAGAGCAGGAGCGCCGGCTCATCGACCGTCTGAGCCAGGAAGCGGTCGGCGACGAGCTGAAGCGCAGCCTCGAGCAGCAGCTCGAAGTGATTCGCGAGCGGCGCAGCGGCCACGCGGACGCGGAGAAGCGGCGCGAGCTGATCGAAGCGGAGATCGAGCGCTTGCGCCAGCAAGTATCGCTGGTGCGCGAGCAGGCGCTGCTCGCCACGGACGAGCACAGCGCCGCGGCGTCGCTCGATGCGCTGTCCGCATCGCTCAACGAGGCGAACCGCTGGCTCAAAGATCAGCGCGAATTGTTCGCGGGGCTCGACGGCCTGACCGACGAGCCGCCGCCCGCCGACCTGCTGCGGGCGAAGAGCCCGCCACCGCGCGGCCAGAAACTTTCGCAATGAGAGCGTTGGAATGAGGAGCGACTCATGATGCACAGCATTTCCCGATCCCGCGGCTCGACAGCAGGCAACCTGATCACGCTGCTGTTGCTGGTCGGCATCGTCGGGTTGGGCGTGTACCTGTGGCTCGGCAAGAGCACGAAGGAACAGCCGACGGCGGCGACGCCCACGGCCACGACGTCGACTCCTGCCAACAAGGCCGAGCCCGACGCGGACGCGCCGACACCGATCGAACCCGTGGTCGGCACGCCGCCGCTCGAAGCTGCCGCCACGTACACGCCGAAGGACGGCGTGCTGCAGATCGACATCAGCGAGTACGCCGGCTACGGCGGACTGATCGTCGCGAACGGCGGCCTGGAGCCGAATCCGGAGTCGTTCTTCGCCAAAGAGTACGGTTTCAAGGTCAAGATCTCGATGAGCGAAAGCGAGACCTGGTCGCCGCTCAACAACGGCCGGCTCGCCGCCACCGCAACCACCACTGACGCGCTCGCCGTGCTCGGCCGGCAGTTCGAAGCCGTCGTGCCGGTGCAGATCGGCTACTCGCGCGGCGCCGACATGGTCGTGGTCGATCGCGGCATCGCCTCCGTGAACCAGCTCGCGGGCAAGGTGCTGGGCGCCTCGCAATTCAACGAGAGCGAGTTCTTCATCCGCTACCTGGCCCAGGAAGCCGGCCTGCCGGTGACGGTGTTGCGCGATCTGGATTCGCGGCCGCAGTCCGACGAGCTCGGCCTGGTGTTCTATGACGATGCGTTCGTCGCCTGCGACGCGTATGCGCACGAGCTCGGCCGCCCGCAACCGCGCCTCAACGGCTGCGTCGGCTGGACCCCGCGCACGGACGAGGTGGTCGAAAAATCCGCGGGCAAGGCCAAGGTGCTGGTGTCGAACCGCAATCTGCTGGTCATCGCCGACGTGCTCGCCGTGAACCGCGGCTTCGCCAAGGAACATCCCGACATGGTGCGCGGCCTGGTGCACGGCATCCTCGAAGGCAACCGCCGGCTGCGCGACCAGCAGGCGGCGAACATCGGCGTCGTCGCCAAGGCATTCAAGTGGACCGACGACGAGGCGCGCGACGAGCTCGCACACGTGCATCTCGCGAACCTGCCGGAGAACCAGGCGTTCTTCGCCGGCACGATCGATTCGGCCGGCTCGTTCGGCGGCATCTTCCAGTCCTCGGTGCTGGCCTATGGCGAGCTGCTGAAGAATCCCACCGATGCGGCGCGCTTTGCCGACACCAGCGCGCTGGACGCGCTCGCCAAGAAGGGACTGTTCGCGGATCAGCGCATCGCGATCGCGCCGATCAAGACGGCGACCCAGGCCTCGCTGGAAGGCGATCCGCTGCTCAGCAAGGACATCCGCTTCTTCTTCGAGCCGAACTCCGCGACGCTCGACAAGGATGCGAAGCAGAATCTCGACTACCTCGACACGATCAAGCGCTTCCTGCAGGTGAGCCCGGGCTCGACGGTGCTGTTGCGGGGCCACGTGGACAACGCGCGCGTCAACGAATTTCGCCAGCAGGGCGGCGAACAGCTCGTGAAGAGCATGGCGTTGAAGGCAATGGAGCTGTCGCGCCAGCGCGCGCTGGCGGTCAGCGAGGCACTGCGCGAGCGTTACAAAGACATCGACGCGTCACGCGTGGAAGTCGTCGGCCGCGGCTGGGAAGAGCCCGCGGGCGCGGACAGCGAGATGAATCGGCGCGTCGAGGTGCAGTGGTTTACGCTGGAGTGAGTGATGAAGGTGATGGGGTGATGAAGGTGATGACGAGCGCATCACTCCATCACTTCTCTCCTGTCCGGTAACCACAGCGCGCCGATGATCGTCGTCGCGACCGCGACGACGATCGGATACCACAACCCGTAGTAGATATCCCCCGTCAGCGCGACCAGCGCGAACGAGACGGTCGGCAGGAAGCCGCCGAACCAGCCGTTGCCGATGTGATACGGCAGCGACATCGAGGTGTAGCGGATGCGCGCCGGGAACAACTCGGCGAGCCACGCCGCGATCGGTCCGTACACCATCGTCACGTAGAGGACGAGCACCGTCAGGATGACCAGCACCATCGCGTGATTGATGCGCGCCGGATCGGCACTCGCCGGATAGCCGGCCGCTTGCAACGCACCCGTGAGCTGCTTGGCGAACGCCTCGTTGCGTTCCTTGAATTCGGCGCCTGCCAGCTCGCGACCGTCGAACGCCACGACCGTGACGTCGCCGACCCGCACACTGGCGACCGCGCCCGCCGGTGCAGCGTCGTTCTCATACGGCGCGCCGGCCTTGGCGAGCACGCTCTTCGAGATGTCGCAGGAGCTGGTGAAGCGCGCCTTGCCGATGGGGTCGAACTGGAAATGACAGTCGGCCGGATCCGCGACGACCGTGATCGGACTGGCCTGTCGCGCCTGCTCGATCGCCGGGTTGGCGAAATGCGTGAGCGCGCCGAACAGCGGGAAATACGTCAGCGCGGCCAGCAGGCAACCGCCGAGCACGATCTTCTTGCGGCCGATGCGATCGGAGAGCCAGCCGAAGACCACGAAGAACGGCGTCGCGATCAACAGCGCGCCGGCGACGAGCAGGTTGGCGGTCTGCGCCTCGATCTTCAACGTCTGCGTCAGGAAGAACAGCGAGTAGAACTGCCCGCCGTACCACACGACGGCCTGCCCCGCTGTCGCGCCCAGCAGCGCGAGCAGCACGATCTTGAGATTGCTCCAGCGCGCGAACGAATCGGTGAGCGGCGCGCTCGAGGTGCGGCCGGCCGCTTTCATCTCCAGGAACACCGGCGACTCGCGCAGCTGCAGCCGGATGTAGATCGAGATCACCAGCAGAATCAGCGAAAGCAGGAACGGCGCGCGCCAGCCTTTGGTGTCGAAGTCGGCGCCGAACCACGAGCGGCAGCCGAGAATCACCAGCAGCGACAGGAACAACCCGAGCGTCGCGGTCGTCTGGATCCAGCTGGTGTACAGGCCGCGTTTGCCCGGCGGTGCGTGCTCGGCCACATAGCAGGCAGCGCCGCCGTACTCGCCGCCAAGCGCCAGACCCTGCAGCAGCCGCAGGACCACCAGCGCAATGGGCGCCGCGACACCGATGGTTCCGTACGTGGGCAACAGTCCGACCAGCGCAGTCGAGATGCCCATGATCACGATCGTGATCAGGAACGTGTGCTTGCGCCCGACCATGTCGCCGAGCCGGCCGAACACGATCGCGCCGAACGGCCGGACTGCGAAGCCGGCCGCGAACGCCAGCAGCGCGAAGATGAACGCCGTCGTTTCATTGACGCCGGCGAAGAACTGCTTGCTGATGATCGCGGCGAGCGAGCCGTACAGATAGAAGTCGTACCACTCGAACACCGTGCCGAGTGACGATGCAAAGATCACCCGGCGGTGTGCGCGGTCGATCATTTCACGATCGCCTGGTAGGTAAGACTGCGCGACAGCGCGCGCACGTCAGGCATGCCGTCGCCGCGATGCTGGATCATGCCGACCTCGATCAGCTTGTAGACCGGATCGATCCAGAACCAGGTGCCGGCGTAACCGCCCCAGTAGAACGTGCCTTCGCCGCCATAGCCGCCGGCCGCGACGGGATCCTCGACTACCGCGAAGTCCAGACCGAAGCCGGTTCCCGGCGACATCGTGCGCGCGGTCGCCGGCAGCACATTCGAGCGCATCAGCTGCACGGTCAGCGGCGACAACAGCCGATGGCCGTCGAGCCACCCATGATCAGGATGGTGATCAGGAAGGTGTGCTTGCGCCCGACGAGGTCGCCGAGCCTGCCGAACACCAGCGCGCCGAACGGCCGCACGAAGAATCCGGCCGCGAAGGCCAGCAGCGCGAACAGGAACGCGGTGGTGTCGTTCATCCCCGAAAAAAACTTCCGGGTGATGATCGCGACCAGCGAGCCGTACAGGTAGAAGTCGTACCACTCGAATACGGTGCCGAGCGACGACGCGAAGATGACCCGGCGATGTGCGCGATCGATCATTTGACGATGGCCTGATACGTGAGAGTG
>DATBKP010000074.1:0-67529 GCA_036555785.1 Steroidobacteraceae bacterium
GGTCGCATGGTTCAAGGACCCGGACGGCAACATCTTCAGCATCATCAACCGCCAGGACTAGGGGCTGGTCGCCGCCCGCTCCTGCACGCGCGCGCCGCGGAGGATCAGCTCGATCGCGCGATTGCCTTCGTGGCATGCGTATTCGAACATCTGATACTGCTCGTCGCGCGCCAGCGGATACGAAATTTTCCACGGCGCGGTGTAGTTCACAGGATCGTCGATCGTGATCTCGTACTGCATCGTGTCGTGGTCGGTGCGCGTGAAGCGCTCGATGATGTGCAGCTGCTCGCTGACCGGCACACCCTTGAGCGTCACCGCGTTGCCCCCCGTGGCGATATAGCCGAGGCCGTTGAAGTTCGTGGTGTCGACCACCAGCGTCCTGCCTTCCCAGTGCCCGCGCGAATCGCCGCCCCACGAGCGCACGCGCGAGTCGATGTGTGCGGCGCGTCCGTCGCGGCTGATTGGAATGACGCGCACGTCGTGGACCATTTCCGCCACGATGAACACGTAGCCGGGTGTCTGCACGAACTGGTACGCATTGTTGTAGACGACCGGAAACATCGTGGTGGGCTCGCGCGTGATGCAGCGGTCCCACTGGCTCATGGTCTCGTACGAATCGAAATTGCTCAGGTTGAAGTCGCGCCGGCGCAGCGCCTCGGGCCGGAACGGCACCTTGCCGTCGGCCGGCTCGACGACCAGCGAGGTCTGACCGTTCGGCAGGATTGCCAGGTGCTGGTCGATGTACGCGTCGTTGTCGCGCCCCACGTCGCCGGGCTTGTGACCGGCCGCCCAGAACTTTTCCTTCGCGGCCTGCTGCTGTTGTGCGCTGTCACCCTGGGGTAGTTGCGCCGGGCGCTCGTAGGGCGTCAGCGTACCGCTGGTCCAGATGCCCTCGATGTCGGGCGGCGAATCGGCGGCGCCTGCAGCGCCGCCCGCCAGTAAACCCGCAACGATCCAGCCCGGAAATCGACGTGCCATGCGCTCCATGGTGGGCGAGCATACTCGCGTCGAGCGAGCGGCGTCGATTGTCCAGATGGGCGGCCGTATACGTCAGCGGCTTGCGTCCGGCTGCAGGATCGCGTTGCCGAACTTCCCTTCCAGCTTGCGCGTGCGAATCCAGCCCGCCAGCAGGTCGTAGTAGCCGGGCGACTGTGCGATGGCCACCAGCTCGCCGTTGCGCTCTTCCGTCTCGATGATGCCGTGATCGGCGTTCGGAAAGACGGCGATGTCGAGCTGCGTCGGCTCTGCCTGCAGCTTGCGCAGGAACTCGAGCGTCGGCACAGGCGGCGCCTCGGTGTCCTTGCCGGCGACGACCCAGAGCATCGGCGTGTGCACGCGGCGCAATGCTCCCTGCGCGTCGTAGTCGAGAATCGCATCGAAGCCGAGCGCCGCCCGCAGCTCGGTGAACTGGTCGTCCGGCGAGCGCAGCAGCGGTCCGGTGAAGTCGCCTTCGACTTGGGGCAGCCACTTCTCGTCGGCGTGTGCGGCCTTGAACTTGTGGAAGTCGTCGAGGCCGTCGGTAAAGCGGGACAGCATGATGCGGCCGGTGATGGACGTCAGCTCACGGCCCTTGGCGAGCACGCTCTCGTCATAGTGCTTGGCGCGCAGCTCGCCGAGCACTTCCTCGCGGTCTTCTTCGAGCGGACTGATCGCGAGTCCGTAAGAGACGACCACGAAGTCGACCGGCGAGCGGGCCGCCGCCAGCGGCGCGATCCAGCCGCCCTGGCTTTCGCCCATCAAGCCGACCGGTACGTTCGGCACGAGCTTGCGCGCTGTCGCCACCGCGGCGATCGCGTCGTCGGCGAGCTCGCTGAAGTCGACAGTGAAGCGGCCGTTCGAGCGGCCGGTGCCGCGCTTGTCGTAGACGAATACGGCGACGTCGTAGATCGGCAGCAGGTGCTGCACATAATTCCAAGTCACAGCGCTGTCGTTGCCGGAGCCGTAGACGAGCACGACGACCGCCTGCGGCTTGGCCGGCGCGAACAACTCACCGTAGAGCGTGTTGCCGATGCTCGGGAACGTCGCGGGCGTCCTGGTCACTGCCCTGCGCTGTGCGACACCCGAAGGTCCGCCCTTCATTCGGAATTCGAGGCGCTGCCCGGGGCAGCCGTCGAAGGCGGCGTCGACGATGCGCGGCTCGCGCGACGCCCAGCCGGGGCCGCCGTGGAAATGACGGTCGTCGTCCGGATACAGCCGACCGCTGCGTCCGTCGTGCAAGCGATAGCGCAACGCGCCTTCGTCGCTCGGCGAAATGACGACGTAGTCGCCGCCGGAGAATTGGTACGCGCCCGAGTAGCACGCGTGCGGCGGCTCCGCCGGGGTATCGGCGCGGGACGCGACAGGCACAAGCGCGGTGACGACTGCAACTGTACGGAGCAAAAGCGATGAAACTGTCATGGTGCTACCTGGTCGTGCGAGAAAGTGTGCTGGTTCGGACGCAGCAGCACGCGATCAGGTTGCGATGATCAGGGCGCGGCGTGAAAGCGGATCGCCTGGCCGCCGCCGGGCGCGAGCTTCAGCTGCAGCGTATCGCCGCGATGGACTTCGCGCCGCTCGATCGCGATCGCGAACGGATGCGTCTGCCAGTCCGCGTTCGCGCCGTCGCGATAGATCTGCGCGCGATACTTGCGGCCGGCATCGAGGAAGTCGAGCTTGAGCTCGAGCGTGCGCGCGTTCTCGTCGGTGACGCTGCCCAGATACCAGTCGTCGCTGTTGCGATCCTTGCGCACGATCGTGACGTAATCGCCGACCTCGCCGTTCGGCACCAGCGTCTGCGCCCAGTCCGTCGGGACGTCCTTGATGAACTGGAACGGCGCCGAGAATTTCCTGTAGTTCTCCGGCAGGTCGGCGGCCATCTGCAGCGGACTGTACAACACGACGTAGTTCGCCAGCTGCTTCGCGAGCGTCGACTGGAACGGTCGGCCGCCCTTGCCTTTGAGGCTCAGCACGCCCGGCGTGAAATCGAACGGACCGGAAAGCATGCGCGTGAACACGAGGTTGGCTTCGTGCTCCGGCGGATTCGGCGGGTTGCCCCACGCGTTGTACTCCATGCCGCGCGCGCCCTCCCGCGCAATCCAGTTCGGATACGTGCGCCGCAGGCCGGTGTCCTTGATCGGCTCGTGCGCCACCACTGCGATGTGGCGCTTCGCGGCTTCAGTCACGACCTTCAGGTGATGGCGCGACATCACCTGGCCGTCGTGCCATTCGTAGTGGATCTTGCCGTCCTCTCCCAACGCTTTCACACCGCCGGCATCGGCCACATAGCCGGTCTTGACGCTGTCGATCCCGAGGCGCTGGTACAGATCGAGCCCGGCCTCCAGCTGCGGCTCGTAGTGCGCGATGTTGGCGGACGTCTCGTGATGCCCGATCAGGTGCACGCCCTTCTTCTTCGCGTATTCGGCGAGCCCTTCCAGGTCGAAATCCGGATACGGCTGCGTGAAGCTGAAGGTCTCGCCGTTCGCGAACCAGTCGCCGTCCCAGCCGACGTTCCAGCCTTCGACCAGCACGCCGCGAAAGCCGTTCTGTGCGGCGAAGTCGATGTAGCGGCGGGTGTTCGCCGTCGTGGCGCCGTGTTGCGGACCGGAAGCCCAGGTCCACTCGCCGATGTGCATGCCCCACCAGATGCCGACGTACTTCGCCGGCTTGAACCAGGAAACGTCGCCGAGCACGTTCGGCTCGTTGAGATTCAGGATGAGGTCGGATGACATGTACAGCGCGCCGGCGCTGTCGGCGATCATCAGCGCGCGCCATGGCGTCACGAACGGCGCAGTGCGATGAACTTTTGGCCCCTGCGACGACGGCGCAAGCACTGCCTTCAACCGAGTGCCGGCCACGCGGCGCAGCCACATCGCGGAGTAGTCGACCAGCGCTGCCTCGTGAATCGCAATATGCAGGCCCGCGTCGGTGCGTATCGTGAGCGGCGTGTGTGCCTGCGCGACTTCGCTCAGCGCCGTGCGGTTGTAGAGATACTCGTAGCGGTTCCACTCGCCGCCCGGAATCCACCACGCGGTGCCCGGATCGGCAATCGCGAACTCGGTGAGCTCGTCGCCGATGTTCACGTCGTGCAGCTGCGGCTGATCGGGGAACTCGTAGCGGAAGCCGACGCCCTCGTCGAACGCGCGGAACACGACGACGAACGCGCGCTTCAGCGCCGTCTTCTCGACCAGCCGCACGCGCATCTCGTTGTAGTGATTGCGGACGTAACGGCGCTCGCCCCAGGGCTGCTCCCAGGTCTCGTCGAAGCTGCGGGTCTCGACGCCGTCGCCGGTGAAATTGCGCTCCAGCTTCGGCGCGTCGGTCAGCAGGAAGCCGAGCCGCGACTCGGCGACGATCGACCGGCCTTGCCGCGACACGGTGTAGGCAGGTTTGCCCTCTTCGTCGATCGTGACGCTGACCGAGAGCACGTTGCCGGGCGAAGAGACCGTTGCGATCGTCTCCGCGCCGGCGGCGCTCGCAACGAAGGCGAGAACGAGAAATAGCGCTATGTGCCGATCCATTCTGCGACCCAACCGCTGAGCCGCGGCAGCGCCCATCCGCTGGTGCCGTCCGACCGCTCGATGACACGCCAGCGCTCGGCCTCCGCCGGGCGCCACGAGCGCGCATCGTGCCCCAGATTGAAGACGCACAGCAAACGTTGCGTGGCGGTGCTGCGTTCGAACGCCAGGATCGCGTCGGACGCCTCGACGATGGTCATCGCGCCGGTCAGCAGCGCTTCGCTGCCGTTGCGCAGCGCGAGTGCGCGCCGCGTAAACGCGAGTTGCGAGTGCTGGTCGTGTTCCTGCCGGTCGACCGCCAGCGCGAGATGCTCGGCCGCGACCGGCAGCCACGAATGCGATTGCGCCGCCGCGTTCATGGTGGAGCGCCACGGGATCGGCGTACGCGCGCCGTCGCGCCCGAGCGTGAGCGGCCAGTTCGCAATCGCTTCGGGATCCTTCAGCTGCTCGAACGGCACGTGCGCCTGCGGCAGGCCGAGCTCTTCGCCCTGGTAGATGAAGATGTTGCCGCGCAGACAGGCCAGCAACAGCATCGTGACGCGCGCCATGGCCGCGCGGTCCGGCGTGCTGGCCCAGCGTGAAGGCGCGCGCGGCGCATCGTGATTCGAGAATGCCCAGCTCGGCCAGCCGATGCCATCGCGCTCGGGCCAGGCAGCGAGCGCCTGCTGGACGAGCTGCGGCGTCAGCCGATCGGCTTGCAGGAAGTTGAAACCGTAGGCGCTATGAAAGCGCTTTGCGCCGGACGTGAAGCTCTTCATGTCCGCATCCGCATCGCTCCCGCCCACTTCGGCGACGGTGAAGCGCTCGCGATAGCTGTCGACGAGCTCGCGAATGCGCTCGATGAACAGCGGAATGTCCGGATGCGACTTGTTGTACAGCGGCAGCTGGAAGTCGCACGGCCGCGTGCGAATCTTGCCGTCCGCCGGCGCCGGCGGGTTGTCACGCAGCTGCGGATCGTGCATGGCGTAGTTCACTGCATCGAGCCGGAATCCATCGACGCCGCGATCGAGCCAGAAGCGCGCGCATTCCAATAGCTCGTCCTGCACGGCGCGGTTGTGAACGTTGAGATCGGGCTGCCCCGGCAGAAAGTTGTGCAGGTAGTACTGGCGGCGACGCGCATCCCAGGTCCAAGCGGGACCGCCGAACACCGACTGCCAATTGTTAGGCGGCGAGCCGTCGGCCCGCGCATGGGCCCAGACGTACCAGTCGGCGCGCGGATTGTCGCGGCTCGTGCGGCTCTCGCGGAACCACGCGTGCTGATCGGAAGTGTGCGAGTACACCTGGTCGATGATCACCTTGAGACCGAGCGCATGCGCACGCTCGACCAGCCGGTCGAAATCGGCGAGCGAGCCGAAGCGCGGATCGACGTCGCGATAGTCGGAGATGTCGTAGCCGAAGTCCTTCATCGGCGAGCTGAAGAAAGGCGACAACCAGATTGCGGTAACGCCGAGCGATGCGACGTGCTCGAGCCGCGCGGTGATGCCCGGAAGGTCGCCGACACCATCGTCGTTGGAATCGGCGAAGCTGTACGGGTAGATCTGGTAGATCGGCGCGCCGAGCCACCACGCGCGCCCGGGGGTCGCGGCGACGCGTGGGGTCGGCTGGACCGCACTCACGTACCGTCTCCGGCGGCGCACACGACGAAGTCGAGCGGCGCCAGCACGACGCGATAGGATCCCGGGGCCGCGACTTCGCTCTCGCAACGGCCGTACAGCGCGGTAAAACGGCGCGAGCCCGCGGCAACCTCCATCGTGGTCGTCAACGGCTGCAGCGAAGTGTTGAACGCAATCGCAATCTCGCGGCCCGTAGCCGGATCGAGACGCGATACTGCGAACAGCCCCGGGGAATCGGAGTAGTTGCGCACGACTTGCCGTCCGCTGCGCAACGCCGCATGCGCGCGGCGCAGCGCCGAGAGTTTGGCAATGGCCTGCGCGATGGGATGGCTCAGATCGAAATTCGATTGGCGCGTGCCCAGGCTGCGATCGGCGAGATAACTCTCGGTGCGGCTCGTCATCATGTCCTGGCGCGCATCCTGATCGCCGCCGGTGCCGACGAAACCCTGCTCGTCGCCGTAGTACACGACAGGCACGCCGCGCAGCGTGAACAACATCGCGTGCGCCAGCAGCACACGTTTCAGAACCTCGTCATCGCTCGCCTGCGGGCGCTCCTTGCGCACGTAGTACCCGAAGCGCCCGGCGTCATGATTGCTGATGAAAGTCGGCAGCTGCAGCGCTGTCTTCTCGCCGTCCGCGTACAGAGTGTCATCGGCGAACAAGCGTGCCAGCTTGTCGGTGCCGGCATTGCCGGCGACGGTTGCCCGCACGGCACTTGCGAATGCGAAGTCGAGCACCGCCGGCAATTTCGCATCGCGCGTGTAGCGCGCCAGCAGCGCCACGTCGATATCCGAGGTGGAAACCTCGCCGAAAATATGGAAGTGCGGGATGCCGTTAGCTGCCGCTCGTTGCAGCATCGCCGGCACGAATGCCTGCCAGAACTCCGCGTTCACATGCCGCGCTGTATCGATGCGGAAACCATCGACGCCGTAGCGATCGATCCAGCCGCCGTAGATCTCGATCATGCCCTGCACGACGCGCGGATTCTCGGTCATGAGGTCGTCGAGGCCGACGAAGTCGCCCATCTCCGAGCTCTCGCCGGCGAACGTGGAATTGCCGCGGTTGTGATACAGCAGCGGATCGTTCAACCACTGCGGCGCCTTGATCCGCTCTTCGCCCGCCGGCAGGTACGGCGTGTACGCGAAGTCCGGGCGCGTCAGCTTCTCGAAGTTGTCGCCTGTGAAGCCTTCGTTGATCGGCTCGCCCTGCAATCCGCCATGCCGCGAGTACGGATACTCGGCACGCGAACGATAGGGACAGCGGTCCGTCGGACATTCGCGATATGCGATCACATCCGCGGTGTGATTCGCGATGATATCGAGATACACCTTCATGCCGCGCGCATGCGCCGCACGAACGAACGCCTGCATCTGCGCTTCGTCGCCGAGATGCGGATCGACGCTGGTGAAATCGGTGATCCAGTAGCCGTGATAGCCGGCCGACTCCTGCCCCGGCCCGCCCTGCACCGGCTTGTTCCTGAACACCGGCGTGAGCCACACGGCCGTCGCACCGAGCGCCTGGATGTAGTCGAGCCGCGCAGTGAGACCCTGCAGATCGCCGCCGTGATAGAACGCCTTCGAGGTCGGATCGAAGCCGTGCTTCAGCCGGTCACCCTTCAGCCCGCCGCGATCGTTCGCGGGATTGCCGTTCTCGAACCGATCCGGCAGCACGAAATAGATGATCTCGTCCGTCTCTGCGCGCTCGCGCACGGCGTCCGCGGCGTTCGCCGTGCACGCCAGCACCAGGAGCAGCAGCGGAAATCGCATGGCTGGCATCATGATCGCGCAGCAGCGGTCGGCGGCAGCATGCATGGCTGCCACCGCCGATCGCTTCTCTTCTTCTTATTGCAGTCTGTAGTTCACGCCGAGCAGGATCTGGCGCCCGTACTCCTGGAAATCCTGCTGCCGCGTCTCGGTGACGGCGTACGCGACGTACGGCTCGTCGGTCAGGTTGTTCACCTGGAACAGCACCGACAGGCCCTGCAGGCGGCCCGGCCCGAACTCATAGCCGATCTGCGCATCGGTGATCTGGTCACCCTTCACGTACTTGAACGCACGATCGTTCGCGAAGTTGGTGACCTCGCCGATGTACTTGGAGCGCGCACGCGTGCCGACGCGCGCCGAGAAACCGGCGGCCTCGTAGTACACGGTTGCGCTCCACACGTTCTCCGACAAGCCCGGCAGCGGAATCGTGCCGAGATTGTTGCCGGTCAGGAAGTTGTTGCCCGGCGGGTCCTCGATCGTGATGCTGCTCTCGGTGTGCGCATAGCTGAGGATTACGCCGAAGCCGCTCAGCGCCGACGTGATGAGGTCGCCCGTAAGCGAAGTCGACAGCTCGATGCCCTTGAGGTTGCCACCCTTGCCGTTCAGCGGCCGCGTGAACTTGCCGGTGGGCGCCCCTTGGACATCGGGCTGCCCATCGCCGTTGTTGTCCGGGAAGTAGTCCGGCGGTAACGCCGCGAGCAGATCGGTGAAGTCGTGATCGAGCTCCGACGAGTTGAAGATGTAGGTCTTCAGGTCCTTATAGAACGCGGCCGCGGACAGGTAGGCACCGCTGCCGAGATACTTCTCGTACGACACGTCGAACGCGTTGGCCCGCCACGGATCGAGCAGCGGCGTGCCGCCGGACCCTCCCGGCAAGCCCGTCGCGCGGTCGTAGCCGATTTCGTTGGAGGCCTTGAGCTGGTCCATGCGGGCGCGAGCCAGCTCGCGAGCGAGGCCGACTCGTACGGTCTGGTCGGACGGCAGGACGAACGCAAGATTGATGGCGGGCAGTACGTCGTTGTAGTTCTTCCCCTGTTCGAACGGCGCCGTGACATGGCTGCCGTCCTCCTGCAGCACCGATTGCAGCGCACTCGCGCTCTGGTCGGTGTGCACCAGTTGCAGGCCGATGTTGCCCCTGAGCGCAACCGTCGAGGACAGCTGGTGATCCAGGCTGCCGCGCACGAATGCAGTCGTCACCTTCTCCTGCACGTTCCAGTTTTTGCCGATCAGGAACTCCTGGTTGGGCGTACCGGCGACGTTGTACACGATCGGCTGGTAGTACGCGCCGAGCACTTCCGGGACATCCCATGCGAGCGCCTGGCCGGCGCCGGCATAGTTCAGGTTGGTCGGCGACAGCAGATGCTCGGGCGCGATCTGGAAGTAGCCGCCGCCGATCGTGTTCAGCCCGCCCTCGGGCTGGAACTTGTCCTTCTCACGATCCGCGTAGTTCACGCCGAACACCAGGTCCGACATCCACAGGCGATTGAGCTGGTAGCCGACGTCGATGCGGCCGGAGGTCAGCTCGTCGGTGATGCGCGGGATCTTGCTGTAGCCGGCACCGTAGATCGTCGGACCGACCTGCACGAGCGCCGGATCGGCATAGTTGTTCGTGAAATGCAGCAGCGGCATGTCGTTGTTCGAGATCGCGAACGTGCCGCTGTCGTAAATGTTGCGTGGCGTGCCCGCCGGCGCGTTGGTCAGCGGCGCGATCTGTGCGTTGGTCTCGTACTGCTGCTCGTTGCGCTTCGCCTTCGAGTGACTGGCGTCGGCGGTGAAGGTCCAATCGCCGGCGATCCACTCGTTGTTCCAGCCGAGCGCCAGGATCTTGTCCTGCGTCTTGAACAGGAAGTTGCGCGCCAGCGGCACACGTTCCAGGAGATCCGCACCGACTACGGTGTTATCGCGGATCACCGGATTGGCGTAACCGAACTCGGTGTTGTCCGGGAACGTGCCGTCGCAGCACGGCGCCGGGTAGCCGCCCAGATTCACTTCGAGGCTGCGCGCGTTGTCCACCTGTCGGCGACGCGTGTAGTAGGCGTCGAAGATGCTCGTGAAGTTGTCGCTCGGTCGCCATTGCAGCGCCGCCATCGCACCATCGCGGCGGTTCGTGCCCATATCGGTGCGCACCTTGATGCCGTCGGTGATGAACGTGTCGGCACCGACGCCGGGATTGACGACGCCTGTCGGGTTGGCGTCGCCCGCGCCCGGAGTGCCATTCGCGTGCCACGGCTCGTACGTGCCCGCACCGCGCGTCGCGAGCGGCGATACCAGGCGTGCGACGCCGAAGGTGACGCCGATCGTGTCGTCGGCGAACTGGTCGATGTACGAGAAGCTCGCCCGATAGCCCTTCTCGTCCGCATCCGCACCGAGGTCGTCGTGCGAGTTCGCTTCGCCGCGCAGGTTGAATGCCATAGCTCGGCGGCCGTACTCGAGCGGCCGCGTCGTGCGCAGGTCGATTGTGCCCGCGAGGCCCTGGCCGACGAGGCCGGCGTCGGGAGTCTTGTAGACGACGACTGCGCTCAGCAGCTCGGAGGGATATTGCTCGAACTCGATGCTGCGGTTGTCGCCGGTGCTGACCTGCTCGCGGCCGTTGAGCAGCGCGGTGGTGAAGCCCGGATCGGTGCCGCGCAGGCTGATCGCGGAGGCGCGGCCTTCGGCGCGCTGCGAGGTCAGGCCGGGCAGGCGCGAGATGGAATCCGCGATGCTGGTGTCCGGCAGCTTGCCGATGTCCTCGGCGGAAATTGCTTCGACGATGCTGTCGTTGTTCTTCTTGAGCTCGATCGCATCCTCGATACCGTGGCGGATGCCGGTGACGACGACCTCTTCGATGTTGTCGCCTTCCGCTGCCATCGCGACAGTGGTGGTGCCGACGGAAAGCAACAGGGCGCAACCGATGCCGGTCGCGTGACTGGAAATTTTCATGGTGACTCCTCGCACTTCGATTGTTCGGCGCGCGCCGGTCCCCTACAGTCCGGCAGCGTTACCCCTGAATCGCCGACTTTTGGTGAGAGGCAGTCTCGGCGGCGCGCGCAGCCAAGCCAACCGCACGCATACGTATTCATGTGGCCGCCGCGCGCGCATACGTATTCAACTGACATGAACTCCCTGAACGAACCCTTATGGATGCAATCGCCACCGCACCACCACCCATAGCCGCAACCCGCCCGGCCCTGTCGTTCTGGCAGATCTGGAACATGTGCTTCGGCTTCCTGGGCATCCAGTTCGGCTTCGCGTTGCAGAACGCCAACGTCAGCCGCATCTTCCAGACGCTGGGTGCGGGCATCGAGCAGATTCCGTTGCTGTGGATTGCCGCACCGCTCACCGGACTGATCGTGCAACCCATCGTCGGCTACTACTCCGACCGCACCTGGACGCGGCTCGGGCGGCGCCGGCCCTACTTTCTCGTGGGAGCGATCCTCGCGTCCGTGGCTCTCGTGCTGATGCCGCGCTCGCCTACGCTCTGGGTGGCCGCGGGATTGCTGTGGATTCTCGACGCGTCCATCAACATTTCGATGGAGCCGTTCCGCGCGTTCGTCGGCGACCAGCTGCCCACGGCGCAGCGCCCGGCCGGTTACGCGATGCAGAGCTTCTTCATCGGCGTGGGCGCGATCGTGGCGAGCATGCTGCCCTGGCTGCTGACGCACGCGGGCGTCAGCAATCACGCCGAGGCCGGCGGCGTCCCGGACGCAGTGCACTACTCCTTCTATATGGGTGCGATCGTGCTGTTCGCCGCCGTCGGTTGGACCGTGCTGCGCACGCGAGAGTATCCGCCCGAAGCGCTGCGGTCGTTCGCAGCCGCGCAATCCGCAAGCGAGGCGCCTTCCACGACGACATCAACATCGAGTGTGCGCAATGGGCTGCTCTGGACTGCAATCGCCATCGTTGCCGTCGCGACTGTGCGCCTCGCGACCCTCGATTCACAGCTGTACATCCTCTGCGGCCTGGTACTCGCGTGGGGAATCGCGCTGCTGCTGGAAAGCGTCGCAAGTCCGACGAGCGCCTTCGCTGGCGTCCTGCGCGACTTCCACGCCATGCCGTACACGATGCGGCGCCTGGCGTGGGTGCAGTTCTTTTCCTGGCTCGCACTGTTCGCGATGTGGATCTATACGACCGCGACCGTGACGCAGGTGCATTTCGGCACGACCGACCCGCAATCCGATGCGTACAACGAAGGCGCGAACTGGGTCGGCGTACTGTTCGGCGCCTACAACGGGTTCGCGGCTGTCGCAGCGGCAATCATCCCCGCCGTCGCTGCGCGAGTCGGGCTGCGCCTGGCGCACCTGATCAATCTCTTCATCGGCGGGATCGCGCTGATCTCGTTCCGCTTCATCCACGATCCGTCGTGGCTGCTGCTCTCGATGGTCGGCGTCGGCTTTGCGTGGGCATCGATCCTGTCGGTACCCTACGCGTTGCTCGCGAACAGCGTGCCGGCCCAGAAGATGGGCCTGTACATGGGCATCTTCAACTTCTTCATCGTGATTCCGCAGCTCGTCGCCGCCAGCGTGCTCGGCTCTCTCGTCAACCGCCTGTTCGGCGGCGCACCGGTCTATGCACTCGTGCTCGGCGGCGCCAGCTTCATCCTCGCCGGTCTGCTCGTGCTGCGTATACCGAAGAATTAGCCGCCGCAGGATTTGCGGACGACGAGGCGGGTCGGAAGAACTTTGTTTTCGGCGGGCTCGCCCTGCACTGAGCGCAGCAGACAATCGACGAGCGCTTCGCCGGCTAGACGAGTGTCTTGCATGACCGTCGTGAGCGGCGGATTTGCGAGGCTTGCGGCGGGTATGTCGTCGAAGCCGACGACCGACACCGCGCCGGGCACATCGATGCGGCGCTCCTGCAATGCGCGCAGCGCGCCGATGGCGATCAAGTCGCTCGCAGCGACGATGGCATCGAACGATTCACCGCGCGCCAATAGCTCGCATGCCGCCTCGTAACCGGCCTGCTCCAACGTGATCGCGTCGACCTGCAACGACGGTGAGACCGGCGCGCCCGCGGCGTTGAGGGCATCGCTGTAGCCGCGATAGCGCTCGAAGAATTCAGGATAGTGACCCGACGCACCGCCGAGGAACGCAATGCTGCGCCGACCGAGCGCGAGCAGATGCTGGGTCGCTTCCCGACCGCCGTTGTAGTTGTCGCAACCGACCGAGAGGCCCGGCTGACCTTCCAGCACTGCGCCCCAGCGCACGAAGTGCGTGCCCTGCCGCACGAGCTGCTCCAGGCGCTGGCGGTACTCGAGATAGTCGCCGTAACCGAGCAGGATGATGCCGTCTGCTTTACGGCTGTCCTCGTAGTCGACGTGCCAGTTGCCCGACTGCTGCTGGAACGACACGAGCAGATCGTAGCCGCGCTGCGCGCAGGCGCGAGTGATCGAGCCGAGCATCGCGAGGAAGAACGGATTGATCAGCGAATCATCCGGCGTGGGATCTTCGAACAACAGCAGCGCCAGCGTGTTGGAGTGCTGGCAACGCAGGTTCGACGCGTTCTTGTCGACCTTGTAGTTCAGTCGCTGCGCGATCGTTTCGATGCGCCGCCGCGTTTCCTCGCTGACCATCGGGCTGCCGCGCAAGGCGCGCGACACCGTCGGCTGCGACACACCGGCCAGGTACGCAATATCAATTGAGGTGGGCTTGCCCTGCATCCTCAATTCCCCCCACATTTAGACGTGCGCTCGACTCGAGTGAGCGGGGTTATGATGCCACAGCCATGTCCACTGTAAATCCGCGTCTGCCCGCGATCTTTTTCGGTCACGGCAATCCCATGAATGCGCTGGGAAACAACGAGTACGCCAGCGCCTGGGCGGCTCTGGGTGCACGTCTGCCGCGGCCGCGCGCAGTGTTATGTATCTCCGCGCACTGGTACCTGCCGCAGCTCGCGGTGACCGCGATGCTCGCGCCGCGGACGATTCACGATTTCGGCGGCTTTCCCGGCGAGCTGTTCGCCGTCCAGTATCCGGCGTCCGGCGATCCCATGCTCGCGCGCGAAGTGCAGCAGCTGCTCGCGCCGCTCGACGTCGAGCTCGACGACCGCTGGGGCCTCGATCACGGCACCTGGTCGGTGCTCTGCCACGTGTTCCCGCAAGCCGACGTACCTGTCGTACAGCTGAGCATCGATGAGACGCGTGCGCCGCACTTTCATTACGAGATCGGCCAGCGCCTGCGACCGCTGCGCGATGCCGGCGTGCTGATCGTCGGCAGCGGCGATATCGTGCACAACTTGCACGCCTACGCCTGGGGCCGGCATCCGGTCGAGCCGTACGATTGGGCGTTGCGCTTCGAATCGCGAGTCCGCGATCTCATCGAGGCGCGCGAGCACGCGCCGCTGATCGACTATGGCTCGCTCGGCAAGGACGCGCTGCTGTCGGTGCCGACCCCCGAGCACTATCTGCCGTTGTTGTACGTGCTCGGCGCCTCCGACGCGGACGATGCAATAACGTTTCCGGTCGAAGGCATGGATGGCGGCTCCGTCTCCATGCTGGCAGTACAACTGGGAGGATCTCGATGATCGATCACACTGGCGTCGCCGCCACGAATTACGAGAAGAGCAAGCAGTTCTATCAGAAAGCGCTCGCGCCGCTCGGCTACCAGCTGATGCTGGAAATCCCGAAGGAGCACACCGGCGGCCGCGGCGTCGCGGGCTTTGGCGTGCCGCCGAAGCCAGATTTCTGGCTCGGGGAGAACGCCACGGCGAACAACCCGCCGCTGCACATCGCGTTCCGCGCGGACTCGCGCGTGCTGGTCGATGCGTTCTACAAGGCCGCGATGGCTGCCGGCGGCCGCGATAACGGTCCGCCCGGCCCGCGCCCGCACTATCACGAGAAATACTACGGCGCGTTCGTGTTGGATCCGGACGGTCACAACATCGAAGCCTGCTGCCACGTCTGACTACGTCAGCGTCGAGCGCTCATCCCTGTCGGGATCGTCCTTAACCTCGCAGCGCTTGTCGAAGATCATCGTCGGCAATGTCTGCGGCGATACGGCGGGCCAGCGCGGCAGCCCAGAGTGATTCGGGTTGCCGGTGCGGGCGAACTCGATCCAGGCCTGACTGACCTTCGCCGCCAGGTCGCGCGCTTCCTGCGTGCCGCCGGTGGAGTTCGCGCAGCGATCGATGTTGTCGAAGGCGAAAGCCAGCTCGGCGCAGTGATACGCGAGCGGAGTTCCGTCGAGCACGGGTGTCTTCCACGCGAACCAATACAGATACGCAGGCGCGTTCACTGACTGCAACTGCGCCTGCCTGACCGCGGACATCCTGAAGATCGACGTCGCGCTGATGATGCCGGCGAGCTCGAACGGCGGTGCACCCGGATGACCCCGCTTGAACGCCGCGACGATCGTCGCTGCCGAATCGCCATAGGTCTTCGCGACCTCCGTAATTAGCCATTGCTCAGTGAGACCTCGCGGATCGGGCAGCGACGATGCGGGCGAGAATTCGTGCAGTGTGGTGCCGATCAGCATCGGCACCTGCGCCGCAAGCGCCGGCGCCTGCGGATCGAACGGATGCGAAGCGACGACCGTGCCATCGACCCAAGGTTGCCAGCCCAGACGCTCGTGCGTCGGAGCCCGCGGGCGCGTCGAGACCAGCCTGTTCTTCACTCCCGTCGCCATCTCGACCAGTCGAGCGGCGGGAATCTGCGTCAGCTGCTCCATGCCGATGCCTTGAGCCTGCAGCTCCTTCAGCACCGCTTCGGCTTGCGCGGCCGAAGCCTCCGCACTCGCGAGATGGAGCTGCGAGCCGCTCTGCACGATCGCCTTGTGGAACAGACCTCGTGCCGCCGGCATGGCCATCAGCGTGCTGACCTTGGCGCCGCCGCCGGATTGGCCGAACACCGTCACGTTGCCGGGATCGCCGCCGAAGCGACTCACGTTGTCGCGCACCCACTGCAGCGCTGCGACGATGTCGAGCATGCCGACATTGATCGAGCGCGCGTATTTCTCGCCGCCGACGGCGGCCATGTTGAGATAGCCGAAGACATTGAGACGGTGGTTGATGCTGACGACCACAACGTCGCCGCGCCGGCTCAGGTTCTCGCCGTCATACGCGGGCAGCTCCTGCGACGAACCTGCTTCGTATCCGCCGCCGTGCAGCCACACCATGACCGGCCGCTTGCCCCGCTCCTCGGCTGCAGGCGTCCAGACGTTGAGCCGCAGGCAGTCCTCGCCCGGATAGCCGTCGTCCCAGTCATATAGAAATGCGGTCCGGTCGGAGGCCCAACCGGCGCGCACCGGCTGCGGGCACACGGGACCGTAGCTCATCGAGGAGCGCACTTGCGTCCACGCAGTCGGCGGCGCCGGCGGCTGGAAGCGGGCTGCGCCGGCCGTCGTCGCTCCATATGGAATTCCCTTGAACGTGAAGATGCCGTTGCGAACGACGCCGCGGACCTTGCCGGCGGACGTTTCGACGATGGCACTCGCCGGCGTCTCGATAACGGACTTGACCGTCGTCCCGCGCACGGCCGCAAATGTGACGGCGGGCGCGCCGACGCCCAGTGCGGTGGCGGCCGCGATGAATTCCCGTCGCGATGTTTCGCTCATGACTCCCCCGATTCGGACTTCCTGCATAGAATGCACAAATGATCGCCGCACTAGAAGCAGCCAAAGCAGGACTGTTCCGCCGCGATCAATGGGCCCGCAACATCGTGGCCGGCGTCATCGTCGGCGTCGTCGCCCTGCCGCTGGCGATGGCATTCGCGATCGCGTCGGGCGTCAAACCGGAACAGGGCATCTACACCGCGATCGTCGCCGGCATCGTCGTCTCGTTGTGCGGCGGCAGCCGCATCCAGATCGCCGGGCCGACCGGCGCGTTCGTCGTGATCCTGGCCGGCGTCACCGCGCAATACGGCGTGGACGGGCTGCTGCTCGCCACCTGTATGGCCGGGGTGATCCTGATCCTGCTCGGCGCGGCGAACTTTGGCGGCGTGCTGCGCTTCATTCCCGATCCGGTGATCGCCGGCTTCACCGCCGGCATCGGCGTCATCATCTGGGTCGGGCAGTGGCAGGACTTCTTCGGCCTGCCGGCCAGCGGCGGCGCGCACTTTCACGAAAAGCTCTGGCATCTGCTGCAAGCCCTGCCCGCACTCCATCCGGCGACCACACTGCTCGCGCTGCTGAGTCTGCTGCTCGCCGTCTATGGACCGCGAATTCCCGGCTGCTCGCGCGTACCGGGTCCGATGATTGCGATGGTCGTCGCCACCGCCCTGCAGGCGGCGTTCCATTTCAAAGGCGTCGCTACCATCGCGAGCGCGTTCGGCGAAATCCCGCGCGGCCTGCCCCATCTCGCAGTGCCCGCCATCACCTTCGACCGGCTCGTGACGCTCGTGCCCGCGGCGTTCACGATCGCCATGCTCGGCGCGATCGAGTCCCTGCTCTCCGCGGCAGTGGCCGACGGTATGGCCGGCACCCGCCACGACTCCAACCAGGAGCTGATCGGCCAGGGAGTCGCGAACGTGCTGACGCCGTTCTTCGGCGGTTTTGCCGCCACGGGCGCGATCGCACGGACCGCAACGAACTATCGCAATGGCGCGACAGGTCCGCTTGCCGGGGTAGTGCATTCCGTAACGCTGCTGCTGATCCTGCTGCTGCTTGCGCCGCTCGCGGGGCAGGTGCCGCTGGCCGCGCTCGCGGCGATCCTGTTCTTCGTCGCATGGAACATGAGCGAAGCCCGGCACTTCGTCAGGATGGTGCGGCGTGCGCCGCGCCCGGACGTCGCCATCCTGCTGATCACATTCCTGCTCACCGTGTTCACCGATCTCGTAGTGGCGGTCAACGTCGGAGTCATTCTCGCGATGCTGCTGTTCCTGCGCCGCATGGCGGCGTCCGTCGAAGTGCTGCGCGTCGAAGGAGGCGAGCTGCGCTCGCGGTTGCCCGAAGGCATGCAGCTGCCGGCGGACGTCATGATCTACTCGATTGCCGGGCCGTTCTTCTTCGGCGCCGTCGAGAGCTGGGAGCGCACGCTCGGCCGCACGCGCACGGATCCCCGTTGCATCGTGATCCACCTCGCGCACGTGCCGTTCATGGACATCACCGGAATTCAGGCGCTCGAAGAAGCCACGGAGAACCTGGAACGCCGCGGCGTGCGAGTCCTGTTGTGCGAGGCGCGCCCCAACGTGCTCGCGAAGCTGACGCGCGCCGGACTGGTCGGCGAGGCGGCAACCAAAGCACGTTACTTTGAGGAACTGACTGCTGCCGTGCGCGCATGCACGCCTGAGAGCTCGTGAACGCCGCCGCCTCCAAATGCATGCGACTGCACCGACCGGGAGCGCAGCTGGTCGCGGAGCAACGATCGTTGCCGGTCGCGCAGCCCGGCCAGTTGCTCCTGCGAGTCAGGGCGTGCGGCGTTTGTCGCACCGACCTGCACGTCGTGGACGGCGATCTGCCGTTCCTCGGATCGCCGCTGGTTCCAGGGCACGAGATCGTCGGTGAAGTGGTCGCGCAAGGCGACGGGGTCAGTGTGCCGCTCGGCTCACGCCTCGGAGTTCCGTGGCTCGGCTGGACGTGCGGTCAATGCGAGTTCTGCCTGCGCGGCCAGGAGAATCTGTGCGACCGAGCCCGCTTCACTGGCTATCACCTCGACGGCGGCTATGCGGAGCACGTCGTCGCCGACGCACGTTACTGCTTCGAGCTGCCGCCGGGCATCGACGATGCGCACGCCGCGCCGCTCTTGTGCGCCGGCCTGATCGGCTATCGCTCGTGGCGTTTCGCGCGGGACGCTCAAAGGGTCGGTATCTACGGCTTCGGCGCTGCCGCCCACATCGTTGCGCAGGTCGCACGCTGGCACGGGCAGGAGATCTACGCTTTCACCCGGCCCGGCGATAGCAGTGCGCAGCAGTTCGCGCTGCAGCTCGGCGCATCCTGGGCCGGCGCTAGCGACCAATCGCCACCCGTGCAGCTCGATGCGGCGATCATCTTTGCGTCTGTGGGTGCGCTGGTGCCGGCAGCGCTGCACGCGTTGCGCAAGGGCGGAACGCTCGTCTGCGGCGGCATCCATATGAGCGACATTCCGGCAATGCCGTACTCGTTGCTGTGGGGCGAACGGACGATCCGCTCCGTCGCCAACCTGACGCGTCGCGACGGCGTGGAATTTCTCGCGCTCGCTGGCCGTATCCCGGTCGCGACGCACGTCGCAACCTTCGCGCTCGCGGATGCCAACGCTGCGCTCGATTCTCTGCGTCGCGGCGCGCTGACCGGAGCCGCAGTGCTACTTCCCTGAGTCGAGCGACCGGGTGATGACGACGACCTGCTGCGCGTAGTCGTGCGTCGCGTGAAAGCCCAGCGTCTTCGCCAGCTGGATCATCGCGAAGTTGTCGGGCAGGACGATGCCTTCGAAGCAGCGGATGCCGCGCCAGCGCGCAAACCGCGTGAGCTCCGCGACCAGGATCTGCGCAATGCCCTGGCGCTGCCACGCGTCCGTCACGGTGATACCCAGCTCCACGCAATTGCGTCGATCCGTTTCGGCGTAGCGCGCGATCCCGACGAACTGCTCGCGACCTTCGTGCACGATGGTCGCGACGAACGCCATGCGGCGGTCGTAGTCGATGTCCATCAGCCGCTCGAGCAGATGCGGCGGCAGGAACTTCAACGGCGTCATCAGGCGGTAGTAAAGCGAGCGCTCGGACAGCGAACTGATGAATTCGATCTCGCGGTCGCGGTCATCCGGCCGCAGCGGCCGGATGCAGAGCGGCACGCCGCTGCGCGTGCTGGACTGCGTAGTCCAGCTCGCGAGCAACGTCATTTGGTCGGTTTGCGACACTCCGGGATCATCTTGCGCATGCGCCGGGCGAAGCTGCGCAGGCACACCTCGTTCTTGCTCAGCGGACCGACGGAATAACTGCTGGACGCCATACCCGCCTGCACACGCTCGATCAGCGCCTTGTCCTCGAGGTTGACCTGGCGGTTGATGCGCCAGTTCAGATAGCGCGCGGCGCGCATCTCGCGGCGGCTGTCGGGATGCACGTAGGCGATCTCGCGGATCATGGTCTGCGTCGGCGAGACCGGGATGAACTGCATGAAGTCGATCTGGTCCGGGTAGATGTCGAACGCGACGTTCGGCCACAGCTTGAAATACGTCCACAGGCGCTGTCGCTCAGCCGGCAGATGCGCGACCTGCGGCAACAGGCGCTGGTACAGTCGCTCCGACCAGTTGCTGCTGATCTGCTCCTGCAGCGCTCCGGACATCTTGTCGATCCACTCGCGCGCTTCGATCGCGTAGCTGCGTCCGAACAGCCGCGTGAGGCCCGGATGTGCGACCGGAATGTGCATGCCGTCGGAATAGTTGTCCCCGACGTTCTTCCAGTTCACTTCGCGCGGCCGCAACGTCACGCGTCCCTGCGGCACGAGCTCCTCCAGCCGATACGCGGCGAGCTCGTTGGCGTACGGCGCGACCATCTCGCGCACGCTCGGCAGGCCGGGCTCGAAGCGCACGAACACGAAGCCCATGAATACTTCCTGCTCGAGCTCGACCAGCCCGCGGCTCGCCAGGTCGAGGTTGTTGAACGAGGTCCGCTGCGGCACGCCGATCAGCTTGCCTTCCAGCGAGTAGCTCCAGTGGTGATACGGGCACGCGATCATGTTGCCGCAGTTGCCTTTCTGCCCGTCGAGCAGGCGCGAGGCGCGATGCCGGCACACGTTATGGAAGCTGCGCAGCTTGCCGTCCTTGCCGCGCACCGTGACGACCGATTCGTTGAACAGGTCGAAGCGGTGGTAGTCGCCGACCTGCGGGATGTCGTTGTTGTGACAGACCAGCTGCCAGCTGCTGCGGAAGATCGAGCGCTTCTCGAGCTCGAAGAACTCCGGGTCGTGATAGATCCAGCCCGGCAGGCCGAAATCGTCCTCGTCGGAATGGGCCGGCTGGGTCGGCTGAATGGCGGCGCTCATGGGGATGCCCTCGCAGCCCAAGAATCGCCGCCGCCCGGCCGATTGTCCAGTCAGGCGGTCGCCGGCTCCAGGCCCTTGGGGGCCGGACCCTTGCTGGCCGCCCAGGCGATCGTCAGGCCGATACAGAACATGTGCACCAGGATGCCGGTCACGAACGAGAGCGGAATGAAGCGCCACTTGTTCGGCGTGGCTGACAGTTGCATGACGACCAGGTTCATCACCCAGTAGACGAGGAAACCGTAGACCGGGCCCCAGACGAAGGGCTTGTCCACGAGAAACGCGAGCCGCCGGCTGAGCGCGAAGAAGATCGCCGCGATGATGAGCATCATCAGATAGTGCAGCAGCAGCCCGAGCGCGGCCGTCGTAGCGCCGCCCTCGAAGGAGCCCTGTCCCAGCAAGCCGCTGGCGACGAACTGCAGCAGGGTCATCGGCGGCGTGCCGCGCCACGCGGAATAGCCGGTCGCATAGAGAATGTCGAGCGTGCCGGCGATCAGACCCCCGAGCAGAATCGCACTGCCGGCAGTGTAACGGCGCATTGTTGTTGTCCCCGGTCCGATTGGAGGGGGCCGACGATAGCGTAGAATCGGGCCATGCGCGACAGCCTGGCCGATCCTGCTGCTGCCCTTCACGTCGCACTCGCCTTCGTGGCGCGGGCGATTGCCGAGTCGCTCGAAGTCGGTGAAGTGTGGGATCGGGTCGCCGCCGCGTGCCGCACGATCGCGCCATTCGATGCGATGGGTATCGTCGGGCTCGAAGGAGATCAGGTGCACGCATTGGGCGCGGCCGGCGACGAACAGTTCCGGGTGCTGCGCCACAGGTACTATCCGCGCTCCGGGTTCTCGCCGCGGCTGTGGCCCAACGCCGATCGTTTCGTCGTGCTCATCGGCGATGCAGCCGCCGAGCTCGATCTGTCGTTCGACAACGATAATCGCCTGGTCGGTGCCGGGTATCGCTCGGTCCTGCGCGTTCCGCTCACGACGACCGGCAAGCGACTCGGTTCGGTGCTGCTCATGTCCCGTGCGCCGCACGTTTACACCGAGCAACACGCGCAGGCGTTGCTCGTCGTCGCCGAACTCGTCGCCACTGCACTGGCGCACCACGAGCTTGCGAACAAGCTGGTCGAAGAGGCGAGCCGGACTGCCGCCGCCCACGAACGCGCTGCGCTGCTCGAGCAGCGTGTGCACACGCTCGCGGACGAGTTGGAAGCGCTGAGCCCGCATCGCGCACTCGGCAACTCGCGCCGCTGGCACGAGGTGCTCACACAAGCCACCAAGGTCGCGGCTACCGAGACGACAGTGTTGTTGACCGGCGAATCGGGCACCGGCAAGGAAGTCGTGGCGCGCTTCATCCATCGCGGCTCGCCGCGCCGCACCGGTCCGTTCGTGGCGCTGAATTGCGCTGCCTTGCCCGAGCAGCTGCTCGAATCCGAGCTGTTCGGTCACGAGCGCGGCGCCTTCACGGGCGCGCAGGGTCATCCGGGCAAGATCACGCAAGCGGCCGGGGGCGTGCTGTTCCTCGACGAAGTCGCGGAGATGAGCCCGAGCGTGCAGGCGAAGTTTCTGCGCGTGTTGCAGGAGCGCGAGTATCAGCGGCTCGGCAGCACCCGCACGTTGAAAGCGGATGTGCGAGTGCTCGCAGCCACGAATCGCGATCTCAAAGCAGCGATTGCGCGCGGCACGTTCCGCGAGGATCTCTACTATCGACTCGCGGTGTTCGACATCACCTTGCCGCCGCTGCGCGAGCGTGTCGAGGACGTTCCAATGCTCGTCGACGCATTCCTCGAAAGCGCCGCGCGCTCGGTGGGCCGGCCGGCAGCTGGCATCGCCGACGACGCTCGCGTGAAGCTGCAGGAATACCGTTGGCCCGGCAACGTTCGCGAGTTGCGCAATGTCGTCGAGCGCGCGGTCATCCTGTGCGAAGGCGGAATGATCACCAAGGAACACTTGCCGCTCAGCGTGACGGCCGCGAGCGAGCCCGCGCCCGCGAGCTCGCCGTCGAGCGCATCGACGCTCAGCGGCATGACGGTCGATGCAGCGGAACGCGAGCTGATCGTCAACGCGCTGGCACGCAGCGGCAACAACAAGTCGAAAGCCGCGCGTCTGCTCGGCCTCACTCGCGCACAACTGCGCTCGCGCATCGAGAAGCACGGTCTCGTCGTCGCCGACGCCGACGGCTGATCGCTCCATCGGCTCCCCATAGCCAGGAGTGGCTGTGTACAGCCACCACTGGCTGGTCGCGCGCCTGACCGCGCGCGCCGCTCGTTGCGCCCTTCCCCGCTATTTCACACGCCGATTCAGGCATTTGCGTACGCGTGCGCGCGGCATGGCGTGGCTGGCACGTCGCTTGCGATAGAGCAGGCGTCGACCTTTCAACCAACGCTACAGGAGATTCAGATGAAACGTGCAACGCAACTCGCCTCAGCAGTGTCGCTGCTGCTCGGCGTCACGGCGGCGCAAGCCGCCGACCAGGACTGGCAGTTCCGCGCCAGCCTCTATGGCTACATCCCGGACATCGGCGGCGAGACCAACTTCCCCGCCGGCGGCGCCGAGATCGATATCAAGGCGAACGACCTGATCGACAACGCCAAGCTCGTCGGCATGGCGTCATTCGAAGCCCAGCATGGGCGCTGGGGCGCCTTCATCGACGCCATCTACATGGACATCGGCGACTCCGTGTCGGACTCGAGCAGCCTCGGCGCGGGCCAGCTGCCGCTGCCGCCGGGCATCACCGCCGATGCATCGCTGGACATCACCGCGTGGGTCATCACCGCGGCCGCGAACTACCGCGCGGTCGAAACATCGCGGTCCAGCTTCGACGTGTTCGCTGGCGCGCGCTTGCTGGACGCCAAGGGCGACCTCGACTGGTCGTTCAACGTCGACCTGAGCCCGTTCGGCGGCCCGCCGCAGAGCGGCTCGTCCGAAGCGAGCGACGACAAGGTCGACGCGATCGTTGGCGTCAAAGGCCGCTACCAGTTCGGCGCCGACGGCCGCTGGTTCATCCCGTACTACTTCGACGCCGGCACCGGCGACTCCGACCTCACCTGGCAGGCGGCAGTCGGCATCGGCTACTCGATGAAGCACGGCGACGTGTTCGCAGCCTACCGCCACCTCGACTACGACCTGGGCGACGGCGGCGCGATCGCGAATCTCGACTTCGACGGCCCGGCGCTCGGCCTCGCCTACCGCTGGTAACCCCACGCTTTTTCAACCCGCAGCAACACACTCAACTGGAGAGAACCATGAATCCGCAACGCATCGATGTTCATCACCACTTCCTCCCGCCCGATTTCCTGGCGGACCTGAAACGGCAGGGCGCGAAGTGGACCGGCGGCCCGCCGCTGCCCGTCTGGAACGTTGCCATCGCCCGCGAGGTGATGGAGCGCTACAACATCGCAGCCGCCGTGGCTTCGACCGTGCCGAGCCCTTTCTGGGGCGACACGGCAGCCGCGGCGCACTGGGCCCGGCACGCCAATGAGTTCGCCGCTCGCATCGTGCACGACGATCCTGCGCACTTCGGCTACTTCGCATCCGTCCCGCTGCCTGACACGGCGGCGGCGCTGCGCGAAGTCGAATACGCGCTCGACGTCCTCAAGCTCGACGGCGTGCAGCTGTTCTCGAGCTACGGCAACCAGTATCCGGGCGACCCGCAGTTCGACGAGCTGTTCCAGGAGCTCGAGCGCCGCAAGGCAATCGTGCACATTCATCCGAGCACCGTCGTGCCGGGCGCGATCGTGCCGAAGCTGTCGATTCCGTGGGGCGTCGTCGAGTTCGTGCTCGATACAACCCGCTGCGTCACCAACCTGCTGGCGAGCGGCACGTTCGAGCGCTATCCGTCGATCCGCTACATCGTCTCGCACGCCGGCGGCACCGTGCCTTACATCGCATGGCGTATCGCGATGAGCGCGCACGAGCTGCCCGACTTCGGCGCGAAGGCGCCGCAGGGCGCGCTGCACTACTTGAAGAAGCTCTACTACGACACCGCGTTGTCGACTTCCGAGCAGGTGTTGGCCGCGCTGCGCGAGTTCGTGCCGACGAGCCAGGTGCTGTTCGGCAGCGACTGGCCCATGGTGCCCGAGACAGCCGTGCAGATGGAACACCGCGATCTCGAAGCCAGCAAGGTGCTCGACGACACGACCCGCCGTGCGATCTACCAGGACAGCGCGCTCGCGCTGTTTCCGCGGTTCGCGAACACGGTGGCCAGAAAGGCAGCGTGACGAAGTCACGGGGTCACGGGGTCACGAAAGCAACGTGACTCCGTGACTTCGTGACCCTCGTGACTCCCGGAGATTCCCATGAAACCGCAAATCCCGACCCTGCTGCTCGCGCTCGCAGCTGCCCCAGTGGCCCACGCTCAGAACACCGACGAGATGGCCAAGCAGGTCGCGAATCCGATCGCGAGCCTCACCAGTGTGCCGGTGCAGTTCAACGACGAGTACGACGCCGGCGTCGACGGCGAGGGTCATCGGCAGCGCATCAACGTGCAGCCGGTCATTCCGATCTCCATCGGCGAGGACTGGAACCTGATCTCGCGCACGATCGTGCCGATCATTCGCCAGGAAGACATGTTTCCCGGCGCCGGTCGGCAATCGGGCATCGGCGACACCACGCAGAGCCTGTTCTTCTCGCCGAAGGCGCTCACTGCCGGCGGCTGGACGTGGGGCTTCGGGCCGGTGTTCCTGCTGCCGACCGCGAGCAACGATCGTCTCGGCACTGAGCGCTGGGGCGCCGGCCCGACGTTCGTCGCGCTGCGCCAGACCAGGAGTGGCTGGACGTACGGCGCGCTCGCGAATCACATCGCATCGTTCGCCGGCGACGAGCAGCGCGCGGACATCAACGCGACATTCCTGCAACCGTTCGTTTCGAAGCGCATCGGACCGGGACGCACGGTGTCGATGAACGTCGAATCGACGTACGACTGGGAACGCTCTGCGTGGACTGCGCCGGTCAACGTTGGCATCAGCCAGATCCTGCCGATCGGCAAGCAGCTCGTGAGTTTGCAGCTAGGCGGTGCGTACTACGCGGAAGCGCCGAGTGGCGCGCCGGAATGGGGCGCGCGTCTCACGGTGACGTTCCTGTATCCGAAACACTAGAGAACTGCGATGAAGACGCTGCCGTTGTTCGTGCTCGCGCTGCTGCTGGTCGGTTGCAGCGCGGTGCACGTTCGCGACGAGCCTGTCGATGACTACTTCGCGGCGCGGCGCAGCGACGTACTGACGACTGGCCATCTGAGCGCAAGCTCGCGCGAGACGCTGCTGACACTCGGTCTCGATGGCAAGGTGTGCGAGAAGGACGCGCGTCCCTGTCTTGCGAAGCTCGGCGATGCACACGCCGTCGACAATGAGCACCGTCTGGCAACCATGGCGGAGCTGCACCTGTCGGTTGCACGAGCCCGGCCGGCCGAATCGCTCGCTCACTACGAACAGGCAGCGCGCTTCAGCTACGCCTACCTGTTCTTCACTGCCCGCGATCCCGGACAGCGCGCCTTCGAGGACCGCCAGACGCAGGTCCGCGACTTCTACAGCTTTGCGACCGAACGCCTGACCACGCTGCTGTTCGCTGGCGCCAGGCAACCGGACATCCATATCGGCGAGGTTCACGTCCAGCTGCCGCACGGGCAGGCCGTACCGAAGGAGCTCATTCCGGCCTCCCGTCTCGCATTCGATGGCATCCGCAACACCTATCGACGCGATGGATTCGGCGCCGCGTTCGTCGCAGTCGCTGCGACGCCCGACCCAAGCGACCCTCCTGCCACATTGAACGAGCCGCTGTTCCTCGCCGCGACGGTCGTGCTGCGCTTTCCGGGAGCGACACTGGATGAAGTTCTCGAATCGTCGGACGCGATGCTCGACGTCTACGATCCGTATCGCGACGAGACCGCGGAGCTCGGTGGCCGCATCGTGCCGCTGACTGCCAACTTCACCGCTCCGTATGCGCTCTGGCTCGCACGGTCGCAGTTCCGTCGCGAAGCCGGCCGCGCGTTGTTCTCGCGCGCCGCAGCGCTTTCGCAGCCGCGGATCTACGCGATGCAACCGTACGATCCACAGCGGCGCACGATCGTGATGATTCACGGGCTCGCGAGCAGCCCGGAAGGCTGGGTCAACCTGGTCAACGAGATCATGGGCGACGAAGCGCTGCGGCGCCGTTACCAGGTGTGGCAGGTCTTCTATCCGACGAATCTGCCGATCCCGGAGAACGTCCGCAACATCCGCGCGGCGCTGCAGGATGCATTGCATCCGGGCGACCGCGTGACGCTCATCGGACACAGCATGGGCGGCGTGATCTCGCGACTGTTGCTGGTCGATTCGGGCGACAGCTTGTGGCAGACGTTCTTCGATCGGCCCATCGATCCCGCCGAGCGTCAGCGTCTCGCAGTGCTGGAGCCCTACCTCACGCTCTCGCCGCTGCCGCAAGTGGATCGCGCGATCTTTCTGGCGAGCCCGCACCGTGGCGCACCGATGGCGCACGCGTGGATCGGGCGTACGGTGTCGCACCTGGTGCGTCTGCCGGCCTCGGCCCTGCACACGCTGAGCTCGCTTGCGGATGCGATCGGCAGCGAGCTGCCGCTGCAGGCCGAGGCGCTACGCCATCGGCAATTGAGCAGCATCGCGTATCTCAGCGACCAGGATCGCTACCTGCGTGCAACCTCGACGCTGCCGATCGCGCCCGGCGTGCCATATCACTCGATCATCGGCCGCGTCGACCCGCGCGTGCAGCTTGCGCAGTCGAGCGATGGAGTCGTGCCCTACTCGAGCGCGCACCTGGATGGCGCCGCCTCGGAGGAGGTGGTGACTTCGGGACACAGCGTGCAAAAGACGGCGCCTGCAATCCTTGCGATTCGCGCAATCCTCAATCAACGATGAACAAGCGTGCGCCGCGCTCGGTGGACGATCGATGGGCCTCGGCGTTGTCGGCGACCTGGTAGCTCATGCCGGGGCGGAGCACGAACAGACGGCCGTCCTCGAGCTCGGTCTGCAGCTCGCCTTCGATACAGAACAGGATGTGCCCCTTGCTGCACCAGTGGTTCGCGACGTAGCCCGGCGAGTACTCGACCATCCGCACGCGAATGCTGCCGAATTGACGGGTCCGCCAATGCGCGACGCCGACGTCGCCCGCGTGCTCGGTCGGCTCGATCGTGGACCAGTCGGTCGTGCCGAAAGGAATGTCGGTCATCTGCATGGAAAACTCCGCGGGGCGCAGCGCGCAGTATATCGACCGAACGTGCTCGCGGACACGATGTGACTTTCTTCCTCGCAGCGCCGTGACAGGTCCGCTGCGCGAACTGCGATTTCACAGGTGCATGCTGTTACGCACCCTGCCGGATTCCGCTGCCGCGCCCTTCGACGTGCGATCCTGGCTCAACTCCAGATGGGGGCGCGAGAACTGCATCATCTCGGGACGCGCCAAGCGCGCACGCTTCGGGCCGTGCGCGCACGGATTGTCGATTCGCGCGGCGTGGGGCGGCGAAGAGCGCTGCCATTTTGACGGCCGCACCGTAGCCGTCGATGACGACAGCTTCCTGATCCTCAACAACGGCCGCGTCTGCACGACGCAGATCGAGTCCGTGCACAGCGTCGAGTCCTTCGCGATCCATTTCGGGCCGGCGCTGGTGGAATCCGCGTACGGCGCCATGACCCTGTCGATCGAGAAGGCGCTGGAGCGCGGCGATACGATCGTCGAGCGCTCCGCGGAGTTCGTGGAGAGCCTGCAGCCGCACGACAAGCTGGTGAGCCCGGTGTTGCGCTACATCCGGCTGCACGTGCTACGCGGCCTCGATGACGAGGCCTGGTACGACGAACAGCTGCATTTCCTGCTCGAGCGCATGCTCGCGCATCGCGACGGCTTGTTCGAGCGCATCGACGCGCTGCAGTTGATCCGGGCCACCACGCGGCGCGAGATCCATCGTCGCATCAGCCGCGCGACCGACTACCTGCATTCGAACTACCGCGAGCAGGTCGACCTGGACGCGCTCGGCAGGGTCGCGTGCCTGTCGAAGTATCATTTCCTGCGGTTGTTCACCCTCGTCCACGGCATCACGCCGCATCAATACCTGCTGCGCAAGCGCGCCAAGGTCGCGCTGCGTCTGTTGCAGACGACTCCGCTGGACGTCAGCGAGATCGCAGCGACCGTCGGCTTCATGCAGCGCCATGCGCTGACGCGGCACATGCGACGCTGGACCGGTCTGTCGCCGCGCGAGATCCGCAAGGCCAGCTGCTGAAAAAAAGGCGGCCTCGTCACGAGGCCGCCGCAATTCCAACCGTCAACCGATCCTCAGAACCCGACCTGGGCGCGCAGGAAGACCCAGCGACCGAGCGCGTCGTAGGTCTGCGGGAAGGTGTTGCCATTCCCCGCACCGCCGACGGCCGAGGACAGCGGCGGATCCTTGTCCAGGATGTTGTCGATGCCCAGCATCACCGACGCCTTCTCGGTCACCGCCCAGTTCGCCGCGAGGTCGAAGTAGCTGCGGCTGCCGAGCTTGTAGTCGATGTTGGCCTGCTGCGAGCTGGCGATGTTGGTCACGCTGTCGTAGTAACGCCAGGTGAGCGCGAGATCGACGTTCCACGGCGTCTCCCAGCCCATGCGGAAGTGGTGCCGCCAGTCCGGGCTCGGCGTGCCGCACACGGCGCCGGAGAATCTTCCCTCGCACTCGATCGGCGCAACGCCGTTGATGCCCGGCACCGTAGTCAGCTCCCTCAGGTACGTGCCGACCAGGTTGAAGTTCAACTCGCCGAGGCTGCCCATCTCGACGCCGGCGTAGGTCAGGCTCAGATCCCAGCCCTTGGTCGACAGCGAGCCGATGTTGGTGTTGAGATCGACCACGTGGCCGTCGCCCTGCCACAGCGCGCCGAAGCCCGCGTCGCGATGAATGTCGGCGCACGCGTTGGCGTCGCCCGCGAAGTAGCAGGCCTGCAGCTTCGTGTCGGGCCCGACCGTCGAGATCGTGTCGTCGATGGAGATGTCGAAGTAATCGATCGACAACGCCAGTTTCGGCAGGAACCGCGGCTGGATGATCACACCGTAGGTGTACGTGTCCGAGGTCTCGGGTTTGAGCGTCGGATCGCCGCCCTGCAGGAAGTTGTACTGACCCGCCGGGCTGTCCAGGCGTCCGCGCTGCGCCGGGTCGTCGAACACTGCCGCAGGCACGCCGCTGTCTATGCACGCTTGTCGGGAAGCTTCGCCCGGCGTGCCGATCAGCTTGTTGCCGCACGGATCGCCCGGCAGATCGAACAGGTTGAAGCCCTGCGCGGTGAACAGCTCGACGACGTTCGGTGCGCGCACGGCACGCTGATAACTGGCGCGGAACCGCACGTCCTGCACCGGCGCCCAATCCGCACCGAGCTTGTACGTGTCGGTCGTGATGGGATCGTAGTCGGAGTGGCGATAGGCCAGTTCCAGTCCCAGTTGCTGCGCGAACGGACGATCCTGCAGCAGCGGCGCGCGCACCTCGGTGAACAGGTCGAGCACGTTGGTCGAGCCCGCGAGGCCGATCGTCGGACCGCCGGCGCCGGACAGCAGGAACTGCGAGGTCGGATCGTCGGTGACGTTCCTGAGGCGGTCGATGCGCTTCTCCACGCCGAACGCCACCTTGATGCTCTCGTTCGCGAACGGGCTCTGTATCCCGTACGCGCCGAGGTCGCCGGTCACCGTGCCGGTGTAGACCTCCTGCTCGATCTTGCCCTGCTGCAAGCCAGGGACCTGCAGGTAGTTCAGCGCCTCCTGCGTCACGCCGCCGATCTTGAACGGGTTGTACGGCACGCAGCTCGAATCGGTGCCGTCGAGGACCGAGCGACACACCGGATTGCCGGTCGCGGGGTCCGTCACCACATCGAGCGAGCGCGTGAGGCGCGTCTTGTGGAAGAAGTTGTCGGCCGACTGATCCGCGACGACTGCCGAGTACTGCACCGACGCGTCGTAGTCCCAGTTGTCGGAGATGTGGCCGCGAACACCGGCCAGCGCGCGAAACGAGCTGTTGTCGAACCGCGATTGCCGGCCGCCGCCTTCGACGTTACGCCGCGCGATCAGCAGCGGCACGATCGCCTGGTTGCCGGCTGTTGCCGCGTCCGGATCCGGCGCCGCGTTGCAGCCGATCTTGTCGAGCTGCTGCCCGGAGAGCAGCGGATTGTCGCAATTGATCGTCCGCGTATCGAAGAAGTCGCCGCCCGGAGCGACCTGGGCGACCGACTGATACTCGGAGAACATCAGCTGCGTGTAGACGTCAGCGGCCTCGGTGAGCTCGTAGTGACCCATCGCACCGAGCGTGTAGCGCGTGTCCGGACGCTGGTAGTAGTTGGTCGGGCCGAAGTTGTACAGGTCGGTCTCTTTGTTGAACGGCCGGAACGTGTTGCCCGTGGTCGAGTCGACCGTGAACGCGCTGCCCGCTGCGAAGAAATAACCCGGGAAGCCGGTGGCCGAGCCGCCGCACGCGAACTCGGTCTTAGGATTCGCCGCGAGCGTGCACGCCGAATAGTCGCGGTCTCGTTGCAGCACCGCCTTGTTGTCGCGCACGCCGGCGTAAGCCGTGATGTTGCCGCGACCGTCTTCAGTGCTCACGCCCATCGTGACGTTGAATTCGCGAGCTTCGCCGTCAGTCACGTTGTCGTCCGGCAGCTGGAACTGCGTCGGGTTGGTCACCGAACGGCCGACGATCACGTCGCGCAGCTTGGTAGCGCCCGGGCCGCCGTAGTCGTTGTTGTGCTGGTAGAGGCCGTACATGGTGTCGAACTGCACGCCCTCGAAATCCTTCTTCATGATGAAGTTGACGACGCCGCCGATCGCGTCCGAACCGTACACCGCGGAGGCGCCGCCGGTCAGAACTTCGACGCGCTCGACCATCGCCGCCGGGATCTGATTCAGGTCGGCTGCGGAGTTCGTCACGCCGCCGTATGGCATGCGCCGGCCGTCGATCAGCACCAGCGTGCGTGGCGAGCCGAGACCGCGCAGATTGACTGTCGCGGTGCCCGTGGCGCCGTTCGAAACGGTCGAATTCTGCGCGGCAAACGCCTGCGGCAACTGGTTGACGAGATCCTCGACCCTGGTCACGCCTTGCACGGCGATGTCGTCGGACGTCACCTGCGTGACCGGGCTCGTGGTCTCGAGATTCGGCTGCGCGATGCGCGAGCCGGTGACGACGACTTCCTGGATCGTCTGGTCGGCTGCATGCGCGGCAATGGCGGCCGCAGCACTGGTCAGCAGCGCGTAGCGAACCGCGTGCCGAATCGAATGGCTCCTCGACATTGTCTGACTCCTCTCCTGCGTGGGGACGGAGTCATGCTAGTGAGGAGTCGCGTCGCAAGCGGGCCACTGCTTGCGGCACGAGGGACAGAAGTTGCGAACTCGCGATGGGCTATTTCTTGCGACTGTAGAGTCCGTCGAACGCCACAGTCCACGACTTGCCTGCGTCGCTCGATGCTTCCCAGAGCTGCCGCACCTGGCCCGAGGGCAGCGCAGTCCACGTGATGCGATTGAGCGTGGTCTTGCCCGCCTTGTTTTTCTGGGTGCCGCTCAGAATCATGCTGCCGTTGCTGAACGTGCCGTCGAGCCCGAGCGAGCCGCCATGATCGTCGACCCACGTCTGGTGCCATTGCTCGCGCACCGGATCGTAGAAGTTGACGCTCTTGCCCGACATTCCGCCCTGGCCGGTCCAGTTCTCGAGCAACGCGCAGCCGCCGAGGATCTTGTCGATGCGATTGTCGCCGGCGTGCTTGCCGTTGACGGTGACGGTCCAGTCGCCGACCCAGAAATCGAACTGCCGGCGCACGGCCGCGTCGCAATTCGGCTGCGCCGCGGGTGCTGGCGTTTCCGTCAGCCCGACCGCAGGCGACAGCACACCCAAGGCAGCGAGCAGATGCAGGCTGGACCGCAGCATGGTGACGACTCCCCGGCTGGTTGTTGTGGCTGCAGCTTCGCGAGCGCTGCTGCGACCGTCAAGGCGCCGATGTCTCGGTTGTTGCGAGTTTGCAGGCTGCGGACTACCCGCCTCCAGGAAGTTCTGAATTGCCGCCGCGACGATGTTTCGCGCGCGCCGCACGCCCTACCCTGACGCCGCTTTCTCAATTGCTTCAGGAGCAGGTCGATGGAGTACAGGTTTCTCGGTGCGTCCGGCTTCAAGGTGTCGGCGCTCGGCTTCGGCGCGGGGACGTTCGGCGGCCAGGGTCCGTTGTTCAACGCCTGGGGCGAAACCGACGTCGCGCAGGCGCGGCGGCTCATCGATCTGTGTCTCGAAGCCGGCGTGAATTTCTTCGATAGCGCGGACGTGTACTCGAACGGTGCGTCCGAGACGATTCTCGGCGCGGTGATCCAGGGCCGGCGCGATCGCGTCGTGCTCTCCACCAAGATCACGCTGCGTGCCGGCGACGGCCCGAACGACGTCGGCGCTTCACGGCACAACCTGCTGCGCGGCGTCGATCGAGCGCTGCAGCGGCTCGGCACCGATTACATCGATCTCCTGCAGCTGCATCACTTTGACGCGCAGACGCCGATCGATGCCGTCATGTCGACGCTCGACGATCTGGTGCGCGCCGGCAAGGTGCTGTATGTCGGCGCGTCGAATTTCTCCGGCTGGCAGCTGATGAAGTCGCAGGCGATCGCGGATCGCTACGGCTACGCGAAATACGTCGCGCACCAGGTGTACTACTCGCTGATCGGTCGCGACTACGAATGGGAGCTGATGCCGCTCGCGCTCGACCAGGGCATCGGCGCCGTGGTCTGGAGTCCGCTCGGCTGGGGCCGTCTCACCGGCCGCGTGCGCCGCGACCGTCCGACGCCGACGCGACGCCTGAAAGAAACCGCGCAATTTGCGCCGCCGGTCGACGATGAGCGGCTGCATCGCGTGATCGATGCATTGGACCGGGTTGCCGCCGAGACGGGCAAAACGATCCCGCAGATCGCACTGAACTGGCTGCTGCAGCGGCCGACTGTCGCGACGATTCTGATCGGCGCGCGCAACGAGGAGCAGCTCCGCGACAACCTCGGCGCGGTGAACTGGACGCTGAGCGCCGAGCAGGTGGCGCGGCTCGATGCCGCGAGCGCGCTCGTGCCACCGTACCCCTACTATCCTTACTGGAACGGGCAATTCGCGGAGAGAACTCCGGCGCCGGTATGATGCCTCAAAGCCTGTACGGAAGTACAGTATGAGGCATGCCACCCCTCGCTCCCCGCTTCGACACGCTTGGCTACGCAGACGACAAGGGACTCGAGGTGGTGGCGAAGTGCCGGCGGTGCGGCCACGAGTCGGTGATGAACCTCAGCAAGCTGATCGGCCACTTCGGCCATCGCATGCACTTCGAGCAACTCGCACCGCGATTGCGCTGCCGGCGCTGCAAGGCGCGCAGCGCTTCGCTGCAGACTCAGCAGACGAAGCGAATTTGTCCGACCTGCAATCAAGTGATTCAGGCGCAAGTCGCCGTAACCAAGAGACGTCGCGATTGATGCGCTCAATAAAAGCACGAGCGGAGTGTCGCCTATTCTCGAGCTAATCCGATCAGAAAGACACAAGGAGCCACGGGAGGCCACGTGTCAAAGACTGATGTGCGAGGGATCGGCGCGGTGCCGCTCTCCATCGCGGAGAGGCTCTGCCTGAAACTGGTAACGACGCTGCCCTCGAGACGGGAGAGAAGTCGTGCCACCGGCGGCGTGATCGCCGTCCATGACTTCGCCGGCAGCCTGCGCGGCTTCACAACGCGCTTCCCGGATTTCCTGGAAGCAATTCGCGGCGCGGATGTTCTCGACTACGGCTGCGCAATGGGGCACCAGTGCATCGGGATGCTGCTGCAAGATGCCCGCACAGTGGTCGGCGTCGACATCCAGCAGAGGCGGATCGAGGCCGGGCGCGAGCTGCTGCGGCAGTTGCAGCTCGACAGCCGCATCACGCTGCACACGGCAGTCACGTCAGAGATGCGCGAGAGCTTCGATGTCGTCGCGTCCCTCGATTGCGTAGAGCACTTCCCTGATCCACTGGCATCGCTGTCGGAAATGAAAGAGGTGCTCAAGCCGGGCGGCAGGATGTTCGTGACTTTCGGCCCAGTCTGGTATTCCGCCTACGGCCCGCATCAGCATGAGTTCACGCGCGCGCCGTGGCTGCATCTTCTGTTTTCGGAGGAAGTGGTCATGAAGGTACGCGGGATCGTCATGAACGAGCCCGGCACGAGAACCTACGCGCAGCGATGGCTGAACCGGATGTCGGTGAAGAGGTTCGAGGGACTGTTGCGCGCGCTCGATATGGAGCAGGAGTCCATCAGCTACGACTGCTCGCTCGGGCTTTCAATATTGAGCAAGGTCCCGGGCGTCCGCGAGCTCGCTGTGAACAACATTTCCTGTGTGCTCAGGAAGTGCGCTGGTCAGTAGCTGGCTCGGCCCGAAGCTGACGAGCTAGCGCAGCTGGGCGATACGCTTCGCTGCTTTGGGGCGTGCGTACATCCGCTCCATGTAGGCGACGAGCTGCGGGCAGCGATCCAGCAACTTCACTTCGCTCGCCCAGTCGAGCGTGTACGCGAGGACGAAGTCGGCGACGGTGACACTTTCGCCAACGACGAACGTACGGCCCTGCATGTGCTGTTCCGCGACGTCCGCCATGCGCCGGAAATCCTCGCTTGCGAGCGGGATGTCCGCCGCCAGTCGCTTCGCCTCCGGATAAAGGTTGCGGTTCCTGGCGATGCGCCACAGCGGCTGCTCCAGTTCCGTCACCGTGAACAGCAGCCAGCGGTTGACCTCGGCGCGACCGCGAGCGTCCGCCGGCAGGAACTTGCCGTACTTCTCCGCAAGGTACAGCACGATGGCGGCCGACTCGGTCAGCACGAAATCGCCGTCGACCAGCACCGGCAGCTTGGCGGCCGGATTGAGCTTCAGGAAGTCCGGCCGCTGCGCGTCGCCCGCAAACAGGTTCACGCTGATAGCTTCGAAATCCACGCCGAGCTCCTGCAGCGTCCAGCGCGCGCGAATCGAGCGGGTGAAGCTGAACTCATACAGCTGCATGGCGATCTCCGTGCAAAGCAAAGTAGTTGCGGAAGGCGCGCTCGCCTGCCGGTCGAAAGCATACGGCGCGCGAGGATTTGTCGCGAACCGCCCAGCCGAGCTCGATGACGCGCGCGAGCAAGGCCGCACCCACTGCGCCGGCGAGGTGATGCCGCCGCTCGCTCCAGTCCATGCACACGCGGCACAGCACGCGCTTCTGATTGCGAATCGCCTGTGCGTCGACGCCGAATTCGCCGATCAGCCGCTCGCCTGCTGCGCTCAGCCCGACAGTCGCACCCTCGATGTCGAACGCGTGTCGCTGTTGCAAGCTGGCATACAGCACGACACCGAGCTCGCCCGCGAGATGGTCGTAACAGACGCGCGCCTTGCGCAGCGCCGGATCCTTCGGTCCGATGGTTTGCAGAGCCGGCATGGCGCGCACCGAGAAACTCATCATGCCTTCGAGCAGCTGCGCGACTTCCTCGTCGGCGATGCGGAAGTAGCGATGCCGCCCATGCGCTTCCATCGCGACGAAGCGCGCATCGAGCAACTTGCGCAAATGCGTGCTGCCGGTCTGCTTGGTGATGCCGGCGGCGCCGGCCAGCTCCGTCGCTGTCAGTGCACGGCCGCCCATCAGCGCCGTCAGCATCTTCGCACGCGCGTAGTCGCCGATCAGCGTCGCCGCCGCCACCATGCTTGATCCATCGGTCATAGTTCGATACTCCTCGAACCAACAGGCTCGCGTCACCCGCTATTGTTGGCGCTCGCGTTCGCCGGAGCAACCCATGTCGATCACTTGTTTCATCCGCTACGAAATCGACCCGTTCCAGCTCGATGCCTTTCGCGAGTACGCGCAGCGCTGGGGCAAGCTCATTCCCCGCGCCGGCGGACACCTGGTCGGATATTTCCTGCCGCACGAGGGCACGAACAACATCGGCTGGGGATTGATCGCGTTCGCGAGCCTGGCCGACTACGAGGGCTACCGTGCGAAGCTGCGCGCTGACGCCGAAAGCGTGGAGAATTTCCGGTTCGCGCAGAGCAAGCGCTTCATCCTGCGCGAGGAGCGCACCTTCCTCGCGAACGTGGAAGGAACGTTCGGTGTTGCGCCAGAAGGCTGCCCCTGCTGCAACTGAAGGAGCACCGGTGATCGCAGTGATCTTCGAAGGCATCGCCGGCGAGGCGCAGAAGGATGCCTATCTCGACGCCGCCGCGCGCCTGCGCCCGCTGCTCGCGAATATCGACGGATTCCTGTCGATCGAGCGTTTCCAGAGTCTGACGACGCCGGGCAAGGTGCTGTCGCTGTCCTTCTGGCGCGACGAGGAAGCCGTGCGCCAGTGGCGCAATCTGGAGCAGCATCGCGAAGTGCAACGGCTGGGACGGCGCTCGATCTTCGACGAGTACCGGATCCGCGTGGCGCAGGTCCTGCGCGACTACAGCCTCGACGATCGCGCCCAGGCACCGCGGGACTCAGTCGCTGCACATCGCTGAGCGAACAATTCTGAATCAGAATTCTTGAGTTTCAGAATTCCGGCCTTTGCGTCTTTGCGAGAGTATTTCCGGGTCTGCTTAGCCTGGTGAGCCATCGCAAGCCGTTTGCAAGTCGAGGCCGTTGCCGACGGCGAGGATCTCATCCAGTGTGAGCAGCCCCATGCAGGGCATAGCGCCGCGCGCCTGAACTTCGCCGCGCAGCAGCTTGCGTGCGAGCGCGATTGCCGGAAAGCACGGAACCTGTGGACCGTGATTGCTGCCCGCTACCAGCCACCACGTTCGCGAGAGCGGCTGCGAGTGCCCGTCCAGCCCGCGCACTGTGACGTGCATCGCGCTGCACGTCGAGCCGAAGCGCTCGATTGCGAGCGCCGCGCGGCGCAGTCGAGTCGCAAGCGGAGCCAGCGATTTCATCAAGCCCGCCCGCACGAGCCACGATGCGGCCCACGTTGCGAACATGCTGACTGACAGCGCAACGCCGGCGCGAAACACCACCGTTCCGACCGGCGCATACCGCTGCGGAAACAACTCGAGATCCGGTACATCGCAATTGCCGAGCCAGCGCGCTCCGACAGGCTGCGGATAGCTGCGACGCGTGAGATCCTGCCATCCGTAGACCGTTCGCCATACGCTGTCGCGCCATTGAGCCATGGGCTTGCCAACGTAGCCGAAGACTCCTTCCATCGCAGCCAATCCGGGCGGTTTCGCGCCGGACGTAATGCCGTGCTCGATGCATTCGATCTTCGAGAACCGTGATCGCAGTCGGTCGACGACCGCGGACGACAACGCCGGCACCGAGCTCGCTCCGCTGACCACGAGCACGTCGTTGCTGCGCGCCGCCGCGTCGATGCTTTGGATGCCGCACACATACGCACGCGCGTCGGCGAGATCCACGTAGTGAGCCCGGGCTTCGATGCAGGCGCGCGGAACGACGTAATCCTGACCTTGGAACGGCCCGGCTGCGTGAACGACTACAGTCGCCCCGAGCCGCCGCAGCTCCGCAGCGAAATCCACGGCATGCGCATCGAGCACCGCGGGTTCGACCGGCGAACCGATAGCGTCGGCAAGTACTCTCGCCTGCTGCGCATCGCGGCCAGCGACAATTACCCGGTGCTCACGATCGCTGGCAAGTGCAGTGACGATACGCCTGCCGAAGTTGCCGTAGCCGCCGAGGACGACTGCACAGCTAGCTGCCATGCTCGATCAGCCATCCCTTGTAGTGCACGAGCAAGCCGACGCCCGCGATGTGCGCACGGGCATCGAACCAGTAGCGTCCGTCGACGACCGTCTCGAAAGCTCCGCAGCCCGCGAACCACGCTGTCGGGAGCCTGACGAACAGAAACCTCGCGCCCGCGAGCTTCCAGACGATGCGGTCGGCTTCCGCGCTCAATGCGAACGTCAGGATCATCGGGCCGAAGCATTCCTCGAGCGCGCCGCGGCCGGCGCGAATGATCGACTGCATCCGCTGCTCGCCGAAGCGGCGCGTCCAGGTTTCACGGCCGTCGGAAGTTTCGCTGCGTTCGATGGTGACATGCACCGGCACGTCCGCCGAAGAGCGCGACGGCAGCGATGCGAACAACTGGATCACGCGCGCCAGCCAGCTGCGCCCGGCCTCGATGCTGCAGCGACCGCTGAATTCCTTGCGTGCGCGCGTATCGTGAACACCGCGCAACAGCGGCGGCAACCGATCGAACGAGGAACCGAGGACTTGAGCGTGAACGCTCGCTGCGGACATGGCTCCTATTATAGAGCCTCGTCCCGCTTCACCTGGCTGCGACGCCACGCTGCGGGCGGTGCGCCGAACTCGCGCCGGAACGCGCGGATGAATGCCGTGTCCGTCTGGTAGCCGACGCCCTCGGCGATGTGCGCAAGCGGCGTGCTGCTATGACGCAGGAGGTTGGCCGCCAGCATCATGCGCCACTGCGTCAGGTACTGCATCGGCGAGGTTCCCACCAGATGCTGGAACCGTTCGGCGAGCACGGAACGCGACGTGCCGGCCGAGCGTGCGAGATCTTCGAGCGTCCACGCCTGCGCCGGGTGCTTGTGAAGCGCGGACAACGCCGCGCCGACGATGCGGTCGCTCACGCCCGCGAGCCATCCAGTGCGACCTTCGTGCTGCTCGTGCATGTAGAGACGAAGCACTTCGATGAACAGCACTTCTGCGAGCTTCGCCAGCACTCCAGCGCCACCGGGACGCGGCGAGCGGGCTTCCGCGAGCGCATAGCGCACGGAGCTTTCCAGCCACGCGCCCGCGTTCGAGCCGCGCACGTTGACACGAACGATCGAAGGCAATCCCGCGAGCAGCATCTTCGCGAGTCGCGCCTCGCACGCGAGGTAACCGCAAAGCAAGCGAGTCGCTGGACCGCCGCCGCCGTAGGTCAACAGCCGCGGACGGCGCTGGAGCACGGCATCCAAGCGCGAGCCCTTGGCAGGCTGCAGCCCGGGCTGCGAGGTCATCAGATGCGCATCGCCCTGCGGGAACAGCACGGCATCGCCGGCGATCAAGCGCATCGGCGGCTGACCGTCGAGCTCCACGTAACACTCGCCTTCGGTGATGAGATGGAAGATCACGACGTTCTCGGCGCCCGGCTCGAGCAGCGGTGCGACCGTGTCGGCGCGCTGCGAGCGATAGCACCACGGCGCCGTGAACTTCGCGTTGATGAAGATCGCACCCACCAGGTGCACGACCCGCAGAGTTTGCGACAGGGCGTCCATCAGCTGTCCGCGACTTCGATCTGCAGCGCGACCGGCGTCTCTTCCTGGATCGCGCACGGCACTGGCGAACACCGATGACTTTCCTGGACGAGCGTTCGCAGCTTTTCGGCCGGGACACCGTACGCGGCGATCGTGACGTGCAGTTGCACGTCCTGCGGTCCGGGGCTGATCGGACTGCCATCCGCTTCGGTCATGCCGAGCAGTCCGCGCGTGTCGGAGCGGCTGGTGACGCGCAGCTCGAGCTTCGTCAGCTCGATGCCGGCCGCCGCTGCGCCCATCGCAATCCGCGTCGCGGTGCAAGCGGCGAGACCGGCGCGCATGAGCCAGCCCGGCGACACCTGGTCGCCGGTACCGCCGAGCTCGCCGGGCATGTCGGTCGTGACTTCGATGCCGCTGTCATTGCTGGTGACGATGCGGGTGCTGCCGCGCCAGCGTGCCGTTGCGGGCGAGTCGTCGTGCACGCCCATATCAGGACGCCTGCGGAGCACGACCTCGACGCGCTGCATGGCGTCCGCGACATATTGGGCCGACATGATTGCTCTCCCCGCCTCGACCATTCTGCGATAGCGGGATTCTGGCCGCGTCGGGGCCGCAAGCCTAGTGGCTGGCGCCAGCGACGGATGGTCGGACAGCAATCCCGGACGACCGGCAAAGGCCGCCAGACAGCCTTCCGGGCGCGCGGACGCTCGGTCAGACCTTGGCGACGGGGGGACAGGACGCCGGCCCGCAGCCGGCAACAGACTGCGGCCCCATGGATGCAAAGCTTCAACGACGCGTACAGCGCTATGGCTGGGATCTGGCCAGCCAGGATTACGATCCTCTGTGGCAGGAACAATTGACCCCGGCCCGCACCTGGATGCTGTCCCTCGCGGCGCTCGCACCGGGTGAGAAGGTCCTGGACCTGGCCTGCGGCACCGGGCTCGTGACCCTGGCCGCCGCCGCCAGCGTCGGACCCGGCGGCAGCGTGCTCGGCACGGATCTGTCCGGCCAGATGATCGAAGTCGCGCGCGAGCGCGCCCGTGCACAGCGAGCGACGAATGTGCAGTTCGAGCGCATGGACGCCGAGACGCTCGACTTCCCCGACGCGACGTTCGACGTCGTCCTGTGCTCGCTCGGATTGATGTACCTGCCCGACCCGCAACGCGCAGTGCGCGAGTGGCGGCGCGTACTGAAACCCGGCGGCCGCGTCGCCATTGGCGTGTGGGGCAAGCGCGCGAACTGCGGTTGGTCGCCGGTGTTTCCCATCGTCGAGGCGGAAGTCGACAGCGACGTCTGTCCGTTGTTCTTCTCGTTGGGCGAGCCGGATGCGCTCGCGCAATTGTGCGAGGACGCGGGTTTCCGCTCGGTCCGCCAGCGGCGCATCGCGACCATCCTGAGCTACGCCGACGCCGAAACCGCCTGCGACGCTGCATTCGTCGGCGGACCGGTCGCACTCGCCTGGTCGCGCTTCGACCCCGAAGTCCGTACGCATGTCCGCGCACGCTACAGGCACGCAATCGAGCCTTGGCGGCGCAACGAAGGTTACCGCCTGCCCGGCGAGTTCGTAGTCGCGGCCGGGATCGCTCCCGCTTCATCCGGAGATTGAACCGTGTCAGCACCTTTCAGTCAGCGTACCGTCGCAGCGTGTGTGTTTCGCGACCATGAAACCGCGCACGATCGACAAGGCTGCCCGCTGGTGGCAGCGCTAGTGCGGCGAGTGCATGCCATGGAATTGGCTGGCGAGCCGGAGGACGTCGAGCGCGAGATCGAACGGTACCGAACCGTCGCGCGCGTGCTCGATTGCCCGCTCATCGCCAAGCTGGGCGTGCAGGACCTGCACGCCCTGATCGTCGCGAGGCAGGTCAGCTCGCAGTCTGACTGGGCAGAGCGGCTGCGACCGCGGGTACCTGCGCTGGCGTAGAGCCATCGCGCACGAACGTCGCCGCGACACGTCGCGAGCGATGCAGGTAGGCGGTCCAGATCAGAGAGAAGATGAACGCCTCGACGACCGCCCAGCTCGTTTGCGAGACCTCGCCCGCGGCGGGCGCGGGCAGGCCAAGGAGCACGCTGTAGTTGAGCGCCAGCTGTGCAAACACGGCCCAGATGAGCAGGATCCAGGTCGGGGGATAACGACGACGGCGGCCGAACAACAGGAAGATCGCGTAGCAACCGACGATCAGCAGCGCAACGTCCCCCGCAATGAGCAGGAAGTAGCCGAGCTGCAATACCTGGACCGCGAACTCGCCGGCGCCATCGCCGATGTCATTCCAGTTGTGCACGTCCAGGTACGGCCAGTAGTTGGACAATGCGACGATCTGCATGATCGGCAATGCGCAGGTGTGCAGCATCGGCAGCAGCAGCCAGCCCGCGATACCGCTCGGCGCGCCAGGATCGACGGGCTGTACCTCGGGCACGCGCCGCCGCAAGAATTGGATGGTCAGGTAGCCGCCCGCCGCGCCGAGCAGCGCCGCGAGAATCGCCACGAGGTTGATCGGTCCGGCGTCCGATTTCTCCTCCGCGCCGCCGCTGGTGAACCAATAGCTCGCGTCGTCGCGGACTCGCTCCAGTTTGCGCGCGTACTCGGGAACGCGCGCTGCATCGACGTGATCCGCCAGCGTGCGGAAGTCGTATTCGGCGGTGAAGCGGCGCCCGACATTGGCGATCTTCGAGTTGTAGACGAATGCAGCGTCCTCGACGGTCACGGTGTCGTTCGGGATAGTCCACGCCTCCGGCAGCAGGACGGTCGCCTGGTAGCGCACGCTTCGCGGATGCTCGATGAGCAGCGGTGTCGAGCGCTCCACCTGCTTCGGCGCCTTGGCGAGCGCGGCGACCACGTGCGGGTTGAGATCGAAGCGTCGCGAGCCGTCGTCCTTTTCGACGAACGCGGGCTCGATCGTATAGCGCTCGACCACTTCGACGCGGTTCGCGGTGCGATCGTCCTTGATCTTGAGCGGCGCCGACGACTGGATGCCGGGATACCAGTCGCGATAGAAATCGAGATAGTTGCGGACCAGCTGCTCCTTCGTCGACGCCTGCAGCGAGCGCCGGATGTCGTCCGCGTCAGCGCCGCGATAGACCGACCTCACTTGCAGCACGCCGCGCGCCGCCGCACCTGCTGCCAGGTCGAACGACTCCATCACGTCGGTCGTCGGCTCGGCGAGCACCGCGCCCGGCATGCGCTCGAGCTTCTGCACGCCGGGAGCGATGACCAGCGCAGCGCCGAAATGCGCTTGATCTGCCGTCTGCAGCGTGCCGCCCTGCAGCGTCTCGGTTGCGTCGAACCAGTAGGTCCGGCCACCGGTGCGAACGCGCACGATCGCGTGATCGAACATGCGCGGCCCGGGCAAAACCTTCTCCACGTCCTGCAGCAGCCAGGTGTTGACCAGAGCCGGCTGCGCATCGATGTTCATTGCCTGCAGCAGAGTCACGAGCAGCAGCGCTTTGTCCTTGCAATCGCCGTAGCGCCGCTCCAGCACTCGCGCCGGATCGGTCGGCCGATACGCGCCCGGCCCGATCTCGATACCCGTGTAACGTACTTTGTCCTGCACGAAGTGCAGCGCCGCGATGATGCGGCCCGCATCGTCCGCAGAGTCCTTGCGCCACTCGTCGACGAGAGCGCGCAGCGGCGCTGCCAGCGCAGCGGTTCGATACAACGGCACTCCCCAGTCCACGATCTCCTGCCAGCTGCTCCATTCGCTCAGCCGCAATCGCGGGTAATGCATGTACCACGATGGCTGGTCGTCCTCCTCCGGAATGCCGGCAAGGTCGCGCCATTGCCAGATCGTCTCCTTGGTCGAGCCGTCGTGACGCACGACGGGCTGCACGTCCGCGCCGATCTGGTCGACGTGGATCACGCGATTCTCCGGCTGCAGCAGCCGCACTCGCGACCAGCGCACCGGCGTCGACCACTGCGTCGCGAACGAATCGTTGTAGCGATTGCCGAGGACGGGGTCGTTGGTATGCACCGTGAAGCTGTACGCCACGATGTCGCCGGGCCTGATGTCTTCGAGCACGGCGCTGAGCGTCAGCATCCCGTCGAACAGACCCTGCTCGAGCCCGCGCTCCCTTTGCAGGACGTTGATGCGCGCCCTGCGCAGCTGATCGATCACCTGCCCGCCGCGGCGCACCTGCAGCGAATGCAGGCTCAGCCGGTCGGACAGCGGATCGAACCCGATCGAGATGTTCGACAGCTCGTCGACGCCCGCCTCGCTCACCAGCCGCTGCACGAACTCGGAATACGTGTCCGATCCCTGCGGCGTGAGTCGGATCTGCCGATCGACCGAGAGATACTCGACCCCGTCCGGCGCCTCGCGCGCCGGCGCGTCATCGCCGACGACGGGCACGTCGCGGCGCACCCAGCCGGGCGGCGGTTCGATCGTGTAATCGTTCTGGGCAACGGCAGTGAGCGGCGCGACGGCGATCAGCGCCCACAACAGCCGACTCGACCAAGGCTTCGACATTCGTGCTTTGTTATGTCGCGCGCCCGCCGCGCGCGTGCGGCTTTATCGTATCACTTCAACTGGAACTTCAGCGGCATCTGGTGCCGGCACGCTTGCTGCGGAGGGGTGAACCGCATGCGGCCGATCTGCCGCAGCGCCTCGTCGTTCAACCGCCGGTTCGAGGTCTCCACTATCGTCGCATCGGAGACCTGTCCCCCGACGTCGACCGTGAACTCGACCAGTACGGTCCCTTCGACCATGTGGTCGAGGGGCGGATAATCCGCCTCGGGAAGCTGCGCCACCTTGAGGGATTTCTCGCAGCGGGGAAGATCGGCCGCGCCGACGACCGAAGCTGCGAGCAAGGCGCAAACGAGCGCGCTGGCGTGCTTCATTTCCTCTTCCTGGCGGTGGCGTTTGCGGCGTTCTCGCTGGCGCGAGCCTTTGCGATGCGGGCGAGCAATGCGTACGGCATGCGCTCCGTCAGCGGAAACTGCAGATTGCCCTTCGGCCCGGCGTAGCGCGCAACTTCCTTCTTCAGCTTTGCCTCGCGCACCGGCGGAAACACACCTATGTGCTGCTTGAATGCAGCGAAATGGATGACGACGCCGTCGCACATGAACGTCGGCATCCGATAGCTGATCTGCTCCTGCGCCCGCGGTACGGCTTTCGCGACCGTCGCGCGGATCTTCCGCAGGATTGCCTGCACGTCCTGCGGAAAGCGTGCGATGTAGTCGTCGATCGTCGCCGGCGCATTCATACGCTGCTCCCGTTCACGCATTCGCAGCACGGTGCTCGCTCCGCGCCGCTTGCCAGACCTCTTTTGCGGCTCCTGCGTTCAGCGCCGCGATGCCGATGCCGGTGATGAGATCCGGCCACGCTGAACTGAAGAATGCCGTGAGCGCGCCAGCGACGATGATGGCCGCGTTTGCCAACACGTCATTGCGCGCGGATAGGAATGCGGCTTTCGCGAGGCTGCCGCCGTGCTCGCGATGCTGGGCCAGAACGAGCGAGCAGACGAGGTTCACCGCCATCGCGCCGAGTGCCGTGATCGACAGCGAAACGGCGGCCGGTGGCACAGGTGCAAGGAACTTGTGCCAGGCCATCCACAGCGTCGCGAGACCGGGAATCAGCAAGAGGGCGGCGAGCGCCATGCCGACACGCGCGCGGGCAATCATCGACCAGCCGAGCGCGAGCAGGATCAGGAAATTGACCGAGGCGTCTTCGAGAAAGTCGATGCTGTCGGCGAACAGAGCGACCGACGAGATCGCCACGGCAACTGCGAACTCGACGAAGAAGTAACCGAGGTTGGCGATACAGACGAATCGGACCGCCGAGCGCAGCTTCATGGCATCGATGGTAAGCTGCGCCATCGCGCGAGAAAAGCAATGGGCAAACCGCGACGTTCGGCCACCGTACGCCTGACGCACTGGATCAGCGCCATCGGGATCCTTGCGCTCATCGTCAGCGGCACCGCGATCCTGTTTGCGCATCCGCGGCTCTACTGGGGCGAGACCGGCGCGGTCGGTACGCCGGCGCTGATCGATCTGCCCATCCCCTTCATGCTGGGTCACTCCGGCTGGGGCCGGTATCTGCATTTCCTCGCTGCCTGGCTCTGCCTCGCCAGCGGACTGATCTACCTCGTGCACGCCCTGGCGTCGGGACACTTGCGCCGCGACCTCGTGCCGGCACGCGCAGAGTTGAAACTCGATGAGGTGCGGCGCGCGGTGTCCGGCCATCTGCCCGGGAACGATGCCGACCGCCCGAGCCTGCACTCGTACAACGTCGTGCAGCGCGTTTCTTACCTGACAGTGGTGTTCGTGCTCGGGCCGCTGGCGCTGCTGACCGGCCTCGCCTTCTCGCCCGCGCTCGCGTCGGTGGCGCCGGTCATCGTGAACATGTTCGGCGGCCAGCAATCCGCGCGCACGATCCATTTCTTCGTGGCTGCGGCGATCGTGCTGTTCGTGCTCGTGCACTTGGTGCTGGTGTGCACTAGCGGCTTTCGCGCTCGCATGCGTGGGATGATATGAGCAGAATCATTTCGCGACGAGCCGTCATCGCCTCGGGACTCACCCTGGTGGCCGGTGCGGCTGCTGTTCGGCTCGCTGGCCGTTACAACCTCATTCCGCCGGATTCCGGCGGTCTGTATGGCATCGGTGAGACGCTTACGTATGCCGCGCAACGATTGTTGATCGGCAAGCACGCGCTCGCGCGCGAGTTCGGCCGTGGCGACATTTCGCGAGTGATTCCGGTCAACGGCACGCCGCCTGAAACCGAGATCTACGATCGGCTGCTGGTCGGCGGGTTCGCGGACTGGCGCCTGCGCATCGACGGCATGGTCGCGCGCCCGACGGATTTCTCGCTGGCCGATCTGCAGCGCTATCCCGCGCACACGCAGATCACGCACCAGGCATGCGAAGAAGGCTGGTCGTTCATCGCCGAGTGGAACGGCGTACGGCTTTCGCACGTGCTCGATCTGGTGCAGGTCGATCCGCGCGCGCGCTATCTCATGTTCTTCGCGTTCGACGGCTGGCACGAGAGCATCGACATGATCGATGCGCTGCATCCGCAGACGTTCCTCGCCTATGGACTGAACGGCCGCGAGCTCCCGCCCGAGCATGGCGCGCCGGTGCGAGTGCGCGTCGCGCGCCAGCTTGGCTACAAGAGCGTGAAGTTCCTGTCGCGCGTGGTCGTCACCGATTCCCTCGAGCAATTCGGCAAAGGTGTCGGCGGCATCAACGCCGAATACGGCTACTCGTGGTGGGCCGGGATCTGAGGCGCCGTCACAGCCAGCGCCGCACGCGACTCCTGTAATCGTCCCAGGCTGCGCCGTGCGTGCGTGCCAGCCACGGTTCCTCGGCAAGGACCACGCGCAGATGGAACGCGATCGCGACGAAGATCGTGTACCACACCAGCCCGCGAAACTCGAACGACAGCGCCCAGCCGGACAGGATCAGCAACACCGAGACGTACATCGGATTGCGTGAATGCCGGTACAACCCGGCGACGACGAGATGCCGCGGTGGCGACCACGGCGCCAGCGTGCCTTTGCCGAAGACGTAGAAATCCCGAACGCACCAGAGCAGACCGGCGCAGCCGAGAATCAGCGGCAGCAGTCCGAGCGGCTGCGACAGTCTCGTTCGCGAGCTCGCGACCAGCCAGGCGATCGGCACGGCGAACGCCACGATGCCGGGCAGTGCCAGAAAGGCAAAGAGTGCGCGCAGGAACATGACGGCCTCCAGACCGCTGCACGTTACGTGCGCGTCGGGCGCTACGCCACTGTCTTGCTTCCCCGTTCGAACCGACCGAGCCAGCGCCCGATCCAGCGCCAGAACATCCTGAGCAGCACGAGGCCGGGCAGGATCACGAATAGCCACGGCACGAGCCCGGCGACGAAAGCGATGACCATCGCCAGCGCTTCACGGAAGTCGCGGCCGAACTGCCGCACGGCGTCCTTGACCGGTGTCGCATCGGATTCGAAGTCGGCCAGCGGTGGCGTCAGGTCGATCGTCAGCAGGTCCGTATCGATGCGCCGCCTCAGGTTCGCGTGCGCGCTGTTCAGAGCATCGATCTGCGATTGCACGCTGGCCAGCTCCTTCGACACGGTGATGAGCTGATCGATCTTGAGGTCCCGGCTCTTCATGATCTCGGTCAAGCGATCGCGATGCACGCCGAGCAGCGTGAGCTGGCGCTCCGTATCGGCGACCGGCTGCGCCAGGTCCTCGGCTTGAGTGCTGCGCGCGGTGATCTTGCCGTCCCTGCTGGCGAGCTCGATCAGGCCGCCGACGCCGGCCGGCGCCAGGCGCATGCGGATGCTCGCACTCGGCAGATCCGCGGCCCACCGCAGGGAGGATTCGAGAATCGCGCAACGCGAAGCGGCATCCGCATTACAGGCCACTTCGATCTGGTGCAGCCTCGCAGGCACGACATCCTTAGCGAGATTGACAGCGACGGTGTGCTCGTAAGCGAGCGTGTCGTGCGGTTGGCCGGCGACACCAGTCGTTGCGGGAGACTGCGCCGCAATGACTCCATCGGCAGCCGCTTGCTCCTTCTGGCAGCCGGTGAGCGCGATGAGCGCAACAGCGATCGCCGCTCCGGCCAGGACGTCGCGCATCGAATGCCTCCATCAGCTCGCGATCGGTGGCGCGATCGTGAGGGATGAAAACGTACGAGCGATGACGGATTGTGATGAATTATGGCGCGTTGAGCTGCCACCACGCGGCGAGCGTCGCCAGCTTTTCCTCGGAGCGCCACGGCTTGATGCTGCCGTGCCCGAGCGCCGCGATCTGTGTACGCAGCTTTGGTTCGCTCGCGGCCACGTTGGCAGCAACTTTTTCGTAGGCGTCGCGCTCGACGAGCACTCCACATTTGATGCCCTGTTGGTCGAGCGCTTCGGCGACGACTTCGCGGAACAGCTTGCCCTCCAGCGCGTGGACGCGGACGTGCGGATTGCCCAGCGAGTCCGGATCGATCACGCTGCCGACGACCATGGCCGCGCGCTTGATCCCAGCAAACTCCGCCAGCACCTTGCGCATCTCCTGCGCGGCCACGCGGCGCACCTCCTTGACCGCTTTCTCGGAAAGCGCAGTGCCCTGTCGTTCGGGCTGCTCGATCGTCGGGTGATAAGGGAAGCGGGACTGCGGCAGGGCCTCGCTGGACAGCGCGACCTTGCGCACGGCCTCGATGACGCAGCCGGCCGCGTTACCGTCGACGATGGCCGCGACGGCAAAGCCCGATTTGATCCTCAGGCCGATGGCTTTCATCGCATGGCTCCCCGCTCGCGATCATGCCCGGGTGCCCATGATCGCGCCAGAACCTGCCAGCGCGCGTCAAGGTTGCCGTGATTTCTCGGCCGCGGCGCTTTCGATGGCTCGCGCGCTCATCAGGGCGTTGCCCAGCGAATAGTTGCCCTCGTGACAGGCATATTCGAGCAGGTGCTCGGCGGAGCGGCCGAAGCGCGTCTCGCCATGCCAGGCGCGCGTGTAGTAGGTCGGATCTTCCACCGTGAAGGCGTAGCTGAGCTCGTCGGCCGAGACGCGGGTGATGCGCTCGGTCACGACGGTGTCCGGTCCCACGAAGAACAGACTGCCGGGGCCGCCGCGCGCTGCACTGGTCGGAGCGAAGTACCGCGTTTCGATCACCAGTGTTTCGCCTTCCCACCAGCCGATCGAGTCGCCGAGCCACGAAACGACGGCAGCGGGTCCGTGTGCCGCGTTCATGCGAACGACGCGCGCCTCGTGATTCTCCTCCGAGGCGATCACGATCGAGTGCGGCGTCTGCACGATCTGACGCAAGTCCGCGGCCGGCACGACGGTGACTGGCGGCGCGGCGCTGATCGACGCCAGGCAGCGCTCCGACCCGGGCCGCGCTTCCGGTCCGTCGAACGCGGTCAGCACCGCAGCACCGGTCGACTTGGCGAGCGCCTTGAAGTGCTCGTTCCCCGGAATCTTGCCGTCCGCGGGATCGGTGATGAGCGAGCTGCGATATTCGCCGCGGATCGCCTCGACGCCGCGCTCCCAGAAATACTCCGCGGGCTCGCCCGGCTTCGACAGATCGTTGGTCTTCGCGAGGATTCGTGCCTGCAGTTGCGCGGCCTCTTCGCCCGAGATCACGAAAGACTTGAGCTCGGCGGGGCGCTCGAGCGGCGTGATGTTCTTGTGCGACCACACGCCCTGCAGATCGATCTGACCATCGGGCAAACGCGGCGGCCGATAGTCGGCGGCCTGTGCAGTGGCAGCTGCCGCCAGCAAGCTGCATGCATATAGATAGCGCACGGAAGCATCCCGGTTCGGTATTGGGGATCATTGTCCGATCCGTGGCCGCGACCGGGAACGCACCAAAGTATGCGCAGCCGTCCCACGCCCGCCGGGTGGGCGGACGACGCCAGCGCGCGTCAAGGCTGCTTCGCGACCGTCCCGCTCTCGATTTGCCGCGCGCTCATCAGTGCATTGCGCAGCGAGTAGTTGCCCTCGTGGCAGGCGTACTCGAGGATCTGCTCGTCGGAGCGGGTGAAGCGCGTCTCTCCCTTCCAGGGACGCGTGTACAAGGTCGGGTCCTCCACTGCGAATGCGTAGCTGAGCTCGTCGGCCGACAGTCGAGTGATGCGCTCGGTGACAGTCGTGCCTGGTCCCACGAAGAACAGGCTGTGCGGACCCGCGCGCTCGGCGCTGCTCGGCGCGAAGTATTTCGTCTCGATCACCAGCGTCGCGCCTTCCCACCAGCCGATCGAATCGCCGAGCCACGAAACGACGGCGGCCGGCACGTGCTCCGCGTTCATGCGAATGACCCGCGCTTCGTGGTTCTCCTCCGAGAAGATCACGATCGAGTGCGCCGTCTGCATGATTTGCCGCAGATCGGAGGCCGGCACGGCCGAGGCCGGCGGCGCCGCGCTGATGGATCCGACGCAGCGCTCCGACGTGGGCCGCACCTCAGGGCCGTCGAAAGCGCTCTTGATATTCATGCCGAACGCCTGCGCAAGCTCCTTGAAGCGCTCGTTCCCCGGAATCTTGCCGTCCGCCGGATCGGTGATGACGGAGCTGTGATACTCGCCGCGGATCGGCTCGATGGTGCGGTCCCACAGATATTCCGCAGGCTCGTTGGGCCGCGCCGGATCGTCCTCCTCCGCCATGATGCTCGCCGTCAGCTTGGCCGCTTCCGCGCGCGAGAGTACGAACGACTTGGCTTCGTCGGGGCGCTCGAGCGGCGTCAGATTCTTGTGCGCCCACACGCCCTGCAAGTCGATCTGCCCATTCGCGAGACGCGGCGGCCGATAGTCGTCGGCCTGCGCAGTGGCCGCGGCGGCCAGCAGTCCGCATACATATATATGGCGCATGCAGGCATCCCCAGTCCGATGCCCGGATTATTGTCCAATCAGCGCTCGCGACTCCACTCCGCCTGCACGTGGCGATAGGGATGGCGCCGTACCCAATGTCGCACGTTGCGCTTGCCGGCGACGTTCACCGCAAACGACAGTGCGATGATGCGCAGGTCGAGCAGCAGGCTCTGGCGTTGCAGGTACAACCGGTCGAGCCGCCGGGCGGAACGGGGCGTCGGCTGGGCCAGCAACTGCGACAGCCCGGTGATTCCCGGGCTGGCCGCGAACCGCCAGTCGTGCGGAGCGTCGTGCCAGCCGAGCCGGTTGACATCCTGCTGAGTCAGCGGCCGCGGCCCGACCATGCTCATTTCGCCGCGGAGCACATTGACGAACTGCGGCAGCTCATCGAGCCCGGTGCGGCGCAGCCAGCGGCCGACGCGAGTGACGCGCTGCTCGCGCATGCTGCGCAATTTGAGGATCGTGAAGGGACGACGTTCGCGCCCGACGCGCCTTTGCGCAAAGAGCGGCGAGCCGTTGTCTTCGAGCCAGGTCGCCACCGCGACGCCGGCAACGAGCGGCGCGAACGCCGCGCAGGCAGTGCCCGCCACCAACACGTCGAGCGCACGCTTGCCGGGATAAGATTTCATACGCCAGCACTCACGCACTGACTGGCCCGCGCCGCCGCCTCGTCAGCCATTCCCAGCGCTTCCAGTCGAGGTCGCAGCCGCAAATGCCGCCGCCGCGAATGCTCGATGAGCGGACGCCACATGGCCGCAGTGAGCCGATGCCTGATGAGCAGATGCCAGAAGCGGTTCGATCGCTTGTAGAGGTAGCTCATCGCGAGATACGCGAGTACGGCCCTGCTGTCGCTCGGACGCCGCTTCCAGATCGACGCATGCGAGAACAGCTGGTCATAGCACCACGCGTAACCCTGATCGAGTTCCTCGCAGCTCATGTGTTTGGGCTGGAACACCACGTGCGCGGTGTCGTACTTGTCCCAGTCGCGATGCAGAATGCGTCCCTGCGCTGCGAGCTGACGGAACAACGGCGTACCGGGATACGGCGTGAGGATGTGGAACGTCGCGCACTCGAGCCGGTTCTGCTCGATCCATTGCACCGTGCGCGTGAAGACGTCCGGACCGTCGTGATCGAAGCCCAGCACGAAACTGCCGTTGACCTGGATGCCGTAGCGATGCAGCAGCGCGACGCGACGCGCGTAGTCCTCCGGCGCCGGCGTGCGCTTGCGCGCGTCGGTGAGATTCCCTTCGTTGAGCGACTCGAAGCCGACGAAGACGCCGGTGCAGCCCGAGCCCGCCATGTCGCGCACCAGCGTTGGATCGTCTGTCACGTCGATCGTGACTGCCGCGCTCCAGATGATTCCGAGCGGGCGCAACGCCGCGCACAGCTTGCGCAGATACGCGGGCCGCGAGCCGAGATTGTTGTCGACGAACACGACGTAGGGCTGGCCGTCGGCCACGATTTCGTCGACGACCTGCTGCACCTCGCGCATCCGGTACGGCATGTGCAGTCCATCCGTCGACAGGTAGCAGAAGCCGCAGCGATTGTGGCAGCCGCGCGTCGCGATCACGCTCGTCGTCGTCAGGAAAGACTCGCGCGGCAGGATCGCGCGACGCGCCGGTGGATCGAGCGCATACGCTCGCGAGTAGTCGGCTGCATACTGCCGTTGCAGCTTGCCCTGCTCGATGTCGTGAAGAATCGCCGGCCACAGCTGCACGCCGTCGCCGATCGCAATCGCATCGGCGTGCTCCAGCGCCTCGTCCGGACAGGACAGGACGTGCAGGCCGCCGAGCACGACGGTCGATCCCTGCGCTCGATACCACGAAGCCAGCTGGTACGCTCGCCGCGCGAATGTCAGATGCACGGTGATGCCGACGACCTGCGGCACCGGCTCGGCCGGCGGCGGTCCCTGCAGCAGATTCTCGTCCCAGTAGCGCACTTCCCAGTGCGCCGGAGTCGCGCCGGCGATGCTCGTCAGCGCCAGCGTCGGTGTGAGGACGTGCTTGCCGAAGCTGGCGCGAGGATCCTTGGCGTAAAAGGGATTCACCAGCAGCGCCATGCGCGGCTGCACCGGCCGGCCTTTGCGGATCGGAGCCAGCGCCGGGGCGATCGCCATGTCGGCAGGCACGGTCGGCTGACGTCGCAGACTATCCATGGCTCGACCTCGCGCAGGCTTCCTGGTCGATCGCGCCGAAGCGCCGCTCGCGTCGCGCGTATTCCTGCAGGGCTTCGTCGAAGGCGCGCTCGTCGAAGTCCGGCCACATGCAATCGACGAAGTGCAGCTCGGCGTAGGCGCACTCCCAGAGCAGGAAATCGCTGAGCCGTCGCTCGCCGCCGGTGCGGATCAGCAGATCGACTTCCGGCGCCGGCAATGCCGCGTGATCCACTTCCGCGAGCCGCTCGACGAAGCGCGAGCGATCGATCGCCTCCTGCCCGCGCAGACGCCGGCACGCTTCGACCAGGCTGTGCTGCGCCGAGTAGTCGATTGCGATACGCAGCCGCATGCCGCTGCAATGTGCAGTTGCCTGCTCGCTGCGTTCGATCAGCTCGCGCAGATCCGGGCTCAAGCGATCGCGACGCCCGATCACGTTGATGCGGATCGACTGTTCCAGGCAACGCCGCGTCTGCGTCAGCAGGTGGCGTTTGAACAGGCCGAACAATGCGCTGACTTCGCCTTCCGGGCGCTGCCAGTTGCCCGCCGAGAACGCGTAGAGCGTCAGTGTGCCGACACGACGACGCGCCGCCGCTTCGACCACCGTATTGACCGCCGTCGCGCCGGCGCGGTGTCCTGCCGTGCGCGGCAGCCGGCGGCGCGCCGCCCAGCGGCCGTTGCCGTCCATGATGATTGCGATGTGCATTGACAAGTACTCTATGATGCAGAGTTAAGTGACAAATTTTTTTCAGGCGCGGCGCGTCGCCTTGATCACGGCCTCGACGTGGTCGAGGTAGCGATGCAACGCAGTGCGGCCGAGCGCCGTGATGCGATAAACCGAGCGCGGGCGGCGATCCTCGAACGACTTGGTGCAGGTCAGGTAATTCGCTTCCTCGAGCTTGCGGGCGTGCGCGCTCAGGTTGCCGTCGCTGACGTCGAACAGCGCTTTGAGCTCGGTGAATGTCAGCTCCTCGCGCACCGCCAGCGCGCTCATGATGCCCAAACGCACGCGCTCGTAGATCAGCCGGTCGAACTTCGCATCGTCGGCGGTGGCCGCAGCGGCGGGGACGGTAGCGAGCCTCGGCCGCTTGCGCTTCGCCGGAGCGCTCGCCTTGCGTGTCTCAGCTTTCGCGATCATGACTTGCCCTTCCCATCTGGTAACCGGACACGATGTGCAGGCCGCCGAACCCAACGCCGAGCATCGGGATCTGCCACGCCTGCGGCAGCACCAGAGCCAGCAATCCGGCAGCGACGAACGAGCAGCCGAGAATGCCGATGACCCGTGCCGTGGCAGCGCTCGCGGCAATCAACCCGCAGCCATAGAGCAGCAGCCAGGTGCCCGGAATCAGGCCTGTGCCGGCGTTCGCCCACAAGACCCAGGTCATGACCGCACCCGCGAACAAGGATGGCAGCAGACCGATGAAGAAGCGGCGGATCGGCGCACCGCCGATCGTCAACGAGCCCAGCGATGCCTGGCGCAGCAGCAGTGCTCCGCCGACTCCCGTCGCTACGGCGGCAGCCAGCAGCCAGACGATCAACCAATGCGGCCGCAGCGTGGGAAGCGACGAGACGACTGCGGCCAGCAGGCCGACGATGCCCGATGCGATGCCCGTCGAGCCTGGCACGGAGAGCGAGGCCGCGGACTCCATCGATGCACGGATATAGCGCAGCGTGGCAGCAGCATGCGAGTCGAGTTGCACGGTATTCGGGGATGGCATCGGCTTGTTCCGTGGCGTACCCACGCTGGCACGCTACGGCTGACAGCAATGCTCTGTCAAGTTCTCTGCATTGCAGAGTAGCGATGAATAGTGGCGAAAGATGGCAGCTGCCTGATTTTTCTGCACGAAGGTTTTACATAGGGTTATTGTCGCGGGCGCCGTCTCGGCGGATACTCTGCGCTCGGAGGCCGTACCCCTGCTCAGAAGCCGTCGTCGTCTGATCGTTCACCTGCTGTCGCTGGCGTTGCTAATCGCCCAGCTCGGCATGGAGGCGCACGCCTATTCCCATCTGAAGTCCGACGCCGACGGCGTGCCCGGACAGACCAACCAGCTCTGCGGACAGTGCGCATCCTCCGTGCCGCTGCTCAGCATGGCGAGCAGTTCGAGCTGCATCCGTATTCCGCATGTGTCGCACGCAGAGGGCGTCGCTCCTGCGAGCATCGGCACCGACGTCCGTCCGCTTCCTCACCCGCCATTTCGCTCGCGCGCCCCGCCTCGCCTCTTCTGACTTGAGTGTCGCGTGACCGGCGCCCCCGCGCCGCGCATGCCATTGGGTCCTGAAGAGGAGAGTTATCCATGACGAGTTGCAAAGCCCGTGCGGCGCTGCTGGCGCTGACCGGGATGATCTTGCCGACGCTCGGCCACGCGGCCGACGACGTCGCTAGCCTGCGCGCGGAGCTGCAGGCATTGAAGAAGGAATACACGACCCGCGTCGATGCGCTCGAGGCGCGCATCACGCAGCTCGAGTCCGCACCGGTCGGTGCACTGGCGGAGTCGGCGCCGCCCGTGCCGGAGCCGATGCCCGTGCCTGCGCAGGGAGGCGGCGGCGCCGGGACTGCTTTCAACCCCGCGATCTCGATGATCCTGGGCGGCAGCTACACCGACACTTCGCAGGATCCGGACACTTGGCGCATCGGCGGCTTCATGCCGAGCGGCGGGGAAGTGGGACCGGGCGAGCGCAGCTTCAATCTCGGCGAGTCCGAGATCACGCTGAGCTCGAACGTCGATCCGTACTTCTCCGCGCAAATGACTGCGGCGCTCACCGGTGAGAACGAAGTCGAAGTGGAGGAAGCGTTCTTCCGCACGCTCGCGCTGCCTGCAGGCTTCACCGCCAAGGGCGGGCGTTTCTTCTCCGGCTTCGGCTATCTGAACGAAGTGCACGCGCATGCATGGGACTTCATCGATCAGCCGCTCGCTTACCAGGCCTTCTTCGGCGGACAGTTCAAGCAGGAAGGTCTGCAGGTGAAGTGGCTGGCGCCGACCGACCTGTTCATCGAGCTCGGCGCCGAGGCCGGCAACGGTGATGCCTTCCCGGCAACCCGGCGCAATCGCAACGGCCTGAACGGCGCGACGCTGTTTGCGCATGTCGGCGGCGACGTGGGCGATGCGACGAGCTGGCGCACCGGCGCCGCGTACCTCGACCAGCGGGCCGAGGATCGCTCATTCGAGGAGGTCGACGAGTTCGGCCTGCCGCTGACCGACTCCTTCACCGGCAAGTCGCGCACCTGGGTCGTGGACGCCGTGCTCAAGTGGACACCGGTCGGCGATCCGAATCGGCGACAGCTCAAGGTGCAGGGCGAGTACATGCGCCGGCGCGAAAGCGGCGAGCTGGCGTTCGATACCGCAGGTTCCGACCTGAGCGACGGTTATCGCAGCACGCAGTCCGGCTGGTATCTGCAGGGCGTTTATCAGTTCCTGCCGCGCTGGCGCGCGGGCCTGCGTTACGACTCGCTCGACTCGGGCACACCGCACATCGGGCTCGTCGACTCGGGCGAATTGCCGCTGACTGCATTCCCGCTGCTGCTGCCCGCGGACCCGGATCGCGTCTCGATCATGCTCGACTGGAACCCGAGCGAGTTTACCCGCCTGCGCGCGCAATACGACTGGGACAACGCGCGCGACGACGGCGACCGCGATCGAGCGTTCCGCCTGCAATACATCTACGGCATCGGCACGCACGCCGCGCACAAGTTTTAGGAGCTCGCAACCATGGTCAAATTCATTCGCGGCGTCCTTGCGCTGCTGATACTCGCAGCGGCGCTGCCCGCGAACGCCGCAATCAAGGTTCTCGCCACCACCGCCGACTGGGGCGCGCTGACCAAGGAGGTCGGCGGCGACCAAGTCAACGTGTACGTCGCGACCAGCGCATTGCAGGACGTGCATCGCGTCGACGCCAAGCCGAGCCTGGTCGCGCGCGCACGCAGTGCCGACCTCATCGTCGCAACCGGCGCCGAGCTGGAGATCGGCTGGTTGCCCGTGTTGATCCAGGAGTCTGGCAACAGCCGCATTCAGCCCGGCGGCCCCGGCTACTTCGAAGCGGCCTCGGTGCTGCAGCTGGTAGAGAAACCTGAGCGCTTCGATCGCTCGCTCGGCGACATTCATCCGCAGGGCAACCCGCACGTGCAGCTCGATCCGCACAACATTGCGCGCGTCGCCAAGGCGCTGAGCGAACGGCTGGTGCAGCTCGACGGCAGTCACGCTGACTACTACCAGCAGCGCGCGAAGGACTTCGACACGCGCTGGCAGGCGGCGATCCAGCGCTGGGAGAGCCAGGCCGCATCACTCAAGGGCAAGCCGATCGTCGTCATGCACAGCGACCAGAGCTATCTGTGCCGCTGGCTCGGCCTGCAGCAGGTCGCGGCGATCGAGCCGAAGCCGGGCATGCCGCCGACCGCGGGCTACCTCGGCCAGCTGGTCACGAAGCTGAAGGCGTCGCCGCCGAGCGCGATCCTGGTGAACGCGTACAACGATCCGAAGGCGGCCAAGTGGCTGGCCGAGCGCGTGAACGCGCCGGTCATCGTGCTGCCGTTCTCCGTCGGCGGCAGCCCGGAAGCAAAGGATCTCTTCGGACTCTTCGACGACACCCTGAACAAACTGCTGGCGGTGCTGAAATGAATCTTTTCTCGACGGATCTGAGCATCCTGTGGCCGGCGTTGATCGCCGGCCTGCTCGTCGTGATCTCGCACGTGCCGCTCGGACAGCAGGTGCTGTCGCGAGGCATCGTGTTCATCGACCTGGCGATCGCGCAGGTCGCCGGTCTCGGCGTCATTGCCGCCAACAGCTTCGGGCTGCCGATCGAAGGCTGGGGTGCGCAGGCTGCGGCGGGTGCTGCCGCACTTGCAGGCGCGTTGCTGCTCACGTGGACCGAGCGCAAGCGTCCCGAGGTCCAGGAGGCGCTGATCGGCATCCTGTTCGTGCTCGCCTCCACCGCGCAGATCCTGATGCTGGCGAACGATCCGCACGGCGGCGAGAACCTGAAGGATCTGCTCGCCGGCCAGATCCTGTGGGCGTCGAACGATCAGCTGATCCGCACGGCCGTCCTCACCGCGATCTTCGCTGCGGTCTGGTTCCGGTGGCGCGAGCAGATCGGCCGTATCGGCTTCTACGTGCTGTTCGCCGTGGTGGTCACGGCTTCCGTGCAACTCGTCGGTGTGTATCTGGTGTTCACGAGCCTGATCGTGCCGGCCGTCGCGACCTATCGGCATGCAAAGAACCGGCAACTTGCGTTCGGCTATGCGCTCGCGTTCGGCAGCTACGTGGTCGGGCTCGCTCTGTCAGTGGTCACCGATCTGCCGTCGAGCCCGGTGATCGTGTGGGCGATGGGTGTCATCGGCCTGCTCGTGCATCTCACCGGCAAGCGCAGCGTCGCGACGGAGAGCGCGGTCGTGGAGAATCATCGCGTGAGAGCGTCGAGCTGAGCCGGCTCGACCCGGGCCGTGAGCTTGTGCTTCGGCCCGCGGTAGTCGTCGAACAGCGCCTGGTGGGCCGAGAGCGAAAGGTCGCCCGCTCGCGAGTAGTACTCGCGCACCCACGACAGCAGGAACTCCAGGTGCCGATCCTGGACTTCCTTCGACTCGTACTTGTGCGACTCCCACGGCCGGCTGCGACAGTTTTCGAGGCAAGCGTCGACGCCGGGCTCGAGGAATAGCAGCACCGGCGAGTACCCAAGCGCCGTGCGCACGAGTCCTGCGTAGCACCCTTCCACGACCCAGCGATCGCTGGCCGAGCAGAACGAGCGCACGTCGTCGGCGGCTGCATCGGGATCGCGAGCGACTGCGACCTTGCCGGGCTCCCAGGCGACCGTGTCGAGATCGAGCATCGGCAATGCATGAGCTGCCGCGAGCTGATGCGCCAGCGTCGACTTGCCGGATCCCGAGTTACCGATCAAGGCGACGCGCATCGACGATCCACGGCTCGAGGCGACGTCCGAAGTGCACGGTTGCCGCATAGCGCGGAGCACTCTTGTACTGCGTGATACTGGATTCCGGCGTCCGCAATGGCTCGACGAGCTTGCGATAAGCATGCGGCACGCGGATCACGTTGACGTTGAGGTCGTCGATCTGCGCGACCGTCTTGTCGCCGCTGACCCGCAGCTCCAGCCGGCCGCTCACGATCGCGTAATGCTTGCGATCCGGATAACGTTGGCGCAGCGTGTCCGCGTCCGTGTCGACAGCAACCACGAACAACCGGCTGCCATTCAGCTGTTCCAGACGCAGGTTCTCTTTTTCATCCTCCACACGCTCGCGTGCCGCCTTGTCCTCCACCGCGGCGGCGGACTCCTCCTCGGCCTTGCTGACCACCTTGCGTTGCCGCTCCAGCTCGCCCTGATAAGCCGGGCCGTCGAATTCCAATGCGAAGAAAACATCGCGCGCCGTCTGATGTGCGGCGCGCAGCCGTTCTTCCGACGAAGCAGCTGCGTCGGGCAGCTCGAAACCCAGAGCACGCAGCTGCGGCTCACTCAACCAGTCGATGCCGCGGTCCCACACATAGGAGCCACCCGCTATGCGCCAGTTCAATCGTAGATGAACCGCGCTGTTCTCGTTCTCCGGCCAGCTCCACCACTGGATCGGCAGCTCGCGTTCGGTGAGCTGCAGGACACTGTCGGGCTTGCCACTGCGGTTGTAGGCAACTCCGCCAAGCGCAATTGCATTGGTGACGACCACCAGCGCGGCCGCCACGAGCATCGCACGGGACTTCGACCAGGCGAATTTCATCGCGGGCCTCCCGCGCCTTGCGCGGCTGCCCGCAGTCGCTTCATGACGAGGATGAACAGGATCGAGGTGAGGCCGATGATCAGGAAGAACACGAACTTCGGCACGATCTCCCACCACCAGTCGTAGAACTTCGTGTACAGGAAAATGACGAAGAACACTGTGCCGGTGTTGACGGTGTCCGCCCACTCGCAGCGCACGCCGAGCCAGATCGCAGCGGCGCTGAGCACGAAGCCGAGCACCTGATAGATGCGCTCGACGGCCGCCGCCGAGAACGGCAGATAGCTGATCTCGCCCCAGTTGGCGAGCACCAGCACCGGCAGCAACAGCGTCAGCAGCGCGAAGATCCTGTAGAGCGCCGCGAATCCCTGGAATTTCGCGTGCGACACGAACAACGGGAGGCAGAACAACAGCGCGGCGGCGGGAAAGAAGTTCTCCGGCCGCTCGCCGAAGTAGAGCCAGTACACGCCGCTCCAGGTGCCGACGCGCGCCGACACGAATGCGATGAAACACAGGATGCCTGCAGCGAGCAGCAACCGCAGATCGAACGTGTACGCGAGCAGCAGGGCCAGCGCCGCCCACACGATGAACGCCTTGTCCGAGGGCGTGATGTTGAACATCTCTCCCAGCAAGGCGATGTTCAACACGAAGCACGCGAAGGCCACCATCGCCGCCAGCTTCGAGAAGTAGCCGGTCGGGTCGCGGCGTCCGATCCAATATGTTGCGAACAGAGTGCCGAGCGACGCGACCAGCAACAGCGTGACCTGAGCCCACGTCGGGAACAATCCCCAGTACTGGTTGAACAGGAAGAACACGCTCGCCGCGAGCGCGACGGCCCCGAGGAAAGACGCTACGCGCATACCGAGCGACAGCCGCTGCGCTTGCTGGTCACGATCGATATCGAATGTTGCGGTGTAACTGCCCAGCAGCGCATCGTGATGCTGCTGCACGGACTGCCGTTGTTCGTCGGTCAGCGTCAGAACGTGCTCGGCCTGCAGCCGCTCGAGCTCTTCGCGAAACACGCGGATCTCGTCGGCGCGACGCTGGGCTGCCGTTCGCGAGAGTTCGTTCATTGTTATGTTCAAGGTAGACTGGAGACACTATGCGCAGCGCCACCATCGCCGCTCTTCAGCTCGGCTCCCACCCCTCCGGCACCGCCGCGACGCTCGACCGCATTCTCGGCTACGCGGATTCGATCCGCAATGCCGGGGCGCAGCTGGTCGTGATGCCGGAAGCACTGCTCGGCGGCTATCCCAAGGGCGCGGACTTCGGCGCCCGCGTCGGCTATCGCACGCCCGAAGGCCGCGAGGCCTTTCTGAACTACTGGCGTGAAGCCATCGACGTGCCCGGACCGCAAACAGAGGCACTTGGCGAGCTCGCACGCAATACCGGCTCCGCGCTCATCGTCGGCGTGATCGAGCGCGACACGACCACGCTCTACTGCACAGCTCTGTTCTTCACCGCGCGCGGCGAACTGGCCGGCAAGCATCGCAAGCTCGTGCCGACCGCAATGGAACGGCTGATCTGGGGTCAGGGCGACGGCTCCACGCTGTACGCGATGCAGACCGCCGCCGGTCGCGTCGGCGCGGTGATCTGCTGGGAGAACATGATGCCTCTGCTGCGCACTGCGATGTACGCAAAAGGTCTCGACATCTGGTGCGCACCGACGGTCGACGAGCGTGACATGTGGCAGGTAAGCATGCGGCACATTGCTTACGAAGGTCGCCTGTTCGTCGTCAGCGCCTGCCAGTATCAGCCGCCGCCGGCAGCAGCGGTCGCACCGGACTGGCCGCGCGATCGTCCGCTGATTCGCGGCGGCAGCATCATCGTCTCGCCGCTCGGTGAAGTCATCGCCGGTCCCGTCTACGATCGCGAAGAGCTGATCGTCGCGAAGATCGATCTCGACGACGTCGTGCGCGGCCGCTACGACCTCGACGTCATCGGCCACTACGCGCGCCCGGATGTGTTCGCGCTGACGGTCGACGAAACTGCGAAGCGCGAACCCGCGAAGTAGTTGGCATTCTGTATCCATTCGGATACTATGCGTATCCGTGAATACCTTCATACGCACGGATGCGTTCGCAAAATGGCTTGGCAAGCTGGCGGAGGCGACAGCTGCAGCACGTATCCTGGCGCGACTGGATGCTGCGGCGCTTGGCAACTTCGGTGACTGCAAGCCAGCGATCTACGTGTTGCTCGGAGGTGGCGACAAGTCGACGCAAGCGCGCGACATCAGGCGTGCCATCGAGTTGGCGCGCACACTCGAGGAGCGAGCATGAGCAAGACCAGGAAAAAGGCAGTTTCTAGAACAAAGACCGTGCGTGTCGCCGAGTTCGACCCGGCAGAGTTCCTGAACAGCGAGGAGATTATCGCGGAGTACCTGTCTGCTGCGATCGAGGATCCGAATCCCGACGTATTTCTGCGCGCCATGGCCAATGTCGCCCGAGCCCGCGGGATTGCCGAGATTGCCAAGTCATCCGGCCTGGGTCGCGAAAGCCTCTACAAGGCTCTCGCGCCCGGCGCCAAGGTGCGCTACGAAACCGTTCGCAAGGTGCTCGACTCACTGGGAGTCAAGCTCAAAGTAGCGGCATGACCTTCACCGGAATCAGGCTGGCGCTGTTCGCGATCGTCGCGGTGCTCGCTGCGATCGGTCCCAGCGCGAATGCGGCTGAGGCACTGTGCAATACCAGTCGCAAGAAGGTGAACCTCGACTTCACGGTGAAGGACATCGCCGGCAAGGACGTACGCCTGAGCCGGTACAAGGGCCGGGTGGTGCTGCTGAATTTCTGGGCGACCTGGTGCGGGCCGTGCCGGCGCGAGATCCCATCGCTCATCGCGCTGTATCGCGACTACAAGGAGCGCGGCTTCGTCGTGCTCGGCGTGTCGGTGGACAGGGAAGTCAGGCTGATCAAACCGTTCGCACGTGCAATGAACATGAACTACCCCGTGCTGATCGGCGCCGGACGCGAGGAATTCAGCGCCGAGCTGGGCCCGTTCGTCGGCTTCCCGACCTCCGTCCTGCTCGCGCGCGACGGCACGGTGTGCGCGCAGCACCTGGGTCTGCCGAGCCGCGCGCTGCTGGAACGACAGATCGACGCGTTGCTTTGAGCCGCGCGCCGTCGCACCTCACGCCATAGCGTCCGGCGTGTACGGATAGATCTGCGGCAACGTGCCGGCCTGCGACTTGACCCGCTCTACCCAGCGCAGGAACGACGGGCGCGCCGCGACATCGAAGCGCGCATCAGCCGCGAGATGGCCGTACCCGAACACAGCGATATCCGCAATCGAGTAGCTGTCGTTCGCGAGGAACGGATGCTGGCTCAGGTGACGCTCGAGCGCATCCAGCGCGCGCTCGCCCGAGCTGCGCTTGACGGCCGCCACGGCTTCATTCGCCTGCAGCTTGTTGGCAAGCGTCCAATAACGCAGCGTGCCGATCGTCGGCTCGACGTAGTACTGCTCGAAGAACAGCCACTGCATCACGCGCGCTCGCGCCAGCCGCTCGGACGGCAGATAGTCCGTGCCTTCGGCGAGATAACACATGATCGCGTTGGACTCCGCGATGTATACGCCGGGCTGCGGCTCCAGCACCGGGATCGCGCCGACCGGATTCTTCTGCAGGAATTCGGGCGTGCGCGATTCGCCCTGGAAGATCGCCACCGGCACGTGCTGGTACGGCTGGCGCAGCTGCTGCAGCAGCAGGCGGATCTTGAAACCGTTCTGCGACGGCAGGTAGTCGTAGAGCTTCAGCATGGTTCTCTCCGCGGTGATACTTCTCAGGCAGCGCCACTTTGCGCACAATCGGACGCTCCGGCACTCCGATCCTTGCGCACGAACCCGATTCCATGGACGCCAGCCAACCTGCCCGCAAACGCAACGGCTTTCAAGAGCGCGTGAGCGCCGACGCAACCAGTGCGTTTCCCGCGGAGCGCGGCCGCTACCACCTGTACATGTCGCACGCCTGTCCCTATTCGGCGCGCGCGGTGCTGGTTCGTTGCGTCAAGCGACTCCAGGACGTGGTGTCGATGTCGGCGGTCAACCCGGTGCGCGGCCCGGATGGCTGGGTGTTCGGCAGCGGCGACCACGCTGACCCGCTGAATGGCTTTCGCTCACTGCGCGAAGCGTACACGGCGACCGACGCGACCTATGAAGGCCGGGTGAGTGTTCCGGTGCTCTGGGACCGCAAGACTCGTCGCATCGTGTCCACCGAGTCCGCCGACATCATGCGAATGCTCGGCTCGCAGTGGGACGCCGTCGGCGGCGCTGCAGACGTCGATCCCTACCCGCAGCCGCTGCGCGCGGAGATCGACAAGCTCAATCAATGGATCGCGAAACGGATCAACGATGCTGTGTACGACGTCGGCGCGGCGACGTCACAAGTCGTGTACGAGCGGGAGCATCGCAAGCTGCAAGCGGCACTCGATGAGCTGGAGCAGCGACTCGCGAATACCCGTTTCCTGTTGGCCGACGAACCGGTCGAATGCGACTGGCGGCTGTTCCCGACGCTCGTCCGCTTCGATGCGGTGTATGCGCGGCTGTTCAAGTGCACGCGCAGCCTCACGGACATGCCGCACCTGTGGAACTACACGCGCCGGCTCTATCGTCTGCCCGGCGTTGCGTCGACCGTGCGCCATGACGAGATCCTGCTGCACTACTATCGCTCGTTCCCGGCGTTGAATCCTTACGGCATCGTGCCGCTGATCGAGCCGGCGGTTTTCGGCGCGGAACCGTAGCCGGCGCGCTTCGTTCGGTCTTCATCGACGAGGAGACCATGATGACGAACGAAGCAGAGCTGACGACGAAACTGTGGAAGGCATTAAAGTCGGACATGACGGTAATGCTCGGACTGACCGGGGTCGAAGAGGGCCACAGCCAGCCGATGACGGCACAACTCGAGGACGACGCTGCCACCGGCAGACCGATCTGGTTCTTCACTGCCACCGATACTGACTTGGTGCAGGCGATGGGCGATCGTCACCGCGCAGTCGCGCACTTCGCCTCCAAGGGTCACGATCTGTTCGCCTCGCTGCACGGCGAGCTGGTGCGCGACAACGACCGCGCGACGATCGATCGCCTGTGGAATCGCTTCGTCGCCGCCTGGTTCGAGGGCGGCAAGGACGATCCGAAGCTGCAGCTGCTGCGCTTCGAGCCCGAGCAGGGACAGGTGTGGCTCAACGAGCACAGCCTGGTCGCGGGCGTGAAGCTGCTGCTCGGGCGCGATCCGAAGGCCGAGTACCGCGACAAGGTCGGCGACGTCCGGCTGCGCGGCCCGGCGCACTAAAGAACGCGCGCAAAGAAAAGGGCCGGCGCAGTCGCCCGCGCCGGCCCGATCGCCCCGAAGTTGATCAGTTGTTGCGAAGCTCCAGGTCGTTCTTCACGTCCTTGACGCCTTCGACGCCCTGAGCGACCTGCTCGGCGCGGCTGCGGGCTTCCCTCGTGTCGACGAAGCCGCTCAGCTGCACGACGCCCTTGAACGTCTCGACCGAGATCTGGTGGGCCTTGGTGGTCGGATCGGCCACCAGCGCCGCCTTCACCTTGCCGGTGATGACGCTGTCGTCGACTACGCGACCGGCATTAGCGCCTGCGCGCTCCATGCCGTTGCGCTCGCCGTTCGAGCTGCAAGCGGCCGCGGCCGCACCCATCATCAGAATCAGTACCCAACGTGCGATGTGCTTCATAGCCATAACGTCTCCTGAATGACTGACTCATAAAGAGCGCAGCAGCGTCCGAAGTTCCACCACTGCGATCTGCAAAACCTGCCAGCACGGAACGCGCGCCGCGCTGGCCCGTTCTTGCAAAAGGTTCCATGGAAATACCAGGAGAAGGTCATGCCGCGCGGCGACAAATCGAAATACACCGACAAGCAGAAGCGCAAAGCCCGCCACATCGAACAGGGTTATGAGGAGCGCGGCGTGTCGGAGCAGGAAGCCGAGCGGCGCGCGTGGGCGACGGTGAACAAGGAGACCGGCGGCGGCAACAAGAGCGGCTCCGGCCGCGGCGTTCCCGATACGCACGTCTCGTCACGCAAGGGCGGTCGCATCGGCGGCCGTAAAGCGGCGCAACGACCCGCTGCCGCACGCTCAGCTTCGGCGCGGAAAGCTGCCGCAACCCGCAAGCGTCACGAGCATCACGCCAGTCGCTGAAGCGGCGCTACTTCATTGTCGGCATGACGTAATCGGAGCCGCTGCGCGGCGCAGTCGGCCAGCGCGAAGTGACGGTCTTCAGGCGTGTGTAGAAGCGCACGCCGTCGGGACCGTGCACTGCCAGATCGCCGAACAGCGAGCGCTTCCAGCCGCCGAAGCTGTGGAAGGCCATCGGCACCGGAATCGGCACGTTCACGCCGACCATTCCAACCTGGACCTCGTGACAGAACGCCCGCGCCGCATCGCCGTCGCGAGTGAAGATCGCCGTACCATTGCCGAACTCGTGGGCGTTGACGAGCGCGAGCGCGGCGCGCAGGTCGGGCACGCGAACGACGATGAGCACCGGCCCGAAGATCTCCTCGCGATAGATGCGCATGTGCGGCTCGACTCGATCGAACAGCGTCGCGCCAAGATAAAAGCCGTCCGCGTGTTGCGGCAGCTGCAGCGTTCGGCCATCGACGAGCAGCGTCGCGCCCTCCTCCACACCGACATCGATATAGCTGCGCACGCGTTGCAGATGCTCGCGAGTGACGAGCGGGCCCATCTCGACCTCTGCGGCCGTGCCCGGACCGACTTTGAGTGCTGCGATCAACGGGCGCAGCTCTGCGATCAGCCGATCGCCCGCATCGCCGACCGCGACGGCTACCGAGATAGCCATGCAGCGCTCGCCCGCTGAGCCATACGCCGCGCCCATCAGCGCCTGGGCTGCGAGCTTCGCATCCGCATCCGGCATCACGACCATGTGGTTCTTCGCTCCGCCGAGCGCTTGCACTCTCTTGCCGGTGTGTGCGGCAGTCACATAGATGTGACGCGCGACCGGCGTCGAGCCGACGAAGCTGACTGCTGCGACGTCAGCGTCGGTCAGCAACGTCTCGACTGCTTCGCGATCGCCGTTCACGACGTTCAGCACCCCCGCGGGCAGCCCTGCTTCGGCGAGCAGCTCAGCAAGGCGCAGCCCGCAGGACGGATCCTTCTCGGAAGGTTTGAGCACGAACGTGTTGCCGCACGCGATCGCGACCGGGAACATCCACAGCGGCACCATCGCTGGAAAATTGAACGGCGTGATGCCGGCGCAGACACCGACCGGCTGGCGCAGCGACCAGCAATCGATGCCGCTGCCGACGTTGTCCGAGAACTCGCCTTTGAGCAGATGCGGAATGCCGCAAGCGAATTCGACCACTTCGATGCCGCGCGTGATTTCGCCGCGCGCATCCGCCAGGACCTTGCCGTGTTCGCTCGTGATTAGCGCGGCGAGCTCGTCGATGCGTGCATCGAGAAGCGCTTTGAAGCGGAACAGGACACGCGCGCGTTGCAGCGCCGGCGTCTCCGACCATGTCGCTAGTGCGGCTTTGGCCGCTTGGATCGCCGCGCGCGTCTCCTGCGACGAGGCGAAGCTGACGT
>DATBKP010000075.1:0-53434 GCA_036555785.1 Steroidobacteraceae bacterium
GATGGGTTGCAGCGACGCACGAAGGTGCTGGCGATTCTGGCGGGGACCGCGTGGTCGTACGCGCTCGACGGCGTGATGTTCCTCCTCTATCGCGTTCTTCCCGGGATGGAGATGCCCTTCTGCTGAGCCATACTTCTTCCATGAAAGCGATCACTGTCCTTTTTGCAATCCTTGCACTCACCAGCACCACCGCCAACGCCGAGCAATGCCCCGACGTCGCGCCCTATCAGAAGGCGCGAGCAACGATTGAGGATCTCGGACGCATCGTCGCGCCGAGCGGCGTCCAGGAGTCGTACAAGGCGAGGATCGGCGGCATCGATCAGTGGATCAACGTGCGCGGCCAGGACAAGGCGAACCCGATCATCCTGTTCATCCACGGCGGGCCCGCCTCGCCGCTGATTCCGACGATGTGGCAATTCCAGCGGCCGCTGGAGGAATACTTCACCGTCGTCAACTACGACCAGCGCGGGGCCGGCAAGAGCTACGTCGAGGATCACTCCGACGCCGTCGGTGCGAGCTTGCACATCCCGCGCTACGTCGACGACGCGATCGAGATCGCCGAGTACATCAAGAAGCGTTACGGCAAGAGCAAGCTGATCCTGATGGCGCACAGCTGGGGCACGACCATCGGCATGAACGCCGCGCTCAAGCGACCTGACCTGTTCTACGCGTACGTCGGCATCGGCCAGTTCATCAACACGCGCGACAACGAGAGGATCAGCTTCCAGTTCGGCCTCGACCAGGCGAAGGCGCACGGCAACACCGCAGCCGTCAAAGAAATGGAGAGCATCGCGCCCTACCCCGGCGACCAGCCGATCACGCGCGAGCGGATCGTCATCGCGCGCAAGTGGCCGCAGTACTACGGCGGCCTGAGCGCCTTCCGCGACGATTCGCAATACTTTTTCAACGCGCCGCTCCTGTCACCGGAATACACGGCAGCGGATGTCTGCGCTGTCGACCAGGGCAACGTGTTCTCGCTCGGGCGGCTGCTGCCGGAGTTCGTGAACATCGACTTCAAGAACGTTCGCTCGTTTCCCATCCCCATCGTCATGTTCCTGGGGCGGCACGACTACACGACGCCGGCGCAGCCGACCGTCGAGTGGCTGGCTAAACTGAGCGCTCCGGGCAAGCGGGCCGTGTGGTTCGAGCGATCCTCGCATATGATTCCGTGGGAAGAGCCCGGCAAGATGCTGATGAGCCTCGTCCAGTACGTGCGCCCGTTTGCCGAACCGCAAGACCAAGGCCGACAACACCAATGAGCTTCGCCCGCCTCGTACTCTGCTTCGCAATCGTGCTGCCTGTCAGCGCAGCTGTGGCCTTCGACTTCGATGACGTCGCCGAGGTGGCGCGAGTGCAGGCGCGTCAGCCGTACCGCGACTCCAGCCGCAAAGCGCCGGCGCAGCTGCAGGCGCTGAGCTACGACGAGTATCGCGATATCCGCTTCCGCCCCGAGCGTGCTCTGTGGCGCAATGACAAGCTGCCGTTCGAGGTGATGTTCTTCCACCTCGGCAAGTTTCAGAACAACGCGGTGCGCATCGACGAAGTGACGCCGCAGGGCACGCGGCACATCCCGTATCGCGCCAGCGACTTCGATTACGGCAAGAACAAGCTGTCGCCGCAGAGCTGGGGCGATCTCGGCTTCGGCGGCTTCCGCGCGCACTACCCGCTGAACTCCAGCGAGTACAAGGACGAGGTCGTCGTGTTCCTCGGCGCCAGCTACTTCCGCGCGCTCGGCGCGGGCCAGCGCTACGGTTTGTCGGCACGCGGTCTCGCGATCGATACCGTCGGCGGCCAGGGCGAGGAGTTTCCCGCATTCGTCCGCTTCTGGCTCGTCAAGCCCGCGGCCGATGCGACTGCGATGACTGTGTACGCCCTGCTCGACTCGAAACGTGCGACTGGCGCGTACCAGTTCGATGTGCATCCCGGCGGCGAGACGGTGATGGACGTGCGCGCGCGCCTCTTCCTGCGCGAGAAAGTGGCGACACTCGGCGTCGCGCCGCTGACCAGCATGTTCTTCTTCGGCGAGAACCAGCCGCATCGCACGGACTTCCGTCCGGAAGTGCACGACTCCGACGGCCTGATGGTCGCCACCGGCGACGGCGAGTGGATCTGGCGACCGCTGCTGAACCCGAAGCAGACGCTCACGACGTCGTTCTCGATGCAGAATCTGCGCGGCTTCGGCCTCATGCAGCGCGATCGTGAGTTCCGCAACTACGAGGACGGCGAAGCACGCTATGAGCTGCGTCCGAGCGCGTGGCTCGAGCCGACCGGCACCTGGGCGCCCGGCCGCGTCGAGCTCGTGCAGTTGAGTACGCCCGATGAGACGAACGACAACATCGTCGCGTACTGGGTGCCGCAGGAATTGCCCGCGCCGAACCAGCCGCTCGACTTCACGTACCGGCTGCACTGGCAAGGAATGCAGCAGGATCAGCGCCCACCTGGTGCGTGGGTCACACAGACCCGCGCGGGCCGCGGTTTCGCGGAGCTGGCGGAGGATGAGCAGCAATACATCGTCGACTTCACCGGTCCTTCGCTCGCCGCGCTGCCGGCCGACGCGCCGGTGAAAGCTGTCGTGAGCGCGCCGGCGAACGGACAAATCGTGGAGAGCAACGCGTATCGCGTCGAAGCGACCGGCTCGTGGCGCATGACGGTGCGAGTGAAACAGCTGGATCGCAATCAGCCGACCGAGCTGCGCGGATTCCTCCAGAGCGGCGACGATGTGCTCAGCGAGACCTGGAGCAACATCCTGCCGCCGCTGCTGCAGCGCTAGCTCTTCAGCAACGCGATGACTTCGTCGCGCACGCCGCGATCGTGCACCGGCATCACCAGCACGTCGCCAGGGCGCGCCCAGCCGAGCACGCGTTTGACTGCGCCGAGCTCGCTCAGATGCACTTCGAGCGCCGTATCCAGCACGCCCGCGCGCAGCAGCGCCGATCTCAGAATCGCAGGTACCTCCCCAGGTGCGCGCCCGCGCATGTAGGACTCGGTTTCCTTCACGACCACGAAGTCCGGCTTGAACCGAGCAGCCGTCGCGGCTAGCTCTTCGATGTCTGCATTCGATCTATTACCCGCCTGGCCGAGCAGCAACGCCATGCGTCCGCCGCGGCGGAGACGCGTTGCGACGGTCATCAATCCACGCAAGCCGTCGGGATTGTGCGCGTAGTCGATGAGCACCTGCGCGCCGCGATATTCGTAGCGCATCAAGCGTCCGGGATTGTCGGTTGGATCGGCGCCGAAGCGCGCGAGCACGGTCGCGACGGTGGCGGGCACGATGCCCAACCCGAGAGCTGCCAACGCGACGCCGGCGACGTTCTGCACGTTGTAGTCGGCAGTGCCATCGACCGTGAGCGGCATGTCCACGATCGCGCCGAGATCGAATTCTTCCCCGGAGCTGCCGCGGGTCCAATTGACGATGAGCCGTCCGTTGCGCACACCGCTCGTTGCAGCACCTTTCATGCGATGCGAGAGCAACGCTGCGTCGTCGTAGTTGCGCGAGAACCAGCCGATCGGACAGCTGAGCTGCTCGGCGCGTGAGCGCAACATCGGGTCGTCTGCGTTCAGCACGAGCAGCCCGTCGCGGACGGTGCTCGCTACGACCAGTTTGGTGTCGGCGAGTCCTCCCAAATCATCGATGCCGTACTCGCCGAAATGATCGGCCGAGATGTTGGTGACGACCGCGACCCGGGCGCGTTGCGCCGCGAGCCCACGTCGCAGGATTCCGCCGCGTGCGGTTTCGAGAATCGCAGCCTGGACGCGCGAGTCGCGCAGCACCGTGCGCGTACCGACCGGACCGGAATAGTCGCCGCGCTCGATCTGTTCGCCTGCGATGAACAAACCGTCTGTGCAGTTGTAGCCGTCGCGCCAGCCGTGCGCTCGCGCACATGCGGCGAGCAGGCGCACCGTGGTCGTCTTGCCGTTCGATCCCGTGATGATCGCAGTCGGCACATCGCGCAGCTCGGCCCACGACACCTGCACCACGTCCGGCAGCGCGCCGAGTGGCCACGTGCGGCCGCTGGCGCCGGATCCGAGCGTCAGGAGCTGATCGTCGACGAGATACGAGAGACCGCGTGAGTCGGCTGCGGCGAGCAGCCCTCGCAGTCGCGTCGCCGCTTCGATACTCGACAGCTTCGCGAATCTTGCGAGCGCGGCCTGCTCATCGATGACCGGCGGAGCCGACGCGAACCCATCGGGTATCGGCGCATGCAACGCCGCCTCACGAGCCGCATCGATCAACGCGCGTTCGAGATGACTCCAGCCGGCAGGATACGCGGCGACGAGCGATGCGCAGTACGCCCACTCATTGATCTCGGCCGCAGTGAACAGTTGATCGAGAGGCGCGGCGACTGCCAGCGATGTGCCCTTCGCATGACGCCGGGCGACGATCGAGCGTCCATCATCGGCCCAGTTCAACGCCGCGCGCGCACGCGCGACGCGATTGCGCCAGCCGTCGAGCAACGCATCGTCGACTTCGACGCCGACCGTCTCGAGGACCGCGCCGGGCGAGGCGAAGAACAGGTTGCTGCCGGTGAGGCGCCGCGTGCTGTCGAACGGCAGTGCGGCCGGTTCGCTCAGTCATCGACCTCCGGCGCGAGGCGAATGCCGCGTTCGTCGCGCAACAGACCTTCGAGGCTCGCAAACGGCGGCGGCTCGGCGCTCGCCTCGGAGATCGTGGGAGTGGGCGGCAGCGCCGCGGGCCGCGCCTGCGGTTCCGGCGCACCGGCCGGGCGGAACTTCGTGATCTGCTTCCACGAGCGCACCAGCGCGTCGGCGAACACCAGCAGCAGGTCGCCGGCCTGGCCCATGTGCAGCGCCGCGTCGATCGCTTCCTGCTCGTCGGGGATGATCGAGATCTGCTTGTTCAACACGCCTTCCGCAACCAGCGCGGTCGCGATGAGGCGCGGCACTTCGTCCGGCGCGCGATCGCGCAGGTTGTCGTCGCGACGGCAGATGTAATGATCGAACTTGCCGGCGACGGCTTTCGCAATCGCGGTCAGGTCCTCGTCGCGCCGATCGCCGGGGCCGGCGATGACGACGATGCGCCGGCCGGTCACGTCGAGGCGCTGCGCGAGCTCGGCCATCGCGGCCACGGCGTGCGCGTTGTGACCGTAGTCGAACACGACCTTGAACGGATGCTCGTTGAACACGTTCATGCGGCCCGGCGCCTGGAAGAACGTCGTGTCGAACGTGCGCAGCCCCTGGCGGATCGCATCGAGCTTGATGCCGAGCGAGAAGCCCATCGCCGCCGCGAACATCGCGTTCTGCACGTTGTGCGTCGCGCGGCCTTCGAGCGTCGCGGGAATCAGGTGCGTCCACAGCAGCGGAATGTGGCTGCCGCGATCGTACAGCGTGATCATCTGCCCGTTGACGCCCGCCTCCAGCGCGCACGCGCGCCCGCCGGCGCGAATGTGCTCGCGGACCAGCGTGTGCTGCGGGTTCATCGTCACGTAGCAGATGTTCTTCGCTTCCGTGTAGCCGGACATCTTGAGCACCAGCGGATCGTCGGCGTTCAACACCGCGCAATCGGTCGCGACTTCGATCACGACGCGCTTGACCTCGGCGAGCTGCTCCAGCGTGTCGATGCCCTTCAGACCCAGATGATCCGATTGCACGTTGAGCACAGCGCCGACGTTCACTTGCTTCACGCCCATGCCAGCGCGCAGCAGTCCGCCGCGCGCAGTTTCGAGCACGGCGATATCGATCTGCGGATCGGCCAGTACCATCTGCGCGGACATCGGCCCGGTCATGTCGCCTTGCACGGTGCGCTGACCGTCGATGTACACGCCGTCGGTCGTCGTCAGGCCCGGCGTGTAGCCGCCCATCTTCGTGATGTGCGCGAGCATGCGCGCCGTGGTCGTCTTGCCGTTGGTGCCCGTGACGGCAGCGATCGGCACACGCGACGGCGTGCCCGGCGGGAACAGCATGTCGATCACGGGACCCGCGACGTCGCGCGGGGTTCCTTCGCTCGGCGCCACGTGCATGCGGAAGCCCGGCGCGGCATTGACCTCGCAGATACCGCCGCCGATCGTGCGATAGCTCTCGGCGATGTTCGACGACAGGAAGTCCACGCCGCCCACGTCGAGACCGATCGCGCGGATCGCGCGCACCGCCATGTCGCGATTGTCGGGATGAATGACGTCGGTGACATCGGTGGCCGTGCCGCCGGTCGAAAGATTCGCGGTGGAGCGCAGATAAACGATACGGCCCTTTTCCGGCACCGAGTACGCGGTGAGCCCCGCACGCTCGAGCATCTTTTCCGCCTGCGCGTCGAGCTCGAGGCGGGTCAGCACCTTCTCGTGACCGACGCCGCGCCGCGGATCCTGGTTCACGATCTCGATCAACTGCACGATGTTGCGCTCGCCGTCGCCGACGACGTGCCCGGGCGTGCGCCGCGTCGCCGCGACCAGCTCGCCGTTGACCACGAGCAGGCGGTGATCGTCGCCTTCGAGGAACGACTCGACGATGACCGAGCGCGAATGCTCGCGCGCCACGTTGAAGCCGTGTGCGACTTCGGCGTCGGTCGTCAGGCGGATGGAAATGCCGCGACCGTGATTGCCGTTGTACGGCTTGGTGACGACCGGGAAGCCGATGCGGTTCGCGGCGCGCACGGCCTGCGTCTCGCTCTGCACCAGCTCCTGACGCGGCACCGGCAGGCCGAGCGACGCCAGGATCTTGTTGGTTTCTTCCTTGTCGCTCGCCAGCTCCACTGCAATGTGCGGCGTGCGGCCGGAGACGGTCGCCTGGATGCGCTGCTGATATTTGCCGTGACCGAGCTGCACCAGCGACTGGTCGTTGAGCCGCAGCCACGGAATGCTGCGCGATTCGGCGGAGCGGACCAGCGACGCGGTCGAAGGTCCGAGCGCCCGCTTCTGCGCAAAGCGGATGAAGTTGTCGCGCGCCTCCGGCCAGTTCCAGCCCTCGGGCACCGAGCCGGCCGGACGTAGCGACTCGGGCAACAGCGAGCACAGCAGCCGCAGCGCGAGGTCGCCGGCAGCGACGCCTTCGTCGCGCTGGGCGTATTCATAGACGACCGTGTAGACGCCGGGCTTCCCGGCGCTGCGCGTCTTGCCGAACGTGACTTCTTCGCCGGCGACGTTCTGCAGCTCGATGGCGACGTGCTCGAGCACGTGCCCCAGCCAGGTGCCGTCATCCTCGCGCATGCGCCGCAGGAATCCGCCGGGCTCGCGGTACGAGCAGCCGTGGTCCTGGAGGCCCGGCAAGGCGTCGGCCAGCGCTTGAACATATTGCGGCCCGAGCTTGCCGGTCGGCCACGCCTCGAGCGCGCCGAGGTCCAGCTCCAGCCGGATGACGGGAAAATGCGCGTACAGCGACGGGCCGACGTAGACCGAGCGATCGAGAATTTGCATGGGCGGACGACACTCCCCAAGGGTCGTCCGCCGATGATATGACACCTACTCTTTGGTAGGCACCAACCGCGCTGCGGAGGCTGTGCGGGTTTTCAGGTCGAAGGTGGTCCCGGCGATCAGCACGTTGACCTTGAGGCCGAGCACGGCCACCGGCTGGCCCTCGGAGACGATGTCCGCCGAGGAAAAGCTCACTTCCGAGGCATCCACGATCGTCACGCCGCCGGTGCCCTCGACTTGCAGGACCTCGTCCGGGCCGATGAACACCGCGGTGTCCTCGTCCAGGCCGACGCCGATCGCGAACGGGTTGTATGCAAGCGCGGTGATCAGGCGTCCGAGCCGGTCGCGCTCGCGGAAGTGCTGGTCGATCACGAACCGGTTCGTCAGGCCCAGGCCCGGTGCGAGCCGTACGCTGCCGGCGATCACCGACGGGCCCTCGTCGCCAAACGCGATCATGTGTTCGCTCAGGATGCTGGCGCCTGCGCTGGTGCCGCCGACCGTCACGCCGGAAGCATTGCGCCTGCGGATCAGCTGCGCGACCGGCGTGCCGCCGAGCAACGCAGTCAACCGCAGCTGGTTGCCGCCGGTGAAGAAGATGCCCGTGGCCTGTTCGATCCGCTGCAGGCGATTGGACTCCTGGCAGTCGCGACGCGTGTCGAAGTCCATGACGTCGACGCGCTTGGCGCCGAGCTCACGGAACACCGCTTCGTAGCGCGGCCCGGTCTCGTGCATCTTGCTGGCGGTGGGGATGACGACGATGTCGGCTTCATCGCCGCCGGAGACTTCGACGAAGCGGCGCAGGATGCGGCGGTCGTTCTCCTTGTTCTCGGCTCCGCCGATCGGGACGATCCAGCCGCGCGTCTCGCCTTCGGCAACTTTGCTGGGGCACATCTGGGTAGGGTTGCTCCTCGAAGGTAATTCTAACCTGATTCAAACGTCCCGCGGCGGATGCAAGTTCGATCCTTGACGTGAATCTCACCGCGCACCACGACGGTATCGGCGCGGAGCTGCTCGTCGAGCACCACCAGGTCCGCATCGTTGCCGGCGGCCAGCACACCCTTGCGGGCAAGCCTGAGCAGTTTCGCGGGATTTGCCGTAAGAGCCGGCAGTGCTGCTGCGAGCGACAGGCCGCTGGCCAGCGCGGCCCGCAGCGTTTCCAGGAGCGCACCCGATGAGCCGACGTCCATGTGCGTGACGCGACCCTCGGCATCGAAGCACGGCAGGCAGCCGCCCGCGTCGGAGCTGATCGTGACCCGATCAGCCGGCGCGCCCGCGGCGAGATAGCGTTCGAGCGCTTCGGCGGCCGGGTACGCGTCTTCGCCCTCCTCCACCGGGAACGCTGTGATATCGACAGTGGAGCCTTGCCGCGCGAGCTCCAACGCCTCGGCGAAGAGCGCGCGGCGGCGGTTCACGTGCGTCGGATTGAAAACCCGCGGCGGCAGCTCGCTCGTGCGCAGGGCCTCGCGCACCAGCTCCAGACCGCGAGGACCATCGCCGAGATGCAGGTGCAGGACGCCGGCCTTGCCGGTCATGACGCCGGCGACGTGACACTCGGAGGCGATCCGCAGCAGCTCATCCAGCGTCGGCTGACTGGAACGATGATCGCTGATCGCGACTTCGCCGATGCCGATCAGCGCTTCTACGAAAACCAGGTCGCCGCGCACGCTGCCGGTCAGTGTCGCGGGAGGCACGTGATAGCCGCCGGCGTAGCCGTAGGCATTGAGCCCTTCCTCGTGCAGCGCGTACAGCGTCGCGAGCAATTCGCCGGGGCCACGCGCGACGTCGTCGGTGCCGAGCAGTCCCACGACAGTCGTGATGCCGGATGAGGTAAAGCGGGACAGCGGCACGGCCGGTACGCGCGTGCGGAAGCCAGCTTCGCCGCCGCCGCCCGTGACGTGAACATGGCCGTCGATGAATCCCGGAACCGTAGCGCGTCCTGCGGCGTCGAGGATGCGAGATACTGCGCGCAGCGGCACCGGCAGCTCGAGCGCTTCCTCGCCGATCCACAGGATGCGGTCGCCGCCGATCAGGAGATGTCGGATCCCGAGCGGCTGCGGCGCGTAGAGGTTGGCGTTGCGAATCAGCGTGAGCGTCACGGGCGCGTAGCGTAGATCACAGGTTCCATCCATGGCAAAACATCTCTCATTCACCGTTCGATCGGCCACGTCGCACGACGAGGCCGCGGTGCTCGCATTGGTGCCTCGCTTGCGCGCGTTCGGGCCGGTGACGTTTCGCTCGTCCGCAGCGCTCGATGCCGGTGAGCAGCGCACGCTTCAGCGCTTCTTCGAACGCGCCGGTCCAGACGCCTTCCTCTGGGTAGCCGAAGAAGCCGGCGACATCATCGGCATGGCGTTCGCGGAAAGAGCCACCGATTACTTCACGCAGGAAGCGCATGGACACCTCGGCATCATCGCCGTCGCCGAGCACGCCGAGGGGCGCGGCGTCGGACGCGCATTGCTCGAAACCGTCGAGCAGTGGAGCCGCGACGCCGGCTTTCGCTTCCTCAGTCTCAACGTCTTCGCCGACAACGCCCGCGCGATCGCCGTGTACGAGAAGGCGGGCTACGAAGCGGACTTCGTGCGCTATGTAAAGCAGCTGCATAACCTAGGTTAACGAAGCTGCATTTATTGTCGCGTTCTTCCTATCCGCCCGGAGGAGTTGAGGTATTCTCGGCCTCGCTACGGCGGAGCTGTAAACACAGAAGAAGACGAACGAATGCACCTACGGTCTGCGATTCGCTCACGACCCGTCCTGCTCGCGCTCGCACTCTGCGTTGTCTTGGCAATAGGGGCCGCGGTGCCTCAGTCCCGCTGGCGCATCCAGGTCGTGGTGCTGCACCTCGCCGGCAAGATTCCCGACATCACGCTCGGCGAAGTCCTCCACTACATGCGACCGGGATCCGACCAGTCCATGCAGCACCTGATCGCGCGCCGCAATCCGCACGCCGCCATCCGCAACTTCAAGACTTCGCCGGAAGACGTCGCGGCCGGCGCGCGGACTTTTCTGAATCAATGCGCGGACTGCCATGGGCCCGACGGCAGCGGCAGCCAGGTCGCACCGGCGCTGGTCGGACGCGACTTCAAGCACGGCAACAGCGATTGGGCCGTCTATCGCACGATCCGCGACGGCGTCGCGAACACGGCGATGCCGGCTACGCCCGGGCTGAGCGAGGATGAGCGCTGGCGAGTCATCTCCTTCGTCCGCTCGCTCGATGCCATGTCGAGCGCGAAGGCCGGCGGCGAAGCGCCCGTGGCGATCGTTCACGAGCCGGTGTCATTCGCGGAAATCGCCGCGAAACCGCAGCCGGATGCGGACTGGCTGACGTACTCCGGCTCCTATGCGGGCACGCGTCACAGCTCGCTGCACGGGATCGATCGTGGCAACGTCGATCGCCTCGCCCTCAAGTGGCTGCATCAATTCGAGAACCGGCCCGTTCTGGAAGTGACGCCGCTGGTCCGCAACGGAATGATGTTCATCTCCATGCCGGGCGGCATCGTGGAAGCGCTCGACGCGGCGAGCGGACGTACGCTCTGGAGCTGGCGGTGCAAGCTGCCGAACGATCTCGGCGATAAGTTCGGCAGAGTCACTCGCGGCCTGGCGCTGCTCGACGACAAGGTCTTCTACGCTGCGCAGGACGCAAAGCTGTACGCGCTGGAAGCGGCGACCGGCAAACAGCTGTGGGAAGCGGTCGTCGAACCTGACCACAAGATCTACTACATCACTGGCGCGCCGCTGGCGTTTCGCGACGTGGTGGTGACCGGCACCTCGACCGAGAAGATCGGACGCGGCGTGATCGCAGCCTTCGACGTGAAGACCGGCAAGGAGCGCTGGCGATTTCACACCGTTCCGGGCGCTGGCGAGCGCGGCAACGAAACCTGGGAGGGAGACTCGTGGCGTGCGGGCGGAGGCCCGGCGTGGCTGACCGGATCGTACGACCCGGAGCTCGACCTGCTCTATTGGGGCATCGGCAATCCGAAGCCCGACTACGATGCCGGCGTTCGCCGGGGCGACAACCTGTACACGAACTCCGTGGTGGCGCTGCGCGGCGCGACCGGTGAGCTCGTGTGGCATTTCCAGTTCGTGCCGGCTGACAACAGGGACTGGGGTGCGAACCAGATTCCCGTGCTGGTCGACTATCGCGGGGCCGGCGCGCCCGAGAAGCGGATGCTCTGGGCCAATCGCAACGGCTTCTATTATGTGTTCGACCGGCAGCGGGGCACGTACATGCTCAGCAAGCCCTTCGCGCAGACGACGTGGACAGCGGGCCTCGACCCGAAAGGGCGGCCGCTGGCACTGCCGGGGGCGAGCGGCAACGAAGGGCGGTTGCTGTACCCCGGCAACTTCGGCGCGACTCACTGGTCGTCACCGACGTACTACCCGCAACGCGACCTGCTGATCGTTCCGGTGCTCGAGCAAGGCATGGTCTATTTCCCCTCGGCCTCCAGCCCGCCGCGCTCGAGCGGGCGAGCGTTCTACACATCCGTGCGCGCGCTGAATGCAAAGACGGGCGAGCTGGTATGGGAGCACAAGCGTCCATCGCGCCTGGCCACCAACTGGATGCCGGGGTTGGTCTCGACGGACGGTGGGCTGGTGTTCGGCAGCGATCAAAGCACGTTCTTCGCGTTGGACATCGACAGCGGCGAGCTGCTGTGGTCCGCCGAGACCGGCGGGAAAGTCCTGGCCAGCCCGATGACGTTCGCGGCAGGCGGGGAAGAGTTTCTGACTATCGCGGCCGGCGGCGACCTGCTGACGTTCGGCATGCCGCGCGAGCACGGTGCCGCCCCTGGTGCAGGCGGCACTCCCCACACACGCGCATCTCGCTGAAGCTCAAGTCACCGTGACCGTCCCGGTCATGTGCGGGTGAAGCGAGCAGAAATACTTGTACGCACCGGGCTGCGTGAGCTTCACCGCATATTTGTCGCCGGTGTCGAGCGCCGGTGACCTGAGCGGCGAGCCCGGATCGGTGCCGACCACGGTATGCGGCGCATCGTCCTCGTTCATCCACGTCACTTCCTGCCCGGCCTTCACGGTGATTGCGGTGGGCGCAAACGTGAAGTTGCTGATCGTGATCGTTCCCGCACCGTTCGCGGCGGGCGCCGCCGGCGCTACAGCGGCCGCAGTGGCAACAGCTGCGCCCTCGTTGAGTACGCTCTCGCTGATCGCGAGATCGCGCATGTGCGGGCGATACACGACGCTGCTCAGGCCAAGCATCGCGCGCAGCTGCTCGGCCGGGACTTTCAGCGGACCGGGGCTCGCGCCGGGCGCACCGGGCGCCGCCTGCGGAAACGCCGTCGAGCGCGCGGTATGGAACTGCACGTGCCCCTCGACCTTCTGCATCACCTGGTGGATGTGACCGTTGAGCACCGTCACCGAACCGAAGCGCTTGAGGTAGCCGAGTGCCTGCGCGGCATCGTCGGTGCCCCAGCCCCATTCCGGATAGACCGACCACAACGGCATGTGCGCGAGCACGACGACAGGCGTGCTCGCAGTCCGACTCTTCAGATCCTGCTCCAGCCATTCGAGCTGCTCAGGGCCGAGCCGCCCCAGCCCGCCCGCCTGCAGGTTGAGCACGTTCACCAGCGCGACGAAGTGCGTGCCCTCGTAGTCGAAGCTGTGCCAGCGGCGATCGGCGCCGCCATTGAACTTCGCGAAGAACGTGGCGCCGTCGTCGCCGATCACGTCGTGCTCACCCGGCACGTAGTGCACCTGTCGACCGACGCCTTCGATGATCCGCGCGGCATCGTCGAACTCCTGCGGCTTCGACAGATGCGTGACGTCGCCGGTGTGCACGACGAATGCCGGACGCGCCGGCAGCGCCTTGATCTGGTCGATGGCGGATTGCAGCGTCGCGTGTGGCGAAGGATTCGGCTCCTTGTTGAAGCCGATGTGGCTGTCGCTGATCTGCACGAAGCTCAGGCCACCCGCGGGTGTCGCCGCCTGGGCAGCGCCAAGCAGATCGACGCCCTTCAGCACGCCGCCCTGCATCACCCACATGACTCCCGCGCCCGACCATGCAGCGCACTTCAACAGGCCGCGGCGGCTCATCACCAGGCCATTGCGATCTCGATCTGATCCGGACATTGAGGTCTCCTCGTCGATGGGTGTGAGGCAGACCCCCGTCCGGCGCCGTTTATTCGCCTGGAATGGCGCCGGGAATAAACTCGCGGGCACCGAGGTCTACACTCGATGCCGATGACGATGTCCTCACCCCTTGTCCCCGATTTCCAGGAGCTGGCCGCGACTCACCTCGAGTCGGCCTACAACCTGGCGCGCTGGCTGGTGCGCGACCCGGCGCTCGCGGACGACGTCGTGCAGGACGCGATGCTGCGTGCGCTGCGCTACTACCACGGCTTTCGCGGCGAGAACGCGCGCGCCTGGCTGTTGCAGATCGTGCGCAACGTGGCGCTGACGCGCCTCAAACGTACGGGCTCCGAGTCGCCGGCGACGGAAGACGCAGCCACGACATCTCAGGTGGCAGAGGTTGCGCACGATGGACCGGAGATGGCACTGATGCGCCAGGATGACCAACGACTCTTGCACGAGCTGCTCGCCGGCTTGCCGGTGGATCTGCGCGAATGCCTGATCCTGCGCGAGATCGAGGAGCTCAGCTACAAGGAGATCGCGCGCATCGTCGACGCACCGATCGGCACCGTGATGTCCCGTTTGTGGCGCGGCCGGAAATTGCTGGTGCAGGCGGCGCGCGCGCTGGAGGCGGTATGAGCGACATCGAGTGCGAACAGACCCTGCTCGTGCAGGCCGACTTCGACGGCGAGCTGGACGCCGGGCGGGCAGCCGAGCTGGTGACGCACGTCGCGCAGTGTGAGCATTGCCGTGGCGTCAGCGATCAGCTCGCGCGCTCGCGCGCACTGCTGCGTGGAGTTCCGCGTTATCCGGTGCCGCGCGCACTGCGCGAATCAGTCGATCGAGCGATTCGTGCGCAACCGCGCGCAGAGACTCAGCGCAAAGAATCGCCTGCACCGAGCCGTCGCACCGCGTGGTTGGGGTGGGCGACTGCGCTGGCCGCCAGCGTCGTTCTCGCGATCATGGTGGTCACGCCCCGATCGCCCGATCTGAGCGCACAGCTGGTCGCGAGTCACGTGCGGTCGTTGCAGCTCGAGTCGCATCTCATCGATGTGCCGTCGAGCGACCATCACACGGTGCGGCCGTGGTTCGCCGGCAAAGTCGACTTCGCGCCGATCGTGAAGGAGCTGGGCACCGACGGCTACGAGCTCAAAGGCGGCCGTGTCGACATCGTCGGTGGCCGCCCTGCCGCGGTGCTCGTGTATCAGGCCGGACGACACCTCGTCGCGGTGTACATGTGGCCGGAGCGCGCCGGTGCGCTCGACATCTCGCGCTCGCAACAGCGCGATGGCTTCAACGTGCGGCGCTGGAACGAGGGCGGTCTGGTCGTCGCCTGCATTTCCGATCTCGCCGCGGACGAGCTCGACCGCTTCGAGCAGCGCTGGCGGGCCCGCTGAGCCGCGATCAATCGGCCGGATTGTTGGCGCGGAGAAACTCGTCGACGCGCTCGAGAAACGCGGTGGCGTTCTCCGGCTTGTCGAAGCCGTGCCCTTCGCCCTCGTACACGACGTACGAGTGCGGCTTGTTCGCTTTGAGCAGTGCCTCGTGCAACTTCCTCGACTGCGCCAGCGGCACTCGCTGATCCTCCGTGCCGTGCGCGATGAGCAGCGGAATCGTGATCCGGTCCACGGCGTACAGCGGCGAAACGGTCTTCAGGTCGAAATCCTTGTCGCCCCGCATCTTCTGACGCCACTGCTGAAAGTAACGCGAGGCGACGAACGAGTCGCGGTCGTAACGCAGCTGTTCCTGCAGATCGGACAGGCCGGCAAGGCTGATTGCGCACCGATAGATGTCAGGGTTGCGTGCCGCAGCCCAGAGCGCAGCGTAGCCGCCGTACGATGCACCCATGATGCAGACGCGCTTGGGATCGACCTTGCCCTGCTGCACCAGCCACTTCACGCCGTCGTCGAGATCGTCCTGCATCGCGCGGCCCCACTGGCCATCGCCCTTCGCGACGAAGTCCTTGCCGTAGCCGGTGGAACCGCGAAAGTTCGGCTGCAGCACCAGGTAACCGCGGTTGGCCAGGAACTGGGCCCACGTGTCGTACTCCCAATCGTCGCGGATGTACGGACCGCCGTGCGGCATGATGATGAGGGGCAGGTTCTTGGCATCGACGCCGTACGGCATAGTGACGTACGCCGGAATCTGCAGCCCGTCGCGCGCCGCATAAGTAACGCTCTCGACGCTCGCCAGCTTCTTGTCCTTCATCTTTTCATACGGCCTGGCGAGCAGATTCATCACGCCGGCCGTGGAGTCGAAGTAGTAGTACGCGCCGGGGTCCGAAGCGCTGCCGGTCCAGACCAGCATCTTCAGCCCGTCGCGACTCATCGAGGTCACGCGGTTGATGCGATCCGGCAGTGCCTTGTCGATGGTCGCCTGCAGCTCCTTCATGCGCGGCACCAGCCACTGAACGCGCGAGCGATCGTCCGTGTAGTAGACCGCGGTGATCTCACCGTCGTCCGCCTGGCGATAGTCGTCGATGTCGACCTGCGGATGCTCGAAGATGGGCTCGCCGAGTGCGTCGGACGCAAAGTCGTAGCGATACAGGCCATAGCGCCCAGTGCGGGCATTGCTGACGACATAGCCCTGGTCGCTGCCGCCGATCGGGATGAAGCGCTCGATCGTGCCGTCTTCTTCCTCCTGCGTGACCTTGTGCCGCAGGACCTTCTCGAACTTCGCGTCGGCGCTCTTGCGATAGAGCAGGTACCAGTGATTGCCGTCGATGCCGAGACCGGCGCGCACCGCGCCGCTGGCATCCGCAAACCAGTTCCACACGTGCGCGTACTCGCCGACGACCTTCTTCATGTCGAGCGTATCGAGATCGACGCGCCAGACGGTCGGATAGTCGAAAACCGTGCGCTGGATGTTCAGCAGCAGCCAATGACCTTCGGGGTCGACGTGGATCACCGTGTCGCCGTCGAAGCCTTCGCCGCGCTTGCCGATGAACGAGACCTTGCCGGTCTTGAGGTCGTACATCGCGAGGCGCGACACGTAGACTTCATCGCCGTACAACAGGTCCGAGACGCCGACGCTGACGAGCACGCGATCGTTGCCGGCCCAGCGGTACCAGCGCAGGTCCCACTTGGCGGGAATGTTGAAGGTATGCGTCACCACGGTCTTGGGGGTCAGCTGGATGATCGCCAGCGTCTTGCTGCCCTTGAGATAGGCCTCGGTGACGACGTGCCGCGCGTCCGGCGACAGGTCGGGCCGGATCATGAAAGGCAGCGCGCCGAAGTCGGCTGCGTCGATCAGCTGCCGCGCCTTCTCGGCCGCCGCTGCCACCGACGGTTGGGAGTCGGTCGCGGGTTCGGCGCTGGCGCCGATCGAGGCAATGAACAGGAGCACTGCAAATGTTGTCGTTGTAGCGTTCTTCATGAACACATCTCTGGCAGCTGGCGACATATGCTGCCTCAGGCGTGTAGGCTGTCAAACGATGCAGTTCTCGTAATAGGGTTCTCCATGAAACGCACCGCCCAATGCGCTTGCGGCTCAGTGCAGGTGGTCGCCGAAGGCGAGCCGGCCAGCGTCGTGGCCTGCCATTGCGCGGATTGCCAGCGCCGCACAGGATCGGTGCTCGGCGTCGGCGCCTACTATCCGGACGACCGCCTCACGATCAGCGGCGAGACGCGCGAGTTCGTGCGGCCCACCGACGCCGGCAATCAGTTCTTCACACGCTTCTGCCCGGCCTGCGGCACCTCGCTGTTCTGGCGCTCCGACCGCAATCCGGGCATGACCGGTGTCGCGGTCGGCGCGTTCGCGGATCCGCAGTTTCCGGCGCCAGTGCGTTCGGTGTGGGAGCGCTCGCGGCACGCCTGGCTGGCGGTGCCGGCCGAGCATCACTTCGACAAAGGACGTTTACCGAAATAGGCGCCGAGCAGCGCGGCCGGCACCGTCACGCCGATGCCGACGACTTTGAACCAGGCCGGCGGCTCCTCGCCCACCCAGACGATGCTGAGCAGAACCCCGAGTACGCCGTACGCGAGCGCATTGAAATAAGGAATCTGGCGCGCGATGCGTGCCACCAGGTATCCGCCGACGACCGTCGATGCCGTGCCGAGCAGGAGCGCAGCGCGCAGATACCCGGAATCGTGCATGAGTGCCGTCACTGCGGCTTTCACCTGCTCGTCGCTGGCATTCGGCAACGGCTCGCTGAACATGGCGAACAGCGCAATACCGCTGAAGTAGTCGATGCCGAACACCGCCAGCGTCGCGAGCAGAATGGCGCGGATGTCGAAGCCGCCGATCATCGCTGCCTCAGTGAGTACCGGCGTAGGCCTTCTCGCCCGCGCTCACTGCAATGGTCAGCCTGTTCTCGGGCGGCGGCATCGGGCACGTGAATTTCGCATCGTAGGCGCACAGCGGATTGAACGCCCGGTTGAAATCCAGCGTCGTGTGCGCGCCGATCGGCAGCTCCAGTTCCAGGTAGCGGCCGCCGCCGTAGGTTCCATGGCCGTTGCTACGATCCTGAAAGGGGATCAGCACGGAAGTTCGCTCCTCCGGCGGCAGGTCCATCCGCTGATACGCCGTGAGCGAGCGCTCCGCGCCGCCGAGCTTGAAGCGGAACACGCCGTACTTGCGGAATGGAATCGACTTGCCGTTGAAGGCAGCCATGTCGAATTGCTTCTCGCCCGCCGCCGGCGCGAACGAGGCGTCGACGCAGTACGCCGCGTCGCCGGCAAAATAGGCAAACCCCGCGAAGCGCGCGCGCAGGGCCTGGTCGAACGGCGAGTCGTCGGACTTCAGGTAATCCGCCTCCGTCTGCGCACGATGAGCGGCCAGTGTGTCGAGACAAGACGCTTCAGCAGCGACGCTACTCAGCAGCAGCAGAATCGCGGACAGCACTGCCTTCACGCGGATACTCCCGTTAGTATGAGCCCATGAACTCACGGCACTGGCTCTTGAGCCTGTTGTTGCTCGCCACTGTGGCGCAGGCCGGCGCTCCAAACAAGACACCCTACAAGATCACGCTGCACGAGAGCGCGCGGGCGAAGCAGCACGTCGTCTACGCGCGCGTCGATGATCACGGGTTCGGCGTTCAGTACTGGCGCAACGATTCAGCCACCGCGGTGGGAAGTTTTGCCGGGCTCGTGGGGCTGGGCATCGGTTCGATGGTGGATGCCGTCAAGAGCCAGATCCCCACGTCGCGCGCCAAGGACGACGCCGCAAGGATCGCCTCGTTGATGGATCGCGCTGCCGCCCAAGCGGCGCTCGAGGATGCTCTCGGAAAAGCCCTGGTAGCCCTGCCGCAGTTTGCGGATCCGGTGCCGGTCAAGGAGCTCGGTGCAGACGCCAGGCTCGACGCGGGCTCGTTCGCCGAGGATCCGGTTCTCGTGGTCGAGCTCTACGCAACCTTGACTGGTGACTATCGCGGCCTGCAGGTCACCGCGATTACGCAGAGTCTCAGTCGCTCGCAGGCCGATCCCTTGTATCGGAATCGATTCGACTACGTCAGCGATCTGCTGCCGGCGCCGCACGTCAAGACCAAGGACGAGATCAAGAGCGATGTCGAAGCTATCCAGGCCAGGTACCGTGGACGCAAGCTGACCAAGGAGGAAGATGCGCAGCAGAAACACGAACTGCGCGAAGCGCGCGCGGGAACGACCTGGAAGATCTGGTACGACACACTCCTCGATCAATGGCTCGCGGACAATGGCTCACCGTTGCGCGAGGCATTGCAGCAGGGCATCGCGGGCGTTGCACCGTTGATCGCGAAGGATCTGCCGGATGTCGCTGCGGCCGAGGTCCGGTCAACGCAGCAGATGCGCCGCCGCTTGCCGCAGAGCACGGCAAGCGACCGCTACACGAGCGTGATGGTGGGCGGACCTTTCGCGGGCGCGATCATGTCGGAGCCCGAAGGCTTGAACGCCACCTACTGCCAGGGAGTGGCGTTCAATGACTCGCCCACGAAGCAGCAGTCGCCGAAGCTCTGCCCCTGATCGATCAGCCCAGGAGTTTGCCGAGCGCTGCGAGCGCGCCGCCGAGATCGTTCTGCGCCGGCACGTTGCCGCCCGGCGTGACCTTGTCGATCACCTGCGGCAGCAGCCCCGCGAGCGCGCTGGTCGTTTCCGACTCGCCGATGCCCGCCTTCTTCGCCAGGTCCGCGATCGTGCCCGAGCCGAGCACCTTGCGGATCTGATCTGCCGAGATCGGCAGGTTCTGCCCGGTACCGATCCACGACTGCAGGATGTTGCCGAGTCCGGCGCTCTGGAATGCGTTGGTGAGACTCGCGAGCGCGCCGGGCTTGCTGAGCATCGCAATGAGCTGCTGCAGCAGCACCGCGCTGACTCCTGCATTCTTGCCCTGACCGAGAATGCTGCCCACTGCGCCGCCGAACTGATCTAGCACGCCCATGGTTGTACCCTCCGAATGCAGGTTGGGCGGCAGAGTCTACGCCCCGAATCTGCCGCTGTGGTGACGCGCTACGCCGGCGACTTTTCCTCGTCGAGCACGAAGCTCACGCCGCAACCGCCGAGCCCGCAATACCCATCGGGATTCTTGTGCAGGTACTGCTGGTGATAGTCCTCGGCGTAGTAGAACTCCGGCGCGTCGCGGATCTCCGTCGTGATCGCACCGTGGCCGGCCTTCTTCAGCCGCTCCGCGTAGCTCTTGAGACTCGCCTCCGCGGCGGCGCGCTGCTCGGCATCGTAGACATAGATTCCCGAGCGGTACTGCGTGCCGACGTCGCCGCCCTGGCGCATGCCCTGCGTGGGGTCGTGCGATTCCCAGAACGTCTTCAGCAGCGTCTCGTAACTGACCTTGCGCGGGTCGTATACGACGCGCACGACTTCGTTGTGCCCGGTGTAGCCGGAGCACACCTCCTCATACGTCGGATTCGGCGTCGAGCCGGCCGCGTAGCCGACCGCCGTGCTGTACACGCCCGGCAGCTGCCAGAACTTGCGCTCGGCGCCCCAGAAGCAGCCGAGTCCGAACAGCGCGAGCTTCGTGCCTTCCGGGAACGGCGGCACGATCCGGTTGCCGTTGACGGCGTGGCGCTCGGGCACCCGCAGCGCGGTCGCGCGGCCAGGTAGTACGTCGGCGGAGTCGGGCATTACGGCTTTCTTGCGAAATGGGTTCATCGCGGCAGTCCTGTGAAAGGTCAGCGAGGGGAACGCACTAGGTGGGGTCGCGGCAAGAGTAAGCAAGGGCGCGCCGGCGCCGCAAATGCGGCCGCCGGACCGCGCGTAGGTCCTTGAAAAACAGGCCTGGGACCCATGTAGGACGCAGGTCCTTGCGCCGGCGTCTGCGGGTGGTATTAATGGCGGCGAGGTCTCGCCATGACCGTGCGCTCGAAGCCGCTTGCTACGCTGATCCTCTCAGCGCTCGCCACAGCGCTGCCCTCCATTGCCGTTGCCGAACCGCCGACGACCGCCGGGTCGAACACCGTGATCGGACCGAACGTGATGCTGGCCGACGGCGCCGAAGCGCTGATGCGCGGCGATTGGGAGCGCGGCATCCAGCTCACGCAGATGGGCATGACGTTCGCAATCTCGCAGCAGGATCGCGCCTCGGCGTTGGCGAACCTGTGCGCGGGGTTCGTGGCGCTGAAGAAGTATCAACGCGCGCTCGAGCATTGCGATCAGTCGATCGCGCTCGTAGATGACAACTGGCGCACGTGGCAAAACCGCGCGGCGGCGAATCTGGGACTCGGGAAGATCGAAGATTCGCTGCGCGATATTCAGCGCGGCTTGCAGCTCAATCCCGATTCGGATGCCCTGCAGAAGACGCTCGCGATCGCGCGCGACCATGAAAAACTCCAGCAGGAGCGCATGCGCCACCTGCTGGAGTCGTGAGCGAAGAGCTCAGCCCTCGGCGACCGACGGCGTCAGACCCGACATTCCGATCCCGCCCATGAACGCCAGGCCGTCCGGCGCACGCCGGCACTCGCGCGGCGTAACGCCGTGGAACCGGCGCAGCGCCCGGAACAGCGTCGAGCGCGAGTCGAAGCCGACCTGCTTCACGATGTCCTCCACCGCGAGATCCGTACCCCGCAGCAGACGCGCCGCAACTGTCGTGCGCTTGCGCTGCAGATACTCGTGCGGCGTGACGTCGTGAATGCGCTTGAACAGCCGCAGGAAGTGATGTCGCGACAGGAACGCGGCGCGCGCCATGTCGCCCAGCATCAGCGGCTTGTCATAGTTCGAGTGGATGAAGTCGGTCGCCAGCGATACGCGCCGCAGAATTTCGCGTCGCGTTGCCGCGCGGCGCACGGGAACCGAGTGAGCGCGCTGCACGACTTGCCGGTGACGCATCAGCAGCCGCTCCAGCAGGAAGGCGAATTGCTCTTCGTACCAGAGCGCGTCGTCCAGCCCCATCTCGCAATGGCGGCGGATGAATAACAGCACCGGCGTGACGCTGCGATCGTGCGTGTACAGATGCGGCATGAAAGGCAACACCGCGGACTGCGCGACTTCGCCGCTTTCCAGCAGCCGGTCTTCCGGCGTGATCAGCGCGCCGAGCGTCTCTTCCGGCATGCCACGCCTGAACAGAATCGTCAGCGCGTGCACCTCGCGCGAGCCGCGGATGCGCACGTTCGCCGGGCATGCCGGCACCGTCATCCAGGTATCGTCGTCGACGAACACCCGGCGTCCGTCGAGGGCGACCTCCTGTCGACCGTTCCATGCGCACAGGACGGCCAGCCGCTCGGCATCGAGCGCGTAGTCCGCCACCTGCGTCTTGACGTTGAGGATTGCGTTGCCGGTGTCGAGCTGCCGGACCACGCCAGGATTCAGATCGCCGCCACCTGCCATCTCATGGGCTCTACGGAGAATCATCCGCACTCCCCTCCCCGTTCTGCGAAAGACCCGCCGGAAACGGTGCCGGCTTCACCCGGGAACTGCATTCGCGTCTCGATCCCGTTGCTGCGTATCGATCGTCATTACGCGGATGCGTTCCCATGCGTACAAGGGAATTACGATGATCAGATAGCGGCATGCGACGAAAGGTTTCAGCGCCCGGGCGCGTTCGGCACGCGCGTCACACAATTGCGCAACACATGACACCGCCGTCGCGAACGGAAAAACACAGCAGTCAGAACGTGAGATGCAGCAAGGAGATGAATCGTTGGAGCCTCGTTGCGCGCGCGCGTCGTTCACCGGCGATATCCGTAGTTTTACCGGCGCGGCGGACACATCGGACACTTTATTGCATGCGGCGTGGGCACTCTTGCACGTTCGGTCTAGAATCGCCTCCTCCTCAGGTTCCGTTCCGGCCGTTTATGCCCATCGTTCACGAACACAACCTCGCCCGCCCGCTGCCGAAGCAGTGCCAGTTCGGCATCCGGGTGCGACTGCGCACCACCGATCCGTTCAAGAACCTGGTGGGCGCGAATTGGGTCAAGGAGCACTGGTTCGCCACGCGCGACGAGCGCGACCGCGCCCTGAAAGAGATGAGCGGCCGCTACGTATATTTCCGGCCCGGCGATCAGCCGAGCCTGGAATTCGAGAAGATCGATAAATAGTGCAGGTCGGGCTTCAGCCCGACATCCCTAGAAGGTCCTTCCCAGGAACAGATAGAAGGCCTTGTCGCCGCCCTCGTCGTAGCCGGTCGCGAGGTACACGGGTCCGAGCGGCGTATCGAGGCCGATGAACACGCTGCCGTCCACCCGCGGGTTGCTGAACATGTCCTTGCGCTCGAGCCAGGTGTTGCCGGCCTCCAGCGACAGGCCAGCGTAAACCGGCAGATCGAGCACGCCTGAGCCGCCGCGGCCGATGCGCCGGTAATAGATGAGTCGGCCGATGCCGAAGTGCGGTCCCGCCAGGAACCCCGGGGTCAGCCCCGAGAGATTGAGAAAGCCGCCGAGCGTGAACGAGTTCTCCGGCGTTTCCAGCGCATCGACCGTCGTGCCGAGGTCGGTCCAGAAAATAAACGTGTGGCGGTCGAACGAGCGCGCGATCAGCCAGCTGGTGCGCAGGATGTCGAAGTTGCGGTCGGCGCCGACGCTCTCGCGCTGCGCCTGCCACTCGAGGTCGAATTGCTGGCCGTGGCGCGGGAAGAAGATGCTGTCGAGCTTGTCGTAGGAGAACCGCGTGAAATAGCCGCCGCGATCGAACTCGCTGGCCGGCAGCGAAGGATCGCCGATCAACACGCGCCGCCGCCCGGTGCCCCGGTGCACGCCGAAGCGGATCTCGCCCCAGTTGGAAATCTCGCGGCCGAAGTCCAGTCCGCCCGACACCTCGCGCACCCGATACTCGGCGACGCGGTCGCGATCGCGCAGCTCGAACACGCTGCGCTCCTCGAAATCGAACTGCGGCGCCAGAAAGTAACGGCTCGCGAGCGACAGCGGCTGGTAGAACTCCGTGAAGAATTTCGGGTTCTCGCCGATCTGGATGTCGGTGAGCCATTCGCCGCCGAGACTGTTGAGCTCGGTGGCGATGAAGCGCGCGGCCGCGTTGTAACGGCTGTTGCCTTCGAAATCGTCCTCGAGGTTGAGTCCCATGCGCACGTAGTTCGGACCCCAGCTCTTGCGGCGCAGGTCGAGTTGCAGGCCGGCGTGGCCCTCGTCCTCGACCAGCCGGTAGTCGATCGTCTCGAAGCGATCGAGCGCGTACAGCGAGGACAGCTTGCTGCGGATCAGCTCGCGGTCGAGCTGCTTGCCGATCATGTCGTGCATCGTCTGCTGGATCAGCGCCTGGTATTGCATCGAGCTGGAGTCGGCGCGCACGAACTCGATCGTCGGCAACTCGGTCGAGCGCGAGCTGCGTTGCGCGAGATACTTGGCGTAGTCCTGCTCGCTCAGGGATAGCCGCGCGAGCGCCGCCGACGCGCCTCGCGCGGCGTCCTCGCCCGCGCGCAATGCCTGCGGCACGCGACTGAAATCCGTGGAAGGAAAGCGCCCGAGCGGCGGATCGAGCACGATGTCGCCCGGCTGCAGCTTCTTGCGCTCTTCCAGCGTGCGGCCGCGGATCAGGATGGCGAACGCCTGGTTGGTGACTTCGAGCGGCGACTTCAGCTCGTCGCGCAGGTACAGCGGGAAGCTCACGTCGACGACGATGAGCACGTCGACGCCCATCGCGCGCGCAGTGTCGATCGGCAGGTTCTCGACCAGTCCGCCGTCGACCAGCAGCCGTCCCTCGCGCTGCGCCGGTGCAAACACGCCAGGTGCGGACATGCTGGCGCGCATCGCGGTGACCAGATCGCCCGAGTCCATCACGACCGGTTGGCCGGTCTCGAGGTCGGTCGCGATCGCGCGGAACGGAATCGGCAGGCGATCGAAGCGCTGGATCTCGGCGACCGGCAGCGCCGCGTTGCGCAGCACCTGCTCGAGCTTCTGCCCCTGCACGAGCCCGGGCGGCAGCACGAAGCCTTCCTTCCTCACGCCCAGCGCGTAACGCACCAGGAAATTGCGCTCGTCCTGCTTGCGGCGGAAGCCGAGCTCCTCGCGCGGCGGCCGGTCGCGGAAGGCGTCCTGCCAGTTGAGCGAGCGGATCAGCGTCTCGATCTCGGCGCCCGACATGCCGGAGGCATACAGCCCGCCGACCACGGCGCCCATGCTCGTGCCGGCAATCGCATCGACCGGCACGTGCATCTCGTCCAGCACCTTCAGCACACCGACGTGCGCAGCGCCGCGTGCGCCGCCGCCGCTCAATACCAACCCGACGCGCGGCCGCTCGCCTTCGGCGGCATGCGCACCCGGGGCCAGCAGGAGCACGCAGAGGGGCACTACCAGAAGCAGTCTCATCGCTTCAAATAGTAGCAGCTGCTAGGCTGACTTCATGAGAAGTCGACGCTGGTCCCTGCGGCTTCGGGCCGTCGCCCTGCTGGGGTGCGCGATGTGCACGGCGGCCGCCGCGCCGCCCGGCAGTCAGTTCGACGACGACGAGCCGCAGTGGGGATCCTACGGCGGCGATCCGGGCGGCAACCGTCATTCGCCGCTATCGCAGATCGATCGCAGCAACGTCGGCAAGCTGAAGATCGCCTGGACCTATCGCACCGGCGAGCTCGGAGCGGACTTCGCGCGCGCCGACAGCCTCACGTTCGAGGCGACGCCGATCCTCGTGCGCGACTCGCTGTACCTCAGCACCGCAACGAACATCGTGATCGCGCTCGATCCGGCCACCGGCGCACAGCGCTGGCGCTACGACCCCCGGATCGATCGCACGCGACGTTATTCCGAAGCGACTTCGCGCGGCGTGTCCTCGTGGATCGACGAGAAGGCGGACCCCGCGGCGCCCTGCAGCCAGCGCATCATCACCGGCACGCTCGATGCGCGGCTCGTCGCGCTCGACGGCCGCACCGGTCGGCCGTGCCGCGACTTCGGCAACGGCGGCAAGATCGATCTCGCCGCCGACGCCGGCGCCGGGACCAAGGGCAACTACCTTGTGACCTCGCCGCCGGCGATCTACCGCGACATCGTGATCGTCGGCTCCGCGGTCGGCGACAACGGCGGCGTCGAGTTGCCGCGCGGCATCGTGCGCGCATTCGATGTGCGCAGCGGCAAGCTGCTGTGGTCGTGGGATCCGATTCCAACTTCGCGCGAAGAAGCAACGAAGCGCGGCTGGCAGCCGCAAGCGGCGGCGCGCACCGGCGCAGCCAACGCGTGGTCGGTGCTCTCCGTCGACGCCGGCCGCGGCCTCGTGTTCGTGCCCACCGGCTCCGCGAGCCCGGACTTCTTCGGCGGCGAGCGCACCGGCGACGACAAGTACGCCAACTCGCTGGTGGCGCTGCACGCCGAAAGTGGCGAGCTCGCCTGGTATCGCCAGCTCGTCCATCACGACCTGTGGGACTACGACGTGCCGGCGCAGCCGATGCTGATCGACATCGAGCACGACGGTAAGTCGATTCCGGCCGTCGTCCAGGCAACCAAAACCGGCATGCTGTTCGTGTTCGATCGCGAGACCGGCGAGCCGGTGTTCGAGGTCGTCGAGCGGCCGGTGCCGCAGTCGGATGTCGCGGGCGAAGCGATCTCGCCGACGCAGCCGTTCCCCGCAACACCAGCGCTCGTCTCGCAGGCAGCGGTCACGCCGCAGGATGCCTGGGGACTCACCTTCTACGATCGCGGCAAGTGTCGCGATCTGATCTCACGCTATCGCTCCGAGGGAATCTTCACGCCGCCGAGCCTGCGCGGCACGATCCTTTCGCCCGGCTTCGCGGGCGGCGTGAATTGGGGCAGCACTGCGTTCGACAGCGAGCGGCAGCTGGTGATCGCCGCGGTCAATAACGTACCGATGGTCGTGACTCTGCTGCCGCGTGACGAGTTCGTCACCGCGGAGCGCTCGGACGCCTGGCCGGATTCGGATTTCGCGGCGCAGACCGGCACGCCGTACGGCGTCCGCCGTGAAATGCTCGCCTCCCCCTTCGGCCTGCCGTGCACCGCTCCGCCGTGGGGAACGCTCGCAGCGGTCGACCTGCGGCGCAATGCGATCCGCTGGCAGGTGATGCTCGGCTCGACCCGGGACATGACGCCGTGGTTCGTACCGTCCCCGACGCTCGGCATGCCGAACATGGGCGGGCCGATCGTCACCGACGGCGGGCTGGCATTCATCGGCGCGTCGATGGACAACTATCTGCGCGCCTTCGACATCGACACCGGGCGCGAGTTGTGGAAAGGTCGGCTCCCCGCCGGCGGCCAGGCGACCCCCATGAGCTATGAAGTGAACGGCCGCCAGTTCGTGGTGATCGCGGCCGGCGGCCACGGCAAGCTGGGCACGAAGCGCGGCGACTACGTCGTTGCCTTTGCGCTGCCGCAGTGAAGGGTGACAAACTCGCCAGGCCCTGCGTTCGGAGGCCCCTATGAAGCACTCCAGCCGCATCCTCCTGTTCGCCGCAACCTCCGTGGCTGCGACCTGCGCTTGCGCCGCGGAACGCGTCGAGGAAGTCATCGTTACTGCCACGCGCACCGAGCAGCAGCTGCGGGATTTCGCCGGCAGCATCTCGGTGGTGTCCGGCGCCGACGTCGCGCTGGTCGGCGCGACCCATCACGCCGAGATCATGAATCGCGCGCCGGGCGCGATGATCCAGCGCAACAGCGGCGAGGAAAGTCTCACGGCGATCCGCTCGCCGGTGCTGGCCGGCCCGGGATCGTGCGGCGTGTTTCTGTTCCTGGAGAACAGCATTCCGATCCGGCCGACCGGCTTCTGCAACGTCAACGAGCTGTTCGAGGTGAACAGCGAGCAGGCGCGCTCGATCGAAGTGCTGCGCGGCCCCGCCGGCGTCGTCTACGGCTCGGGCGCAATGCACGGTGCGGTCAACGTGATCTCGGCGTCGCCGTCGGAACTGCCCAGTCAGAGCCTGTCGCTGGAAGGCGGACCGGACGAGTTCTATCGCGGCCGGCTGACGCTCGCGCACCGCGGCGAGAGCACTGATGTCGGCGGTACGGTCATCGCCACTCACGACGGCGGCTGGCGCGACAACTCGGGACTGGAAGAGCAGAAGCTGAATCTCGGGCTGTCACGGCGCCAGGGCGAAGGCACGCTGGGCGTGCAGTTCGCGGCGACGAACCTCAACCAGGAAACCGCGGGCTTCATCCAGGGCTTCGATGCGTATCGCGACGAAAGCATTGCGAAATCGAACGCGAACCCGGAAGCCTATCGCGACGCGTATGCGATGCGCCTGACCGGCGAATACACGCGGCCGCTCGGCGCCGCGCAGCTGGCGATCCGCCCGTTCGTGCGCCATTCGCGCATGGACTTCCTGCAGCACTTCCTGATCGGCAAGCCGCTCGAAGAGAACGGGCAGGATTCGCTCGGCGTGCTCACGCAGCTGCAGACCGTCGTGCTCGACGACATGCAAGTACTGGCTGGCGTCGATCTCGAGCTCGCCGACGGCTTCCTCAAAGAGACGCAGGCAGCACCGGCGACCGACGGCTCGCCCGCGGCCAACGCAATACGCCCGGCAGGCAAGCACTACGACTACGACGTGCAGAGCCAGGTCGCAGCTCTGTATGGCCAGATCGAGCAGCCATTCGCGCAGCGCTGGAAGCTGACGGCCGGCGCGCGCCTCGAATACGTCGACTACGACTACGACAACAAGATGCTCGCCGGCAACACGCGCGACGACGGGACCTCGTGCGGAGCCAATGGCTGCCTGTTCAACCGGCCGGCCGATCGGAGCGACGACTTCACCAACGTCACCTCGAAGGTCGGCCTCACCTACGACCTCACGAGCAACCACACCTTGTATGTGACCGGCGCTCGCGCCTACCGGGCACCGGACACGAGCGAGCTCTATCGCCTGCAGCGTCAACAGAACATTGCGGACCTCGACGCGGAGCGGCTCGACAGCATAGAAGTCGGCGCGCGCGGGGCATTCGGCCCGCTGCGCTACTCGCTCGCCGGTTTCAAGATGAAGAAGGACAACGTCATCTTCCGCGACTCGAACGGCTTCAACGTGAGCGACGGCAAGACCGACCACGAAGGCGTCGAGTACGAGTTCAACTGGCTGCCGATCGAGACGCTGTCTGTGGCGCTCGCAGGCACGTATGCGAAGCACACGTACGCGTTCAACCGCGCCGTCGACGGCGGTGAGACAATCGTCTCCGGCCGCGACGTCGACACCGCGCCCCGGCACGTGAATACCGCGCGACTCAACTGGCAGTTTCTGCCGGTGGCAGATGCGGAGCTGGAGTGGGTGTCGGTCGGGCGCTACTTCGTGGATGCGGCGAACGCCAACGAATATCCCGGTCACGACCTGCTGAATCTGCGCGTCGGCTGGAGCATCGGCAACAGCTGGACCACGACGCTGCGGCTGAACAACGTCACCGATCGCGCCTACGCGGATCGCGCCGACTTTGCTTTCGGGAACTACCGCTACTTCCCAGGGCGCGGGCGCGCCCTATTCGTGGAAGTCCGGTACAGCCGTTAGATCGTGCCGTTGACGATCTGCTCGAAGGCGATCAGCCCGTCGAGCGCAGCACCCGCGCCGAGCGCGCTGCCGAACAGCGTATTGTAGTTGCCGGCCTCGCCGTGCAGCGCCATGTAGTTCAGCAGCACGGTCTGCACCAGCAGGTTCACGTTGTTCGCCGCCGGGCTGCTGCTGTTCACCACGTCGCCGCCGGCGCTGAAGTAGCCGATCTGCTGGTGACGCGCCGCGCCGCCAGTGCCTGAGGTCAGCAGCGCCGGGCGACCGGTCGGGTTGAAGACCAGGAAGAACGCAGCGGCGGTCTGCTGGTTGTCGCCAGTCCACTGTCCCTTGCCGCGACCGCCGGGCGAGCTGTCGACCATGCCGTTCGAGGCCAGCGAGCCGTCGCTGAACACGTAGACCATCACCGGCTTGCCGCGACGCGCGGCAAACTCGAGGACCGCGCCGATGCACTGGCCCGCGCGGAAGTCGCGGTCCTCGCCGGTCGAGCGATCGCCGGTGTGATAGTCGAAGCCGCCCATGCTGATCGTGCCCGCACCCGCGTAGCCTTCGACGACCAGCTTCATCACGGCCGCGGTCTTCTCGAACTCGCGATCGTTGCCGAAGTTCGCGCCGAAGATGCCGGTGGCGCCGTTGATCTCCGGGTCCTGCGCCGGATCGATCGCGGCCGGATCGCTGAAGCGGTCGACCGTGTCGGCCGTCTTCACGTAGCCGCACTTGACCTGCGTTTCCAGCTTCGCGCTGTCGGCGATCGCCGGATCGACCTTGAGCAGCTTCTGCTCGCTGATGCGCGCCATCTGCTCCATTACCGCCACGGTCGAGGCAGTGTCCGGAGTGTTGTCCGGATTCTTGAACAGCGTGCCGAGCGCGCCGGTATCGACCAGGCCGCTGGCATCCGACGCGCGATCGACCTTGGTCGGCCGGTTCGCCGGATCCATCAGCATCGCCGGCGACATCGAGTTGCCGCCCGAGTCGGAGTTCTGCGAGCCGATCAACGTCAGCAGCTCGCCGCGCGAGCCCGCCTTCGCGATGCCGTACATCGGGTTGTGCGGGTTGTTGCCGGTGTCGTTCTCGGAACGCGCCGCGATGATCGCGCCGTTGGTGAGCGCGCGCGTGCTGGCCGCAGTCACCGATTGCATGCCGCGCAGGAACGCGCTGTCCGAGTGGAACATCAGCCCGAACTCTTCATTGATAAAGTCCGTCGTGGCGTTGTTCGGCAGCATGTCGCCCGGCAGGCCGAGCTTCGAGTAGCCCTGCGTCGACAGGAAGTCGAGCTGGCCGCCCTCCTTGCCGATCAGCACGTTCGAGCCCGCGATGTTGGCGCCGCCCGCCAGGTCGAAGCAGACGAACGGGATCTTGCCCGCGCCCTGCTGGATGTTGCACTGGGCCTGGGTATGCGCCAGGAAGTCCTGGTCCGGGGCGAGCGCGGCGTTCGCCTTGCGCGTCTTCAGCAGCGCGCCGAGCATCGCCGGCGCCATCACGGTCGCCGAGCCGGTGATGAAACCCTGCGCGAGGAAGTCGCGACGCGTCACCGGCCGCTTGTGGGCCGCGTGCTTGAGCGGCTCGTCGAGGCCGAGCGGGCGTTTCTTGCGCGATTTGATGATCAGCATGGCTGTATATCCCGGAGCTTGATGTCGGATCAGTCGATCAGCACGGCGCCGCTGCCGAGCACCGCGCCGCAGGTGGCCTTGGCGATCAGCTTGGTGCGGCCTGCCGGACAGGCGCCGCCGCCGCAGGCGCTGAGCGTGTCGATGAGCGCGTACAGGCCGGGGCGCGTCGGGCCATCGGTTGCCTGATTCGACGGCGTGTACGTGTTCTTGAGCTCGGCGGCGCTCGGCTGCGAGCCGACGTTCGAGCCGATCATGTTGTTGATCAGCGGATCGATCAGCAGGTCCTTGCCCGCGTTGGTGTTGAACACCGCCGACGGCGCGCTGTTCAGCTGCAGGCCCGGGAAGTAGGCCTGCGCCTGGCCCGATTCGACCAGCGCGTCGCAGTACTGGATCGCCAGCTGCGCGATCGCCGTCTGGTGCGAGGACAGGAACGCCTCGATGCTGTCGACCGCCGGCAGCGACTGCCGGATGTTGGTGAAGGTCGTCTTCACCCCCGCAGTGTTCGGGCTCACGCCCGTCACCGCGGCCATCGTCGCGTTGATCTTGTCGAACGTGCGGAAGCCGATGTCCGACGGCCGTGGCACGTTGACGAAGGTCGGCGGCACTGCCTGCGCGTAGGTCGAGCACACGTTGCTGCGCGTGCCGAGCACGTCGAAGCACAGGTAGAACTCGTCCGATGCCGGACCCTGCTCGAGGCCGATGATCGTGCCGACCGTCGACAGCGTCTGGCCGGTCGCGGCCGAGTAGTTGGCGTCCGCGATCACGGTGTCCATGAGGCGATAGGCCTGGCCGACCTGCGGCTCCGCGCCGTTCACGCCGATGCGCATGCCCTTCAGCGGGATGCTGCCCGGCATCGCGCTCGCGTCGAGGCTGATGAACTTCGGATTGGTGAACAGGTAGCCCGCGCTGTCGTACTGCGAGGCCTCGAACATGACGTAGGCCTTCGGCACGTTGATCAGGTGCGAGACGCCGAACAGCATGAAGAACTTCTCGCCGACGCCGGCCTGGAAGTTCTGCTGGATCTGCTGCAGCGTCAGCGCGCGATTGTGGATCGCGACCAGGCGGATCACGCCCTGCCACTGACGGTTGTTGCTGACTTCGTTGCCGAGCACGAAGGCGAAGCTGTTGTCCCAGTCGCCGAGAGTGCCGCCGCCGGCGCCGTCGAGGTCGCCGGTGAACTCGCCGTTCACGTAGATGCGGCGGCCGTTGACCGGGTCATAGGTCATCACCACGTGCTGCAGCGAGGCCTGCAGGCGCTCGTCGGCATCGGCGGTCGACAACTGCGGCGTGCCGTTGCTGCCGGTCACGGAGCTGCGGTTGAAGAAGTCGTAGTTGTACAGCGTCTGGCCCATCGTGAAGTTGCGGGCCGAGGTGCTGCCGGAGTAGCTGATGATGCGCGCGTCTTCCTGGGTTACGTTGCCCGGCACGACCCACGCTTCGATCGAATACTCGCCGGTCGCAGTCATCATCTGCTGGAACTTGCGGCTCGCGGTGGTCGAGGCCTGCGCCTTACCGGAGCGGATGTTGATGCCCCAGCCGCCGACCCAGGTGACGTCGCCGCTCAGCGTGAGGTCCGCCGCCGGATCGACGCCGCTGGTATCGAACGCGGTCGTGCCCTGGCCGCTCTTGAATTCGTAGAGCGCGATCAGGTTGTTCTCGTAGCGGTTGCCGCCGCTGGCGACGGTGCCGTCGAACAGCGTCAGCGCCTTGCTGGTGATCAGGTTGGGATCGACCTGCGTCGGCGTGATGGAGTCGGCCAGCATCTGGATCGCGGCCTGCATCTCCGCAGCGTTCGCGGTGCAATCGCTCCAGCAGTTGTGCGACTCGCGGCCGAGACGGATGACGAAGCGCGAATTCAGCGGATCGTCCAGGTTCATCTTCGGCATCGCGTTCTGGTAGGACTCCTGGACGTCGGCCGCGGCGAAGAACGGCGACTGCTTGGTGGCCGCCGTCGAGCGGTGGCAGTCCGAGCAGTACGTCGTCACCAGCGTGTAGACGCTGCGCGAGGAGCCATCAGTGAAGTAGGCACTCGGCGCAGTCGCCGGCAGCCGGCGCGTCGAACCCGGATCCTTCGGCGTCGGCTCGACCAGCTCGATCTGGCGGCCGCCGGTGCCGGCGGCGCCGACCCAGTCCTGGATCCAGCGCGTCATGATGCTCGCGCACGCGCCCGCGTCGGCGAGCCAGCAGTTGTGACCGCCGCCGACCTTGGCGACGATGATCGACTGCGACGGGTTCTCGCGGTTCACGACCGTGACGGCCTGCTGATAGGCCATGTTCACGTCGTCGGAGCGCGCGAAGTTCGGCATCTGGCCGCCCGCGGTGTGGCAGTTGCCGCAGCGGTTGGTGCCGCGGACGTTCTCCCAGAAGTTGATGCGGAACGCCTGGATGTCCGCGTTCGCGGGCGCCGGGCCCGTGTACGTCGGCCCCGAGGTCGGAGGCGTGGTCACGGGATTGGTCGTGGTCGCGGCGCCGCCGCCGCAACCTGACAGGACGACGACTGCGACCAGGGCGAGAAGGCCAAGTCGTGCAACGCTGCTATGGAAAACGCGCTTCATGGCTTACCGTCTCCTCAATTCCCCGCGCAGTACGCGGCGGTCTCGGCGAACACGCGCTTCAGGTCGCCGCCGCTCTTGAAGCCGTTGGCGCTGGCGGTGACCTGGTCGCGATCGGCCTGGTCGCTCGGCGAGCGGAAGCAGACCGTACGGAACACTTTCTCTGCCTGGCACTGGGCAAACGCGCCGCTCGCCGCCAGCTCTTCGCCGAGCGTCTTGGCGCCGTTGCCGCTGCGGATCGTGCCGTCCTGGCCGGCCCAGTCGAGCACCGTGTTCTTGCCCGACAGGCGCCAGCGGTTCTCCCAGTGGTCGTCCGTCGTGATGTAGCCCGGCTTGAAGTTGTCGGAGTTGATCAGGTACTTCGGCTGCACCTGCCCGGCGGTGTAGACCAGCCGGCCCTGCGTCTCGTCGAAGTCGTAATAGGCGAACGCCTGCGCCATCGGATCCATGCCGCTGTGGCAGCCGATGCAGTTGTTCAGGAACAGCGAGCTGTCGCCGCCCGGGCTGCGCGTCACGTCCTGGCGGATGCGATCCGGCGGACGCGTCGTGTCGTGCACCTGTTCCATGTCGTGGCACAGGTGGTTGAGCAGCGTGAAGCGGAACATCGCGCGATTCGTGCCGTCGATGAAGAACGCTTCGGCGGCGGCGCGCGAGGTGATGATGCCGGCCGTCGCATTCGGCGGCAGGCCGTTCAGCGAAGACTGCGTGGTCCGCTGGAGCACGACGCGCAGGTCCGCGTTGTTGTTCTCCATCGCCACGTAGTGATCGTTGTTGGTCGTCGAGTACGCCGGCGTGATGCCCTGGCCGATGTAGACGATGTCGTCGGAGAGGATGCCGCGGAAGTCGAGGTCATCCTTCACCATGCCGATCACGGTCGCCGTGTAGTCGTTGAGCGGCGCGAACACTGTGCGGTCGCGATTGGTCCACGGCGTCGCGAAGTTCTTCAGCGTCGTGCTGTAGAAAGCGCTCGAGCGCGGGTCGCTCGCGTCCATCATGTACAGCGCGGCGGAGACTTTGTCCTGCGCGACGCGCGTCTCGAGATCGTTGAGCAATGCCGGCGTCGGCGGCGTGCCGGTGAGGCGGTCGTACATGCGCTTCGCCTGCCGCCGCGACAGCGCATCGGCTGACGCGTCATGTGGCACGGACGCAAAAGTGGCGATCGCGAGCGCCAGCGCGGTGACCTTCACCAACACGCTGCGCCGCGCGTTGCCGCGCGCTGCCCGATGTGTGCTGTTCATGTTGCTCATGCCAGACCCTGAGTTGCCGGTCCCGGTGTCGAAAATTCGTCTCTAGGACGTGCCGTCGTTGTCATCGCAAAGTCGGCCGTCCCCCGACAGTGCGCGGCGACTATAAGTCGGCGTTTCCATTTGGGTAGCTGTCTCAAGCGCCGTACGTCGCCTGCAGGAGACAGTACCGGCCGTTTCACGCGCGCGTGTAGGCTCGCCGCCACGATCCAAGTCGTCTGCGCGGCAAGGAAATAAACCGGGTGCAGCCCGCGCAATGTGAATCGGTTCACGCGATGCAGGGATGCACGACCCCGGCTTATGAAAATTCAGGGTCCGTCGCAGTCAGCCGTGTGACCGGTTTAACGGCTGGCGGAATATGTCGAGTCGATCATCCGAGGCTCGTTTTGGAGTGCGCAATGAGTGATCAGGCGGAACGTGACACGATGACAGTCGCAGCCGCGCGCGCGGTTCGCGGCGCAGTCGCGCTCGCGATCGCGATTACCTGCAGCGTGCTCGCTGCGTGCAGCAGCGGCAGCGGCGGCACCGACGTCACGATCGGCAGCGGTCAGAACCAGGACCCGGTGACGCTCGACTTCCCGGTGTTCTACGTGAAGCGCCCGGTGCCCGATCCGGAAGACGACATGATGGAAGACGACGCGCGCGTGCTGCGTCGCTTCGAGATCGGCGCCGACCTGTTCATGCGCGACCGCGCTTCGCCATCCTCGCCGGAGATCAACCTCACCGCAGCGCAGACCGAAGGCCTCGGCGACGTGCGCGACCTCGACGTCAACTTCGACGGCACCAAGGTCGTGTTCGCGATGCGCGCCAAGTTCATCGAGGGCGCCGACGAGGAAGACCAGCCGACCTGGAACATCTGGGAGTACGACGCCAAGACCCAGGTGCTCCGCCGCATCATCGCCTCGGATACGGTCGAGGACGAAGGCCACGACATCATGCCGCACTACCTGCCGGACGGCAGGATCGTGTTCAGCTCGACGCGCCAGCGCCAGGCGCGCGCGATCCAGCTGGACGAGAACAAGCCGCAGTACGCCGGCCAGGACGAGGACGACAACGAGCCGGCGTTCGTGCTGCACGTGATGGATGCCGACGGCACCAACATCCACCAGATCTCCTTCAACCAGAGCCACGACCTCGACCCGGCGGTGCTGGCGAACGGCCGCATCGTGTTCACGCGCTGGGAGCACGAGATCGACGACAACCAGTTCGATCTCTACAGCATCAACCCGGATGGCTCCGACCTGCAGCTGCTGTACGGCGCGCACAGTCACGCGACCGGCACGGTGGATCCGACTTCCAATCAGCCGAGCATCATCCAGTTCACGAACCCGCGTCCGATGCAGGACGGCCGTACGCTGGCGCTGGTGAAGCCGTTCACCGGCACCGCCGAAGGCGGCGACCTGGTGCTGATCGATACGCAGAACTTCGTCGACAACACCGCGCCGGTCATGGCGAGCGCCGGCATGCCCGGCCCGGCCCAGGTGCGTGCGCTGCCGACCGACGTGCGCACGATCGAAGGCCCCTCGCCCGGCGGCCGCTACCGTTCCGCAGCGCCGCTGTTCGACGGCAGCGATCGCCTGCTCGTCAGCTGGTCGCAGTGCCGGCTGCTCGAGAATCAGACGCGCATCGTGCCGTGCACCAGCGACCGCCTCGCCGATCCCAACGCGGTCGAAGCGCCGCCGCTGTTCGGCGTCTACATCTACGACGTACACCAGAACACGCAGCAACCGGTGGTCGCCCCGCAGGAAGGCTTCATGTACACCGAAGTCGTCGCGGGCTCGCCGCGCGTGCTGCCGCCGGTCATCCTCGACCGCATCGCCGGCGTCGACTTCCCGCAGGACCTGCTGACCGAGGCGGTCGGCATCCTGAACATCAAGAGCGTCTATGACGTCGACGGCGCCGACCAGGCGCCGGGCGGCATCGCGGCCGTGCGCGATCCGGCCAACGGGGCGTATGCGACGCGCCCGGCTCGCTTCCTGCGCATCGAGAAGGCGGTCGCGCAGCCGGACGACGACACTCGCGACATCGACAACACCGCATTCGGCCCGAACCGCGCGCTCGGCATGCGCGACATCCTGGGCTATGCGCCGGTCGAGCCGGACGGCTCGGTGAAGGTCAAGGTGCCGGCCAACGTGGCGTTCAACATCAGCGTGCTCGACGCGCGCGGCCGCCGCGTCGGCGGCGTGCTCGGCAGCCGCCACACGAACTGGCTGCAGCTCATGCCGGGCGAAACGCTCACCTGCAACGGCTGCCACAACGCGAACGCCAATCCGCCGCTCGCGCATGGCCGCGCCGGCCTGACGGCTTCCGTGAACGCGGGCGCGACGACCAACGGCAGCCCGTTCCCGAATACCAACGCCGCGATCTTCGCCGACCAGGGCGAAACCATGGCCGAAGCCCGCAACCGCGTCATGTGCGGCGGCGCCTGCGAGCCGAGCGTCGACCTGGCCTTCCAGGACTACTGGCCGGCCACCCCGGCGACGATGCCCTCAGTCGACGCCTGCTATTCGGCGGGCCCGTCGACCGTGCTGTCCGACGCCGCCGATCCGACCCAACATGTCGCTTGCGTGAACGGCCTCAAGGGCACGGTGCCGCCGGTCGCGGCGAGCTGCACCTCGAAGTGGACCAGCCTGTGCCGCGTCACGATCCATTACGAGATGCACATCCATCCGATGTGGGGCATCGACCGCTTCGTCGACGCCAACAATGACGGCATGCCGGACCTCGATCCGGTCACGAACCAGCCGATCAATCACAAGTGCAACACCTGTCACGCGCCGGTCAACGCCGCGGCCATGACTGCCGTGCCGGCGGGCGATCTCGACCTGACCGACGGCCCGTCCGACGACGAGCCGGACCAGTTCCGCTCGTATCGCGAGCTGTTGTTCGGCGACGTCGGCCAGGTCGTGAACGCGATGGGCCAGCTCGAGGACGAGTGCCTGCAGTTCGTGACCGACCCGGTCACCAACGTGACGACCTGCGTGCAGTTCCGTCAGGTGCCGGCCTCGATGAGCGCCAACGGCGCGTCGTCGTCGACCCGCTTCTTCGGCAAGATGGAAGGCGCACCGGGCGCCGGGCAGACGGATCACCGCGACTTTATGTCACCAAGTGAGTTACGCTTGCTCTCCGAATGGCTCGACATCGGCGCGCAGTACTACAACGATCCATTTGTCGCCCCGGCGAATTGATGCGGCGGCCACTCGTCCTTTTCTGGTTACTGCTGACGCTGCTCGCCACCGCTCAGACCGCCGAAGCCAAGAAGCCGCCGCACAAGATCCTGATCGCCGACCCGTACATCGAGCTGCATACGGGTCCGGGGCGCGGCTATCCCGTGTTCCACGTGGTCGAGCGCGGCCGCGAGGTGACGATCGTCAAGCGCCGCACCGACTGGTTCGAGCTGCGCACCGACCGCGGCGTCGAGGGCTGGGCACCGCGCGAGCAGATGATCGCGACGCTGGAGCCGACCGGCGAGCCGCTCGACCTGCAGGAGCCGGCGCGCGAGAACTTCATGAGCCGGCGCTGGCAGGGCGGCGTGTCCGGCGGCGACTTCGCCGGCGCCAGCCTGATCTCGGCGTTCGGCGGCTACGCGTTCAGCGACAACCTGTCGATCGAGCTCACGCTCAATCACATCGTCGGCGAATTCTCCAACGGCTACAGTGCGACGCTCGGCCTGGTGCACGTGTTCGTGCCCGAGTGGCGCATCTCGCCCTACTTCACGCTCGGCACCGGCGTCATCTATACGGACCCGAAGTCGACGCTGGTGCAATCCGTCGACCGCACCGACCAGATCGGCTACGTCGGCGGCGGCCTGCAGTTCTACCTCACGCGCCGCTTCATGCTGCGCACCGAATACCGCAACAACGTGGTGTTCACGAGCCGCAACGACAACGAGGAAGTGGACGAATGGAAGTATCTCGGCATCGCCTTCTTTTTCTGATCGCGCTTGCCGCGACGACGACGCTGCCGGGATGCGCGCTGTTCCGTCGCGACGCCCCGCCGCCGCCCGAGACTACGCAGCCGCAGTCGGCCGGCGAAGTGGTGACCGGCGAGCCGTCCGACAAGCCGATCATCGAGCCCGAGGTCGAGCGTCGCAAGATCAAGCAGACGCGCATCGACACCGAGGACTTCGAGGTCGGCGCGTACGTCGGCGTGCTCAGCATCGAGGACTTCGAGAGCAACGTGGTGTACGGCGCGCGCCTCGCCTATCACCTCACCGAGGACTTCTTCCTCGAAGGCACAGTGGGCCGCTCGCGCGCCGGCCGCACCAGCTACGAGAATCTGTCGGGTTCGGCCGATCTGCTGACCGACAGCGAACGCGACTACACGTACTACGCACTGTCGTTGGGCTGGAACGCGCTGCCGGGCGAGATTTTCCTCGGCAAGAATCGCGCGTACCCGACCGCCTTCTACCTCGTGACCGGCATCGGCAGCACGCACTTCGCCGGCGACGATCGCTTCACGGTGAACGGCGGCTTCGGTTATCGCATCCTGCCGGCGGACTGGATCGCGGTGCACTTCGACGTGCGCGACCACGTCTACGACATCGATTTGCTGGGCGAAAAGAAGATCGTCAATAACCTAGAAGCACATCTCGGTTTGTCGATTTTCTTCTGAGCGAGGATACGCATTGGGCGTTTGCGTCCGCACAGAGGATCACGAACCATGCTGTATTCGAGGCTGAATTCATGGATGCGCGCAGCGGCGCTGACAGCGGCGCTGGGCGTCACTTCGATGGTGGGAGCGAGCACCGCGCTGGCGCCTTCGTTCTCGCTGCCGTCGCGAAGCGGCGACACAGTGTCGCTCGCTCAGCTCAAAGGCAAAGTCGTCATGCTGAACTTCTGGGCGAGCTGGTGCGGACCGTGCCGCCAGGAGATGCCGCTGCTCGAGCAGATGCACAAGCGCTACAGCGCGCTCGGCTTCACGCTGGTCGGCGTCAACGTCGACGCCAACAGCAAGGACGCCGAGGAGTGGCTGAGCAAGACGCCGGTTTCGTTCCCGGTGCTGTTCGATCGCGAGAGCAAGGTCAGCAAGATGTACGACGTGAGCGCGATGCCGAGCACGGTGTTCATCGATCGCCAGGGCAACGTGCGCGAAGTGCACCGCGGCTACAAGGCCGGCGATGAGAGCGAGTATCTGAATCAGATTCGGGCGCTGCTGAAAGAGTAGGAAACATGAAGGCTGTAGGCTGTAGGCTGTGGGCTGTGGCCAGAGGCGGAATGCTCCTGGTGGCGGCGGTGGCGATGACGGGCTGCGGCAACATCGAGCCGTGGGTGAAGCCGTACGAGCGCCAGGCGCTCGCGGATCCCATCATGTCGTTCGATCCGAACCCGGTGTCGAGCGCCTACATCGACCACGTGTTCGACGCGCGCGAAGGCGCGCGGGGCGCGAACGGCGCCGCCGGCGGCGGTTGCGGATGTAATTGATGAAGAAGGCATGGGGCATGGAGATTTCGGCACGAGCCAGCGCGAGCTGGCTCGTGGCCGTTCTCGCCTGCGCGCTGCTGCCCGTCAGTGCATTCGCTGGCGTGCTCGCCGACGATCGCGCCGACATGCTCTATCACCGCTACGAAGGCGGTGGCGTGACGATTCACGGCCCCTCGCTGCTGGTGCGCAAGAAATACGCCGAGAAGTTCGCCGTCAGCGCCAACTACTACCAGGACTACGTGACCAGCGCTTCGATCGACGTCGAGGTCTCGGGCGCCAGCCAGTACCACGAAGAGCGCGATCAATACAGCGTCGGGCTCGAGTACCTGCGCGGCAAGACGACGTACAGCCTCAACTACACGAACAGCGAAGAGAACGATTACAAGGCCGAGACGAGCACGTTCGGCATCAGCCAGGATCTGTTCGGCGACCTGACCACGATCACCATGGGCTTCTCGCGCGGCAACGACCTCGTGCAACGCCGCGACACGACCACCAACCAGATCGATCCGACGTTCAAGGAGCCGATCGACCGCTGGAGCTACCGCGTCGGCGTCTCGCAGATCCTGACCAAGAGCCTCATCAGCTCGCTGCAGCTCGAAGTGATCACAGACGAGGGATTCCTCAACAATCCCTATCGCTCGTACCGTTTCATCAACCCGAGCGACGACCGCCTGTTCGCGCTCGCTCGCGAAATCTACCCGCGCACGCGCACCAGCAACGCCATTGCGCTCAATGCCCGCTACTACCTGCCGTATCGCGCGGCGCTGCACGGCGGCTATCGCTTCTTCACCGATACGTGGGGCATCGGCGCCAACACCTTCGACGTGGGCTACACGCATCCGATGGGCCCCTGGACGTTCGACGTCGGCTACCGCTACTACGGGCAGAATCACGCCGACTTCTACAAAGACCTCTTTGACCGCGCCAACGAGCAGAACTTCCTGGCGCGCGACAAGGAGCTCTCCACCTTCAAGAGCCAGGCGCTGAGCCTCGGCGCGAGCTACGAGTTCGCACCGAACGGCTGGCGCTTCATCAAGAAGGGCACGCTCAATTTCTATTACGACCGCATCCAGTTCGATTACGACGACTTCCGCGACGCGCGCTTCTCGCTGCTGCCCGCGGACGATCCGAACTTCCGCCCGGCCGGCACCGAGCCGCTCTACAGCTTCGGCGCGAACGTCTTCCAGTTGTTCGTGTCGGTCTGGTTTTGAACAGGCGGGCCGCGTTCGCCCTGCTGCTGATCGCGCCTCTCGCTGAAGCCGGTCCCTTCCCCACCCGCGATCTGAATCCCCTGCTCACAGGCGCCGGCCTGCCTTCCCCGCTTCCTGCGCGCATTGCGGGCGATGCGTGGAGCTTCGCGCTGGATCTCAACTGGGCGAGCACTGCGCTCGTGCAGCATACGGGCAGCGAGCAACTGATCGTCGACGCCGAAACGCGCGAGGCGCGCATGACGATCGGACGCTCGTGGTCGAGCGGCTTCGCGGCGCAGCTCGAGCTGCCCTATCGCTACACGGGCGGCGGCATGCTCGATTCGGCGATCGACAGCTGGCACGACATGTTCGACTTGCCCGAAGGCGCGCGCTCGACGATGCCCACAGATCGCGTGCGGATCTTCTACGAGCGCGCCGGCGTCACGCTGCTGGACGTCGACTCATCCGCCTCCGGGCTCGCCGACGCGTCGCTGGATTTCGGTTACACCCTGCGCTCCACGAATGCGACAGCAGTGACCGCATGGCTGAGTGTCAAGGTGCCGACCGGCGACGCCGATCGCCTCACTGGCACGGGCGCGACCGACGTGTCCCTGGCGATCGCGGGCGAACATCAGCTCGGTGACGACTGGTCGGTGTTTGGCCAAGCCGCCGTGACGCGCATGGGCGATGGCGATCGCTTGGCAGCCCAACAACGCGATCTGGTGTGGAGCGGCTTTGCCGGCGTCGGCTGGCGTGCGTGGCGCGGCCTGGAGCTGAAGGCGCAGCTGGATGCCCACAGCGCCGTGTTCGACGAAGCGGACCTCGACTTCCTCGGCCCGGCAGTCGTGCTTACGGTCGGCGGCGACTATCGATTCGCGTCCGGCTGGCAGCTCGATGTCGCAGTGAGCGAAGACGTCGCAGTCGAAAGCTCATCGGACGTCGTATTCGTGTTCGGACTGCGGCGCGGCTGGTGACACCGTCATTGCGATTGCGAACGGTCTGAGACCGGAATCACGCGGCCGCCTGTTGCGTGAACGAGCTGCTGCGGCGTTAGGGCGAAGACCGCGTGCGGCGTGCCGCCAGCAGCCCACAGGGTCTCGAGGGCGAGTAGATCCTGGTCGATGAACGTCATGATCGGCTGGGCATGACCTACCGGTGGTACGCCACCGATAGCGAAGCCAGTAGCTGACCGGACAAAGTCGGCATCTGCCTTGCCGAGCGCGGTACCGAGGTGCGACGAGACCAGCGCGACGTCCACCCTGTTCGTGCCGCTCGCGAGGACCAGGATGGGTGTTCCGGAGTCCGTGCGAAAGACGAGCGACTTGACGATCTGCTGAACGGCGCACCCAACGGCGTTAGCTGCATCGACCGCAGTGCGTGTCGAGTTCGGGAGCTCGACGACGCTCGCGTCGACGCCAAGCGCTAGAAGCGCTTTCTGGACGCGCTGTGCCGCTGCAGGTAGCTCTCTTGAGGAGGTGTCATGGACCACGAGCGAACTCCGGGCGCCTGGTGAGTGTCACGGTTGCAGAAATGGCACGTTCCATTCCGCATTGACCGGGGTGGCCTGACCCGCAAGCACCTGCCAGGAAGCGCCCCTCTTGACCCACATTTCTTTCCAGCGCAGCTGATACTTGTAGCGTCTTGTGGCAATGCTCTCATCAATGGTCGATAACCCGGACACGAGTGCGGTGTCACTGATGATTCGCACGAACATCTCGGAAAGCTCGAACGAATGAATCTGCGCTGGATTATTTGCTCTATCCGCCAAGTACGCGGCCCGCGTCAGCACGCTGCCGTCGGGCTCGATGAAGGTGAAGTCCGAGGCGACGATGCGCTCGAGCACGGCGCGGTCTTCCGTCTCGAGCGCGCGTCCCCATGCTTCTTCGAGAGCGAGGATCTGCTCTTGGTCAGTGGGCACCGGCTGTGCGGCCGAAGCTGTCGCGGAAATGCAGATGGCTAATATCGGAAATAACGCGCGCATGTGGGCTGATCCCCCAATTCTAGCAACGCTCGACCAGCCGCCTAACGCTCGCGCTCAGCCGCATGCGTTTCGCACGTCGGCTGCAGCGGGTTGTTGGGCAGCGTGTCGCGAACGCTAGTCAAGCCGGAGGTCTTTGACGAAATTGGCATCTGGAACGATTCTCTCAGGCGCGATTCCGGTTTGCTTACAGATGATGTCCCTTAATTCTGAGAACACCCCTGCCTCATCTACGCGCAGAAGCCTCTTGCGCTTAAGCGCTGACACAACGTAACCGTTCAGTAAGCCGACCGTTTCCAGCGTTGCAGCAATCTCATCAGGGATTTCAATCTCGAAGTGCTCCTCGACCGCCATGACCAGTTCAACTGTGTCCAGTCCCATCGTTCAAGCCCAAGGTCTGCGCTCAGCGACGCGAGTCTTCCAGCTTCCGCTGGACTGCATTGTTAGGCCGTGTGGCGAATCAGTAAACAAACAGAGCACCTCGGCCGTTGCTAAATAGCACAAGCCAGCGATCTCGCTTACCGTCCGGAGATCCTTCGTAGCCCTCCGCAATATCGGATGGCCCCAGAGAAACGCCGAACATCAATTGCATGTCCGGCAGCTGCCATTTTGCGTCCTGGTCGGAACGCTCGAATTTGAATGAACTCGCCAGTATTCGAAGAGATGCATCTGGACCGCGGAGCATCCAATAGTGGGTCTTGTGCAAGAGGTTGTCGTTCACGTTCATGCGGTAAGCGACAGCAGTGACACCAGACGGGAGCGGCACACCTGCGCGGCTCTCAAAAGCAAGGTCGTCAGGAGAAGATCGTGAATCTTTGCTGCTGCAGCCTGCCCCAATAAGCAGGAGCCCAAATAGAAAGAACCATCGCATGAAACTCGCTCCGAGTTCGGAAACCCTCCTGTCAGACGTAACAGATGTGCGATCAGCAATCCTATTCACTGGCGTCTTCCTTTGTCTCGTCATCGACTGGCACTCGGCTAAGAGAACCAAGCGGAGGACGCTGCGCCATGCGACGGGCAAGGCGAATCAGCTCGCTACGCGAATTAACAGCGCAGTAGCGCGTTAACAGAATGTCCAGCGAACCCGCATCCCGCACGTTGGCACGAGGACACGCGGTCTGAAGCACATTGAATTTCTCGATCAGACCCTCGGCCGGGTCACGGGAGAGCAGCAAATACTCACTCCCTGGCCTGGCTCCGATCTGAAGTGTCCACAGTTCGATATCACTTCCATTGACGCTCGCGCTACCGAGGAACACGAAAAATGACGGCTGGGAATCTGCGCCGTCGAGTCTTGTGCGTTCGTTCGCGCGGAAGGTGTTAGCCCAACAGTGGAAGACACCGTAGTTGCTGAACCGGTACCACAGCAGGTCGTTTTCAACTTCGGCGCCACGTTCATGGAAGGCCCAGTCGCCGAAAGCCACGCGACTTGTGCAACCAAACGAGTCGTCGTCATGGAAGTGCTGCGGCCACTCATTGTCGCCGCCACGTCCAAAGATCGGCAGGTCAGAGTGAAGGAGGTCGTCCGCGATTTCGTCCACGGATTGACCATTCACGGAGGGTGCAAGAAGGAGTGCAGCCACCAGCATCGCGGCCAGTGGCGCGGCGAACATCGACAATGGGTCGAACCTAGACACCAGCTAGTTACTCCGTAGCGCCTTCCGTGCCGCAGCGCGCAGCACATTGGCAACAAACTCGGACTTCGCCAATGAGTACGCTTCCATGGATTGCGGTGTGCTTGCGTCGTGGGTGCGCGCAAGCTCGCGTTTGAGCACTTCGTACTGCGCGGCTACTTGAGGATGAGCACGCAGATGATTCCGAAACACCAGGTGCCGCCACTCTTGCTCTCCTCCGCCTTCACACAAATGAACGTGATACGTGCCGGGCCATGCGATCGGTTTGTGAAAGAAGGGGTAGACGAGATCGAAATCCCCGAACGCCACGTGACGATACCCAAGTGTAGCCATCGCATCCACGTAACGACCGTGCGGCGCCAACGATGCGACTGAGACCTGAATGTCGATCACCGGCTTGGCGGCAAGCCCCGGTATGGATGTTGAGCCTACATGCTCGATCCGCAGCGCTGACGAGCCGAGCACGGCACGCAGGTGATGCGCCTCTTCCTCGAAGAGAACTGGCCAGCTAGCGTCGTACTCGGTGATGACAACCATCGCGCAGCTTCAGTCAAGCCTGACGTCATTGTTAGAGCACAACGAGACCGACGCCGAAACATACTCTCCTGCGCGCCTCGAGAGTGACAGCCAAACGATGAGTGCCATTGGTACCAGATAGCGAACGATCTCGGCCACAGCCGCTCCAGCCAGCTGGTCATCGGCAATCGTGGAATGGGGGAAATAGTACCCGGCCTGCCGAAGAGCATTCATGGTCGGGTATAGCGCGACCATGCCCCAAAGGCACAGCACGATCGAACGACGCCTGATCGCCTGACGCGACATCTTGATAAGCAGCATTGCAATCGCTGACACAACGACTCCGCCCAAAAGCAAGGTGCCGCCGGCCTGCGCAATAGACAGGCCACCGTTAATCAGGCCGACCGGCGCTAGTATTGCTAGCAACCCGGCTCCAAGGGCAACCCAAGCCAAGTAGATCTGCACACACCAGACAGCAGCAGGTTTTCTCATCGAACTCCCCGGAGCTCTAACGACCGAACGTTCAGCCGCCCGCGCCCACGATGCCGGCATTGAGTTCGGACGGTTGCCATCCAGTCACCACGTAAGCCCAACGGCCTTTCTCATGGCATCTTCGAAGGCCTGATCGTCGAGGCTTCTTCGCAAGCCCAAAATCATCTCGGCGTCCTGGCCGACCGGTACACGGAACGGTGTCGCGGGGTCTTCAATTGCACTCGCGATGGCTAATGCGACAACTTCGGATCCGGGTAGCGATGGCCCTGTCATCTTGGTATGGGCTCCGGCCCACTGCTCCCAGAGTCCGGCGTAGTCGGCGGGTCCCTTATGAGTCTCGCTCGCTTGGATGCCGGTAGCGATCGTTCCGGGTTCGATCAACACGCTGCGTATTCCAAAGTGACGGACTTCCAGGTGCAGCGACTCCGTCAAGGCTTCGAGCGCGAACTTGGAAGCGCTGTACGCTGCTGCAAGCGGCGAGGAGACCCGGCCGCTTACACTCGACACATTCACGATGACGCCGGAACCGCGCTTTCGCCAGGCGGGCAAGGCGGCCTGGATTACGCGCAGCGGGCCGAGAGCGTTTGTCTCGAACATCTGTCGGAAGCGATCCAGTGGATAGTCTTCCACCGGCCCTAAGCCAAATATCCCTGCGTTGTTGACGATTGCATCGAGCGGACCCACTTCTTCAAGACATCGCGCCACGGAGTCATCGCTGGTGACATCGAGCACATGTGCCTGGATGCCTTCCAATTCACTCAACGCGGATACGTCGGTGGCGACGACTGAATGTCCTCGGTTGGCAAGTACCTGCGCCGTTGCCATTCCCATGCCGCGTGCCGCGCCTGTAATCAAAACCCTCAGAGCCTTTGGCATTCGGAAGTCCCCTTGCGTTTCGTAGCTAGTCTTCTACGGTTTGGTCGCCCAGCCACTGCACTTTATCTTCCACGCGCCTGCTCCGGCGATTTGTTAGATGTCAGTTGCGCGACTCATCGACGCGAACCCAGGTAATAGTGAAGTGAATAGTTTCCCCGTCATAGGGAAATGTGCCTTTCAGCTTCAGGGTATTTCCCTCCAACGTGTATTGTCGGACAAGCCGCTTCTCCTCGAACGCAGGCTCCATACTTACGGACGTGATGTGCGTAATGGTGTGAGAATTTGGGTCAAGCTCGTAGCGGCCTGCGTAGGCGGTTCCGTTGACCACCGTCTCGCGTAGCTCCGCCATCGTTGCGGTCTCCGAAAGCCAAGTTCGAGCCTTCGGCATGAGCACGACCGATACGAAGCCTTCGGCAGTGTAGATAAGAAGCCCTTGGGTATCACCAAGTGCTGACGTCGGAGCGGAAGAGCCGTCAGCTTTAGTGTCTACCTCACCGGCGTAGCGCCAGACACCCACGAGCGTCTTGCGATCATCCGCGAGGGTCGGCAGAGCACACAACGTGAGTACGAGCACGAACAGCACTTTGCTCACATAGCGCTGATGGAGTACCACTAGCATCTGGAGACGCCTAACGGTTGAGCTGAGCGGCGCGCATGCCGACGTTTGAGCTTGGCACTTTGTCGTTCACGCGTCCGCTCCAGCGAGGTGTTAGGCGGCTCTCACCGGTTTTGACACTCGGCTCTACTTGTAGTCATAGGTATAACAAAGGGCGAACGCGTTGATCGCCTCGTCGGTAAGTTCAGGATGCCTGAGACGAAATTCCGCAGCGGATAGTTCTTGCATCTCACGTAGATCTTTGGCTCTCTTCCACGCGTCGGAGGTATAGAACTCTTCCTTGAGTGCCCGAAGCTTTGGGAGAAGGTCAATCGCCGCCTCCTGTCCATATCGACTGATGATTCGCCGATCATCGAGCAACGGCCAGTAGTCGGTTCCGCTGCCCTTCCACACGAGGATCGCGTCACTCATCGCTGCACCGTCACCGTTAGAGTCCTGGCTCAAAGCAGACCCTCATCAGTGGGACTCCTAAGAACGCACTTCGACAATTCGAGCCGCCTAACGCCGCGAATGAGCCGCGAGCAAACAGCACAGCTGTTTGCGAGTCGGGCGACCGCAGGGAGCGTACTCGATTCGCTTGTTAGATATTCCTAGTTGATCCACAGAAGAATCGCTTCGCTATTGTGGGCGGCTGCGGCATAGAAGGCTCTCAGCTTCTCATAGTAGTCTTCCACGTATTCTCCATCCTCGTTGGTCCACGAATCGGCCGGATAGATCTCTGCCCTGCTTGCTGCCGCCGCATCAAAGCGCGACCACAGGTCCTTCGCAGCAAGGCCGCTGAGCGCACTGCCAACTTCCTGGACTTGTGCTGGCGTCAGATACCTTGCGGGACCATACCCGACATCGACATCTCCGAGTTCCGCTCCGCCGCAGATTGCATTCGCGAACGGCGGGGTGCCGCCCCAAGCATCTCCAGCCAGTAGGAAGTGGATAATGTGCCAACTCTTGTCTAGATCGAGATGACGTTCGTTCTCCGTTTCATCATCATTGTCGGGATAAAGCACGGTTTCGATGCCACCTGGATCTTGCTGGAGGGCTTTGAGCTGTGATGGCGATATCCGCAAGAGATTGCCGATCATGGACATTCTGGGTGTTCCTTCTGATGTCTAACGCCGCCCATCACGCGCGTGCGTCTTCGCACGTCGCGTGCATGGGCTTGTTATGCAGCCGGCGATCTGGTCGTTCAGCAGTACCATCCTCACATCCTCTATGCAGGCCAACCAACTCTAACGAGCGTCCCATCGGGATCAGAAACCGCAAACTCGCGAAGCCCCCACGGCTTGATCTGAGCCCGGCAACCGAAGCCCGCGGCAAGTGCCTCAACATTCTCCGAGTACAAGTAGACGCCATGGGCATTGCGCTTCGGATCGACCCATTCCCGATCGACGCGGGTCAGATGAACGCTCGCGCCCAGGGGATCATGCAGGATCCGATATCCGTGCGCTTCATAGATCGACGTCGCTGCAAATCCAAGCCGTTCATAGAAGGCCTGACTTGCGTCCGGGTCGCTGCACGGGACGATGGCTACGGCACAGTGCTTCGGGTTCATTTCTGTCTGCTCTCCTTTGCCGCATAACGCCGCCGCTGTGCCGCGAACAACGGCGCTTCGCCGTTGCGAGTCGGCACCAGCGGCTTGTTGGGCATTCGTCTCATGGGTGCCACGGCTCCAAGGTTGTGACATCAGTGATCGTTCCGGACCATAAGCCCAGGTGACCGTGCCGTGTCCCGTCAAAGACGCCTTCAACTAGCACGTATCGGTCCGTCAACGCTTTGTCATTTGAGATCGCTTTCGGCAGGTCAATCCATAAGCCATTCGAGTAGATCGCTTGCTCGTAGTCTTCCTTGTGAAGATAGATGGCATTGCCCTCAAACTCGATTCGGAGGAACGCCATCATCCGAACTCGCTTACCCTGATACTTCTCGGGCGTTGCGATGAGCTGGATCATCGAAACATTCAGGGGCTGCGCCGCCATCGTCGCGTATGAAGCGGAAAGCGACAGGATGAACAGCGCTATCAATCGTGTGGTCTTCATGACGCCCAACGCCGCCGCTGTGCCGCGAGCAACGGCGCTTCGCCGTTGCGAGTCGGTACCAGCGGCTCGTTGGGCGACACGGTGTTCGTACTACTCATAGACTCTTGCGCCGGAGAGAAGAATGGCAAACAGCTGCCAACTTGGGACTTCGGCGCTTAGCGACGAATTGGTGTTCTGCAGGTAGCCCGGCACGTCGTCGATGTAGCTGGCCAGAGCGGAGAGAAACCTCTCGAGAGTGGCGTTCTCCCACTGCTCCGGATTCTCCAGCAGGTCAGCTCGAAATGTCTCCACGAACCGAGCCAACTGCTCGCGTGTCGCCACTGCGCTTGGATCCAGCTTCATGCACTCTCCCTTGCCGCTTTAAGCCCAACGCCGCGAATGAGCCGCGAGCAAACGGCATCGCCGTTTGCGAGTCGGGCGACCGAAGGGAGCGAACTCGATTCGCTTGTTAGGCAACGTGCTCATGCGACAAAAGCACCCACAAAGAACGCTGCGATAAGACAGGGGAAAGCACCCCCTGCCACCCGTGCCACCTGGAATGCGCTGCGCACGAGAACCGGCTGCTGGGCGATGTCCGGGGGTGCGGACACCCATGGCAATGAGAACTTGAGACGAAGCAACTGAGGACGCGGCGGTCTTGCACCAAGCCATACATTGGGAAGAGCAAACAGCTCTCGTGCGATGGGTTCCTCGCGAAGCACAGAGAACAGCCAGAGCGATAAACCAATATTCGCCATCAGTGCGCATCCAGCTGCGATGAAGAGCACGTCCATACCGTTCTTCGCCTAACGCCGGCCATCAGGCGCGCGCGTTTCGCGCGTCGCCTGCATGGCCTTGTTCGGCTCGCAGGATTCGATTGATGACGCGCAACACTTTGCCTTTACCAACGAATCGGCTCTCCCATATCCGGTACTCGAAACCGACATCGATGCGGCCTCGATTTCTCTCGGGTGCCAAAAGCCACACGTAAGCTCGCTGCGTTTCACCGGGTTGTGGTGGCTGACCAATGAACTCGTACATTCCATCGTTCATTTCGTCTGGTAACCCGAAGTCGTGAGGTATCCGGCACCCCTGCCACAAAGCGTACTTGCGTCCGCCCTGGTCGGTTGGGAACAAGGTCAACTCCACCTCCAGATCTGGCTCCTGTGTCGGTCGCGTGAACTGCATCATCATCTTGACGCCGAACGCCGCGAATGAGCCGCGAGCAAACAGCACAGCTGTTTGCGAGTCGGGCGACCGAAGGGAGCGAACTCGATTCGCTTGTTAGGGCACAGATTAATCATCGCTTGCCCATGTCATCCAGAATCGACTTTGCACGCATGAGAGCATTCCAGACCTCTTGGCTATGCGCCTCATCCTGCGCTTCCCGATCTGGGCGAACGGCAGTTGCATATGTTCCGATCAATCGCGCGAGGACTCCCATCAGGTTCCGTACAGCATCGGGGCTATCGCTGCTCGACTGGGCCAGACGCTTCTGCGCCGCGTCGTGAATCTCTGCGAGACGACCTACAAAGGCTGACGAGAGATACACGCCGGCGAAGGCTTCCCCCTCGAGCCTACCGACTGTGAAGTCGTTCGCTTTGCTACTCGGCACGAAATCCATATTTCCTTCCTTGCCCTAACGCCGTGCATGAGCCGCGAGCAAACGGCCTTGCCGTTTGCGAGTCGGGCGACCGAAGGGAGCGAACTCGATGCACTTGTTAGGCATCCTCATTGACCTTGAGTCGTGATCGTCGCTGCATGCTCAAGTTTGGGATTCGGCTTGGTACTGTAGACCACTCTGTCAAGTTCGAAAGATCCATCGGCGATGAAACGCACGATGTATTCCCTTTCGATCCGTGATGGGAGAGGGTCGTCAACGGGAATTCCACAGTAGTCGCAGCTGATTTTTCTGAGGCGCACCACCATGCGGCCGCCTACCGTTTCAAGGGCCCCCTCGTAGACTGGAAATCCACCGTCTGATGCCGAGGAAATAACCTCCCCACGCGATAGATACATTGGAAACTGCTCTATGGTTACGGCCTGACCGGCCACGCGTAGCACGCTCCTGCGATACCAGAACGCATCCGGATCCTCTTCGGGAGATATGTTGGCCATCGCTTCATAACCAATGTATGTCCCGTCCTTGAGCATCGAAGGTGAAGGTCCGCAACCGCACGCCAGCACGTAAAATGCGGAAGTGAAAACTGCCCATCTCGGACACATGCTGCCGCCTAACGCCAGCCATCACGCGCGTGCGTTTCGCACGTCGCGTGCATGGCGTTGTTAGAAGCTCTCATGACCACGGATCGCCACCCGTGTGAAAGATCTTTGCCGCGTCATAGCAAGAGCCACAGAGGATCTTTGGTTTCAGATTCGCTCCCGCCTCGCCGATCCACTCGCCGCCTGTCTTGCGCACGCGTTCCTCGCACTCAGCGCACCATGCGTCAGGGCGAGGATTTTCTGGATTGTAGGTTGTCCAGAAGAACCCGACGCGTTGCTTTTCTTCCAACCCGGCAACGATGTGCTGGCAGACAAAGGTCTCTTGCTGCTCTCCGTGTGAAGCACACCGGACCGTTTGCATTGTCTCGGCCATGTTCTTAGTTTCTAACGCCGCGAATGAGCCGCGAGCAAACAGCCTCGCTGTTTGCGAGTCGGGCGACCGAAGGGAGCGAACTCGATTCGCCTGTTAGGTTGCATTGCGCTCAGCTCTAGAGGATTTGTTTTGGTCCTTTACAAGCGTGACCAGACAGTACGCAAAGATAGCCACAAAGGCGATTGTTACCCCCAACGCGCCGTACACCCAAACTGCAGCTCGATCAGGCGGCCAGCGCTGCGGCTCTGCCGCGCTAAGCCATGCGTAGAAAATCACGCTCGTCGCCGCATAGCCCGCGGCCGGAACGGAAAGGACTAGTGAGACCCACGTGGCGATCTTGCGGCGCCTAGTCATGGTTGCAACCTAACGCCGCGAATGAGCCGCGAGCAAACAGCCTCGCTGTTTGCGAGTCGGGCGACCGAAGGGAGCGAACTCGATTCGCTTGTTAGGTTGTGCGCCGCTGAAGGTGTTCATGCTCTGTGTATGTGAACTTGAACTGCACTTGGTTGCTAGTGCCCGGCTTCATGCTGCAGCGACAGCTACGGCCCGTCGACCAAAGGACTGTGAACTCGAGAGTGGAGCCATCGTATTGAATCTCTGAGACGACACCAAGCTCACCATCATAGGTGTCTTTGGCCGACACGGATAAGCCACCGGGCGTCTGGGTGACCGTGTACTCGACCGACGTGCCGTCCTCACCGAGGGATCCCCAAGTGCCCTGCAGAGGGTGCGTAGATCCAAAGCGCACTACGCTGGACATCTGCAAACCTAACGCCAGCGTTCAGCGGCGCGAGTCTTCGAGCGTCCGCTGGAACGCATTGTTAGGGCGCTCACCAGTTCTGCGCACATGGAAACACGTCGTGCGCAAGGCTGATCCCGATAGACGAATAGCGGCCCATCAGTTCCGGCGAGAGCTCAAACGCATAGTTCCGCCCACTGAATGAGCTGACTTGTACCAGGACGCGTGCACCGTTGCTGCGTAGATTCAAGAGAAAGTCCCTTTTCGGTTCCAGAAGGCGAAGTACTTCTGCCAATGCGTCCTCAACCAGATCGTCGGTCGACGAGTACTCGCCACGCCCGAAAGGGTCAGCATGCCAGTAACTCTCTCGATAAGTGCCCTCCAGCAAGGTTCCCTTAGGCGTGCTTCGTGGTTTTCCGGCTTCCCAGCTTCGACTCGGAGAAATGCCGAGTGCGCGCGTGATCAGATCTGGCATGATGTTCGGATGCCAGATTCGAAGTGCTATGGAGTATGAGTACCGCTGCATGAGTTCTTCCGAGCGCCCTAACGCCGCGAATGAGCCGCGAGCAAACAGCAAAGCTGTTTGCGAGTCGGGCGACCGAAGGGAGCGAACTCGATTCGCCTGTTAGGTTGCATTGCGCTCAGCTCTAGAGGATTTGTTTTGGTCCTTTACAAGCGTGACCAGACAGTACGCAAAGATAGCCACAAAGGCGATT
>DATBKP010000076.1:0-35092 GCA_036555785.1 Steroidobacteraceae bacterium
CGGCGCAATATCGAGCGCCATCAATGCGGCCTCGATCACCAGCGTGCCGGAGCCGCACATCGGATCGACGAACTCGCCGGTCTCGGCGATCGCCGGCCAGCCACTGCGCAACAACACAGCTGCCGCGAGATTCTCTTTCAAGGGAGCAGCGACGCCGCGCGCGCGATAGGCGCGTCGATGCAGACTGTCGCCGGAAAGATCGAGACTCAGTGTCGCCCGCTCGCGGTCGAGCCGCACGTCGAGCCGGATGTCGGGGCGCTCGAGCTCGACGGAAGGTCGCTGGCCGCTGCGCTCACGCAGCTGATCGACGATCGCATCCTTGGTCTTCAGTGCGCCGAAATGCGTGTGCTTGATGCCGGCGGACGAGCCGCCGAACTCGATAGCCAACGTTCCGCTGGCCGCGACGTGTTGCGTCCAGTCGATCGCAGCGACGCCGTCGTACAACGCTTCGGGCGTCGCGGCCGGAAAATTCCCGAGCGGCATGAGAATGCGGCTCGCGGTGCGCGACCACAGGCAGGCGCGATAGGCCGTTTCGAGCGTTCCCTCGAACAGCACGCCGAGCTTGAGCTCGCGAGTGTGCGTCGCGCCGCAGCCGCGCAGCTCGGCGGCCGTCAGATCGGCGACGCCAGGTGGACACGAAGCGAAAAAATTCACTACGGAGTTTTTCCATCCAGCGTTAGCAGCGGCCCGTACATGTCGGGCCGGCGATCGCGGAACACGCCCCACGCCGTGCGATACGCGCGGATCTGATCGAGATCGAAGGTCGCGGTGACGATTGCCTCGCCGGTGCGCGGCGCTTGCGCCGCGATCGCACCCGCGTGATCGGTGATGAACGACGAGCCGTAGTACGTCACTTCCCAGCGCTCGCCGCGCTCCGTGCCGATGCGGTTCGACGCGACCACCGGCATGATGTTCGAAGCTGCATGGCCCTGCATCGCACGCTGCCAGTGATCGCGCGAATCGATGCTCAGATCCTGCGGCTCCGAGCCGATCGCGGTCGGGTACAGCAGGATCTGCGCGCCGAGCAGCGCCATCGCGCGCGCCGACTCGGGGAACCACTGGTCCCAGCAGATGGCGATCCCGATCGTGCCGAAACGCGTGTTCCAGACGCGGAATCCTGTATCGCCGGGCGAGAAGTAGAACTTCTCGTGATAGCCCGGGCTTTCCGGGATGTGCGTCTTGCGATACGTGCCCAGCAGCTCGCCGCCGGCATCGATCATCGCGACCGAGTTGTAGAAGACATTGCCGGCGCGCTCGAACACGCTCGCGGGCAGCACGACGTTCAGCTCGCGCGCCAGCTGCTGGAAGCGCCGCACCGCCGGATTCTCCGCGATCGGCAGCGCGACCTCGAAGTACTTCGGGTTGTGCTCGATGCAGAAGTACGGCGTCTCGAACAGCTCCTGGATCAGGATGACGTTCGCGCCCTGCTTCGCCGCCGCGCGGATCGTGCGTTCGGCGGTGGCGAGGTTCGCGGCGCGATCCCCGGAGCAGGCGAACTGGGTAGCGGCGAGTGTGACTTTCATGGCTTCAGAAGGTCGGCGGAGTGGAAGCCGAGATGATCTCACACGGCTCCTCGCCGAAGTTGCGGAAGCGATGCGGCACGGCGCTGGTGAAGTAGTACGCGTCGCCCGGCCCGAGCACCCGGCTCTGCGCCCCCACGGTCAGCTCGATGCGGCCGGCGACGACGACGCCCCCTTCCTCGCCCTTGTGGCTGAGCATGTCGGAGCCCGTGTCCGCTTTCGGCCGATAGCGCTCGTGCATGATCGTCATGGCGCGATTCGGCCGCTGCGCGGCGACCAGCCGCAGCGACACTTCGCGATCGCCGATGTCGGTGAGCTCGTCGCGCGCATAGAACACTTGCGGATTGAGCTGCAGGTCGAGCGTGAAGAACTCCGCGAGCGACATCGGCACGCCGTCCAGCACCTTCTTCAGCGAGCTGACCGAAGGACTGACGCGGTTCTGCTCGATCAGCGAAATCGTCCCGTTGGTGACGCCGGCGCGCTTCGCGAGTTCCCGCTGCGACAGTCCGTACATCGTGCGCACCGCCTTGAGGTGCGCCCCCACGTCGATCGTCATCGTCGTAACGCCTCATCGGGCTCGTTCACAGGTGTTTAGGATAATCGACACCCGGGCGCGAATGCTATGAATAACTTACGGAGAATTTGAGGGTGGTGTCGAATTTTCTTATCATTTCGCGCCATGAACACCACCGCCCGCGCCGATCTCGAAGCGTTCTGGATGCCGTTCACCGCGAACCGCCAGTTCAAATCCCACCCTCGCCTGCTGGTGCGCGCCGAGGGCATGCACTACTGGACCGACGATGGCCGCAAGGTGCTCGACGGCGTCGCGGGACTGTGGTGCGTGAATGCCGGGCACGGCCGCAAAGAGATCACTGAGGCGGTGAGCAAGCAGCTCGCAGCGATGGAATACGCGCCGCCGTTCCAGATGGGACATCCGCCGGGCTTCGAGCTCGCGAGCCGGCTGGTCAAGCTCGCCCCCGGCGACATCGATCATGTGTTCTTCACCAACTCGGGCTCCGAGGCTGTCGACACCGCACTGAAGATCGCCATCGCGTATCACCGGCTGCGCGGTGAAGCTGCGCGCCAGCGGCTGATCGGACGCGAAAAGGGCTATCACGGCGTCGGCTTCGGCGGCACGTCGGTCGGCGGCATGGTGAACAACCGCAAGTTCTTCGGCACGCTGCTGCCCGGCGTCGATCATCTGCGTCACACGCATGATCTCGAGCACAACGCGTTCTCGCGCGGCGTGCCCGAGTGGGGCGCGCATCTCGCGGACGACCTGGAGCGCCTCGTGGCGCTGCACGACGCATCGACGATCGCGGCCGTGATCGTCGAGCCCGTCGCGGGCTCAGCCGGCGTGATCCTGCCGCCGAAGGGCTACCTGCAGCGGCTGCGCTCCATCTGCGACAAGCACGGCATCCTGCTGATCTTCGACGAAGTGATCACCGGTTTCGGCCGGCTCGGCGCGCCGTTCGGCGCGGAATACTTCGACGTGCTGCCGGACATGATCACCTCCGCCAAGGCGCTGACCAACGGCGCGATCCCGATGGGCGCCGTGTTCGTCCGCAAGCACATCTACGATGCGTTCATGAAAGGACCGGAGAACGCGATCGAGCTGTTCCACGGCTACACGTATTCCGCGCACCCGACGGCGTGCGCCGCGGGTCTCGCGGTCCAGGACATCTACGAGCGTGAAGGACTGCTGACGCGCGCAGCGAAAATGGCGCAGACGTTCGAAGACGCCGTGCACTCGCTGCGCGGACTGCCGAACGTGATCGACGTCCGCAACATCGGGCTGGTCGCCGGCATCGAGCTGGCGCCGAAAGCGGGCGCACCGGCGGCCCGTGCTTACGAGATCTTCGTCAAGGCGTTCGAGAAGGGAATCCTGATCCGCACGACCGGCGACACGATCGCGCTGTCGCCGCCGCTGATCATCGAGCCGTCGCACATCGATCAGCTGGTGACGACGCTCGCGGGGTTGATCAAGGAGTCGTCGGGCTAAAGCCCGACCTACAGTTTCGTCGTAGGTCGGGCTTCAGCCCGATAATCCGTCCTTACTCCTTGCCCCAGGGGAAAGTGGTCGCGACCGAGAAGATCACGCGTCCTTCCGTGTTGTTGACGTCGTCGCTCGAGAACCAGAAGTCGCCGTCGTCGAGCGTCGTGTCGACGTACTTGAGCGACAGCTCGAAGTTACCGACCGTGTAGCCCACTCCGACCGACCAGTCGATGTAGTCCGAGCTCGGTACGCCGCTGGGCCCGTCCCAGAAGTCGCCGAAGCTGTAGCCGGCGTGCGCGGTCAGCGAGAAATTCTCGGGCAGCGGCACGTTGACGTCGCCGGAGATGTACATCGCGCTCTCCGAGCTGTTCACGAAGTCGTTCGAGTAAAACAGCGCGCCGGAGAACATGCCGTAATTGAGCTTGCCGTAGATCTCGGGGTAGTTGGCGTCCGAGTCGTCGGGATACGCGTAGTAGATCAAGCCGACGTCCCAGCCGAGGCCGTCTTCCTCGCCGCCCGAGAAGCCGGTGTACAGGTCGACCTCGTAGTCGATGCCAACCTCGTCGCCGAAATCGACGTTGCTCGCCCAGGCTCCGACGTACCAGCCCGACTCGTGCGCGTAGTCGATGCTGCCCTGGATGGCCGGATCCGTTGCCGACTGCGAAGCACCGCGGAAATCGTAGTCGCTCGTGAGAGTCCAGGTGGATGATACTTGTGCGTTCGCCGCTGCGGCTGCAACGAGCAGCGCGAACGCAGCCAGAATCCTCACTTGTCTCATGATGAGTCCCCTTGTTATTGCCGAGATAAGCACGCCCGGTCGGCGAGCCCGCTCCTGAAATGCAGCAAGCATGCCAGCCGCTCGCAGCGTGCGCCCGCTGAGGCGCCGACCGAAACGTGCGCAGTGTACGCCCCACATCGGGGCGAAGGCGATCCGAGACGCACTAAGAAGCAGCGGACGCTATGAAGCAGCGGGCTCGTAGATGACGTAGAGCTTGGCAGTCGGCTCGAGCGTTTCCCACGTGCCGACGAAGCCCGCAGGGATGACGAACGAATCGCCCGCTTTGAACGTCCACTGCCGGCCGTTCGCATCTGCGATGCGGATGCGACCGCGCGTGATGTGGCAGAACTCGTTCTCCGTATAGCGGATGCGCCAGCTGCCCGGCGTGCTTTCCCACACGCCGCAGAAGAAGCGCCCACCGCTATCGGTGAAGTAGTTGCGGGTCGTGGTCTCGGGGTTACCGCCGAGCAGCACCTCGGCCGCGGGCCGGCCGACGCTGGTCTCGGGCTGCACTGAAGAGAAGTCAACGATGCGGGGCGCGATGGCTTCGGTCATGACGATGCTCGCAAGACACATGACATGCCCTCACTGTATATCAAGGAACGCGACAGGGATGCCGGGCCTTCCGTGGCCCGGCGCCGTGGACCGCCGGAAAAGCAGCGGTCCGATCGAGCTGCGACCGTCAACGCGATTGCGCGACGGCCGCAGGCGAGGTCGGGCGGATCGAAATGCTCACCCGCCGTTCCCACGCATACGCCTCCAGATCGTCCTTGGGCGCAGTCGTGAGATCTTCACCGTGGGCCGCGATGCGGATCTGCTCCGGCGCAGCGCCGCCGGCGATCAGCGCATCGCGGACTGCGCTGGCGCGCTCCAGCGAGAGCTCCAGGTTCTTCGCGGATTTGCCGCGCGGATCGGCGAAACCGTGCAGCTGGATCTCGAGCTGCGGATGCGAGCCGAGCAGCTGGCCGAGATCCGCGATCTTCTGCTGCACGTCGCCCGTGAGGTCCGCCGTGCCGGTGCGGAACATCACGTCCGCATGCAGGCGCGCCGCGAGCGCATCGAGCATTTCATCGCCGCCGGTGCGCTCGCTCGCTTTCGCGAGCGCGATGCGCGTGTCGACGAGATCCTGTTGCAGCTGGTCCGCACGCGCGACTGCTGCCTGTTCGGCGCGCTTGTGCGTGCCGATGCTGTCGCCGACCGTGCCGCCGACCATCAGCCCGATCATGGCGCCGACCGGACCGCCGACGAGTGCGCCAGCGACCGCGCCCGTCGCCAGGCCCGTACCCTCTTCCTTCGTGAACTTGTTTTCGCCCGCGTAGGCGGCGCCCGAGCTCAACGCCACGGCCACCGCTCCGATCAGCACCTTCTTGAACATGACCCACCCCTCCTCACCGGTCCTCGTCGTTGCAGCGGGTGACGATTTGCCCGTGGGAGCCATTTAGGGCTGCAATGCGGACCGGATCTGCTGCCGGGGATGGCGGCGCAGCGAAGGATCGTGCCGAATTGTGGCGGAGCCGCGGACTACTTCATTTTGCGATCATCGAGCCCGACGCCGCGGGCGATGATCTCTTTCATCACTTCGGACGCGCCCGCGTAAATGCGCGAGACGCGGGCATCCGTGAACATGCGCGAGATCCGGTACTCCTCCATGTAGCCTGCGCCGCCGTGCATCTGCAGGCAGTCGTCGACCACGCGGCCTTCCAGCTCGCTGGCCAGCAGCTTCGCTTCTGCCGCCATCTGCGGCGTGAGCTTGCCGGCGTTGTGCTGCGTCACGCAGTGATCGATGAATGTCTGCAGCACATCGATCTGCGCTCGCATCTCCGCCATCTTGAAGCGCGCGTTCTGCAACGCGCCGAGCGGGCGGCCGAACACGCGGCGGTTCATGATGAAGTCGTAGGTGATGTCCCATGCGATCTGCGCGTTCGTGATGCACTGGCACGCCGTGATCAGGCGCTCCTCCGCGAGGAACTGCGTGAGGTAGTAGAAGCCGCGCGTCGCATCGCCGAGCACGTTCGCCTTCGGCACCTTGACGTTGTCGAAGAACAGCTCGGAGGTGTCCTGCGCCTTGAGGCCGATCTTCTTCAGATTGCGGCCGCGCTTGAAGCCCGCCATGTCGCTTTCGACCAGGAACAGGCCCAGGCCGTGCGTCTTGTCCGGCACGGTGCGCGCCGCGACGATGACGAGATCGGCGATCTGGCCATTCGAGATATACGTCTTCGAACCGTTCAGCACCCAGTGATCGCCGCGATCCTCGGCGCGCGTCTTCATGCCTGCGAGATCGCTGCCCGCGCCCGGCTCGGTCATGGCGATCGCCAGGATGCACTCGCCTTTGACGGCGCGCGGCAGGAAGCGCTGCTTCTGCTCCTCGTTGCCGATCTCGCCGATGTACGGGCCGACGAGCCGCGAGTGCAGCGTGTTGAAGAAACCGATGTCGCCGTGGCGCAGGTTCTCTTCGATCATCACCTGCTCGTAGCGGAAGTCGTGGATGCCGGCGCCGCCGTACTTCTCGTCCGCCCACATCAGCAGGAAGCCGTGCTCGCCGCTCTTCAGGAATGCTTCGCGATCGACGTAGCCCTGCTCGCGCCAGCGCTCGGTCTGCGGCCCGATCTCGTTCTGCACGAAGCGGCGGTAGCTGTCGCGGAAGATGTCGTGATCGTGCTCGAACAGCGTGCGCGGCGTAATCGCGGGACTCGTTTGCATTCCAGCCACTCCGCAAGCAAACGAAGAGTCTACCCCACGAGATTGGCGTCGCGCGTGATGACCCAGCCGCCGTCGGGCTTGCGATTGAGGATGGTCAAAGTGTAGCCAGCTCGCTGCGTCGGCTGCCCGCCGGGCGGGGTCATCGTGATCGTCAGGTGGTTACGCAGCCAGGCCCAGTCGCCGAGCACCTTGATCTCGACCGGCTTGGCCAGGCCTTCGATCTTGACGCCCTTCATGCCCTCGGACTGCGCGGCGAATTCCTGCTTGCCGAACGGCTCGCGACCGGCCGTCATGAAAACCACGTCGTCGGACATCATCGACAGCACCTTCGCGAGATCGCCCCGGGCGCTCGCGGCCATCCAGTCGTCGATGAGCTTGCGAATGGCTTGTTCGTCTGTGGACATAACGGATCTCCTTGTGCTGGCAAGGGTGGACGGCACGTGGCCGGGGTTGGTTCCGGCTGTCTTGACACTTCCGACCCCCACCGCGAGAATCGCCGCCCTCTTTCCGGAACGGCCGTCCGGCCCTTCGCCAGCAAGCCCGGAAAGCGCAATGGAGAGGTAGCTCAGCTGGTTAGAGCGTGGCACTCATAATGCCGAGGTCGAGGGTTCGAGTCCCTCCCTCTCCACCACCCACTTTCTCCCCGGCCGATGAGACTCCCCGACCCCGAATCTCGTATTCAAGATCTGGGGACCGGACGCGGCAGGGAGCACGATACGTACCGACGAAACGGACGACGCGTGAACGGAGCAGCGCGCCGGTCCCTCAAATCCAATACCGGAACAGGCTGACCCAGAACTCCTTGAAGCGCTGCCAGGCCGAGCGCTTTTCCCACCGCTCGAGCAGCACCGGGCGTGCCGCTTTCTGATCCTTCTCGAACACCTGCTCCATCCGCTGGCCGACGTCGCGGTCGATGACGACCGCGTTCACTTCCTCGTTGTGCAGGAAGCTGCGCATGTCGAGGTTCGCGGAGCCGACGATCGTCACGGTGCCGTCGATCACGACGCTCTTCGCGTGCAGCAGCGCGTCCTTGAGCTCGTAGATCTTCACGCCGGACTTCAGCAGTCGCGTGTACGTCGCTTGCGTGGCATTCAGCACGATCGTGGAATCGGTGAACGACGGCACGATGAGCCGGACATCGACGCCGCGCTGGGCGGCGTCCGCCATCGCAGTCAGCAGGTCCTCGTTGGGAGCGAAGTAGGCGTGCGTGATCCACAGCCGGTGGCTCGCGCAGCTGAACGCCGCGAGATACGTGCCGTAGAGCGACCGGTCGTCGGAGTCGCTGCTATTACCGACGATCGTAACCAACGTCTTGCCCGCCGGCGGAATCGGGCCGGGATTTTCGTCGGGTCGGGTCGTACCGCCCGCCTCTTGCCATGACTCGGAGAACAGCTGCTGCAGCTGAGCGACCGCTGGTCCCGCGATGCGTACATGCGTGTCGCGCCATCCATCCTTGAGACCGCGCTTCGGCCCCGGCCGGCTCGTCGAGGCTTTCGAATAGGTACTGTCGATGTTGATCCCGCCGGTGAAACCGGTCTTGCCGTCGACCACGACGATCTTGCGGTGATCGCGATTCTGAATGGTCCAGATGAGCGGATTCTTCACCGGGTTCATCGGCCGGAACTCGCGCACCTCGATCCCCTGGCCACGCAGCTCATCGAAGAAACGGTGCGGGGTGTCCATGCTGCCGAGACTGTCGTAGAGCACGCGCACCTCGACGCCCTCGCGATGCTTCTGTGCCAGCAGCGCGGCGAAGCGGCGGCCGACTTCATCGTCGCCATAGATGAACGTTTCCAGATCGATATAGCGGTGCGCAGCACGCATCGCAGCCTCGATGGCCGCGTACGTTTGCGGGCCATCCACCAGAACCTCGACCTGGTTGCCCGTCGTCAGCGGTGTAGAGGAGTAGCGACGGACAGCCTCGACGAGCTCGCGTACGCCGGCGTCGTTCTTGTATTCGTCGAGGGCTGACCGCAGTAGCGGATCGGTAGCTGCCTCCGGCAGCACCTGCTGCCGGGCAACGATCGGCGGCGTCTGTTCCGGCGGCGTGACGCGCGGATTCTGCGCGCACGAAGCACAGAGGATGAGCGCGCCCAGGACCAGCAATCTTGCGAGCACGAACCCAAAACGATTGTTTGTCGGCAAAGTTCCGTATCAGGAAAAGCCGTGGTCGCGCGCGAAGACGATCGCCTGCGCGCGCGACCAGACGCCGAGCTTGTCGAACAGATTCGACGTGTGATTGCGCACGGTCTTCTCGCTGATCTTGAGCCGCGCGGCAATATCCGTGTTGCTGAGGCCGTCCGTGATGAGCGCCAGCACTTCGCGCTCCCGCTCCGATAAGCCTGCGAAGACCGCGGCGCCCGCAGCCCGATCCGGGCGCGCAAACTCGAGCACGGCTTCCTGGAAGCGACGCCAGGCGGGCTCGCCCTCCAGCAGAATGTGGTTGCGCGAGTCGAGCTCCACGAATTCGGCCCCGGGAATGCTGGCTGCGAGCAACCGCCCTTCCGCGACCGGAATCACCTCGTCGTCCCTCGAGTGGAGCACGAGCGTGCGCGTGCCCACGGCAGCGAGCGACGCTTCGATGTCGACAGCCGAGCGCGCACTGTGGAGGCTCGCGAAAATTTCGCCGGTCGTCGTCTTCTGACACAGGTCAGTGAACCACTGCAGCTGCTCGGGCGTCCCTCCGGGAATGAAACGCGATGTGAAGATCTGCCGGAAGGTCGGGTTGTCCTTGCCCCAGCCGAAGCGTGCCAGGTCGATCATCGCGCGGTATGCGTCCGCCGCCATGTCAGCGTTGCGCCGGCTCGAGCCGCGCGCATAACCGCCGTAGAGGATCAAGGCTGCGACGCGCTCCGGATGCTGAAGCGCGTAGTGCACGCAGACTGCCGCACCTTGCGAAATCCCGAGCAGGATCACCGGACCTTCCGGCTGCGCGACATCGATGACTGCACGCAGATCGGCGGCCCATTGGTCGAGCGTGAGAGTCGCGGGCCGCCAGCCGCTCATGCCGCAGCCGCGCTCGTCGTAGCGCACGAAGCGGAAGTGGGCGGAGAAGAACTCGAGCCAGTGCTTCCACACCGGGCTGCGCCATTCGTATTCGAGATGCGTCAGCCAGTTCGCTGCCTTGACCAGCGTGGGTCCGTGCCCTGATTGCGCCCACGCCAACTGCGTGCCATCCGTCGCCTTCACGTACCGGATCTGCTGCCGCAGCGTCTTGGTGTCGGGCCTGTTCGCCATCGGGACATTCGTCTCAGCCCAGGCGCGGCGATTGTAGCCCAACCGGGACAAAGCTCCCATGGCGCGCGCAGCCTGCGCACGCGCATCTTTCGTACGAACGCAGGAGGGTGCGCACGTGCTGAAACGATTCGTCTACTTCACCTACTCGGCGACGTCCTATCTCATCTTCCTGGCGACGTTCCTCTACGCGATCGCATTCGTGGGCGGCTTCCTCGTGCCGCGCCGGCTCGACGGGCCGCTCGAGGGTTCCCTGCTCGAGGCGCTCGTCATCGACTGCGCGCTGCTCACGGTGTTCGCCGTTCAACACAGCGTCATGGCCCGCCGCTGGTTCAAGGAGCGCTGGACGCGGATCGTGCCGTGGGCGATCGAGCGCTCGACCTACGTTCTGTGCGCCAGCCTCGCGCTGCTGCTGCTCTTCTGGCAGTGGCGTCCGCTCGGCATGCCGATCTGGACGATCGAGAACAACCTCGCCCGCCTCGTGCTGTGGACGCTGTTCGCTGCCGGCTGGGGCACGGTGCTGACGGTGACGTTCCTCATCAATCATTTCGACCTGTTCGGCTTGCGCCAGGCCTGGCTGCCGCTGCTCGGCCGACCGTACACGCCGATCTCGTTCCGCACGCCACTCCCCTACAGGTTCGTGCGGCATCCGCTGTATTTCGGCTTCCTGCTCGCGTTCTGGATGACGCCGACGATGACCCTGGCGCATCTCGTGTTCGCGCTCGCGACGACGGCATACATCGTGCTCGCGATCCAGTTCGAAGAGCGGGACCTGCTGGCCGAGCACGGCGCGGCCTACGCCGAGTATCGAAAGAAAGTTCCCATGCTGTTGCCGGCACTTCGTGCCCTGAGGAGGTCGTGATGAAGATCGTTGGGGTTGCATCCGCGCTCGGCGCGCTGCTCGCAGCGAGCGCCGTGGCGCACGACAACGGAAACAACAACCGGGCCGGCGAGCTGGTGCGCCTCGTGCGCGAGGCGACGGCCCTCTATCGCGACCCTGCCGTCGCCGAGGCCGAGGGCTACCATCTCGCCTTCGGGTGCGTCAGCGGCCCGGACTTCGGCGCGATGGGGCTGCACTACGTCAACATGTCACTCGTCGGGGACGGTAAGCTGGACCCCGCACAACCCGAGATCGTGATCTACGAGCCGCTGCCGAATGGTCGCCTGCGTCTCGTCGGCGCGGACTTCCTGGTGCTTGCGGCGGATTGGCATGCGAAGCACGCGGAGCCGCCGCAGCTGGACGGACAGCTGTTGCATCTCTTCGAGAGCCCCAATCGTTTCGGGCTGCCGGCGTTCTACACGCTGCACGTGTGGGCGTGGAAGGACAACCCGACCGGCATGTTCGTGAACTGGCACGCCAAGGTGTCCTGCGATTCGTTCGACGGCTGAGTCACCGAACGGCAATGCGAGCTTCATGAGCAAGCCACCCTTCGCTGGCAGTCTCCGGCTGCGCTCCCTTCGCAGCGCTCCAGGAGGTTGTCATGCGATTTCGCTCGTTGACGCTCATTTGGCTCGCACTGTCGCCGCTCGCGCTCCCGGTCGCCGGCTGGGCGCACGATTCGGACGACCGCGGCGATTCGCGCCGCGAGAACATTCAGCTCGGCGACCGTCCGTTCTTCCTCATCGAAGGCATGGATGCGAGCCGGCTCAAGAGCAAGCTGCAGCGTTGCGAGAACGGGCCGTTCCGTCGCAGCATCTTCTCGATCTCACACCGCGGCGCACCGCTGCAATTTCCCGAGCACACGCAAGAAGGCTATGAAGCGGGCGCGCGCCAGGGCGCGGGCATCGTCGAATGCGACGTGACGTTCACCAAGGACGGCGAGCTCGTTTGCCGTCACGCCGAGTGCGATCTGCACACGACCACCAACATCGTCGCGACGGAGCTCAACAACAAGTGCAGCGTTCCGTGGTCGGGTCCCGGCTCGTCGCCGAAGTGCTGTACCAGCGACCTGACCTTGCAGGAGTTCAAGTCGCTGCAGGGCAAGATGGATGCGAGCAATCCCGCCGCCACGACGGCGCAAGGATTTCTGGGCGGCACGGCCGACTTCCGCACCAACCTCTACAACTCGCGCGGCACGCTGCTGACGCTGCGCGAGCACATCGCGCTCGCCAAGCGACTCGGCGTCAAGCACACGCCGGAGCTCAAGGAAGGCGATGCGCAGCGGATCCTGACGGTGTTCGGCGGCCAGCAGAACTACGCGCAGCGCATGATCGACGCGTACAAGGAAGCCGGCGTCGATCCGCGCGACGTGTTCGCGCAATCGTTCAACAAGAACGACATCCTCTACTGGATCCAGCACGAGCCACGCTTCGGCCGGCAGGCTGTCTATCTCGACGACATCGACCCGACTGCGAGCCCGCCGATCCCGCGCATCGCGCTCGATGAGCTGCGGCAGCTGAAGCGCGCCGGCGTGCGCATCATCGCGCCGCCGATTCCTGCGCTGCTCGACATCGACGCGAACGACCGGATCGTGCCTTCGCAGTACGCCAAGGACATCAAGAGCACAGGCTTCGACATCATCACCTGGAGCTTCGAGCGCGCCGATTTGCGCAAAGGCGGCGCGAATGCAGGCTTCTACTACTACTTCGATCCGACCAGCCGCGCGCTGAAGAAAGACAGCGACATGTACCAGGCGCTCGACACGCTCGCGCAGCAAGTGAGGATCCGCGGAATCTTTTCCGACTGGCCCGCGAGCGTCACCTACTACGCAAATTGCATGGGGCTGGAATAGCAGTCACCGGCGCATGGCATGTTCGGGAACGGGCACAGCGTGGTAGCCTACGGTGGCGATGTCCGCCGGCTCCGAATATTCCTTCGGTCCGTATCGCTTCGATGCGAAGGGCCGCATGCTGTTTCGCGGATCGCAGGATCTCGCCCTCCCGCCCAAGGCCGCCGACACCTTGCACCTGTTGCTCGAGAACGCAGGTTCCGTCGTCGACAAGTCGCAACTGCTCGATACGGTCTGGGCCAATGTCGTCGTGGGCGAAGGCTCGTTGACGCGCACGATTTCGATCCTGCGCAAGGCCCTGGGCGGCGAGCAGGCCAGCCGGGCCTACATCGCCACGGTTCCCAAGCGCGGCTATCGATTCGTCGCACCGCTCGAGCGCGGCGGCGCCGACGCGCCGGTGCAGGCGCGCGTCATGCTGCTGGTACTGCCCTTCGAGAATTCCGCTGCCGCGCGCGCGCACGAATATTTCCATGACGGGCTGACCGAGGAAATGATCGCCCAGCTCGCGCGCCTCAACCCCGCGAAGTTGGGCGTGATTGCCCGCACCACCAGCATGATGTTCAGGCACTCCGAGCGGCGGCTCGGCGACATCGGCCGCGAGCTCGGAGTGCAGTACGTGCTCGAAGGCACGGTGCGCCGCGGGGGCGATGACGTGCGCATCGCTGCGCGGCTCATCCAGGTGTGCGACGAAACCCAGGTCTGGGCGGAGAGCTACGAACGACGGACCGGTGACATGCTGCGTCTGCAATGCGAGCTGGCCGCGACCATCGCCCAGCAGATCAAGATCAAGCTTGCGCCCGGCGCGGGGCGACCCGACTCCGTGCGCGCAATGCCGGCCGCAGCGTTCGAGGCGCTGCTCAAGGGCCGCCACTATCTCAATCAGCGCACTGAAACTGCGATGCGCGCCAGCATCACGCACTTCGAGACCACGCTGCGCCATTGCCCGGACTGCGCCAGCGCCTTTGCCGGCATCGCTGATGCGAATGTCATGCTCGCCTGCCGCGGCATGGTCCCCGCGAAGGAGACCTTTCGCCATTCGGCGGAGGCGGCGCGCAGGGCGCTCGAGCTCGATCCCGATCTCGGCGACGCGCACGGCTCACTGGCGCACGTGCGACTGCACGACTGGGACTGGGTCGGACTCGACGCGCAGTTCCGCCGCGCCACCGAGCTCGCGCCTTCGCTCGCCATCGTCTACTACTGGTACGGCGAATTCCTGATGAGCCAGGGCAGGCCGGAAGCAGCCATTGCGAGCGCGGCCACCGGCTATGGGCTCGATCCGCTGTCACCGGTGATCCGCTCCTCGTTCGGCATGATCAACTATCTCGCGCGGCGATACGATCGCGCGAGCGAAGTCCTCGTCAACGCCATCGAAACCTCGCCGCAACATTTCCTGCCGCACATGCGCCTGGGACTGGTGCGCATCCAGCAAAGACAATTCCCCGAAGCCATTCAGCAGCTCAAGATCGCGACGCGCCTCGCGGAAGAAAGCACGGAGACGCAGGCCGCGCTTGCCACGGCCTACGCGGCGAGCGGCGATCGCGCCAGCGCCGCGCGCATCACGCGCAAGCTCGAGAACGCGCGCGGCCGCCGTTACGTGTTGCCGTACAACATCGCGAAGATCTACGCCGCCGCGAATGATCGAACGCGGGCCTTTGACTGGCTGGAGACTGCGTACGAAGGCGGCAACCCCGACCTCATCGAGCTCAACTCCGAACCGCTGTTCGATGGCCTGCGCACCGACCGGCATTTCTCGCACCTGATGCGTCGAATCGGCTGGAACGTCTAGCGCGATCAGAAAATCGTAAGAAATAAATCGTCCCGCGCGAAGGATTTTGGCCCGCTGCGGCGCGCGAAATAGACGCGTCGCAACCGATGCGCTTTTGCAAGGGAGCGGGAAATGCCGGGCTATCTGCTGATCGAATCGCGCGATCCGTTCGACTCGAAGGGTTTCAGCCAGCGTTGCGAGCTCGCGCTCATCCTGAAGAGCGAGGACGCGGAGGTCAGCGTCTTTCTGCTCGAAAACGCTGTGCTCGGCGCGCGCGCGACCGCGAAGCTCGCCGGGCTCGACAAGCTGGCGAAGGCTGGCGTGCGACTGTTCGCCGATGAATTCGCACTGCGCGAGCGCGGGGTCACCGAACTTGCCCCCAACATCCACGCCGCGGGACTCGAGACCCTGATCGGCGAGCTTGCTGCCGGCGCAAAAGCGCTGTGGAACTAGGCCATGTCGCACCTTCCGCGCGCACCTTCGTCCCGTGCATCCGTGCGTTCATGCGCCGTCGTGGCCGTGGCGCTGCTCACGAGCGGTTGCGACTTCTTCAAATCCGGAACACCCACGAGGCCACAGGGCGACACGGGCCATGCCGCGACGCATGTGCGTGGTTATGGTGAGAGCTACCTGAATGGTGGCACGTTGTCGGACCGCTTCAATGTCATCCGCACGACGAGCGACGGCGGATACATAGCCGTGGGCCTCGGCAGCGACGATGGCTCGTCGGTAAGCAGAGAATACGTCGGCAACAAGCTCGTAGCGGTCAGGACCAACGCGGACGGCAGCGTCGCCTGGCAATACCGTTTCCTTCGCCAGAATCCCTCCAGCGGCTTCGCGCTGCCGGCCAGGGCGAATGACCTGCGGCTGACCGGCGACGGCGGATGTGTGATCGTCGGACGCCTCGGTGTGGATGCACTGGTGCTCAAACTCAATCGCGACGGCAGCCAGGCCTGGACGTGGCAGATTCATCCCGACGTTTTGCAAGACCTCTCCGGCTTGGTGTTTGCAGAAGCGTTCGCGGTCGACGTGGCAGAAGATGACTCGTTACTGGTGGCGATCGGAACGCAGGACAAGGGTATCTTGAACGACGATCCCTTGATCGCGCGCGCCTTCGTGCAGTCACTGGATTCGTCGGGCAGGGATCAGGAGCGTTTCCCGAGAGAGATATTTGCCGGCGGCTGGCCGACCGCGATTGTCGCGACGAACGACGGAGGCTATGTCGTAGCCGGCCGGCAGTACCAGCCGAACTCGTTTGACAGTGGTTTGTGGGTCGCCCGTTATCGCGACGCTGCAGAGCTGGTGGCTCGTGGCGTCTGGCTGAAGAGCTACGGCTCGGGTGAGCTTCGTGGTATCGCGCGCGATGGCGATGGATTCCTGCTCGCGGGTGTGACGGGCTCAGAGGTGGAGCGAACACGCCGCGGGCTCATCTATGAGTTGACGGCCGACGGTACTCTCAGCGCGGCGCATGAGATCGGTGCATCGACGCCGTCGGATCCGACCACCCGGCTGCTGGACGTCAATGCCGTGCTGCGCACAGATGACGGCGGCTACCTGCTCGCCGGAACCGCCGAGATCGATCCCTTCACGCTGACAGCCTGGGCAGCCAAGGTTACACGTGGCGCAGGCACGTCGTCCGCCCTTCAGTGGCAAGAGCACCTCGTGGGACCTGCATGGATCTCGCGCGGCTTCCCGGGCAGCGAGGCGACCGCAGTCGATACAGGTGTCGGAGGCGGCTCCCGGATCGCCGGACGCATGGCGTCCTACACCGAGAGCAGCGGCATCGGCTTCGACAGCAACTACGGTTGGGTCCTCGATGTGCGGAACGACGGCGCGATCGACGTGAACCCGGTGTCGGGAGTCCACGTGCTTGCGAGTGCCGCTAGCCTCGTCGACATCACGTCCACCGTATCCGTGGTCGAGCATGAACCGTCCGATGATGGCGCGCATTGGCTGCATAACGATGCCGTGGTGAGCCAACAACCGGCGGAAATGACCATCGAGACCATGTCGGGCCAGACCGGCGCGCTCGATCCGCCGGCCATTGGCACCAACGCCCCCGGCGAGTCTTTCTATTGGACGGGCGTCCCGGAGGCGTCCGGGTTCCTGCTGTTTCGCTCGCAGGACGGCGTGAGCTACACGCGCGCGGTCAATTGGTTCGCGTCCGGCATCGATTACGGCGGGGGATTCGAGCCAGGTGGCGGCGCATTCTTCAAGGTAGTGGCCTTCAACGCGCGAGGCTACAGCGACTTTTCGAGCCCCGTGCAGCTCGGACGAGGCAGCGGGACGACTCCTCACAACGTCACCCTCACAGTCATCCGCAACGGTAGCGATGGTTATGTGACCAGTGCGCCCGACGGCATCGATTGTGGCAGCGACTGCACCGAAGACTATGCGCTCAGCTCCTCCGGCACGCAGGTGATCCTGACCGCCCACGAGGAGGCGCTCGACGGCTTCGCGTCGTGGTCCGGCTGCGATTCGGTCGCCGGCCCGCAGTGCACTGTCACGCTCATCGACCAGGATCGCAGCGTGACCGCCAACTACGCGCCCATTCCGCGCTGATGCGCCAACGCGAGACTACAGCGAGAGCCAGCATGTCCACTCTCACATTTCTACTCATGGATGCGCCGTACGAACAGGCGCGCACTTCCACGGCGTTCCGCCTCATAGATGCCACGCTGCGCAGCGGCCTGGGCGCGCGTGTGTTCGCTTACGAAGGCGCGGTCAGCCTCTCCATGACCGGCCAGAAGCCGCACGCCAATGCCGTTCACGGGCGCACTCTAGAAGAGGAGGCACACCCGACGCCGCATACCTGGATCGGCTCGCTGGCCGAGCTCGCGCGCGAAAAGGGCCTGCCCTTCGACTGGGTGAACTGCGGACTGTGCGTGGACGAGCGCGGCGCGAACGAAGCGGTCGCGGGCGTGCGGCGCGGCAGCCCCGCCGACTTCTGGAAGATGAGCATCGAGAGCGTGAACACGCTCGTCATTCCCACTCGGTAGGAGCACCGTATGCGCGTACTGCAGATCATCGAACCGGCTTACCGCGCGACGCTCGAAGAACAGGACGACACCGTATTGTGGTTCACGCGCGCGCTCCGCGGCGCGGGCGCGGCGGCCGACGTCCTTCTCTGCGGCACCGCGGTCAACTACTCGGTACGCGGGCAGGACGCCGAGGGTTTCCGCGTGGGCAGCTGGTCGCAACGCCATCCGCCCGCAATCGAGCACGAGTTGACCAAGCTCATGGAGGGCGGCGCGCGCGTCGTGGCGCTCGCCGAGGATCTGGCCGAGCGCGGCATAGCAAGCGAATCCATGCTCTCGGGGATCGAGGTCCTCGGCCGCAAGTCTCTCGGCGGCCTATGTGCCCAGTACGACCGCGTCTGGAAGTGGTAAGGCGCAGCAGGCATCACAGCGGCAGGCCGACGTAATTTTCGGCAAGCACGCGCTGCGCGGCGGCGGAGGCGAACAGATACTCGAGTTCCGCCGCACGCACGCGTGCGCCGAATGCATCCTCGTTGGGAAACCGGTGCAACAGCGTGGTCATCCACCACGAGAACCGCACCGCGCCCCACACGCGATGCAATGCCCGCGCGGAGTATTGATCGAGTGCGCGCGAACTGCGCTCGACATAGAAGCCGACCAGTCCCTCGTAGAGATAGAAGACGTCGCTCGCAGCCAGGTTGAGGCCCTTCGCGCCGGTCGGGGGCACGATGTGGGCGGCGTCGCCCGCGAGCAAGAGCCGGCCGTAACGCATCGGCTCCGAGACCAAGCTGCGCAGCGGCGCAATGCTCTTCTCGATCGAAGGCGCGATCCTCACGCACGCGGCGATCTGCGAACCGACGCGCAGCTTGAACTCTTCCCAGAACCGCTCGTCGCTCCAGTCCTCGACCCGGTCTTCGAGCGGACACTGCACGTAGCAGCGCACACGCGTCGGTGAACGCATGCTCGCGAGCGCGAAGCCCCGGTCGGAGCTCGCGTAGATCAGCTCGTCCCATGCGGGCGGCACGTCGGCGAGCACACCCAACCAACCGAACGGATACACGCGCTCATAGATGCGCAGTTTGTCCGCCGGGATGCTGCGACGACTGACGCCATGAGACCCATCGCAACCCGCGATGAAGTCGCATTCGAGTCGCTGCTGCTCACCACGGTGTGCATACGTGACGACAGGCGAATCGCTATCGATGTCGTGCAGCTCGACGGACTCAGCTTCGTAGATGGAAGTGGCGCCGCACTCCGCGCGCGCGTCCATGAGATCGCGCGTCATCTCGGTCTGACCGTAGATGGTCACGGTCCTGCCGATGAGATCCTGGAATGGGATGCGATGGCGCAGTCCGTTGGATGCGATCTCGACGCCGCCGTGCGTCAGCGACTCGGCAGTCACGCGCTTGCCGACGCCGGCCAACTCCAGCATGTCGACCGTCCCCTGCTCCAGCACGCCGGCTCGGATACGCGCGAGCACGTAGTCGGGCGTGTGCCGTTCGAGAATCACCGCCTCGATACCCGCCCGATGCAGCAGTTGTCCGAGCAGGAGTCCCGCGGGTCCCGCCCCGATGATGGCGACCTGGGTTCGCACGCCGCCCATGCTGGGCGGCACGGCGCCGTCCGGCGATGGAGAAAAGCCAGCATTTCTTGGACATTTCCCAAGCGCGGGCGCCGCGGGCGCGATAGCATGGGCGCGGCTCCGGAGCAGAGGCGCGAACCGTGGCGCGACGCAGTATTCCCCAGTACTTCCTCTATGGCGAGGCCACCCAGGACGTCGACGAGCACTTCCTCCATGTGGAGTCCATCGCCGAGCGCAGTCGCCTCCACGATTGGACAATTCGGCCGCATGCGCATCGCGAGCTGCACCACCTGCTGCTGGTGGAGCGCGGCGGCGGCGTGTACTCGGCCGAAGCCAGCCGCCAGGAGTTCGCGCCGGTCTCGCTGATCAGCGTGCCGCTGTCCTGCGTGCATGGCTTCGATTTCAAACCCCGAACCGACGGCTGGATCGTCACGGCCTCCGGTGCGCTGCTGCGCCGAATCGCACGCGAGCACCAGGAGCTCGGCTGCGTGCTCGACGAGCCGAGCGTCACGCTCTTGGCAGCCACGGCAGTCGCGCACATGAGCAGCTTGTTCGAAGCGCTCGCCGGCGAGTTTCGCGGCCACCTTCCAGGCCGGCGCATCGCAGCCGAATCCTGGCTCGCGGCAATCCTGGTCGAAGCTCTGCGACGCAAGCTCGAGCTCGCACCCGAAGCCGTGCACCCGCGCACGCCGGATTCTGATCTGGCTGCACGCTATCGGGCGCTGGTCGAGGAAAAGTACCGTACGCAGATGAGCATCGCCGACTACGCGCGAACCTTGTGTGTCAGCACGGAGCGGCTGCGGCTCGCCTGCGTACGCAGCACCGGCAGCGCGCCGCTCGCGCTGCTAAACGCGCGCAGATTGCTGGAGGCCAAGCGCAATCTTCTCTACACGAACATGAGCGTCACGTTGATCGCCGAGACCTGCGGATTCGCGGATCCCGCCTACTTCTCGCGATTCTTCACGCGCAGCACCGGCGCCTCGCCGCGCTCGTATCGAATCAGGAGCTGACCTCGATGCGCGGCGTCTACTGCTGCTTTTCGGCGATCGCGCGTAGTTCCTTCGCCGCCAGGATATCCTTGTCACGGCCCAGCGCTTCCTTCGCCTGAATCAGGTCCTGCAGCGAGATCACGCGACAGCGCCGACCGAACAACTCGATCTCCATCGCGGCTGCGCGAACTCGCTCGAAGTCGCCGATCCCGTTGATCGACCCCAGAAAGTCGACCGGCCCCAGGTCCGTTTCGAGATAGAGGTTGTTCATACCGACACCAGGCTCTGGCGTCGCCAGGAACGACAACCGCTGCGGAGTAAGGCGGTGCGTGGGTCGCAAGTCGCGCAATGCATCCCGGAGTCTCGCGACAGTGTCCGCGCTGAGAACTGTACAGACATCGAGATCGCGCGTGACCAGCGACGAGCCATGGAGCATTCAGCGAACCCACCGACGATGACGAAGTCGATGTGGGCGTCACAAAGACGCTCAATCAGTCGGTTCAGCTTCACCACGGAGTTCACGCCCTATGCGCTCGAGCTCCAGCGCGGCCTGGTGCTGCTCGGCCCGCTTATCGTAGGAATAGCTCAGACTGAGCTCGATCAGGCTCATGTCAAATCCGGCGCGAGCGGCTTCTTCTGCAGCGGTCATTGCGACCGCGATTCTACCCCGGCCGCGGCGCGGACGGCATCTGCTCCCGGAATTCAGAGGACGAACGGGATCAGCGCCGCAACACGCCTGCTGTACTCCTCGTACGCGCTGCCGAACTGCTCACGCATCCAGCGCTCTTCGAGTCGCAGCTTGCGCCAGAACGATCCGACGACGAGCGCGAGTGCCACCACTCCACGCCATTCTCCACGAGCGAGCGCGGAGCCCACGAACGCGAGCACCAATCCTGAATAGATGGGATGGCGTACGTACCGGTACGGTCCGCTCGTGATCAGGTCGTGGTCATGTTTCACCGTGACCGTGCCGCTCCAGTTGCGACCGATGTGCACGCGCGCCCAGACGGTGAAGAGCAATCCTGCGAGCGTCAGCGCCGCACCGACCCAGAACGCTGCGGCGAAATAGGGCATGAACCGCTGGCCGAGCGCCGGAATCAGCGAACGCTCGGGAAACAACAACAGGAACGCGAGCATGAGCGGCACGATGTGCGCGAGCCGCGACGGCAGCGTCTCGTGCCGCGCGGCGGTTTTGACGTTGAACGAGGCCGCCCACCAGTAGCCCATCCAGCCCAGCCACAGGGCGGGGAACAGGTACCGGTACGCGTACGTCATCGAATCTCCTAGCGCGAGCGACCTCGGGCGCTGACGGGCCAGATCTCCCGCAGCGTCTCTCCGGATATGACGTGATAGACGTCGTACAAGTTCACCGTCGGATCGCAGTGAGGGACGGCGAGTCGCACGATGTCGCCGATCGACCAGCTGTGCTGCTGCGCCGGGTCGATGATCAGACCGTGCTCGTCGCCCATGAAGATGAAGTTCGACCCCTGCGGCGCGCCGGACAGCACCACCGGCGGTCCGCCGTCTGTCGCCATCGCCTTGTAGCCTGCGTCGACGGTGGCGATGCCTCGCGTATTCGCACTCACGACCCGCGCGTCGATGAACAGCGAATATTCGAATGCCTGGATCTTGTCGTCGGCGAGATCGCACTCCGCGTATTGCCTGTCCATGAACACGTACGAGCCGACCTGCCACTCGGTCAGCAGCCCGAGCTGCGCGTCGATGTGATGGGTGCCCGTGCCCGAGCCGGTGACGATCGCCGACGTGCCGCCGTTCTCGGCCAGCGCCGCGATGATCGAGCGCAGGTAGCTCGTGCGCTCCTCGATCGCCGCATAGCGTTCCTTGTAGTCCTTGATGTGCTGCTGAATGCCGCAGTACATCTGCACGCCCTTGAAGACGAGATTGTCTGCCGACTGGATTGCCTGCAGCAGCGCCACCGCAGCTTCGACCGAGCCGACGCCGGTGCGACGGATTCCCGGATCGACATCGATGATGAGCTTGAGCTGGCGCGGGCCGGTCGCGGCCGCGAGCGCGGCGACGTTCGCGGGATTGTCGACGCACACCATCAGATCGGCGATCCGCGCGTTGAGCGCGACGAGCCGCTCGATCGCCGGCGCCGATACCACGGGCGAGGTGATCAACAGCGACTCGATGCCACCCGCAGCGAGCACTTCCGCTTCGCCGAGTTTTGCGCAGCATAGGCCCACGGCTCCCGCATCGAGCTGCAGGCGCGCGATTGCGAGACTCTTGTGAGACTTCGCATGCGGTCGCAGCGCCACGCCGGCGCGCTGCGCTAGCGCGGCCATCTTCCGCACGTTGCGCTCGAGCGCGTCGCGATCGACGACCAGCGCCGGAGTATTCAGCTGGCGGCGCGAGCCCGGCTTGCCGATCAGATGCGCGTGCAAACGGATGTCGTCGAGCATGCCCTCACCGCCCCTTCAAGTGCCGATCCCGAACAGCTCGGCCAGGTGCGCGTTGGCGAACTTCGCCGCCGGATCGACCTGCGCGCGCACTTTGCAGAAGCGCTCGGCCAGCGGATAGAGCGCGAAGACATCCTTGGAGGTCAACGTGTGTCGCTTGGCCCAGTGCGGGCGGCCGCCGTTGCCGCGGAAGATCGGCTCCGCCGCCGCCAGCAGATCGCGCCACTGCATCTTGCTGTACTGGTGCATCGAGATCGAGGCGCCCGGGCCGTCGTTGAACGGGCTCAGCCAGATATCGTCGGCCGCGACCCAGCGGAACTCGAACGGGAACGCCACCGGGAGCTTGCGCTTGCGAACCCACGCGATCGCCTCCTGCAGCGTCCCGAGCCCGGCGGCGCGCGGCATCTCGTATTCCATTTCCTCGAACGACACAGTGCGCTCGGACGGAAAGATGCGGTACGCGGGGCCGGTGCGCCGCGACGAGCGGATCAGCCGCATCAACTGGCGCTGCAGGACGCGCGCGACGGCGGGCGCTGCCGCTGTCACGTCGCAACAGAAGCGGAAGATCGTCTCGTCGCTCGACGACGGCTCCTTGAACGCGCCGGCCTCGGCCGCCGGATGCAGCGTCTTCATGATCACTTCGTCGGCGTACGGGAAGACGAAGAACTCCGCGTGGCGATGCGTGCGCGCGACTTCCTCGAAATGCTCGATCGCGGCGGCGATCGGCACACGCTCGATGCGCTCTTCGAGGTGATACGCCGGCATGAGGGTAACGCGGATGCGCGTCGCAACACCGAGCAGACCCAGCGACAGGCGCTGTGCCTCGAACAGCTCAGGCCGCTGCTCCTTGCTGCACTCGACGATCGAGCCGTCGGCGAGCATCAAGCGAAACCCGCGCGCGAACGTCGAAAGGCTGCCGAGCTCCGCACCGGTCCCGTGCGTACCGGTCCCCATCGCGCCGGCGAGCGACTGCGGATTGATGTCGCCCTGATTCAGCAGTGAGTAGCCGCGCTCCCACAACGCGGCGGTCAGGCGTTTGAGGCTCCAGCCCGCGGGAACCCAGGCGCTGGCGCCGTCCGCATCGACTTCGATGGGCGAGTCGAGCTCGGCGAGGCTCAGCAGCACGCCGGGCGTCGCACACAGCGGCATGAACGAGTGCCCTGCTCCGACGACGCGCACCTTGGCCGCACCGCGCACGATCGTGGCCAGCTCATCTTCGGTCCGCGGGCTCGCCAATCGCGAGGGCTGCGCCTGCACGCTGCCCGACCAGTTCTTCCAATTCTCGGCTTTGCTCATTCCGGGTCTCGCAGCGACCAGCGCAGCATGCGGGCTGCTTCCTTGATGATGTCGTCGCGCTTGATCAGGTCTTCCTCGTTGAGCATCTCGTCGGCCGCGAAGCCGAACTCGATCGAGATGCGCACCCGGCGCCACAGCACTTTCTTCGACAACTCGGGCACGAGCGGCGCATAGGCCTTGACCATGCGGTCCGTGACCATGCGATGCGACTCGATGCGCACGTGCGCGAGCTGCGGCACGGCACGCAGCGCTCGCAAGGTCCAGATCGCGCCCGGCTCTGCCGCCGTCACGTCCGCGGTGGCGCGCAACAGATCCTCAGTGTGTTCGGCGAGCGCTTCCAGGCCGTGCGGCACGTGTCGATCGAGCCAGGCAAACAGCACTTCGTTCTGTCGATCCATCAGCCGTCGCCCCAGCGCTTCGAGCACGGCGTACTTGTCTTTGAAGTAGCGATACAGCGCGGGCGGCGTCACGCCCGCCCGTGCACAGATCATGTTCGTGGAAATGCGCTCGATGCCGACTTCGCCGAGCAGCTCGCCCGCGACGTCGAGCAAACGCTCGCGCGTCTGCAGCGCCCGCTCCTGCTTGGGCGCAGCGCGCGAAATCCGGGCGGCGGAACTGGCGGCGCGTGTCATGAGTGTCGTCAGGTTTCCACGATGGTAGCGGGCAAGGCGCGCTCGCGCCGATGCAGCGCGAACGCGATTGCGACTGTGACTGCGAGTCCCAGCGCACCGAAGCCGAGCGAGCCGCGCACGTCGGCATCGGTCACGACGAACGAAGCGAATAGCGGTCCCAGACTGCCGCCCGCCAATTCCGCGCCGCCGACCAGCAGTGCCGCGCGGCGCGTCGGATCGGCGGCGATCACCATCGGCACGAAGAACGGCAACGAGAACATCCACAGGAATCCGAACACGCCCGAGGTGGCGAGGTACAGCGATTCACCCGGCAGCGCGGCGAATGCCAGCAGGCACGCGACGTACACGAGGGAGCAGACCAGGATGGCCGGGAACCACCGCACGCGCCCGGCCAGCACCGTTGCAACGGCGCCGCCGAGTACCTGACAAGCGAGCGACAGCGAGACCGCAACGCCAGCAACCGTCGGCGCATGACCGGACTGCCGTGACAAGGGTTCGGCGTAGACCCACACGCCGACGATGAACGCCATCCACAGGAACGTCGCCGCCAAAGCAACGAAGCCTGGCGCGTTCGGCAGGTTGCTCGCCGTACTATCGGCAACCAGCGGTGCGAACCGATTCGGCAGCGCGAGCGATGCGACGGCGCTGACTACGCACAGCACCGCAAGCGCGACGAATCCGCCGTTGGCGCCGGCGCGCGCGACGACCCACGCAGTGATCGCTGCAGCCATCACGAACTGCGCGAGCGTCTGGATCGTGAGATAGATGCCGGACCAGCGCTCCGGCGTCGGTGAGCGCGCAATCATCGCGATCGTGATCCAGATCAGCACGCCGCTGGGCACGCCGGCGAGAGCGCGAATGATCGTAACCGTTTCGCCGCTCGCCCAGATCGTCGCGATGTTGAGAGCCGCCAACACCAGCGAGCTGATCGCGCCGATCGCGCGCAACCGTTCAGCCTTCCAGCGTGCTCCGGCATAAGCGCTCGCGATGCCCATCAGCAGCAGCTCGGCCGTCGCGGCATGCCCGAGCTGGGCCGCAGTGATGCGACCCTCCTGGGCGAGCGTGCCCAGCAGCAGCGGCTGCAGCCCGGCAATCATGACGCCGCAGACGCCGACCAGGAGGATGACGCCGAGCTGGAATGCCGTGGGCCGTGCGCCGATCCATTCGGCGGGTGCGTTCAAAACTGTTTCTCTGACCCTTGTTTAGTAGTTGTATCGGGCGTAGACGCCCGCCGTGCGCGGCGGGCCGACCGAGAACAGGTCGAAGCCCAGCCCCTCGATCGGGATGATATCGCTGATGTTCGTTTCGTCGAACAGGTTGCGGCCCCACAGACCGAATTCCAGGTGCTGGTCGGCCGTGGTCCAGCCGATGCGGGCGTTCACGAAGGTGCGCTCCGGATCGGACAGCCGCTCCACGTTGCGCGTGTCGTAGAAGACTTTCGAGCGGTAGGTCGCGTCGGTCTGGATCGCGAGCGCGCCGCCGAACATCGGCCATTCATAGCGGATCGCAGCCGTGAGGCTGCTGCGCGGCGCGTTCGGCAGGCGATTGCCGGAGTAGTCCTGGCCCACGGAGTGGAAGTCCTGGTAGGTGGCATCGAGCCAGGCGCCCGAGAGCGACAGGTCGAGATGCTCGACGGGCGTGAAGCTGAGCTCCCCTTCCGCGCCATAGATGCGCGCATTCGAGGCGTTGGTGAAGTTCTGCACAGTGATCGCGCCGCGCAGGATCAGCGTGTAGACCTGCAGGTCCTGATAGTCGTAGTAGAACGCGGCGAAGCTGCTGCGCAGCCGCCGCTCGGGCGACTGCAGCTTTGCGCCCACTTCGAACGCGTCGACCTTCTCGTCGGCGTAAGGCGCGAGATCCTCCGGCGCGACGGTCTGCCCGCCGAAGAAGCCGCCGCTCTTGTAGCCGCGGCTGTAGCTGCCGTACACGTTCGCGTCGTCGCTGAAGCGGTACTGCAGCCCGAGCTTGCCGGAGACCGAGCTGAAATCCTTGCTGTCGTCCAGCGTAAAGATCGTGATCGTGTCGAACTCGGCGGTGGACGCGTAGTGGAAGTCCTTGCTGTCGTGCGAGTAGCGCACGCCGACCGTGCCGGTGAGGCGCTCGGTGAAGTTGTAGTCGAGCTGGCCGAAGCCGGCCCAGCTCTCGGTCTTCTGCGTGTACGGATAGCCGAACACGCCGACGCTGAACTCGGGCGCGAAGCCGTTGGGATTGTCCGGCGTCACGAACAGCGGCCGGAACAGCCGCAGCACGTCGAGATACGAATTGGTATCGAGATCGTCGTGCGAGTAGTAGAGGCCAGCGACCCAGAACGCCTTCGCAGCTTCGTCAGTGGACTGGAGTCGCAGCTCCTCGCTGAACACGCTCTGCTTGGCGCGATAGGTCGCTGTGATGACGTCGTTCGGGCCCGCGTCCGTGTCTTCGCGGTCGTCGCGATCGGCGTGGTCGTAGCCGGAGACCGAGACCAGCTGCAGGTTGCCCAGGTCCCAAGTCAACGTCGCCGACGCGCCCCGCGTCTCGACCTCGTCCTGGCCTTCGAAGTGATAATCGCCGCGATACAAGTCGCTGCTGGTATTCGCGTAGCCAGCGATATCGGTGCACGCGCCCGACGTGTAAGAGTCCGGCGCACAGAAGCCGTCCGGCCCGGTGGCCTCGGGGGTGGCGGGGAACAGTGCGCGGTTGTACGCCCAGATCGAGCCGCCGTTGGTCTTGCCGTAGCGCAACTGCACCAGCGCGTCGAAGTTCGATGACGGCGTGAAGCTCAACGAGCCGCGCGCGGCCCAGCGATCGGTGTCGTTGCCGGAGTGCCCGGTGAGGCGATTCTTCGCGTAGCCGTCGTCCTGGATGACATTGACCGCGAGCCGTCCCGCCAGCACGTCCTTCGCGAGCGGGCCGCCGACCGCGGCTTCGACGTTCAGGGAATCGAAGCGCCCGGCTTCGACGCTGATGTCGCCTTGCGGCTCCTGCGTCGGCTTGCGCGTGATCACGTTGATCGTGCCGCCCGTCGTGTTGCGCCCGTACAGCGTGCCCTGCGGCCCGCGCAGCACCTCGAGGCGGTCGATGTCAAAGAACTGCGCCATCTGCGCCAGCGGCGAGCCGATATACACGCCATCCGTGTACAGGCCCACGGCGCTGGCGGTGTTCGGATTGAAGTCGTTGAGGCCGACGCCGCGGATGAAGATCTTCGGATTGGCGGCGTTGTCGTCGGTCTTCACCTGCAGGCTCGGCGCGAGCTGATTCAGGTCCCTGACGTCGTTGACGTGGTGGTCTTCCAGCGCGTCGCCGGAGAAGGCGGTCACTGCGACCGGCACTTCCTGCAGGCTTTGTGCGCGCTTCTGCGCGGTGACGATGATCTCTTCGATCTGCGGCTGCGGCGCCTGCTGTGCCAGCGCAGCGCCCCCCGCGACGAACAACGGCACGAGCAACCCGTACTTCACGCCCAGGACTGCTTTCGACTCGCCCATATCGTTCTCCCCCTGCCGCAACGACGAAAAGCTAGCGATCGCTACCAAAAGAGTAGCACTCGCTAGCTTTCTTGCAAAGAGTGCAAGCACCCTGAACCGCAGGGTTAGGCTGTGCGTTGTAGGCAAGCACCGGGCACGGAGGTGGGACGAATGAAGCGGGTTACGACCGAAGACGCAGAGCTGCGTTGCGAGCACACCCCCCGGCCAGGCGCGCCGGCACTGCTGCTGTTTCATCCTCTGGGCGCGCGCCTGGAGATCTGGGATGACTTGTTTCCCGTACTGAGCGAACGCTTCGAAGTCGTGCGCTTCGATGCACGCGGCCATGGCGAATCGACGACCGGCTCCAGGTCCGAGCTCACGATGGAGCAACTCGCGCGCGACGCGCTCGCCGTACTGGACGCGTGCGGGATCGCTCGCGCGCATCTGTGCGGACTTTCCATTGGCGGCATGACGGCGATGCAGATCGCGACCCTGTGGCCGGATCGGGTGCTCAAGATTGCCTTGTGCAGCACTTCGCCGTACATGGCCGCGGCGCGCGAGAACTGGAAGACACGCATGGAGCCTGTGCTCACGCAGGGCATAGCGCCACTGATCGACGGCATTCTGCAGCGCTGGCTCACCGCGCCCTATCGCATGGCGCATCCGGACGTGGTCGAGCGCATCCGGTCGATGTTGCTGAGTGTGAAGCCGGAGGGCTACGTCGCCTGCGCGGCCGCGATTCGGGAAATGGATCAGCGGCAATCGATCAAGACGATCACCGCCAAGACGCTCGTGGTCGGCGGCACCCAGGATCCGGGCACGACGCCCGCGGATCACGCGTTGATCGCGGCCTCGATTCCCGGCGCGCAGCTCGTCATGCTCGAAGCCGCTCACCTGCTCCCCATCGAGCGCCAACAAGAATTCACGGAAGCACTGCTGCAGTTTCTGGCAGCATAGAAACAGAATCAGAAGCACCCGGGAGGTGCGCCGTGACCGCTTTCACTCGCAGAGACTTCGTGGCTGCAGGCGCGCTTGCGGGCGCCGCGCTCGCCGGACCGGTACGCGCTGCCGGCGCTGCCGATCGCAAGGCCATCTATCAGGAAATCGAGCGCCGACACGACACGTGGGTCAAGTACCTGCAGGAATGGATAACGGTGAAATCGATCGCCGCCGAGAACGTCGGCATGGCGGAAGGCTGCGAGCGCATGCGCCAGCTCGCGCTCGACGCCGGTTTCCAGCGCGCCGAATGCATCCAGACCAAGGGTCATCCCGGCGTGTTCGCCACGCTCGACGCAGGCGCCAGGCGCACCCTCGGGCTGTACTTCATGTATGACGTGAAGCAGGTGAATCCCGAGGAATGGTCGGTGCCGCCTTTTGCAGGACGTGTCATCGACATGCCCGAGCGCGGCAAGGTCGTGATGGGTCGGGGCGCCGTGAATCAGAAAGGTCCGCAATCTGCATTCCTCTCGGCGCTGCAGGCGATTCGCTACGCGGGCCGCAAGATCCCGGTCAACCTGGTGCTGGTCGCGGAAGGCGAGGAGGAGATCGGCTCGCCGAACTTTCCGCAGATCGTGCACTCCCCCGAAGTGAGCGCCGCGTTGTCGAAGAGCGTCGGCGTGTTCATGCCCGAGGCTGCGCAGGAGTGGGACGGCAGCGTGATCATCTCGCTCGGCAACAAAGGCGACATCGAGTGCGACCTGATCGCGAGCAGCGAGAAATGGGGCCGCGGCGCGACGAGTGACGTGCATTCATCGCTGGCGGCGCGGCTGGACCAGCCGGCATGGCATCTCGTGCAAGCACTGAACACACTCGTGACACCCGCGGGCGATCCTGCCGTCGATGGTTTCTTCGAGAAGGTCCGGCCGCTGACGCCGGCCGAGCACGCGATGCTCGATCTCGCGGCGAAGCAGCTGGACGAGAAGGAGTTCAAGGATTCGCTCGGCATCAAGACTTGGGCGCGCAATGCGAGCTGGCGGCAGGCGATCGAGGATGGTGTGTCGCGCCCGACGCTCACGATCGAAGGCCTCGTCGGCGGCTACACGGGTCCGGGCGGCAAGACGATTCTGCCGCACCGGATGGTGGCGAAGCTCGACATGCGCCTCGTGCCGGACATGACGCCGGATGACACCGTCGCGAAGCTGAAGGCACATCTCGCCAAGCGCGGCTTCGGCGACATCGAAGTCGTGATCAATGGCGGCATGAACGAGGTGTCGTCGACGTCAGCCGATTCGGAGCTGATCAAGGCGGAGCGAGCGGTGTATCGCCAGTACGGCGTCGAGCCCCTGCTGCTGCCGCGCTCCGGCGGCTCGGACCCGAGCTCGGTCTTCACCGGCGAGCCGCTGAAGCTCGCGGCGGGCGGCTTCGGCATGGGCTTCGGCGAACGCGCGCACGCGCCGGACGAGTACTACGTGATCGAATCCAACAACCCGAAAGTCGCAGGCATCGACGGCGCCGTAAAGTCGTTCGTCGATTGCCTGTACGCGCTCGCTTAGACGGTGCCGGGAGAGAAAAACGGGGGAAACTGAGCACTGCAGCAATAGAATGATGAAGCGAGAAACTGGCGATTGCCGGGCGGAACGCGAGCAAACCACGGCCAGTACTCCGAGTAGCATGACGGCGGCGCTCACAGTCTCTCGGGCAAGGAATGCCGCGATTCCCTCGCATCCACGCAGCTGGCGCGTTGTATCACGTCACGCTGCGTGGCAATCATCGTCAAGACATTTTCTTCACGCCGGACGATCGCCGTCTGCTAACAAGCATTGTCCGGGAGATCCTCATCGACTGCGATGCGCAGCTGCACGCCTACTGCTATATGACGAATCACGTGCATGCGCTACTGCAGGTGAGCGATACGCCGCTCAGCAAGATCATGCTGCTGATCGCGGGTCGCTATGCGCGCGGCGTGCAAGCTCGGCTACAGACGACCGGACATCTTTTCGAGAAGCGCTATCACGCGCTGCTAGTCGATGCTGATGCGTATCTGCTTGCGCTGCTCCGATACATTCATCTCAATCCGGTGCGAGCAAAACTTGCTACGTCGCCCGACAGCTATCCCTGGTCCAGTCACCATGTCTACCTTGGAAAGCGCTGTGAGCCATGGGTGACGACGGGCTTCGCACTTCGCATGTTCGATCAGGATCGCCAGCGTGCGATCGCCGCATATCGGGCATTCGTGAACTCCCCGCCTGAGCGCTCGCCGCTTGTCGAGCGTAACAAGCGTGATCCGCGGGTCCTTGGCGGGGATGGGTTCGCACAACGTGTTCTCGGAGAAAGGTGGCAGCAGCCGGCCGACTCCGCGCTTCAAAGCGTGATCGATGACGCCTGCGCAAGGTTTGAAACCACCGAGATCGAGCTGCGGTCGCGCAGCCGCCTCGGCGCCGTCAGGCTCGCGCGTACCTGGATCGTTGAGCAAGCCGTCGGCGCAGGAATAACTTCAGTCGCCGCGATCGCGCGCCATCTCAAGCGAGACGCATCCACCGTTCGACAGACGCTGCGGCGCCTTTCCAAACCGTGAGATCCGCAACGAACTCGTTGCTGCGCTGCTCACTTTCCCCCGTTTTTCTCTCCCGGCACCGGCTAGAAGGTTTTCGCCCCGCTCACCGCGACGAGAACGGAGTACAGCGATGAGGTGGCGGTGATGTAGAGGCGGTTGCGCTTCGGGCCGCCGAATGTGAGATTCGAGACGCGCTCGGGTAGCAGGATGCGACCCAGCAGCGTGCCGTCCGGCTCGTGGCAATGGACCGCTTCGCCGGCGCTGGTCCAGATGCGATCGTTCACGTCGATGCGCAGACCATCGTAGATGCCGTCGGCGCACTCGACGAAAACGTCGCCGCCGCTCAGCTCATCGCCGCGAACATCGAAGACGCGCAGGATGCCGTGTCCCTTGCCCGAGTCGACGATGTACATGCGCCGCTCGTCGACCGAGAACGCCAGGCCGTTCGGCTGCGCGAATCCTGCCGCTGCGATGCGCACCGCGCCGCTACGCGGATCGATGCGATAGACGCGCCGCTCGCCGAGCTCGCTCGGGGCCTGGAATCCCTCGTAGTTGGAATCGATGCCGTAGGAGGGATCGCTGAACCAGATCGAGTCGTCGGACTTCACGACGACGTCGTTGGGACTGTTGAAGCGCTTGCCCTCGAAGCGGTCGGCCAGCACCGTGATCGAGCCGTCGTGCTCGGTGCGCACCACGCGCCGCGTGCCCTGCTGGCACGAGACCAGCCGGCCCTGGCGATCGACGGTGTTGCCGTTGGTGTAGTCGGCGGGCTGGCGGAACAGGCTCACCGCCTCCGACTGCTCGTCGAAGCGCAGCATGCGGTCGTTCGGAATGTCGCTGAACAGCAGCGAGCGCATCGCGGGGAAATACACCGGCCCCTCGGTCCAGCGGCAGCCGGTGTGCAGGCGCTCGATGTTGGCGCTGGTGCGGATGCACTGGCGGAAGCGCTCGTCGCGAATGTCGAAGTCGCGTACGGCCACGCGAGCTACCTCACACGTTGAAGCGGAAATGCATGACGTCGCCTTCGTGGACGACGTATTCCTTGCCCTCGAGCCGCAGCTTGCCGACTTCCTTCGCGCCCTGCTCGCCCTTGTTCGCGACGTAGTCGTCGTAGGCGATGACCTCCGCGCGAATGAAGCCCTTCTCGAAGTCGGTGTGGATCACGCCGGCCGCCTGCGGCGCCGTCGCGCCGATCTTGACCGTCCACGCGCGCACCTCTTTCGGTCCCGCGGTGAAATAGGTCTGCAGGCCGAGCAGCTTGTAGCCGGCGCGGATCACGCGGTTCAGACCCGGCTCTTCCAGGCCGAGCTCCTGCAGGAAATCGGCGCGGTCGCCTTCGTCGAGCTGCGCGATCTCCGCTTCGATCGCCGCGCACACCGCCACGACCTCGGAGTTCTCCTCGACCGCGCGCTGGCGCACGACATCCAGATGCGGGTTGTTCTTGAAGCCGCCCTCGGCCACGTTCGCGACATACATCGCCGGCTTGAGCGTAATCAGGTGCAGCTCCTGCAACAGCCGCCGCTCTTCGGGATCTTTGACGAGCGAGCGCGCCGGCTTGCCGGCATCCAGGTGGTCGCGCAGCTTCTTGAGCAGGTCGCGCTGGCGGATCGCATCCTTGTCGCCCGCCTTCGAGGCCTTTTCCGCGCGCTGCAGCCCGCGCTCGACGGTATCGAGATCGGCGAGCGCCAACTCGGTGTTGATGACTTCGATGTCATCGAGCGGCTTGATGCGACCCGCCACGTGCACGATGTCGTCGTCCTCGAAACACCGCACGACGTGCGCGACCGCGTCCGTCTCGCGGATGTGCGACAGGAACTGGTTGCCGAGTCCTTCGCCTTTGGAAGCGCCGGCCACCAGGCCGGCGATGTCTACGAATTCGACGGTCGCCGGCAGAATGCGCGCCGGCTGCACGATGCCCGCGAGCACGTCGAGGCGCGCGTCGGGGACCGGCACGACGCCGACGTTCGGGTCGATCGTGCAGAACGGATAGTTCTCCGCCGCGATCTGGGCGCGCGTCAGCGCATTGAAGAGCGTCGACTTACCGACGTTCGGCAGACCGACGATGCCGCACTTGATACCCATGGTTCTCCGGTCACTTCCCGTTGCCGTGCAGCGCGTTCATTGCGGGCTCGGAGCCTTGCTCGAGGAACACCTGCAGCGCCGGAATCGCCTCGCTGACGGATTCCAGCAGGCGCGCCTCTTCTTCGCGCGGCGCGCGGCGCAGGACGTAATCGATCACCTCGGCCTTGTCGCCGGGATGCCCGATGCCGAACCGCAGGCGCCAGAAGTCCGCGCCGAGATGCGTGATCGTGTCGCGCAGGCCGTTGTGCCCGCCGGCGCCGCCGCCGAACTTGAAGCGCACGTCGCCCACCGGCAGGTCTAGCTCGTCATGGATCACCAGCACCTCGCTGGCCGGCACCTTGAGATAGTCGACCAGCGCGCGGATCGCGAGCCCGCTGCGATTCATGTAGGTCATCGGCTTGAGCAGCGTCACTTCGCCGCCCGACAGCTGCGTACGGCAGATCTCGCCTTGAAACTTCGTGTGCGGACGAAAGCGCGCACCGGCCTTCGACGCGAGCGCATCCACGAACCAGAAGCCCGCGTTGTGACGCGTGAGCAGGTGCTCGGGTCCCGGATTGCCGAGACCGACGATGATCTTCAGAGGAGTGCCGGCCATGGGAGAAAGGTGATGGAGTGATGAAGTGATGGACGTGATGAGGCAAGGTCGCTCATCACTCCATCACTCATCACAGGCATTCAGCGGCAATGCCGCTGAATGCCGCTGCATCACTTCTTGCCGCCTTCCTTCTTCGGCGCGGCAGCAGCGGCCTTCGGTGCGGCAGCGGCGCCCGCAGCGGCAGGCTTGCCCTCTGCGGCCTTCGCCTCGGCACCTGCAGCAGGAGCTCCAGCGGCGCCCGGAGCAGCAGCACCGGCTGCAGGCGTCGCGCCTGCAACTGCGGCAGCAGCTTCGGCCGGCGGCGCTTCCACTTCCTCGGCGCGCGGATGATGGATCGACACGACCGGCTCGTCGCGGCCGTGCGCAAGATCCACCAGCTGCACACCCGCGGGCAGCGGAATGTCAGACAGGCGCTTGATGTCGTTGATCTCCATCTGCGAGAGATCGATTTCGAGGAACTCCGGCAGGTCCTTCGGCAGGCACATGACCTGCACGAGATTCTGCAGGTGGGAGACCACGCCGCCCTGCGTCTTCACGCCGGGTGCGGCGGCGCCGCCCTTGAAGTGCAGCGGGATCTGCATGCGGATCTGCTCGTTCTCGAGCACGCGCTGCAGGTCCATGTGCAGGATCTGGTTCTTCGCCGGGTGGCGCTGCACGTCCTTGACGATCGCCGCCTGCGTCTCGTTCTGGATCTTGAGCTGCAGGATCGTCGAGAAGAAGCGCTCGTTCACCAGCAAGGTCAGCAGGTTCTGGTGGTCGAGCAGGATCTGGCGCGGCTCGTTGTGCCCGCCATAGAGGATCGCCGGTACTTTCCCGGATCGGCGCAGGCGGCGGCTCGCACCCTTCCCCTGCACGCCGTCACG
>DATBKP010000077.1:0-22334 GCA_036555785.1 Steroidobacteraceae bacterium
ATTGTGTCCGATAACGTTCGCAAGGGAGCTGCTTTAAATAGCGTCCAAATCGCCGAAATTTTGGTGAAAGATTACTTGTAAGCTATATTTGCGCGCGCAAAGTCAAGAAGCACATGAGCTTTTGACCGCTCGCGCCTGCCCAAAAGCACTGATTAATCAAAGGCCCCCGCAGGCCACTGGGGCCAAGAGCTTGGGAACGCATCGGGACGAGACTCGGGAGAGCTGATGAGAAGACATTTGCCGCGCCTGCTGTTGATCGGCGCACTGCTGTCCCCCACGACGCTGTACGCGCTGGGTCTGGGTGAAATCCGTCCGCACTCCGCCCTGAACCAGCCGTTCGACGCCGAGATCGACCTGATTGCGCCGACCGCCGACGAGCTGGCGGGCCTCAAGGTGGGCCTGGCCGGCCCCGACATGTACCAGCGCTACGGCCTCGACCGGCCGCTCTTCCTGGCGAATTTCCAGTTGTCGGTGCAGCGCAGCCGTGACGGCAGCGCCGCCATCAAGATCACTTCCAGCCGCTCGGTCACGGAGCCGTTCGTCACGCTGCTCGTCGAGGCGAGCTGGGCACGCGGCCGACTGCTGCGCGAGTACACCGTATTGCTCGACCCGCCGGTGTTCATGCCGTCGCAGCCCCAAGCCCAGGCCCAGGCGCCGGTCACGACACCGCAGGCCGGTGCGCCCAGCGGCGGCCGCATCGAGCGCCCCGCCCAGCCGGCGCCTGCCGAACCGCCGGCGCAGGCGACGCCGCTGCCGACACCTTCTTCTGCCTCTGAGCCGACCCAGGAACCGGTCGCGAGTGCCGCCGGCACGCCGCTCGCCGGCGAGTACACGGTCGAGCGCAACGACACGCTCTGGCGCATCGCCAGCCGGGTCACACCGAACGGCTCGCGCCGCGAAGTCAATCGCACGATGATCGCGCTGTTCCGCGCGAACCCCGCGGCCTTCAACGGCAACATCAATCGTCTGCGCTCCGGCGCCGTGCTGCGCGTTCCGGAGCTGTCCGACATCGAAGCGATCTCGACTTCGGAAGCCACCGCGGAGGTCCGCCGCCAGGCGGCCGAGTGGAGCGGTGCGCAGCAGCCGACGCAAACCGCGCAGGAAGAAGCGAACCGTCTGCGGCTGGTCACCCCGGCGGAGACGCCAGCTGCGCCGGCACCCACTCCTGCGCCTGAGCAAGTGGCCAAGGCACCGTCCACTGCACCGACGACGACGGGTCCGGCACCCAGCGACAACCGCGTAGCGTTGCCGAGCCAGGGCCTGGCCGAAACTCAGCAGAGCGCGACCGAAGCGCCGGTCGAGCCCGCGCCGCAACCCGAAGCGACGCCGCCGGAGCAGTCGGCACAGCAGACCGAAACGCCGGCCGAGACGCCTCCGGCTGAACAGACTGCCGCGCCGCCGGTTGCACGGCCGCCGGTGCAGAAGCCCGCCGAGCCGACGCCGTCGTTGTTCGATCGCATCGGCGATTACTGGTGGGCGTTCGTACTGGCCGGCGTCGCAGTGATCGTCGCGTTCCTGTTCGTCTTCATCCGCCGCCGCCGCGAAGAAGCTGCAACGGCGGCCGATGCGATGGCCGGGCTCGATTTCGAGCCGCGTGCCACGCGCGCCGCGCCGGCGATGTCGCCGGTCACGAAAGCGCGCGATCGCGATTCGTTCCTGGTCGAAGACTCGGACGAGGACACGCTCCCCGAGTCCGAAGAGCCGGCGCCTGCGCCGACTGCACGCCGCGCCGAGCCGCCGAAGCCGCGTCTCGAGCCCGTTGCCGCCGCAGCTGCGGCGCCGGCAGCAGCTGCAACGTCCCGCGCCGACGAGACGATGAGCAGCGAGACGCAGGTGCGGTTCGATCAGCAGGACGCGCTCGCCGAAGCCGACTTCCACATGGCTTACGGCCTGTACGACCAGGCCGCCGACCTGGTGAAGATTGCGATCGGCCGCGAGCCGGGACGCCGCGACCTCAAGCTGAAGCTGCTGGAAATCTACTTCGTGTGGGGCAACAAGGACCTGTTCCTCGACACGGCTCGTGAGCTGCACACCGGTCGCGGCCAGGCCTCGCCGGGCGAGTGGGACAAAGTGCTCATCATGGGCAAGCAGATCGCGCCCGACGACCCGATGTTCAAGGGCGAAGCCGGCGCGCCGCACGTCGACCTGGTGGACGTCAATCTCGAAGGCGGCGAGAACCGCGTCGACGTCGACCTGTTCGCGGAGCCCGAGGCCGACAAGCCCGCGGGCCTCGACCTGGAATTCACCAGCGGCGAGCGGCCGGCCCCGGCGCAGGGCGGTACGTCGTCGGACCTCGACTTCCTGCTCGACGAGCCGAAGCGCGGCGCCGACGAAGAGCCGACCCGCGAGCTCGACCCGCTGTCGCGCACGCAGGAAACGCCGACGATCGAAACGCCGCAGATCGATCGCGCCTCGCAGACGATGCGCGAGCGCACGATCCGCGAGAAGACCGCAGGGGCCAAGGCGGAGCAGACTGCCGAGCTGTCGCTGGACGATCTCGGCCTCGACGTCGATTCGCTGGAAACCTCCGGCTCGCTGGAAGACACGACGTCGCTGGAGAAGGATCCGACGGCCGAAGCCCCGGCGCCGCTGCGCGACGATGAGATGACGCAGCTCGCGCCCGCCATCAGCAACTTCGACCGCACGATGAAGGCGCCGCGGGACAAGTTCGACATCGAGACCACCGGCACGATCTACATCGATCAGGTCGATCTCGCGGGCGGCGACACCGTCGAGCAACCGCGCGTCGAAAACGAGTCGACGGCGGAGATGAAGCGTCCGTCGATGCCGAAGGAGCTGGACGTCGACCTGGATCATCTGTCCGGCGCGGGCACGGGCCCGGAGACGGTGAAACAGGTGCGCGGCGGCGATCGCGACGCCGACAACTTCTCGAGCGACGTATTCGCCGATCGCACCTCGGAAGTGCCGCGCGTCGATCTCGACGTCGGCGAGCCGCTGTCCGGTGACGACGGCGACTCGACTCACCGCCGCACGATTGCGGGCGGCGACGTCGGGTTGTCGGAGCTCGAGCCGGTGACCATGAGCGAGGTCGGCACCAAGCTCGACCTGGCGCGCGCCTACATGGACATGGGCGATCCGGACGGCGCCCGCAGCATCCTCGAAGAGGTGCTGTCGGAGGGCAACGCCAGCCAGAAGCAGGAAGCGCAGCGCCTGATGGAGTCGATCAGATAACCCGAATCGCGCTCGGCCTGGAATACGACGGCAGTGCGTTCTGCGGCTGGCAGTCGCAGGCGCACGCACTGGGGATCCAGTCGGTCGTCGAAGCAGCGCTGTCCATCGTTGCCGATCATCCCGTCGAAGTAACTGCCGCCGGCCGGACCGACGCCGGCGTGCACGCCGCGATGCAGGTCATTCACTTCGACACGCCAGCGGTGCGTGCCGAGCGAGGCTGGGTGCTCGGCGCAACCACGAACCTGCCGCCGCAGGTCAGCGCGTTGTGGGCGCGCCAGGTTCCCGAAGCTTTCCATGCGCGCTACAGCGCACTGGCGCGCACGTATCGTTACGTCATTCTCAACCGCACCGCGCGTCCGGCCCTCGCCGCCGGCCGCGTCTGCTGGATTCGCGACCCTCTCGACGAAACCCGCATGCGCGCAGCTGCGGCGCATCTGGTGGGCGAGCACGACTTCTCGTCGTTCAGGGCCGCCGAGTGCCAGGCGCGCACGCCGCTGCGCAACGTGCACGAGATCGCGGTCGAGCGCAGCGGCGATCGAGTCGTGCTGACTGTGCGCGCGAACGCCTTCCTGCATCACATGGTGCGCAACATCGCCGGCGTGTTGATCGCAGTTGGTTCAGGCGAGCGGCCGACGGACTGGACCGCCGAGGTGCTGGCGGCGCGCGATCGCACCAAGGGCGGCGTCACAGCGGCGCCCGGCGGGCTGTACCTGGCCGGAATCCGTTACACGCCCAGCCTGGCCTTGCCAAGCGAGCCCGCTGACCCCACGATGCCTTCCCTATGACCTGGTTCGAAAAGATCATGCCTTCGCGGATCAAGACCGAGCGCCGGACGCGCTCGGTGCCGGAAGGCCTGTGGATGAAATGCGCGGCCTGCGACGCGGTGCTGTACCGCGCCGAGCTGGAGCGCAACCTGCACGTCTGTCCGAAGTGCGGCAATCACATGCGCATCGGCGCGCGCGAGCGGCTCGAATACTTTCTCGATCCCGACACGGCGGTGGAGCTCGCGGAAGGCATCGAGCCCGAGGACCCGCTCAAGTTCCGCGACACCAAGAAGTATCGCGACCGGGTGCTGCAGGCTCAGAAGAGCACGCAGGAGAAGGACGCCATGGTCGTGATGGCTGGCGGCCTGCACGGGCTGCCGATCGTCGCCGGCGCGTTCGAGTTCGCGTTCCTCGGCGGCTCCATGGGCTCGGTGGTCGGCGAGCGCTTCGTGCGCGGCGTCGAGCATTGCATCGAGCATCGCAAGCCGCTGGTGTGTTTTTCCGCGAGTGGCGGCGCGCGCATGCAGGAAGCGCTGCTGTCGCTGATGCAGATGGCGAAGACCAGCTCCGCGCTCGCGCGGCTGGCTTCGGCACGCCTGCCGTACGTTTCGGTGCTGACCGATCCGACCACTGGCGGCGTGTCCGCGAGCCTGGCGATGCTCGGCGACGTCAACATCGGCGAGCCGAAGGCGCTGATCGGATTCACCGGCGCGCGCATCATTCAGCAGACGGTGCGCGAGACGTTGCCGGAAGGCTTTCAGCGCGCCGAGTTCCTGCTCGATCACGGCGCGCTCGACATGATCGTCGACCGCCGCGACATGCGCGACCGCATCGCCGGCCTGCTGACGATGTTCATGCACAAGCCCGCCGCACCGGCGGTGTGATGCATGACCGGGCCCAGCGAGCGGAGCCCGAGGTTCCGCCGTCTCGCCGATTGGCTCGCCTGGCAGGAGCAGCTGCATCCCAACGCGATCGATCTCGGACTGGAGCGGCTGCAGCGCACGCTCGACCGCCTGAGCTGGCAGCGTCCCGCAGGTCCGGTCATCACCATTGCCGGCACCAACGGCAAAGGATCCTGCGTCGCGCTGACGGCGCGCATCCTCGCCGAGGCCGGCTATCGCGTCGGCACGTTCACCTCGCCGCACCTGCTTCGCTATAACGAGCGTATCGCCGTCGGCGGCGTCGAAGTTTCCGATGCGGCGCTGATGAAGGCGTTCGAGCGCATCGATGCGGCCCGCGGCGACGACACGCTGACGTTCTTCGAGTTCAACGCCGCGGCCGCACTGCTCGTATTCGCGGACGCGCAGCCCGACGCAGTAGTGATGGAGGTCGGGATGGGCGGGCGGCTCGACGCGGTGAACGTCGTCGACGCCGACGTCGCGGTTGTCACTTCGATCGATCTCGACCATTGCGACTGGCTCGGCCGCGACCGCGAGAGCATCGGGCGCGAGAAGGCGGGGATTTTCCGCGGCGGCCGGCCCGCCATCTTCGGCGCGCGCGCCATGCCCGCATCGATTGCCGAGCACGCGCAACGGATCGGGGCCGATCTGCAGCAGCTCGGGCGCGACTTCGACTGGGTCAAGGCCGGCCAGCGCTGGAGCTGGCGCGGCCGCACCGGCGAACAGCGCGACCTGCCGGCGCCGGCGTTGCACGGCGAGATTCAATACGACAACGCTGCCGCCGTGCTCGCAGCGCTCGAAGCTTTGCAGTCGCCGCTGCCTGTCCCGCGATCGGCCATCGAGCGCGGTCTGCAGACGGTGACGCTGCCGGGACGCTTCCAGGTCATTCGAGCCAGCAGTGAGCGGCCTGTCGAATGGATCCTCGATGTCGCCCACAACCCGGCGGCGGCGCACACGCTGGCGGCGCAGCTCGCTGCGCGCTCAACGAACGGGCGGACGATCGCCGTGTGCGGCGTGCTCGCCGACAAGGATGTCGAGGGTATCGTGACGGAGCTGCGCGACTCGTTCGACGCGTGGATCATCGTCGGACTGCAAGGCGGCCGCGCGTTGCCGCCGGAAACGCTTGCGGAGCGCGTGCGAGCAGTCGGTGTCGATGTGGAGGCAGTCGCGGACGACGTCGTCGCGGGTTGCCAAGCGGCCGAAGCGCTGGCGCGTCCGGGCGATCGCGTAGTCGTATTCGGTTCGTTCCTGACCGTCGGTCCCGCGCTTTATACTCTGCAGCCGTGGATCGCGTAGTCAAAGAGCGTCTGGTCGGTGCGGCCGTGTTGATGGCCGCTGCGATCATCCTGATTCCGGAAATGCTCTCCGGTCCGAGGGGAGACTCGCGCGCGGAACCCGCCGCTGCGCAACCTCGCAGCGACGCGCCCATCAAGACGTATACGATCGATCTGAGCCACTCGCCTAGCGAGCAGCCGCCGCCGGCCGTCGTCGAGAATCGCGCGCCGCCGCCCGAGGGGCAGGCGACATCGCAGCCGGCTGCTGCACAACCCGTTCCCGACGATCAGGCAAAGCCTGAGGCGTCGCAGGCGTCCACTGCGACAACGCCGCAACCGCAGCCGGAGCCAGTTTCGCAGCCCCCGCCGAAGCCCGTAGTCGAAGCGCCGACCGCTGCAACGCCGCCGGTGCGCGAGCCGCAGCGTCCACTTGCTTCCAGCGCCGCCGCCCCCACATCCGGCCGGTGGGCGGTGCAGCTCGGGACGTTCTCGAAGGAAGCGAATGCTGAGCGGCTGGTCAAGCAATTGCGAGAGCAGGGCCAGAGCGCGTTCGTGATGCCGCTGAAGTCCGGCAACGGGACGCTGTACCGGGTCCGGGTCGGGCCCATGAAGGATCGCGCGAGCGCCGAAGCGGCGCTGCGGGATCTGAAGTCGCCGGGCGCGAAGGTCGTGGCGCATCCGTGACGTCCGAATTGGGCGTATTTCGTTGGTTGGCATTGAGGCGCGCTGTTAGAATCCGCGCGCCCAAAGTTGCCCTTCGCAACGTCATGGTGGTGTCGCCCGGCCTATGAATGCACCTGACTACCTGATTGTCGGTGTGCTGCTCGCATCGATGCTCCTGGGCATGCTGCGCGGCTTCGTGCGCGAGGCAGTCGGTCTGCTCGCCTGGCTCGGCGGCCTGTGGTTCGCGTGGCGCTACGCCCCCGCGCTGGAGCCGTATCTCGGCGGCATGGTCGGCAAGCCGCCAGTGAGCCTGTGGACCGCACGCGCGCTGATCGTGCTGGGCGTGCTGGTGATCGGTTGGTTGATCGCGGCAATTCTCGGTTACTTTCTGCGTCATTCGGCGCTGAGCGTGCTGGTCGACCGGATGCTCGGCCTGGTGTTCGGCACGGTGCGCGGCGCGGTGGTGATTGCAGTGTTCGTGATGCTCGGGGAGTTCGTGGAGCTCAACCGGGTCGATTGGTGGAAGCGGTCGCATCTGCTGCCGTACGCGAGCGAGCTGGCGAGCTGGATCCAGAACTTCGCGGAGACAGGCATGAAAACCGTCGTCGATGTGCGCTCGACGCGGTCGGGAGCTTGAGAGAATGTGCGGAATCGTCGGCATCGTCGGGCACTCGCCGGTCAATCAGCAGATCTATGATGCGCTGACGGTGCTACAGCACCGCGGGCAGGACGCCGCGGGCATCATGACCTGCGCCGATGGGGAGCTGTTCATGCGCAAGCAGAACGGCCTGGTGCGCGACGTCTTCCAGCAGCGCCACATGCTGCGCCTGAAGGGCAACATCGGCATCGGCCACTGCCGGTATCCGACCGCCGGTTGCGATGCCTCCTCCGAAGCGCAGCCGTTCTTCGTCAACTCGCCGTACGGCATCTGCCTCGGGCACAACGGCAATCTCACGAACGCCGCCGAGCTCGCAGAAGTGCTGATCCGCGAGGACCTGCGCCATCTCAACACCAGCTCCGACTCGGAAGTGCTGCTCAACGTGCTCGCGAGCGAGCTGTCGCGCGCCGGCACGCCGCGCGCTTCGGCCCAGGACATCTTCACGGCGGTGACTTCGGTCTATCGGCGCGCGCGCGGCGGCTTCGCCGTGGTGTCGCTGATCGTCGGTCACGGTCTGCTCGGCTTCCGCGATCCGCATGGCATCCGCCCGCTGGTGATCGGCCGGCGCGAGACGCCGCAGGGCAGCGAGTACATGCTGGCCTCCGAGAGCGTCGCGCTCGACCAGCTCGGCTTCGAGCTGATGCGCGACGTCGGTCCGGGCGAGGCGGTGTTCATCGATGAGCACGGCCGCTTCTATTCGCAGCAGTGCGTGCCGGTGGCGCGCCATACGCCGTGCATCTTCGAGTATGTCTACTTCGCGCGCCCCGACTCGATCATCGACAACATCTCGGTGCACAAGGCACGGCTGCGCATGGGCGACCTGCTGGCGGAGAAGATCCGCCGCGTCTGGCCCGATCATGACATCGACGTCGTGATCCCGATTCCGGATACGAGCCGGACCGCGGCGGTGCAGGTGGCGCAGCTGCTCAACGTCAAGTACCGCGAAGGCTTCGTCAAGAACCGCTACATCGGCCGCACGTTCATCATGCCGGGACAGGAGCAGCGCGCGAAGTCGGTGCGTTCGAAGCTGAACGTCATCGACCTGGAGTTCCGCGGCAAGAACGTGCTGCTGATCGACGATTCGATCGTGCGCGGCACGACCTCGGCGCAGATCATCGACCTGGCCCGCGAAGCCGGCGCGAACCGCGTGTATTTCGCGTCGGCCGCGCCGCCGGTACGTTATCCGAATGTGTACGGCATCGACATGCCGGCGACCTCCGAGCTGGTCGCCGCCGATCGCAGCGACGAGGAAGTCGCGAAGCTGATCGGCGCCGACCGCCTGATCTACCAGGACCTCGACGATCTGGTGCGCGCGTGCCTGCACCACGATTCGCAGATCGAGGCGTTCGACGATTCCTGTTTCTCCGGCCGCTACGTCACCGGCGACGTCACGCCGGCCTACCTGGCGCGGCTGCAGGAAGAGCGCTCCGATGAAGCGAAGACGCGGCGCCGGCAGCTGCATGGCGGCTCACTGAAGGCGATCCGCGCCGTGTGACCGAAAACACCAACAGCTCGATCGCGCCGCGCCTGCTGATCGTCACCGATCACACGGAGCTTGGCCGCGCGATCGAGCAGCACGTGTCGATCATCTGGCCCGGCGCGGAATGCCGCATCCACGCCCCGCTGCAGTCGGGCCGCCTCCACTCCGGATTTGCCGCCGTCGGCTACGACGCCGTCGTGCTCGACGACCGCATCGAGCGCGGGCAGGGCGAGAAGTGGCTCGAAAACCTGCTTCATCGCAATGCTTTCCCGCCGATCCTGTACCTGGCGCGCGGTGATGATCCGGCGCTCGCGCAGCGCGCAGTGAAGCGCGGCGCCGTCGACTGTCTGGCACGCGAACGCATCGATCATCGCCGCATGGCAGACGTGCTGCGCAAGGCCGTCGCGCAGCGACGCCAGCAACTGGCACTGCTGCGAACGGGACCGGAAGCCGAGCGGCTATCGCAGTTCGGACCGGTGACCATCCGCGGTCACCGCTTCGTGCGCGAGCTCGCGATCGGCGGCACGTCGAGCGTGTACCTGGCGGAGAGCGAGCGCGCCGGCGAGATGGTCGTGCTCAAGGTGCTGCGCGACTCGCCCAGCGCCGGCGACGAGCACACGCAGTTCACGCGATTCCTGCAGGAGTACGAGCTGATCTCGAAGGTGCGCCACCCGAACGTGGTGCGCATCTTCGACCTCGGCATCGCCGACGACCACGCGTATCTGGCGATGGAATACTTCGCGCGCGGCGACTTGCGCTCGCAGATTGCCAGTGACCTCGACGACTCGGAGGCGCTCTCCTATCTCGCGCAGATGGCGGCGGCGCTGCAGGTCGTGCACGCGATCGGCGTTCTGCACCGGGATCTGAAGCCGGGAAACATCATGCTGCGCGCCGACGGCAGCGTCGCGCTGATCGACTTCGGGCTGGCTAAGCACGTACGCATCGACGCGCCCGAAATCACGGCGACCGGCGAGATCTTCGGCACGCCGTACTACATGAGCCCGGAGCAGGGGCACGGCTCGGACCTCGACGAGCGCAGCGACCTGTACAGCCTCGGCGTGATCTTCTACGAGATGCTGACGCGCCAGAAGCCGTACGTCGCCCAGACGCCGATGGGCGTCATCTACATGCACGCCAACGCGCCGATTCCGCTGCTGCCGCAGGAGTTGCGGAAATACCAGCAGCTGCTGAACAAACTGCTGGCGAAGGATCCGGTGCATCGCTTCGGCTCGGCGAGCGCGCTGCTGGCGCAGATCGAGGAGCTGAGTTGAGCGACATCCTGCTGGCGCCGACCCCGCAGCGCTGGTTCGAGGCGGCGTGCGCATCCTGGCGCGAGCTGCTCGTCGATCATGCGAACTGCGAGAAGAAAGCGGCGTCGACTGCGCTCGCCCTGATCTTCACCTACGCGGACGATCTGCAGCTCACCGATCGCTTGTCGCGCCTGGCACGCGAGGAGCTGCGACATTTCGAGCAGGTGCAGAAGATGATGCAGCAGCTCGACGTGCCGTTCGTGCGCCTGAAGCCGGCGCGCTATGCCGACGGCCTGCGCAAAGCGATTCGGCGTTCCGAGCCGGGCCGGCTGCTGGACCTGCTGTTGTGTGGAGCGCTGATCGAAGCGCGCTCGTGCGAGCGGTTCGTCGGACTGGCGCCGCGGCTGCGCGAGCCGTTGGGTGCGTTTTACGGCGGCCTCGCCGCATCCGAAGCACGCCATCAGTCAGTCTACTTGCGTCTGGCGGAGCATCGCGCGGGCGACAGCGACTGGCGCGGCCGGCTTGCGCGCCTGGCGGAAATCGAAGCGGACCTCGCGACGTCACCGGACAAGCAGCTGCGCTTCCACTCCGGGTTGCCGCTGTAGGTCGGGCCGCTTCAGCGCATCCTGCGCCCGCGCCATTCGCGCATCCCTGCGCAGCAGCTTCAGCCCGACAAGCTTGTGAGTTCGAACCCCTGCGGATTCCATCGCAGCACGCTGCCCTGCTCGTACCAGTCGCCGAGCACGATACGCACGGCCTTGTGGCCGCCGATCTGCAGCTCGTGCACCGCCGGGCGATGAGTGTGCCCGTGAATGATGCAGTCGACGCCGAAGCGCGCGAACGTACGGCGAACCTCATCCTGATTGACGTCCATGATCTCGGGCGCGGCGATGTCCATCGAGGCGATGTGTTCCTTGCTGCCCGCGCGCATGCGCTCCGCGAGCCGCTGGCGCTGTCGCAGAGTGAGTCGGCGCATCGCGAACTGCACGAGCGGATTGCGCACGATGCGACGCAGGCGCTGATAGGCGTGATCGTCGGTGCACAGCAGGTCGCCATGCATCAGCAGTACGCGGCGGCCGTAGAGATCGACCACTGTGCCGTCCGTCAGCAGCTCGATGCCGGTCTCGCGGCAGAAGCGCCTGCCGATCAGAAAATCGCGGTTGCCGTGGATCAGGAACGTCTTCACGCCCGCGTTCGTCACCGCGCGCAGGCCGGCGATGACGCGGCGCTTGTCCGGGTCCGGGTCGTCGTCGCCGATCCAGGCCTCGAACAGGTCGCCGAGGATGTAGAGCGCATCGGCGCCGCGCGCCTCGCGCTCCAGGAAGTCGAGAAACTGCGCGCTGATGTCGGGCCGCGTGCCGTCGAGATGCAGGTCGGAGATGAAGAGCGTCGTCACGGAGCGCTCTTGATTTCCTCGATGCGGATGATGATGACCGGCTTCAGCGGCGCGTCCTTCTTGAGCGGTCCGGCCTCGCCGGTGGCGACCTCGCCGATGGCGTCGACGACGTTCATGCCGTCGACGACGCGCCCGAACACGGTGTAGCCCCAGCGGGTGGGCTGCGGATCGAGCGGATTGTCCGCGAGGTTGAGATAGAACTGCGCGTCGCCGCTGTGCGGGTCCGCTGTGCGCGCCAGGCCGACAGTGCCGCGCCGGTTCGACAGGCCGTTACCCGACTCGTTGGGAATCGGCGGGCGCGCCTTTTTCTCGACGTACTTCTCGTCGTACTGGCCGGCCTGCGCGATGAAGCCGGAAATCACGCGGTGGAAGATGACGCCGGAGTAGAAGCCCTCGCGCACGTACTGCAGGAAGTTCGCGACGGTGAGCGGCGCGCGGGCCGGATCCAGCTCGATGACGAATTGGCCCATGTTGGTCTCGACCCGCACGCGGGGGTTGCTCGCGTCCTGGGCGTGTGCGCTCAGGCCGGCAACGAGCAGGAGAGAGGCGATCAGTAGACGTACGCTGCGCATGGCGGTCGACATTCCTCGGCGAAGTTCGCGTGATCTTAGCAAACGCCGCTAGAATGACTGCATTAAGGGACCTTCACCGTGCAGATCTTCAACTCGTACACAGGCCGCAAGGAAGAGTTCGTTCCGCTCCAGCCCGGCGTCGTGCGCATGTACCTGTGCGGCGATACCGTTTACGACTACTGCCACATGGGCCACGCGCGCTCGAAGACCGCCTTCGACGTCGTGCGCCGCTATCTCATGTACCGTGGCTACAAGGTCACGTTCGTGCGCAACATCACGGACATCGACGACAAGATCATCGCCCGCGCGCACGAGAACGGTGAGAGCGTGCAGGAGCTGACTGCCCGTTTCACCAAGTACATGCACGAGGACTACGACCGGCTCGGCCTGCTGCGGCCGGATTTCGAGCCGAAGGCCACCGAGCACGTGCCCGGCATCATCGCCATGATCGAGCAGCTGATCGCCAAGGATTACGCATACGTTGCGAGCAACGGCGACGTGATGTACTCGGTCTCCAAGTTCGCGCCGTACGGCAAGCTATCCGGACGGCAGTTGAGCGATCTGCGCGCCGGCGCCCGCGTCGCTGTCGATGAAGCGAAGCGCGATCCGCTCGACTTCGTGCTGTGGAAGCGCGCGAAGCCCGGCGAGCCGCACTGGTCCTCGCCGTGGGGCGAGGGCCGGCCGGGCTGGCACATCGAGTGCTCCGCCATGACGTACGAGCTGCTCGGCGCGACTTTCGACATCCACGCCGGCGGCATGGACCTGAAGTTCCCGCACCACGAGAACGAGATCGCGCAGTCCTGCGCCGCCACCGGCGCGGGTTTCGCGAAGCTGTGGATGCACAACGGCTTCCTCAACGTCGACGACGAGAAGATGTCGAAGTCGCTGAACAACTTCTTCCGCATCCGCGACGTGCTGGACTCGCCGCACGTGCGCGATCCTGAGGTCGTGCGCTACTTCCTCGCCGCGAGCCATTATCGCGGGCCGATCAACTACTCGGTGACGCAGATCGAGCAGGCGGATGCTGCGTTGACCCGGCTCTACACGGCGCTGCGCGACATCGAGCCGGCCGAGAGTCATGAGCCGACGGCGGCGACGCGCCAGTTCGAAGCGGCGATGGACGACGACTTCAATACGCCGGAGGCCATCGCGGCGGTGCAGGGGCTCGCGACCGAGATCAACCGTGCGAAGAGCGCCAACGAATGGGGTAAGGCGAGCGCGTTGGCCGCGGAGTTGAAAAAGCTGGCGGCGGTGCTCGGCGTACTGCAGCTGCAGCCGGAAGAATTTCTACGCAAGGGCAGGTCGGGCCTGGCGGATGCCGACGTCGAACGGCTGATCGGCCAGCGCCGCGCCGCACGCGCCGCCCGGAACTTCAAGGAGTCGGACCAGCTCCGCGACGAGCTCGCGCGGGCCGGGATCGTCCTGGAAGATAAGCCCGACGGCACAACGACTTGGCGCCGGGGCTGAACCCCGCCGGCAGCTCGCCGGGAATCACTGGCGAGCGTTACGGTCTTTCCGTATCATTCGCGCCCCCGGGTGCACGGGGCATGGCGCAGTCTGGTAGCGCATCTGCTTTGGGAGCAGAGGGTCGGGGGTTCGAATCCCTCTGCCCCGACCACTCGGTACGGCCGTGCGCCCGTAGCTCAGCTGGATAGAGCACCGGCCTTCTAAGCCGGGGGTCGCAGGTTCGAGTCCTGCCGGGCGCGCCAGATCGCGTCGGCGGCGGGAACGAGTGGACGATGGTGGACGTAGCTCAGTTGGTAGAGCCCCGGATTGTGATTCCGGCCGTCGTGGGTTCGAGTCCCATCGTCCACCCCACCTCGACATGGATCGCATGGAAGTGGGCTGTTAGCTCAATTGGTAGAGCAGCTGACTCTTAATCAGTTGGTTATAGGTTCGAGTCCTATACGGCCCACCAACTTTACTGATCCGGTCGCAGGTCCCATAGGGTGACCGATCCGCGGTCGTCCTGATCTATGGCATCGACACCGTAAAAGAGCGTCTCACCCTGCAGAGCGAAGGCGGTGCCCTGCGGGCGAAATTGCAGACTCACGAAGCGGAACGCGATCGGCTGGTATTGACCGAACTGGCGCTCGAAGACGTGCCAGCCCGCATCGCCGGCGAAGTTGTTGCTTTCAGCATTCGTCACGAGCAGCAGCTTGCCGTTGAAAGCGACTCGCTCGCCGAAGTTCGTAAGGCACCGCTCGAGCGAGCTGCGGATCTTCTGATCCTCGCTCCACAAATGGTGCCGTCGCTTGAATACGTAGACAGCGCCGGAGCGTCCGAATTCGCAACCCGGGTCCGGCGTAAAATCTGCGCCCACCGCGCCGAGGACGATCGTGTCGCCACGAATCGCGACGGAATCGCCGAGTGGATTGCCATCGGCGGCGATCAGCTTCTGCGTGAGCCGCCAGGAACCCTGCCGCCGCTCGAACACGAAGCCTGCGCCCCGAGTGGCGACCACGAATGTGTCATCCCAGACCACGGACTGACGTCGATCCGGCTCCACGATGTCCGGGGGAATGACGAAGCGCTGCACCCGGTGCAGCCGCCCGTGCTGGTCGAGTCTGAACACCCTCATGACGACGGAGCCGTCGGCAGCAGGCGAGCCGGAGAACAGAAGTCCGGTGGCGCGGTCGACGATGAATGACAGCGGCGTGCTTCGCACCAGCTCGAATCCGCCGTTCGTGCGGCGAAAGATATGGGTCCCCACCGGGACGTCGAGGCTGCCGAAACCCACGAGAGCGAAGTGGCGGTGGAGCGTGACGCTGAACCCGAAGTTGCCGTCGCTCACGCCATCGGGGGATTCGATGCTGCCTCGACGCAGCCACAGCCCGGAAGCGTCGCGCTTGAAGACGGCCACGCGCCCGACGTTCTCGAACAGCGGCATACCGATCAGCGCCGTGTCGCCGAACACCGAGATCGAATGACCGAAATGCAGCCTCGCCGGCGCGACTGGCTCGTTATCGTGCTCGTCGGGTAGCGCTGCTCCTGCAGTTCCTGCAGAAAGCGCGGCTCGGGCAGGTTCGTTTGCGCCCCGACCTGGGATGGCAGGCCCGCGACACAGGCGACGCACACAAGGATGCGAATCACACCCAACGAGCGTTGCAGCGTTGCCATGTCGGACTCCCTGGCGCACTGTTGTCTTGCCAACAGCCGCACTCCTGCATTGAGTTCCGAAGATACGCCTGGCGTGTTCCGTTGTCCGCAGGCAATTTGAGCACGGCGGACTGCGGCGCTGCACTTCGCAGGACGCGGCGCCTGGCGAATAAGACTCGATGTGTAGTGAAAAGCGCGTCGCGTTTCGCGGCCAATTCCTGGGAGCAGCCGTCAGGGCGAAAGCACGAGCTGCAGCATCAAGGCGTTGACTTCTCGACTGAGCTCTTTGAATTGCTGAGCAGCTCTTTGCGCGGCGAGTAATTCGTCACGTGCAGCGTCCGGTCCTGGATCTCGCCGACCAGGTTGCCGTATTTCGCCGCTGTCTCCTTCTTGATGTCCTTCCACTCCTGGTCCTTCATGAATTTCCCCCAGCGATCCTTCATCGTGGCCTCGTCCGGCCACTCGAGCAGGTAGACGAACTCGGTGCGCGCGCCGTTCTTCGCTTCCCACATCGCGACGATGTGGAAGTCGTACTTCGCCATGATGCGCATCGCGTGATCGCGGAAGCGGTCGTGGAAGGCCTGCTTGTTGTTGTCGAAGATCTGGTAGATGCGCAGCTGGTGGACGACGTCGGCGAGGGTGGTCAGGGGCAGCAGCAGAAAGGCGAGCAAGAGTGTCAGGCTGAAGCCTGACCCACGGGAACGAGCCATCGGCGGTCTCCTTACTTCTGCAGGTGTCCAGTAACGACTGCAGACTGGGCGGGTTCCCGTTCCCTCGCAACACTTGTCGTCGCCTCCAGCACGCGTGCCAGGTCGGCGCGAGCCAGTGGCTTCGTGATGTAGTCGTCCATGCCGGCTGCGAGGCAGCGCTCGCGATCACCCTGCATCGCGTTCGCGGTGAGCGCGACGACTGGCAGTCGCGTCGCAGGCCCGCCGACACGCGACGTTGCTTCCCATGCGCGGATCGCACGCGTCGCTTCGAAGCCATCCATCTCCGGCATCTGGCAGTCCATGAACACGATGTCGAAGGGGATGCTCTGCACCATCTTCAGCGCCTCGTGCCCGTTGCTCGCGACGTCCACGCGGCAGCCCAGGCGCTCCAGCATCCGCACGGCAAGCTTCGCGTTGACTACGTTGTCCTCCGCGAGTAGCACGCGACGCGGCGTGATCCTCGTCGTGTCCAGGAAGTGTCCGGTAGGCGAGTGAACGGCACCGGCAGTGCTCGGCGTTTGCGCCGCATCTTGTCCGATCGTGCGCGGCGCTGCGTTCATCGCCGACTGCAGCACATTGAGCAGCTGGCGCGCACGGACCACGGGCTTGATCATCACGGCAAAGAACCCGGCCTCGTGGAAGCGCTTCGAGTTCGTCTGGCCGGCGGAGGAGAGCATGACCATCGCGGTGTGCTCCAGCTCGCGGTCCGCGGCGATCTGGCGTCCCAGCATCAGGCCATCGACGTCCGGCATCATGTGATCGATCAGCGCGAGGCGATACGGATTGCCGGCAGCCGCTGCGCCACGCAAGGCCGCGAGTGCCTCAACGGCACTGCTCGCGCAATCATGCTCGACGCGCCAACTCGTCAGTTGCCGCGACAGTACGCGCCGATTGATCTCCAGGTCGTCGACGACCAGCACGCGGCCGCCCGTCGTGAACGTCGGCGGCAGCATCAGCGTCGCGGACCGCGCCACCCGCAGCGGCAGGCGGAACCAGAACGTCGAGCCGCCACCCTCGCGGCCACTCATGCCGATGGCGCCGCCCATCAGCTCGACCAGGCTCTTGCAGATCGCGAGTCCGAGGCCGGTGCCGCCGTAGCGGCGCGTCGTCGAGGAATCGGCCTGGCTGAACCGCTTGAACAGCAGATGCTGACGTTCGGCCGGCACGCCTATCCCCGTGTCGCTGACGCTGAACAGCAGGTGTTGCACGCCCTCCGTGCCCTCGCGTGAGCGATGCTCCTCGAGACGCACGGCGACGTGCACGTAGCCGCTCTCGGTGAACTTGAGGCCATTGCCCACGAGGTTCAGCAGGATCTGGCGCACGCGTCCGCAGTCGCCGACCAGCCCACGCGGCACGTTGTCGGCGATCTCCAGTGCGAGCTCGATGCCTTTCTCGTCGGCGCGCGCCGCGAGCAGGTCGAGGACTTCCTCCACTGCCTGGTCGAGATCGTAGGCCACGTCTTCGAGCTCGATGCGGCCGGCCTCGACCTTCGAGAAATCCAGGATGTCGTTGATGATGACCAGCAGGCTCTCGGCCGAGCCGCGGATCGTGCGCGCGAAGTCGGTCTGCTCCGCGTCGAGCCGCGTGTCGAGCAGCAGGTTGCTGAAGCCGATCACGCCGTTCATCGGCGTGCGGATCTCGTGGCTCATCGCCGCCAGGAACTCGCTCTTGGCGCGATTGGCGGCCTCGGCTTCGTCGCGGGCCGCCGTCAGTTCGCGGCCGTGCGCGTCGATACGCACGAACGCATCATCGAGTGTGTGCGCGAGCTCGCCGAGCTCGTCGTTCGGGGCAACGCGCTGCAGGGCGGCCGTATCGCCGGAGCGGCGCTGCTCGACGGCAGTTGCGATGCGGTCCACCGGGCGCAGCACGTGATGTCGCAACTGACGCCACGCTGCCAGCGACAGCAGCAGCACGACGATGAACAGACCGCTCGCCACCTGCATCGCATCGCGGTTCAGGTCGCGGCGGATCGCTCGCACGTCCATGCGCACCAGCACGGCGCCGTGCTGTTCGCGATCGGAGCCCGTCAGCGCGCCGTTGATGGAAATCGGCGCGACGAAATCGAAATCCGCGCCGTCCAGATGCGACACGAAGCGTTCGTGTCCGTCGATCACGCGCTGCAGATCGACGGCGTTGTGCAGTGTAGGATCGCTGTTGACCCGACGGTCGAGCAGATTCGAGTGGCTGGCAGCGAGGATGCGCTGATTCGAGTCGACGGCGAGGATCAGCGAAGTGTCCGGCGAAACGCTTACCGCAAGCACCACGTGCTGGACTTCTACCGGCTCGTCGAGGCTTTCCGTGGCCACGCTGATGGTGTCGATCAGCTGCACCGCGCGGTAGCGCAGCTGGCGCATGAGCTGCGCTTCGACGCTCAGATAGGAAATGACGCCGATCACGCCCGCCGCCAGGAGGCCGAGCCCCAGCAGCGGCAGCATGACCTTGTAGCGCAGCGGGCGAGTGGCGCGTTCGCTCATGGCTGCACGGCCAGGGCGGCGGGATGCGCGTTCAGCAGATCGCGCTCGGTGCGCGCGGTCGAGAGCAGGCCCTGTTCCTTGAGGAGCTGCGAGACTCGCCCAACCACCGCCGGCAGTCCCGACTTGTCATCGAGAAAGCGCTGCTGGTCGGCGAGCGGCACCAGCGTGATGCCGGATTGCAGCGCCCGCCGGAATTCCTCCGGCGTCACGCGCTCGCGCTCCGACATGATCCGCCACGCTTCCTCGGGATGCTCCTGGGCGTAGTGCACGGCGCGATAGAACGCGCGAATCAGACCCGCGACATCGTCGGGCCGGTCGCGGATGATCTCTTCGTCGAGCGCCAGCACGTCGACGATCTCGCCGGGAATGCGGCTGCTGGAGAAGATGGTGTGCGCGATCCCGGCGCTCTCGAGACCGGTGCTGTTCGGCGGATAAGAGGTGACCGCATCGACCTTAGCGGAACGCAGCGCCTCCGCCGCGTCTTCGATGCGGACGTAGACAGGCTTGATGTCCTGCAGCGTCATGCCGCTCACTTCGAGCGCGCGCGTCAGGAAGAACATATCGAGCGGCGAAAGCGTGACGCCGATGCGCTTGCCGCGCAGGCCGCGGATGTCCGCGATTTCGGGCCGCGCCATGACCAGGTCGGCGCCGTCGGAGAAATCGATCACCAGCGGCACCTGCATTTTGCGGGTCAGCTGGTCACGGTTCTGCAGCACCTGGAACAGCGAGAACGTGCCGCCAGCGATCTTGTCGTGCTCGAAGGCCCGCTGCGTATCGTTCACGGCGACGAATTCGATCAGGCGCACTTCCACGCCTTCCTCGGCGAAGAAGCCCTTCTCCTGCGCCAGGTGCAGGAACTCGAACGGCGGCCAGCGGATCAGCGCGATGCGCAACGGCGGCTCGTAGGAACTGCAGCTGGCAATTCCCAGGATGACCGCCGCGGCAAGCAGCAGCCGGGCCAGGATTGAGATGGGTTTCACGGGGAGGATATCGGCCCGTCCCGGCGAGTCTTGATGCCCTTGCTCGGGTATACTCCGCGCCCCCGCGAAAGTGGCGGAACTGGTAGACGCGCTGGATTTAGGTTCCAGTGGGCAACCCCCGTGAGGGTTCGAGTCCCTCCTTTCGCACCAGCTCGCGCGGGTCGGGCGTGTGGCAGAATGACGCCGGCGAGCCCAAAGGCTAAGTCACTGATTCACATAAGCACGTTTGTCGAACAGGGGTCTTCGGTCCATGCAGGTTTCGGTAGAGTCGACCGGCACGCTGGAGCGCCGGATGGAAGTCCAGGTGCCCGCCGTCGAGATCGACAAGGCGGTGGATGAGCGGTTGCAGCGGCTGAGCCGCACCGTGCGTCTGAAGGGGTTCCGGCCGGGCAAGGTGCCGGTCAAGGTCGTGCGCCAGCAGTTCGGCCAGCAGGTGCGGCAGGAAGTGCTCGGCGACGTGATGCAGTCGAGCTTCGCCGAGGCGGTCGAGCAGGAGAAGCTCACGCCGGCGGCCGGGCCGCGCATCGAGCCGATCAACGTCGGCGAGGGCGATCTCAAGTATCGCGCCGTGTTCGAGATCGTTCCGCCGATCGAGCTCAAGGGCCTCGACACGATCCCGGTCGAGCGCCCGGTCGCGGACGTCACGACTTCGGACGTCGATGCGATGATCGAAAACCTGCGCGAGCAGAAGCCGACGTTCACGAGCGTCGAGCGCGAGGCCTGGGACACCGATCGCGTGACCGTGGACTTCAACGGCACGATCGACGGGCAGCCGTTCGAAGGCGGCAGCGGCGAGAACATTCCGATCGTGCTCGGCGCCGGGCGCATGCTCGCCGATTTCGAAGCGGGCCTGCTGGGCGCGAAGGCCGGCGAGCAGCGCACGATCAAGCTGACGTTTCCGCAGAACTACGGCGCCCCGGCCCTCGCCGGCAAGCAGGCTGAGTTCGCTGTGAGCGTGAAGTCGGTCGAGGAGCGCCACCTGCCCGAGCTCGACGACGAGTTCTGCAAGATCTACGGCGTGGAGCAGGGCGGCATCGCGCAGCTGCGCACCGAAGTCGAAGAGAACATGCGCCGCGAGCTCAACGATGCGATCCGCGCGCGCCTGAAGAAGCAGGTGCTCGATGGCCTCGCCGCGTCCAATCCGCTGGAGCTGCCGAAGTCGATGGTCGATGCGCAGGTGCGCGATCTGCAGATCGATGCGGGACGCCGCATGGGCGCACGCGATGCTTCGCAGCTGCCGCCGCCCGATGCGTTCCAAGACGCCGCGCGCCGGCGTGTGCAGTTGAGCCTGCTCGTCGGCGAAGTCATCAAGACCGCGAGCATCCAGGTCAACCAAGCGCAGGTGCAGGCGCGCTTCCTCGAGCTCGCGCAGCAGTACCCGGACGCTGCTCAGGCCGTGGAGCAGTATCGGACGAATCCGCAGATGCGCCGCCAGATGGAAGCGGCGGTGCTCGAGGATCAGGTCGTCGACTGGCTGCTCGAACGCGCCCGTGTGACCGACAAACAGTCCTCGTTCAAGGAGCTCATGAATTTCGGCGCATAGCGTGCAACGCCGGATGACCGGGTGGTCTGCGCGGCTGCGCTTGACGTAATCTCTCCAACCAGGATTCTCCCGAACGTGCCAACCATGATGAATCTCGTTCCGATGGTCGTCGAGCAGACTGCTCGCGGCGAACGTGCTTATGACATCTATTCGCGCCTGCTGAAGGAGCGCGTGATCTTCATCGTCGGCCAGGTCGAAGATCACATGGCGAACCTGGTGGTGGCGCAGCTGCTGTTCCTGGAGTCGGAAAATCCGGACAAGGACATTGCGCTGTACATCAACTCGCCCGGCGGCTCGGTCAGCGCGGGTCTGTCGATCTACGACACGATGCAGTTCATCAAGCCGGACGTGAGCACCATGTGCGTCGGCCAGTGCGCGAGCATGGGCGCGATCCTGCTGGCGGGCGGCACGAAGGGTAAGCGCTACGCGCTGCCGCACTCGCGCATGATGATCCACCAGCCGCTCGCGGGCTTTCAGGGCCAGGCTTCGGACATCGACATCCATGCGCGCGAGGTGCTCGAGACCCGCGATCGCCTGAACCGTATTCTGTCGAAACACACCGGCCAGACGGTCGACAAGATCGCGCGCGACACCGAGCGCGACAACTTCATGGGCGGCGACGCAGCGGTCGCCTACGGCCTGATCGATCGCGTGATGGAGCGGCGCGGCGAGGCGCTGGCGATTGCCGCTAAGTAACTCACCGGCATCGGGTTTTCCCGCAGCTGTCGGACTGCGTTACAGGCCGGGCCGGGCGTCTTTGCAGCCTGATGGCAACGCATGCTATATACCCCGGCAACGCTTCCAATCGCTTGCAAATGCGCTGCGCGGCGCCAAGCAAATGAATGGTCTGCGCTGACCTGTTGAGGACGATCCATGTCAGACGATTCCCGCGGCAAACACGACGACGGCAAGCTGCTGTACTGCTCCTTCTGCGGCAAGAGCCAGCACGAAGTACGCAAGCTCATCGCAGGTCCGTCGGTGTTCGTCTGCGACGAGTGTGTCGAGCTCTGTAACGACATCATTCGCGAAGAGCTGGAAGAGCGCGCCGAGCGCACGCGCGACAAGCTGCCGCGCCCGCACGAGATCAAGAAGGTGCTCGATGAATACGTCATCGGGCAGCAGCGCGCGAAGAAGGTGCTGTCGGTCGCCGTGTACAACCACTACAAGCGGCTGCAGACCAAGACCGGCGAGCAACGCTCGAAGGACGAAGTCGAGCTGGCGAAGAGCAACATCCTGCTCATCGGCCCGACCGGCTGCGGCAAGACGCTGCTCGCCGAGACGCTGGCGCGGCTGTTGAACGTGCCGTTCACGATCGCGGACGCGACGACGCTGACCGAAGCCGGCTACGTCGGCGAGGACGTCGAGAACATCATCCAGAAG
>DATBKP010000078.1:0-1975 GCA_036555785.1 Steroidobacteraceae bacterium
GACGGCGCGATGGCCGCGCCTGTGAACTGCTTGGTGACGAACGCGCTCTATTCCCACACGGGCCGACAAGTCCTCGTGCCCGCCGGCGCCAGGATTCTGGGCGAGACGAAGCCAGTGCAGGCGTTCGGCGAGACGCGCCTCGCTGTGTCCTTTCATCGGCTGCTCATGCCGGATGGTCGCAGCTACCGCCTCGATCAATTCATGGGCCTCAACCAGATCGGCGATGCCGGACTGCGCGACAAGGTCAACCACCATTTCCTGTCGACGTTTGGCGCGGCAGCAGCCGTTGGGCTGATCAGCGGCCTTTCGCAGTACTTGGGCAGCGCTGGCCTCGGTAGCGGCGATGGGGACCGAACGATTGTCATCGCTGGCGGCGTGGGCGATGCGACCTCTCAAGCCGCGATGCAGGTCATGAATCGCTTTCTCAATCGGCTCCCGACAATCACGATTCGCGAGGGGCATCGGGTGAAGGTGTACCTCACGAGCGACATCGAGCTGCCGGCGTATACGGCTGGCATTGATTCGAGACGGTTCTGAACAGGAGGACCCTATGTTTCGCCGAGTCCTGGTGCTTGCCACCGCGCTGTGCACGATTGCGGCGCCAGTCCATGCGCAGTTCGTCGTCATCGATCCCGCGAACCTTGTACAAACGACGTTAATCGCGTACCGCGTGCAGCAGCACTACACGGAACTGCGAGCGCAGTACCTGACCGTGCTCCGAATGGCGCAGAGGCTCGGAAGCCTCGATCGCTTTCGCACTCCTCCAATCGCGCTGACCTCGCACGATCCGTCCCGATGGGACTTTGGGCGACCGTGGATCCAGGCACTCAACAGCGGCGATCCGACCGGCTCAGCGTACTTCTCGACCGCGCTGCCGCTCCTTCGTCCGACGACCATACCTCCGACGCTCAGCGCGGCGGCGAGACAGATGCTGCAGCGGCAGTACGCCACTGTCGAGATCACCGACTCTGTGGCGACGATGGGCGGTCATCAGGTCGCTCTGGCACGCGGGTACCACGGCCAGCTTCAGAACGCCGTGGAGTCTCTTCAGAACGATGTCTTGAATCCCGGCTCGCAGTATCACGAGATGACAGCGATCCTCGACAAGATCGCGGCCGGAGAACTGCTCGGACGGCGGCAGGACATGCTCTCGAACCAGCTCCTGTCGCACGCTCTCGAGCAACTGCTCGCACGCGGCAAGCGGCTGCGGGACACCGAAGCCGCCACCATCAACATGCAGCTCGTTACCTGGCGTGATGCGCGCGCCGCCAACGACGCGTTCGCCGCTGGTACGGGCGACGCGCTTCGCACATGGCGTCAGCCGTAGCCATCGCTCAAAGGAGTGGAGGACATCATGCGACGACTTCTCCTCGGGCTGTTGGTGGTCGCTTTGGCTGCACAACCGGCGCGTGCGCAGCTGTCGGTCTACGACCCGGCCAACACGGCACGCAACACGATCTCGGCCATCTATCAGGAGTACCTACTCCAAACGGAACAGGCGCAGCACGCGAAGCTCTGGGCAATGGCTCGACGTCTTAGCGCGTTTGCCGATCTGCGCCGCTACGCCCTCCTGGACGTGCCCCGCTGGCGTACACATGGCGGGGACTTCCTCTACGCGAACGGCATCAATGACGCGCTCATCTTCGGGGACCCGCGAGGGGCGGCATACCTCGCCGTGAGCCACCCAGTACTGAGCGCGCGGGCTGCTCTCGGACGGCTCTCGCCGACGGCGCAGCGGGCGTTCGCCAGCCGTCTGGCGACAGTGGAGTTGGCCGACGCTGCGGCGATATCAGCCATCAACGATACGGGATCGCTGCGCCTGAACGGGCGCCGTCAAGAACTGCAGGCGATCGACGCGCTGGAGGCGCAGGTTATTGACCCGTCGCTCGAACAAAGCGCCACGGCGGTGCTCGACAAGATCAGTGGATCGATCTTGCTCGGAACCCGACAGCGTCAAGCGCGCAGCCAGCTGCTG
>DATBKP010000079.1:0-63112 GCA_036555785.1 Steroidobacteraceae bacterium
AGCAAGCCATCCTCGCCATCGCCCTCCTCGCCGCCTTCGCTGACGGTGCGCAAGACGACCGCGAGCGGGAGGAGATTCGACGCATTGCCGAGTCGCTCGCGGGCGAGAGCGGCAGCGCGCAATTGAGCGCGCTCTACCAGGACGTGCTGCTGAAGCGAGTCGACATCGCGCAGGCGGCAGCGGCGCTCACCGATGCCGCACACAAGCAGCTGGCGTATGAGATGGCGGTCTGCGTCTGCGATGCGGACGGCGCTGCCAGTCCGGCCGAGCAAGCCTTCCTGGGCAAGTTACGCGAGGTGTTGCAGCTCGATGCCGGGAAGGCCGCGCAGGTCGTGCGCGAGGCGGATGCAGTCGCAGCCGCACCGCTGACTCCGAACCAGGCGACAGCCGCGAGCTCGATGTCGGATGCCGAGATGGACAAATACATCCTGAATCACGCGATCGTGAACGGCGCGATCGAGCTGCTGCCGCAGTCACTGGCGACCATGGCGATCATTCCGCTGCAGATGAAGCTCGTCTATCGCATCGGCCAGTCGTACGGCTACGAGATGGACCGGGGGCACATCAAGGAATTCCTCGCAACCGCCGGCGTCGGCCTGACCTCGCAATACGTCGAGCAGGTCGGCCGCAAACTTCTCGGCGGCTTGCTCGGCGCAGTGGCCGGCGGGCTCGGCCGCGGACTCGGCAGTGTCGCTACCGGTGCGGCGTTCTCGTTCGCGACGACGTACGCACTCGGTCAACTCGCGAGACGCTACTATGCGGGCGGCCGGCAGATGAACACCGCTCTGCTGCAACAGACGTATCAATCGCTGCTGGGCGAGGCGAAGCAGTTGCAAGGCCAGTTCGGCAGTCAGATCCGGCAGCGGGCGCAGTCGCTCGACGCAACGCAGGTGATGAACATGGTGAAGTCCTAAGCGGCCGCCTGCTCATGGCGTTTCGACTCGTCTGCTGTCTGTGCCTGCTAATAGCGGCCTACGCCCAGCCGTCTCACGCCGAACGTGACTGGTATGAGACCAGGACCAGCAACGGAGTCCGCATCGTCAGCGCCGTGAATGCGGCCGAGACGAAGAAGATCGCGGCAGATGTGGATCTGTACTTCGAGGCTCTGCAGCGAGTGCTCAAGCGCAGCAAGGTCGAGCCGCTGGTACCGCTCAACGTGTTGGTGCTCGATCGGGGATTGTACAAGTACGTCGATCCGCTGGGACGCACCGACGGCCGGTTCCACTCCTTTCCGGCCAGCGCGGAAATCCTCGTCGAGGCCGACTCGTGGCAGAGCAATTCCGCCACCGTGTTTCACGAGCTCACGCATCTGCTGCTGCGCCAGAGCGAGCCGGCGCGCGCGCTGCCGCCGTTCTACAACGAAGGAATGGCCGAGCTCATCAGCACCATCAAGGTCAAGGACGGACGACTGCATCTCGGCCTCCCTCCGATGAACAGCTTGTACACGGTGCAGATGCGGCCGCGAATGCCGATCAAACAGGTCATGACGCTGGGTGCCGTGGGAGATTTGAACGAACGCGCGGAATGGGCCGCGTTCTACGCAAGGTCATGGCTGATCGTTCACCACGCTCTGTTCGCGAATCCTGCTCGCATCGAGCAGATTGCGCGCTATCGGCACCTGTTGCTCCTGGAAACCAAACCGGATGCCGCTTTCGATGCCATTTTCGGAGCTCAGGCGCATGCCTATGAAAAGGAGCTCGTGGCTTATGCGAGCCGTAGGACTCTGGCCTACTACGAGCTGCCGATCGACTCACTCAGCCTGACGCCGGCCGACGTGCGTACGCTCCCCGCAGCAGACGGCTTGAATGAGTTGGCGCGCTTCCTCGTGAAGGCAGAACGGCTCGGAGATCCACAGCTGAAATTCCTGCGCGCGCTGGCGAAGAATGCAGCGTCCGATTCCGTCGCCGCGCTCCAGCTCGCCATCGCGCTCATCGCACGCGGGCAGCTGACAGCGGCCAAGCCGATGGTCGACGCCGGGTGTATCGCACCGACGGCGACGCGGATCGCCGTGCTTTGCGGCGACGCCTTGTCGCGAGAGCTAGTCGCGCAAACACAGCAGGCGAATCCGTCGCCCGATGGATCTCTCGCACGCAGTGCAAGGCAGTTCTACGAAGCCGCACTGCGGGAAGACCCGGCGAATCTCGAAGTGCTGCTGGCCTGCGCTGCGACGTTCAGCGTGGCGCCGGCAGATTCGAGCGCAGTGCGCGCCGGCCTGGAAGCCGCTCTGCAACGCAATCCGAACAACAGCTGGGTCGCCGCGCGGCTTTCCGCTCTGTATCGCCCGCTCGACCTGCTCAAGTCGCGCGACTACATGGAACGCGCCGTGCTGAGCGCGCCGGATGAGGACCTCGAGAAGGAATACGCGCAGGAGTTGAATCGGATCGGATCCGAGCTTGCCGCGCACTAGCAATCAGTCGCGGCGCGAAGGCGTGAGCCACACCCTCTTCCACACGCCCCACTTGTCGCCCCAGGAGATGCGATCGTCGGAGAGCGCATCGATGAAGTCGGCGAGGCGCTTCGACTTCACGATCGTGATCGAGGTCACCACGCAAGTCGCGGCGAGCACCAGCACGAACAGGATGGTGCGCCGGGTAAGCGTCGACTCCGCTTCCCCGAGCAGGTTCATGCCGAGGAAGCCCGTGACGATCGTGCCGATGAGGCCGAAAATCGTGACGACGGTGAGCCGCAGCACCGTGTTCGCCTGGCGGCGAATGCTGTCGGTGTCGAGGTAGTTGCTCATGTCCATGACTTCGGTGCGCACCTCGTCATAGAGCTCGTAGTTGCGCAGCTGCTCGCACAGACGGCGAAACAGCAAGCGTGCCTGCTCCTGGTTCGATACCGAGTGGAACCAGTAGCGGTGCGTGAAGCGCAGGAACACCTCCATCGACTGGCGGATCGTGCGCTTGAATGCCTTCACGGATTCCGTGTCGCCGACGTGCAGCTGATCCATCGCCACGGCCAGCTCGTCCGAGATCGACAGCAGCGTGGCCTTGTTGAAGTGCGCGATCAGGAACAGCAGGAAATACTGGTGGCGGAATTGACCGAGCACCCCGGTTTCCCGGCCGCAGAAGAAAGCGTTGTCGTGCTGGCCCACCAGCGCGATCGTGCGCCCGGTGCAGATCAGACGCGTCTCGCCCGATTCGCGCAGGCCGCCGCGACCCCAGAAGCGATCGTCGCAATAGTCGGCTTCGAAATTCCGCAGCGACTCCTCCGAATACTCGAACTCCTCGGGCGCGCCCGGCCGGGTCACGATCGCCAGACGCACGAAGTCCGCGCGCGTGAGCGAGTGCGGATCGTCGAGTGCGAGGTATGCCATGAACGGCATGCGGTAGTACTCGAGCTGTCGATAGCGCAGCGCCGCGGTCTGCCCCGGATGCTCCAGACCGAGCGGCTCGATCAGCCAGCTCCAATGCGCAGCGAGGCACGGCGTCCGATACGTCGCGACGTGATCGAGATAACGCTGCCGCTGTTCGTAGTCGGAGACTGCGAGGACGCGCCGCTGCGGATCCAGCCATGCGACCTGACGCATGCAGTTGCCGGGCTGACCATCAGCATCCCAGAAGGCCGGATACGCGCGCGCGAAACGAAACAGCACGTCCTGCACGCGCTCGAGCGGCAGATCGTCGGCGCTCACTTCGAGCACCACGACCATCACATCGGCGTCGTGGAAGAAATAGAGGTCGCAGCGGTGGACCGAGAACTCGTGGACCAGGCCGTCCGCGAACGTCAGCCGCGCATAGGCGACATCGCTGCGCCGATACACGCGGATGCTGGAATGGCCGAACTGTCCGCCTTCCTGCCCCGCCGGCGAGCCATACAGGAAGCGCTGCACGAACGGCAGGAAGGTCACGAACTCCTTGTAGTGCCGCTCGCGGAATTCCTCGGCGCCGATATCGAACTTGCCGTGCCAGTGCTGCCACGGATTGTTGACCTGGATGCGATCGAGCGCCTCCCAGTGACGCTGCACCGGCGCGCCGGCCTTGATCGGTATCAGCTGCACCGGCCACACGACGATCTGCCGGAACTGCCGGACGACTCGTGCTGTGGTGGAGCCGATCATGCTCATGCTCGCGAGTGTACGACAAAGTACTCGTCGGACCGGCGTGCGCCGGCTTAAGCTGCGGTAATGCGCAGCGCCAGCATCGGTCACGCGGTCTTCGCCGTCACCCTGATCGGCCTCGGCATCCTGAGTCTGATCCAGGGCGACTTCTCGATTATCTGGCAGCCCGTGCCCAAAGGGGCGCCCGCTCGAGACGCGCTGATCTATCTGTCCGCTTTCATCTTCGTGGCGTGCGGCGCCGGTCTTCTCTGGCGGCGCACGGCAGCCCTCGCGGCCCGAGTGCTGCTCATCTCTCTACTGCTTTGGTTCGTGTTCTTGAGACTGCCGGGCGTCGTGCTCTCGTTCACCGTCGACATGTGGTGGTCGGCCAGCAAGACCGCGGTGATGGTCGCCGCCGCCTGGGTCCTCTATGTCTGGTTCGCGACTGATTGGGACAAGCAGCGGTTCGGCTTCGCTACGGGTGAGACGGGTCTGCGCATAGCACGGCCGCTCTACGGCCTCGCGTTGATCCCCTTCGGTATTGCGCACTTCATGTATCTCGACGCGACGACCGTGCTGGTGCCGCACTGGCTGCCATTGCCGGCGACCGTGTGGGCGTACTTGACCGGGGCCGCTTACATTGCCGCCGGCATCGCCGTGATCGTCGGTGTGTACGCACGGCTGGCGGCTCGGCTCGTAGCGCTGGAAACAGGCCTGATCACGCTGCTCGTGTGGGTGCCGATCGCCGTGGCGGGCCACCCCACCGATTTCCAGTGGGGCGAGGTCGTCGTCTCCATTGCGTTGACGGCCGCCGCCTGGCTCGTAGCGGATTCCTATCGCTGATCTGGCTACTTGCCCGTCCGCACGATCGGATTGAATTCCTTCGACGATTTCTTCGCAGCTGAACCGTCGTCGGCGTCGCGCGGTCCGCGCGGTGCTGCAGCCGGCTGTCTCACGATGTACTCGCCGCTCGGCCTCACCGCGTTGCGGCGGCCTTGAGCATTGTCGGGCGCCGCGGCGGCATAGAACTCGTGCCACCACAGTGCAGCTTGCCAGATCGCTTCCGGACAGCTCGCGCCCGAGCTCAAGCCGGGAGTCAGCTCGAGATCGGAGGCGGCGAATACGCTTTCGAGCCAGCGCGCGTTCGGCACGCCGATGCCCTCGGCCAGCGGATTGCTGTCATTGCCGAGTGCCCAGATGTAAGTGAGCCAGCGCACGATCAGGTTCGGCAGCGACAATTGCTCGCGGTGCGGTGAGATCTGCGCTGCACACGCGATGACGTTGTCCATCGTCTCGGTGAACCGCAGCAGCGCAATGTTCGGATACTCGCGAGCGCTCGCGAAAGCGCCGAGCGGCGTGATCTCCACACCGTTGGCGTCGGGCACGCGGCTGATGTCGATCAACGTGTCGACCGGCACCGTGATCACCTTGTCGTCCTCCTTCAGGATCCCGACCTGCGACCAGAAGCTCGGCAACAGGTCGCGGCGCATGACCGCTTGTGCGCAACGCGTGCGGAAATGCGCGAGACTCGTGCCGCCCACCAGCAGCACCGCGGACTTCAGCTCTGCCGGCCGCTTGCGCAGCCATGGGAGGTTCGACCGCTCGTCGGCACCCTGCGTGCGGTCCTTGATACCCGGGTTCGGCGCCTTGGCCGGAGAGCTGCGCAGGATCCTGCTGTCCATCGTTGCTTTTCCTTGTAATCGTGAGGATTGCGGCTCAGAGCAGGATCTCTGTTTCCTGCATCGAGCCATAGGTGCCGTTGGCAGGCAGCACGGGCCAGATCTGCACACGCAACGCGATGCTCGCACCCGCGGTGAAAAACTCCAGCAGCGCGACGCTTTCCTGCGAGGTCTGGATCTGCGCGTCGGTCTCGATCTTGCCGCCGAGCACTGTGCCGTTGGTCTTCACGCGCTCCGGCGCAGCCTGCCATTTGCCGCCCGCACCCTTCACGAGCGAGAGCGGCGAGCTGATCACTTCCGCGAGCGTTTTCTGGCTCGGCAGCCTCGTCGATGCGACCCGGGAGTAATGCACGTCGCCGGTCAGCACCGCGATACTCTGCTGCGAGCCGTTGATTGCCGCCGCGAGCTGCGCGAACTGGTCGTAGTTCTGCAGATCGTAGTCGCCGAACTTGCCCGCGAGGACTCCGGATGGCTTGGCGAACAGCAGCTGCCCGATTGCGAGCACGCCAGGTCCGCTCAGCCCGGCAATCCAGTCCTCGATGCTGTTCAGGCTGGTGCCCGACATCAGGTCCCGACGCGCATCGTCCCGATCCATGCGCAGATCGGCGATGCAGAAGGACAGCGGCCCGATCTTGAACTTCACCGGGGCTGTCGTGGGATTCTGGAAACCGGCGTAGAGCTTGCCGGCAACGCGCCGCCACGCCCGGCGATGACCATCCGAGAACCAGGTGTCGCTGGCAATGAGGGTGGGAAACGGCGCGTTGTTCCACAGTTCATGATCGTCCGGACAGAACACGTTGAGGCCTTCGCGGAAGCTCGCGCCGAGTCCGTCGCTGCCGAACCACGTGGCGGCGTAATGCTCCGAATGCCGTTCCTGCAGCTCGGGCTCCGAGTGCCGGTTGAAAATGTAGTGACTGGCCGGTGAATCCAGGTAGATCTGATCTCCGCACCAGATCTTCAGGTGCGGCCGCAAGCTCTGCTTCGAGTTGAGATACGCGAGCAGCGGCGCAGCGCGTCGTGCGTTGTCGCCGAGCCGCGAGTTGCAGGACGCCAGCAGCACACGAAACGGCTCGCTGCGATCGCCGAGCGCAACGGCAGGAGCGCGCAGGTGACCGGCGCGCTCTTCGGGCGCGTTGCCGATGCGCGCGAATATCTCGTACTCGCGGCCGGGGTCGAGATCGGCTTCGAGCGTTGTGCGTGACACGAGCGGCGCAACTGCATCCTCGAAGACTCGCTGCAACGGCTGCAACGCAAACGTCGCCGGACCAACGCGCGCAGTGATCTGGCTACCCAGCAGTGCCGGATCCATGGAGCCTGACCACAGCTCCATCACGCCGTCCGTGTTCAGATGGGGAACGATGGCGATGCTCATCGGAACCCGCGGTTAGTAGTTGTTTGCCGCGAGCCTGCCGCAAACGCGGCTCGGTCAGAAGTCGGACTTGCCGAAACGGGCCACACCCTTGTTCATGCCCGGCGGATCGAGCACCGACAGATCGAGCGGCAGCGGCGCCCCGAGCCACTTCCCGAGTGTCGTGTGGTCGGCCAGATCATCGTCGGTCAGCGGGTGTACGAGCGCATTGAGTCCCGACTGCTTGATGATCTCAACCACCTGCCGCAGCGCATCTTCACGGAAATGCACCTCGAACTGCGCCTTCGGGTGCGGGCCCACCGGCTGGTCGCGCAACTCGCCCACGAAGAGAACGGAGTCGGCCAGTTGCTGGCGCAGTCGGTTCGCCGCGGCGCGTTCGCCGGGATCGAAGTAGATGTGGGCGTGATAGGGCTGCCGTTGCGTGGTCATGCGTCGAGTCTAGCAGAGCGATTGACTGTTCCGGTGGCGGGGCACACATTGCCGTCATTGGGGAGAGCGCCAGAAATGAACATGGACGCAGAACGATTGCGCACAGATTTCTTCGGCTGCGATCCCCTGTTAGGTGATCGCGCATTGAAGCAGGCCGTGGCGACGCACGGCGAGGAAGCGCTGTCACTGCTGGTCCCACTGCAGCACGGCTCCGGGGCGTCTTCTGCCCAGATAAAGCGACGGTTGGCGAAGCTCGCGGCTGCGACTGGCCCACGAGCCATCGACCGTCTGGTCAACGTCATTCGTCACGGCGACTGGCACAGCGGCAGTTCCGCCGCTCCGGCGTTCGCGGGGCTGCGGCAAAACGAGGACCAGGCGCGCCACAAGCTGGTCGACATCCTCAAGAACGGCGAGGTGGATTCGCAGCGCCACGCCATCGAGGCACTGGGATTTCTCGGCGCCAGCGCAACTGCATTCAGTATTACCGAGTTTGCGCAATACGGCGTCTGGCCCCCCGTTGAGTCACGGTATCCGAATCAGGATTGCCTGGAGAAGTTCGCCACCTACACGGTGCAAGCACTCGTGCGCATGACGGAGCCGCTGATTGATCCCGAGCATATCGAGCGCTGCCTGCGCGTACTACAGAACTTCCTTCCCGTATGCGAAGCGGTGCTGGGGACCGGACGCCTCCAGGATTGGACTTGGGACCTGCGCGAAACACAGCATCACTTGCCGGCGCGCGCTGCGGACGGGCTCATTAGGACCTGGATCGCGAGCGACTCCGCCTATCTGCAGGAGCGCGGCTTCGACGCACTCGGGCATCTGCGGCTGAATCGCACGGTTGACCTGCTCATCGATACGATCGGCAATACCGCCGCCAGCCTGCGCGTGCGTACGGCAGCAACTGCCAGCCTTTCGCATTTTGCTGATTCCCGTGCCGCCGCGGCACTCGCCAAGCGGCTACGCCAGGAGGGTGCGAACGCATTTGGATACAGCGCAGCATTCGCGGCGCTCTATGCCCACGACGTGGGCTGGCCGGAGTGCGACGAAGCTATCGATCAGCTGCTGGCGGGTTCGCCCTCGGAGACCGCGGCGCACATGACGTATTCGCTTGCGTGCCGCGGCGATGGCCGGGCGGAGCAAAGTTTCGCGGCTCTGGATTCGAATGAGCATGACTTCCGCGCATACAACGCACTGGCGTGCGCCCGCTTCGATGCAAAGCGAGCGCACGACGCACTGAGAAAGCGCGACGAGGAAGCCAATTCCCCTTTCGAGCACGCCTGCATTCTCGCGGCGCAGGTGCATGCGGGCGACGTGACGAAACTCGACTCGTTGCACGAAGCCCTCACAACCTGCGGCTACCTGCCGCTGTTGCCGCCCACGTGGAAACGCGAGGTGCTCTACGCGTTTTTCGTTGCAGAGGGCGATACCTCGGAGCGCGGCAAGCTCTGGTGCGAGGCGGCGCTCGAAAAGCCGGAGCGCGTCCTGGGAGAGATGCGCCAGCTGCTGCAGGGGCGAAGTGCGCCCCCGCGGGCGCTGCGAACTCCTGCGCCTGCTGCGGAACCCGCACCGGCATTGCCGGCGCCTGCCGACCACTACGACGTTTTCATATCGCACGCGTCTGAAGACAAGAAAAGCATCGCCGAGCCGCTCTACCACGCGCTCGTCGCCGCCGGCGTCCGCGTGTGGTTCGACAAGACCGAGCTCAAGCTGGGCGACAAACTTCGTCGCAAGATCGACGACGGCCTGGCTCGATGCCGCTACGGCATCGTGATCCTCAGTCCGAGCTTTCTCAGTAAGGAGTGGCCGCGGACCGAGCTCGACGGTCTGATGGCGCGCGAAACGGCATCGGGGACCAAAGCGATACTGCCGGTCTGGCACCAGCTCGGCGTCAAGGAGCTGCTCGCAGCCAACCCCACGCTGGCGGACCGCCTCGCTTGCCGCAGCTCCGAAGGCGTACCGGCGATCGTCGCCAAGATCCAGGACGTCCTGAAGGACTGATCGCCTAGAGCTTCTCCCCGCGCAGGCGGCTGGCTTGCTGCAGCCACTCCACCAGCTGCGCTTCGTCGAGCCGGTCCGCCTCGTGGATATTGAGCGAGCGCACTTCCTTCTGCCTGGACTCGCCGGGCGGCAGCGGACGCAGCGAGGTACCGCGAAAGAACGTCACTTTCACGTACTTCGTGAAGCAGTAGAGACTGAGAAACCACCCCTGCCCTGCCAGTCCGTAAAGGGGTGAATTCCACTTGACCGCCTTGGTCACGCCGGGAACGGTGCGGGTGATGAGCGCATCGAGGCGGCGTCCAAGCTCGCGCTTCCAGCCGGGCATGGCGGCGATGTATTCCTGCACCGGGACTTCGCCGTAACCCTTGGCGATTTGCGGGTTGCCGCCGGTCAGAAGGGCGGGTTGCTTGCGTGGCTTGCGCGTATCGGCCATTGCTCTATCGTTGCACATATAAGAACAGCCATGAGCACGACATGAACGTCACCGAGGAAGGCCTGCGCGAGCATTACCGTACGCTGGAGACCGGGCAGCTGATCGAGTTGCAGGCCCAGGGCACTCTGACGGACATGGCCGCGCGCGTTCTGGAGCAGGTGCTCGCCGAGAGGTCCGTTCCGAGCGAGGAGCGCGCGAAGCTGACCTCCGAGATCACCGAACGAGTGTCCGCGGAAAGGGAGGCGAAGCAGTCGCTGGCGTCCCTCGGACAGCGCCTGGGCGCTCAGCTCATCGATACCGCCCTGACAGTAGTGATCCTCACTCTATCGTTCCTGTTCGGCATCGTGGCCACCGCCATAACGATCATCGGCGCCATCCTCGCTTTCGTGTACCTGCTGCTCGCCGATGGTTTGCCGGGCGGTCAAAGCGTGGGCAAGCGCGCCCTCGGCATCGCCGTGATCGACCGCCGCACGCGTGCACCTTGTACATACGGTCAATCCTTCCTCCGAAACTTCCTGCTGATGATGCTCGGGGTCATCGATTGGGTGTTCATCTTCGGCGACCGGCACCAGCGGCTGGGCGACATGGCGGCGAACACGATCGTCGTGCGGCTGAAGCATCCCGGAGCAAATGCCGCATGACGCTTGACGGCCGCGCCTCTCCGCCTAGGATCGGCGGAATGTTCAAACACGCGATAGTCATCGCGGCGCTGGTCCTCGCTGCCGCGGGCGCGTGGGCCGATCAACCGCAAGGTGTCGGCAGCGACGGCATCTTCCGTATCACGCCACAACGTCCGGTGCCTGAATTGCGCGCGGAGGCATTGGCCGCCCGGCCGCCGGTCGAGGCGGGTCAGTTTCGCACGGTCGACCTGGTCGAGCTCACGAAGCTCGATGCGACGATCAAGCTCGACGTCCGCTACGCAACGACCAACAACTTCCTCAGCACGCCGGTTTACAAACGAGCCGCTGCGTATCTGCAGCGACCTGCCGCCGAAGCTCTGGTGCGCGTCCATCACGCGTTGGCGAAGCAGGGTTACGGCTTGCTGATCCACGATGCGTATCGACCCTGGTGGGTGACCAAAGTCTTCTGGGAAGCAACGCCGCCCAAGCTGCGCGAGTTCGTGGCCGATCCCGCACAAGGCTCACGACACAATCGCGGCTGCGCGGTCGATCTCACGCTCTACGATCTGCACACCGGCAAGGCGTTGTCGATGCCGAGCGTCTACGACGAGATGTCGCCGCGCGCGTACCCGAACTATGCGGGCGGCACACCCGCCGAGCACGAGCATCGCGAGCTGCTGCGCAAGGCGATGGAACGTGAAGGCTTCACCGTCTATGAGACGGAATGGTGGCACTTCGACTTCAAGGACTGGCGCGAGTACCCGATCGTCAACCAGGAGTTCTGATGCGTACCCGGCGAATTGCATGGTGCTCGCTGCTGCTGCTCAGCGCATGCACGCACGCACCCAAGGACGAAACGCCTCTGGTCGTGGACGAGAGCACGGTCAAGCTCGACCTGGCGTCCGGCCCACGCCCTCCCGGCCACATGTCGGTGCTGTGGCCGCTCAAGGAGGCGTTCCAACTCCAGGAAGGATGGGTCGATCTCAACTTCATGGTCGACTCGAGCGGCAAGACGTTCGAGATCGTCGCGACCGATTCCGCCGGCAGCAAGGCGTTCGAGACGGCCGCGATCAAGGCTGCCGGCAAATGGACGTTCGAACCCGCGATGCTTGCCGGCGAGCCGACCGATTCGGGGTACGGCCTGCGCGTGTACTTCACTCACCCGTTCTCGCGCGGAGTCCGGCCGGAGTTCTCACGCGCCTACGAGCAGGTCATCGCCGCGATCTCCGCCGGCGACCGGGCACGCGCCGAGATGCTGCTGGCGGACCTCACGGTCCGTAACCTGTTCGAGGACGCCTACGTCAACATCGCGAAGTACCAGTTCGAGCTCAAGTGGGGTACCGAGGCCGGCCAGCTGATCGCTCTGCGACGAGCGGTCGGGACGGAGCCCGGGTCGCGCTATCTGCCGCGCAGTCAGTTCATCTCCGCCCTGCAAGCGCTGCTGCCGCTCGAGCTGCATGCCAAGGATTTCGCCAACGCCCAGCAGACCTGGCAAATGCTCAGAGCAGCGACGCGCGATACGACCAAGTTCGAGAAGTGGCAGTCGACCATCGAGGACGTGGACGCATTGCGCACCGACGAACGTGCGTATTCGGTCCCCGGCGAAATTTCAGGTGAGTCGTCGTCCTGGTTCTATACCCTCTACAAGCAGCGCTTCCAGGTGCTCGTATCCAGCGGGCGCGTCTCGGAGGTCAAGCTGCGCTGCGACCGACGGTATGTCTCTTTCGGTTTCGACCCGGCGCTCTACTACCGGATCACCGACAAATCCGGCCAGTGCCGGCTGGAGCTCATCGGCGAGCCGGGCACGCAGTTCGATCTCATTCAATCCTGACAGCCTTTATATATAGGGCGCACCCATGCAAATGACTCGACGCAACGTTCTGCAGGCCGCGCTCCTCGGCGCCGCCGCCACTGCCGGCGGTTTCTGGGTCAAGGAGGGCCTCGCCTCGTCGTCGAAGTACGGCGAGGTATTCGGCGAGCTCGATCGCTTCGTCGAGCAATTCATGCGTGCGATGAACAGCCCCGGCATGACGCTGGTGCTCGCCGATCGCGAAGGTGTGCAGCGAGTCACGACCTACGGCTTCGGCGATCTCGACCGGCAACGCAAGCTCGAAGCCAACGAGCTGTTCCAGATCGGCTCGATCACGAAATCCTTCCTCGCGCTCTCGCTGCTGCAATTGCGTGACGAGGGCAAGCTCGATCTGCACAAGCCGATCGTCGAATACCTGCCGTGGTTTCGCGTGCAGTCTTCGTTCGCGGCGATCACCACGCATCACTTGCTGACGCACACGTCGGGCCTGCCGGGCGCGCCGGAAGTGTTTCCGTCCGACCCTGCGGCGCGACATCTCGCCGCGTATGCGCCGGGCGAACAGTTCCACTACAACAACATGGCGTTCACGCTCCTCGGCTATCTCGCCTGGACGCTCGACGGTCGCGAGCTGCCCGAGGTCTTGCGCGAGCGCATCTTCAAACCGCTCGGCATGTCGCAGAGCGAGCCGGCGATCGACTTCCAGATGCGCAGTCGCATGCCGCGCAGTTACCAGCCCTTCTTCGGCGAGCGTCCCTATCCTCGCCACGGAGAGCTGTGCGAAGCGCCATCGATCATCACGACGAGTGGCGCCGGCTGCATCGCTGCTACTGCGCGCGACATGGGCGCGTACGTGCAGATGCTCGCCAACCGCGGCCGCGGGCCGAAGCGCACCCTGATCTCGCCGGAAAGCTTCGAGCTGTTCTCGAAGCGTCACATCAAGGCCGAGGAGTTCGGTCCGACGGCCAGCTACGGATACGGAATCGCGGTGGACGAGCTCGACGGCAACCCGCTGCTGCGACACACCGGCGGCATGGTCTCTTATATGTCTGCCTTGCAAGTCGACATCGGGGCAGGCATCGGCGGCTTTGCTTCCGTCAACGCACAGCAGGGGTATCGACCGAATGCCGTCGTGAAGTACGGGCTGCAACTCATGCGTGCCGTCGCGGAAAAGAAGCAGCCCCCCGCCCCGCCGGCGCTCGATTCGGAATTCGACGTTGCGAATGCGGGGGACTACGTCGGTGTGTTCAGCGGCGAGCAGGGCAAGGTGGAGTTTGCGCGCGAAGCGACGAAGCTGTTCCTCGTGCGCGAGGGCAAGCGCATTCCGCTCGAGAGCGGCGACGCGCCCGACCAGTTTCACGTCAGCGATCCAGCCGCTGCACACTTTCCTCTGGTGTTCGGGCGCAAGAGTGCAAACGCCGGCCCCGTCGTGGAAGTGAGCTGCGGAGATGCGTGGTACACGGCCGCTGCCTACGACGGGCCGCGCCAGTTCCAGGTCCCGGATGCCTGGCGCAGCTACGTTGGCCACTACCGCAGCGAGGACGCGTGGATCGGTTCGCTGCGAGTATTCATCCTCAAGGGCCGGCTGCTGCTGGACGGCACTCCGCTCGAGCTCGACGGCGATCTCTTCCGTCTGCGCGACGAGCCGTCGAATACCGAATGGATCCGCTTCGGCGAGATCGTCAACGGCAAATGCATGCGCCTGAAGTACTCAGGCGTGGATCTGTGGCGGGTCGCGAGCGCGTGAGCAATCGCGCGCTCTACCTTTCCTGCTCCTTGACCCATTGCGGGTTGAACGCCACCTCCCAGACGTGGCCGTCCGGATCCTGGAAGTAGCCCGTGTAGCCGCCCCAGAAGGTTTCGTGCGCCGGCTTCACGATCGTGGCGCCGGCCGCTCGCACCTGCGCCATGACAGTGTCGACCTCGTCCTTGCTGCGCACGTTGTGCGCGAGAGTGAATTCCGTAGCGCTGCGCCCGCCGACAGGCAGGCCCGTGTCGTGAGCAATGCTCTTGCGCGGCCATAGCGCGAGGCGCAAGCCGGGCTGCAACTGGAAGAACGCCACGGCGCCGTATTCGAACTGCTCGCCGACTATGCCTTCCGTCGCAAAGCCGAGGCCGTCGCGATAGAAGCGCAGCGATTTTTCCAGGTCATCCACGCCCAGCGTGACGAGTGTGATCAGAGGTTGCATGGCAGCTCCAGTTTCGGCTCGAAACTCCGGCGCAACATGAAGCGTTCCCTGCAGTGCTACAGGACTGCGACGGGAGAGCGATATGCCGACGACCGCGACTGCATCGACTGACGAGGCCCAGATCCGCGAACAGCTGCAAGCTTGGACCCGTGCATTGCATGACAAGAACCTCGACGCGCTGATGGCTCTCTACGCCGCGGATGTCGTCACGTTCGACCTCATGCCGCCGCATCGAGTCCCGGACGCGGCCCACTACAGAAAGAACTTCGAACGCTGGTTCGCCGGCATGCCCGGACCGATCGACTACGAGATCCATGACTTGCGCACCATTGCGGGCGGTCACGTCGCATTCTGCCACTGTCTGGGTCACGTCACCGCGACGAGAACGAACGGCGAGAAGGCGGACTATTGGGTGCGCGTGACGGTGGGCTTCGAGAAGCGCAACGGCAAATGGCTCATGTTGCATGACCACGTCTCCATGCCGATCGACATGGAAACCTCGAAGGCCGTTCGGACTCTGCAGAAATAGGCGCCAGCGACGTAGCAGAGCCACGAGATCACGCGCTCCGTGCAGGATGCGCTCAATTCGCACGCCTTCCTGATCAATGGTAAAGAAAATTACATACGCCCCATGCGCGCACGACCGCACGCCCGGATGAAGCTCCGGGCGCTCTACATACGCGAGCGGTGCGCGGCCAATCTTCTCCGCCTGCCGCAGTAATTCGTCTTCAAACCGCTCGGCGCGCTCCGGATTGTCCAGCGCGATGAAGTCGGTGATCTCGGCGAGGTCCATCTCGGCCTGACGTGACATCCGTGTGCGCATTGAATCATTTCTTCAGTGTCTTGCCCTTTTTCCGCCGCGCCCGATTTCGCGCGACCACTTCCTCGACGGAGCCGGCGTCTTCGCTGTCGATCCCGGCCCTGACCGCTGATTGGAGCTCTCGATGACGGATCTCGCGCAGCCTCTGTTCATCCTCCAGCAGTCGCAGCCCTGCGCGCACGACCTCGCTGACATTGTTGAAGCGGCCCGACTCGAGCTGCTTCCTGATGAATTCTTCGAAGTGATCGCCCAGGGCGATGCTGGTCGGCATGACGGCTAACTAACAGTTAGTATTAGGTAGTTGAACTATACATCCCCTTTCCCCGGGCACGCTAGGGCTTGGAATACGGCCTGCCGTCCTTGTGGACGAACCGGCCGTCGGCATTGGCGCTCTTCATATCTATGTCCGAGCAGGTCGTGAGGTCGAGCGGGTTGCGCGAGCCCACTTCCAGGTAGACGGCCGTCGCGGACGATCTGTTGATCATGTGGTGGCCGTTGCCGCTGCCCTTCGGAAACGCAGCGCAGTCGCCGGCGCGCAGGATCGTTTCGCCGTCGTCCTCGATGAGTGTCAGCTCGCCTTCCAGCACATAGACGAATTCGTCTTCGTGACTGTGCCAGTGACGCTGGCTGGACCAGCCGCCCGGCGGCAAGGTCATCAGGTTGACGCCGAAATCGCGCAGGCCGCCCGCCCCGCCCAAACGTCGCCGCGTGCGCGTTGCACACGGTGCATCGAACGGCGGCGGATAGCCGGAGCCCTTGCGTACGGGAACGGTGCTGAGATCGATCTTCGGCATGCAGGACTACCTCGCAGGGGAAAGGCGAAAGCGAGTCGGCAGCGACTCATCTTCACGGGCGGCGCTCCACAGCCATAGGCCGATCAGCGTACGGCCGAGAGGCTGAACGGCCGGATAGCTCCAGCTGGCTAGCGGCTCGGGCATCGTCCACCATTGCAGCTCGCCGGTGATGATCGGCAGCGTAATCGCGACTGCGCCGAGGAAGAAGCAGCCGACGACTCGCGTGACGCCCTTGCCCGCGCGCAGAAGTCCGACGCCAAGCGAGGTGTTGCCGATCGAGAAGCCGATCAGCAGCAGGAAATACATCGCGTCCCAGAGGCCATCGTACAGCGCCGTGTTCGTGCGAATGATCGCGCGAGTCGCCTCATCGGCGGCGAAGTACGCTGCACGCCACTTGTCGAACGCGAACAGCGTCAACGTCTGTTGTGCGGCTTCATTGCTCGCCCACAGCGCGAAGCCAGCTATCCCGATCACTGCAGCCGCGGAGCGCACAGTGCGAATTCGCAGAGCTACACCCAGTGCTGCGGCAAACGTCAGAAATGGATGCACGAGATAGACCCAGGATCGCAGCACATACGCCGGATCGTCGACGCGCCGCATGCGCCCCTCGAATCCCTCGATGGGTTGATAGAACTCGGGCAGGTAGATGAGCCCCAGCGTCGTGATCGCCGAGACGATCGAGCACACCGCCAGGCTGCGATAGAAGGAAGGCGTGAAGGTCATGGTCGCCACCTCGAGGTGATCTGCGCGTAGAGTACATCGAGCCGCGAAGCTTGACGCCTCCCGCATGCTCGTGATCTGTTACGTACGTTGCTCGGAGTGTCGGCCATGATGCCTTGCTCCAAAATTCTGCTCTCCCTCGTCGGCTGCGTCAGCCTAGCCGCGTCGGCGGCGGATGCTCAATTGCCGACGACGGCAATGCAGATCGATAACCTTGCGCGCCGCGTCGCTGGCGCGGGCGACTCGGTCAGCCGGACGCAGCGACTGGTCTCGTGGATGAACTCGCGCCTCGAATGGGTCGCCACGGATTACCAGTCACGCACGCCGGAGCAGATCCTCGCCCGCGGCGCCGGCAACTGCGCCGATCTTTCTTCGGTGCTCGAACGGCTGCTGCGCCCGGCCGCCATTCCGTATCGATGGGTCGCTGAGATCAATCTGCAACCTGCGTCCGACGAGCGTGCAGCGAATGCCCGCGCGCTGGTGAAGGAGAAAGGCGCGCGGATGTCCGTGTTCGGTCGCCGCTACAACGATCATCGCTGGCTGGAAGTGCTCGACGAACGCTCGAACGAGTGGGTGCCCGCCGACCCGTCGGCCGGCCTGGTCGGCACGCAGCCCTGGTTGCTGGCGCGGGTCGCCTTCGAAAATCGTCCGGCCGCACCCGTGCCCGCGGCAGCTGCGGATCTCGCCGACATGCTCGTGCCGCTCACGATCTTCGTTGTGAAAGACAAGAACGGAGTGCGCGTCGACCGCTCGCAACACTACCTCGTCGACGAGCTCGATCGACTGTACGGCGGCCGCGCTCACACGCTCCCGAGTTGGTCCACTTGGGTCGCGGCGGTGCAGCGGTTTGCGCCCATCGCACAAGGTGCGTTCGACAACCGCATCGATCTGCACCAGCAGCCGGCGCTCATCGACGAGCTCGCGAGTGCCTACCAGGGACTTCAGAAAGAAGCGCGCACGACTGGGCTACGAAGCCCGTGACCTTCGCAGCCGGCGAAGCACCCACACGACGATGACGGTCGCAGCAGCGAGGCAAAGCAGCGGGGCGACGATCGCGAGGATCGAAAGCGTCGCGGCGCCCGCCGTCTCTGCGGTACTGACGACGGGATTGCCCAAGCCGCCGGTCAGCACGGCGCTCTTAGCGCGAACCACTGCTGTCGTTCCCTTCGTAAGCGCCGCAATGCCGCCGCCGGCTATCACGGCAATCGGCCAGCGAACTTCGGGCGGCATGTCGACCATCACCGACGCGCTTGCCAGAACCCCGGCGATCACGGCGAGCGGACCCGCCAGCAGATCCAGCAGGTGATCCAGTCCGGGGATGTAGAAGGCGAGCGTCTCCAGTACGGCGGCAGTGCCCAACGCAACCAGCGCGGGCGTGCTCTGCAGCCAGGCGAATGACTCGATGAGTGGCACCCAGCCGGCGCGGGCAGCCAGGCCCGCAGCGAGCAGAGGTATGAATACGCGAAGGCCGGTAGCCGCCGCGAGGCCGATGCCGAGCGCGACGCTGAACAGCAGGTCGAAGGAGTGATCCACGGGCCGCAGTATCCGTCTAGAATGGCGCCCACGAAAGCGGCGCGAGACCGGCATGAGCGGCCACGACTTCGAAGGGCTCGGTTTCAAGTTTCTCGATCGGTTGAAGCAGCGGCACGTCTTTCGCGTGACCGCGGCCTACCTCGGCCTCGCGTGGCTGGTGGTGCACGTCGCGACGGTGCTCGGCGAGACCTTTGGCCCGATCCACCATACGGTGCCGTGGCTGATCTATGCACTGGCCGCGGGATTGCCGTTCGTGCTGGCCGGCGCCTGGTTCTCGAACCGCTCCCACGGCACGCGCGCCATCGATGCCAACAAGCTGAATGCGATCATCACCATCGTCCTGGTGCTCGCGGTCCTGGCACTGCTCGCGGATCGCCTGGTCCTGCATCGACCGGCCAACGAATCGATGCTGGCCTTGCTGGCCGTGATGATCATCGTGCTGCTGCTGGATCGCCTGCTGACCCCTCGCAGCGAACCGGTCACCCGCCGTTCGGAGCCGCGCGTAGCAATCCTGCCTTTCGTCGACATGAGCCCGGAGAAGAACCAGGACTATTTCTGCGAGGGCATGGCGGAGGAGATCATCAATGCGTTGTGTGCGTTGAGCGGTCTGCGCGTCGCGTCGCGACTCGCTTCGTTTCAATTGCGCGATCGTGCCGCCGACACGCGCGAAGTGGGCCGGCTGCTGAACGTCGAGACCTTTCTCCACGGCAGCGTGCGCAAGGCCGATGATCGTCTGCGGATCTCGGCGCAACTGATCAAGGTCGCGGACGGCTTTCATCTGTGGTCGCAGACGTTCGATCGCAAGCTCGAAGACGTGTTTGCCGTGCAGGAGGAGATTGCCCGTCAGGTCGTCGGCGCGCTGCGAGTGAAGCTGATCCCCGCCGACGATTCACGGCTGGAGCGGCGCGGCACCAGGAACGCGGCCGCCTACGAGCACTACTTGCGCGGCCGCCAGCTCCTCAACAAGGAGAAGGAGACGGAGCTGCGTGCAGCCGTCGAGCTGTTTCGCGAAGCGATCCGCCTCGATCCGTCGTTCGCAGACGCGCATGCCGGCCTTGCTGACGTGCTCACGCAATTGTTTCGCCAGCGACAGGACGTGCCCGGGCTGACCTCCGCAGATGCGGTCGCGGCGAGCCAGCGCGCCGTCGAGCTGGCGGCGGATCTGCCGGACGCGCACGTCTCGCGCGGCAACGCACTGCAATTGGTCCGCGACTTCGACGCGGCCAGGCAGGCCTTCGAGCGAGCCATCGCGCTCGATCCCCGGCACTTCCACGCGCACTACTGGTTCGCCAAATACTGGGTCGCTCGCGGCGAGCATGCGTTGGCCGCGAAAGAATACGAGTTGGCGGCCGAGGCCCAGCCCGACGACTATCGTCCCATCGTTCTGGCGCTGCAGGAGTACCAGGCGCTCAAGGACTCTGGGCGCGAGCAGAATGCGCTGCGGCGCTCGTGGCAGTCGCTCGAACGCCATCTCGCCATCGATCCCGACGATTCATATGCGAGCGATCACGCTGCAGGGGTGCTCATGCTGCTCGGGCGGCGCGACGAAGCGAATCGCCTGCTGGAGCGCGCGATTGCGCTGCGTCCCGACGACTATCGAACCCTGTACACGGCCGCCTGCACGACCTGCCTCGGCGGCGAGCATGAGCGGGCGCTCGATTTCCTCGACCGCGCCGTGGCGACGGGGCGCGGCCATCGCGAGTGGATTCTCAACGACAACGACCTGGCGCCGTTGCGCGACCATCCGCGGTTCAAACAGATTGTTTCCAGACTGGAGTAGCGATGCACACCGACAGACGGGCATTTTTGCGAATGGCAGTCGCCGCGGGTCTCGCCGGCTTCGGTTCTGCGCCGCTCTTTGCGCAAACGAAGTTCCCGCCGCCCAAGGCCCCAGGGCCGAGTTCGCTGCCGCCGGCGATCAGTCGCGCAGAGCACCTGCAGAGAATCGCGAAAGCACAGCAATTGATGCGCGCGGCCGGATTGAAAGCGCTGCTGGTCGAGGCCGGCAGCTCCCTGGTCTACTTCACCGGTGTTCAATGGTGGCGCAGCGAGCGGCTGACTGCAGGATTGATCCCTGCAGACGGTGAGCCGGTTCTCGTGACACCGGCGTTCGAAGAGCCGTCGGTGCGCGAGAACCTGAAAGTCCCCGCGGACGTCCGCGTCTGGAACGAGCACGAGAGCCCGTTCGCAGTGCTCGCCGACTGGCTGAAAGCGCACGGCGCAGGCAAAGGCCCGGTCGGCGTAGAGGAAACGACGCGCTTCTTCGCGTTCGACGGCCTGAGGCGGCTCGGTGTCGAAACGCGCGCCGACGCGAATGTCGTGCGCTCCTGTCGCATGATCAAGTCGTCCGCGGAAATCGCGCTCATGCAAGCAGCGTCCGATATCACGATCGCGGCGTATCGCGAGACGGCTCCGCAGATCGCGCGAGGTATGACGCCGGCCGATATCGGCAAGCTCATCTCGGGCGCCATGGCAAAGCGGGGCGCGACACCCGGATTCACGCTGGTTCTGCTCGGCGAGGCCAGTGCCTATCCGCACGGTACCGGCAAGCCGCAAGAGGTCCGGCCCGCAGAAGTAGTGCTCCTGGATTGCGGCTGCAGCGTCGAGGGCTATCAGTCGGACATCTCGCGCACGATGGTGATGGGCGAAGCGAGCAAGCAGCAGCGCAGCGTGTGGGATCTGGTGCATCGTGGCCAGCAGATCGCATTCGCAACCGCCAAGGTCGGAACGCCGGCGGGTGCCGTGGACGACGCGGTGCGCGCGGCCTACGAAAAAGCCGGCTATGGACCGGGCTACAAGCTGCCCGGCACGCCGCACCGGACCGGCCACGGTATCGGCCTCGACGGACACGAGCCCGTGAACTTCGTGCACGGCGAGCGCACGCCGATCGCAGCAGGCATGTGCTTCTCCGATGAGCCGGGCATCTACATTCCGGGCAGCTTCGGCGTGCGACTCGAGGATTGCATCCACATGACCGACAGCGGCCCGCAGTGGTTCTCCACACCGCCGCCCTCGATCGACAAGCCCTTCGACTAGCGCACGGGATCGCGTCCAGCGGCTCAGTGTTGGTCCGCATGCCCGAAGACAGCTGCCTGTCCCGGCAGCCACGGATCGTGCGTTTCGGCGCGGAACTTCGCCATGTCTGCGCGCATGCGTTCGAGAACTGCGCGCTGCGCGGGATCCGCGGCCAGGTTGCGCACCTCCTGCGGATCCGTGCGCAGATCGTAAAGCTCCTCGGCGGGGCGATGCAGAAATGCCTGCAGTGTGCGCGCACCGAGGCCGACGTTGGGGTGCGCAATGATCGCCTGCCAGCTCGGCGAAGATGCAACGTCGCCGGCAATCGGAAACTCCAGCGGCGCGGCCAGATTGACGATGTACGCGTACTCCCGCGTCCGCAGCGCCCGCATCGGATAGTACTGCTGGATCTCGTGGAAGCCGTGCGATGCGAACACGCGATCCCAGCCGTGCGGCTCCGATTGCTCCAGGATCGGCAGGATGGAGCGACCCGCGAGCTCAACACCGGGCGACGCGATGCCTGCCCAATCCAGGATCGTCGGCGTGACGTCGACCCAACTGACCATCGCGTTGTTGCGAACGCCGCGCTTCGCCTGCGTCGGCGACGATACGATCAGCGGCAGGTGAATGCCTTCGTCGTACAGAGTCGTCTTGGCGCCCGGAAACGCACGGCCGTTGTCGCTCAGGTAGATCACGAGCGTGTCGGCGTCGTGCTTGGTCTCGCGGAGAACATCGAGCAGCAGGCCGATGCCGCTGTCGAGCCGGCTGACCGATTCGTAGTATTGCGCCAGGTCGCGCCGCACTTGCGGCAGGTCCGGCAGGTGCGCCGGCACGATCACCTTCGCTGGATCGTACGTCACGCGCGGAACATGCGGCCATGCGCGCGTATTGCCGAAGTTCTGCTCGGCGCGATGCGGATCGCTGTAGCCGACGAGCAGCAGAAACGGTTTGCCGGCAGCGCGCGAGATGAACTTGCGCGCCTCCTCCGCCATGAAAGCGACATCACGATTGCCGGGCCGCTCCGGCGCGAGCTCCTCGTCGAACGGCAGCGCCGAGTCGGGAAGGATGTGCTTCTTGCCGACGAGCGCCGTTCGATAGCCTGCAGCTTTGAGAAACTGCGGCAGCGTTCGCACGGTCGGCAGCAGATGCTGGTTGTGAACGTCGTGCGCCAGGCCGTACATCCCGTTGGAATGCGAATACAGGCCGGTGTAGATCACCGAGCGGCTCGGGCTGCATGACGACACCGTCGCGAACGCATTCGTGAACAGAGTCCCGCGAGCAGCAAGCCGATCGAGATTGGGAGTCTGCAGCACCGGATTGCCGTACACGCCGAGGTCGCGGCCCTGGTCATCGGCAATGATCAGCAGAACATTGCGGCTCTCGGCCAACGCGGTCGATGAGAAAGCCAGCAGGACCAGCAGCACAGTACGTATCGGCATTGCGTGACGATGCCACGATTCGCAGCTGACCGAAATCCGCAATCGCTGCGCGCAGCACTCGCCCTTTAGGGCAAATCGCTGCATTTCACGCCTTTTTCACGATCGAGGCGCCGCCGCATTCACGGCGCGTTTGCAAGCTGCGAGCCACAAATTTTCGTGCTATCGGCCCTCTTGAACTGGAGAACTGAGAAATGAAGAAGATGTTTGTCCTTGTCATGACCGCGATGCTGGCTGGCTCGCTGAGCGGCATGGCCCACGCCACGGCCGTCCGCGGAAACGTGCAGCAGCAGGTCGTGAGCTTCGCTGACCTGAACCTGCAGAGCGAGGCCGATGCCGCCGTGCTCCTCGAGCGTATCGAGTCCGCTGCCCGCAACGTCTGCGGCCTGCACGCCGGCCCGATGCCGCTCGAGATCAAGGCTCACCTGCAGATCTGTGCCCGGGAAGCGACCGCGCGCGCTGTCGCTGACGTCAAGGCACCGCAGTTGACGCGTCTCGGCCAGCTCGTCGTCCGCAACTTCGAGTAAACGCCCGACGCACGCTATGCGCGGACGGAACCACCGCGCATAGCGTTCTACGGCATCACGCAGCTAGCTTGAGTGTCGGACGCAGGCCGGCACGAGCAGCGAGCCGAACAAGAAGATCCAGGCTGAACTGGTTGATCTTGCCGCGCCGGATATCCGAGATCCGTGCCTGCGTGACGCCGAGTACTTTCGCGGCCTCCGTCTGAGTCATCTCGGAACCCGAGAGCCACTGCTCCAATCCGTTCAGCAGTACCGATCGAATCTCGAGCTCAGCAGCCTCCGCTTTCGGAAACAGATCACGAAAGACGCTGCGACCCGCCGGCGTGGTGTGCGTTGGCTTGTCAGCGCTGCGCTTCGATGCAACTCGCTTCTTCATCGTCTCTCCGGACCGTGCGGTACTGCCTTGAGCCGGCTTTGAGCCAGCTGCAAATCATTCCTCGACGTCTTCGGCGTCTTCTTCTGGAAGCAATGCAAGACGTAAATGCCCTCCGGCCGGCCGGTCAAATACACCACGCGAAACGTACCGGACCTCTCGTGCACGCGGATTTCTCGCACGCCCGGCCCAACCGAGGTCATCGGCTTCCAGTCGAGCGGTTCTTCCCCGCGCTGCACGCGCTCCATCTGATACCCGGCGGCGCGCCGAGCGTCCGGGGGAAACGCAACGACATCGTCCCTGCTGCTGCCCATCCATATGATCGCTTTCACGCAGACTATGCTAGATCTCGCATAGCTATGCAAGATCCAGCATAGATCGGCAGGCGCAGAGTTTTTCCCGAACGCCCCCGCGTCGATGCTAATGTATCCTCAACCCTTGTCTGTCGCGGGCTGCTGTGCGTTCACCGGTCTGCACCGTCCTACTGATCCTCAGCTGCGCGGCTGAAGCAGCCGACCGGCCGTACACTGCGCCGCGACTCGATAACGGTCAGCCCGACATGCAAGGCGTGTGGGTCGCATCGAACTCCACGCCACTGGAGCGCCCGCCAGGCTTTACGACGCTCGTGATCGACGAAGCGCAGGTCGCGAAGCTGGTGGCCACGCTCGAGGCGCGGGCAGAGGACCGAAGCAAGCCGACCGAGCCCACGGAGTACTTCGATCCTTTCAGCATCGAGCCGATTCGCGGCAAGCTGCGCAGCTCGCTCATCGTCGATCCGCCGAACGGCCTCATCCCCGGCAACGAACTCTACAAGGAGCAGTTCGCACAAGGGTTGGCGAGCATACTCAATGCAGTGGATGGTCCGGAAGCGCGACCCCCGCCGGAGCGGTGCCTGGGGTCGCAAACCACGCAGCCGCCGATCATGTCGATACGCGCCGGCGTCAACCTGCATCAGATCGTGCAGACCGCTGAGTCGTTCCTGTTCACGTCGGAGTTCGTCAATACCGCGCGCATCATTCGGCTCAATGCCCGGCCGCTACCCGCGGTCGTGACCACGTGGCTCGGCGATTCAATCGGCCATTGGGAGGGCGACACGCTCGTCGTGGAAACTCGGGGGTTCACGCCGAGCGATCATTTTCGCATGGGGATGTCGGGCAGTTTCCTGGTCTCCCCGCGTACTGTCGTGACCGAGCGTTTCTCGCGCGTCGCAGAAGACCGGATCGACTACACGTTCACGGTCGAGGATCCGACGTACTACACGCAGCCGTGGACGGGTGAATCGCACTTCCTGCGTCGGGACGAGCCGGTGCTCGAGTACGCGTGCCACGAGGCGAACTATTCGCTCACCCACATTCTGCAAGGGGCACGCGAGCAAGAGCGCCGCGCACAGCAGTGATCAGCTCGGCGCGTCCATCGCGCAGCGAAAACCGACATCGTCGGTGCGATTGTCCGGCGATGCCTGGTAGCGGCGCGAGCCGCCGATACGGTCCACCGGCTCATGCCAGCCGCTGCCGCGAATCACCTTCTTCTCGCCGCTCGGCGGTCCTTTGGGATTGCGCACATCGTTGACGTTGAAGGTTTCGGTGAACCAGTCGCTGACCCACTCCGAAGCATTGCCTTCCAGGTCGTAGACGCCTTCGCGACTGCGCCCTGCGTCGAGCGTGCCGACCGGTTCGAGACCGCCGCCGTACGCCGTCTGCGCCTTGCGCGCGAAAACGGCACGAGCGGCGCCGGGCTCTTCGTTGCCCCACGGATACTTGCGCTGATCGCTGTCGCGCGCCGCCCGCTCCCACTCCGCTTCCGTCGGCAGGCGTCGGCCCACCCACTGACAATAGGCCTGCGCGTCATTCCATGAGACGCCGACGACGGGCATCTCGCCGTGCTTGTCGAGATCGACACTGTCCCATTCGTCGGGCGCGGCGAGCGAGCCGTTGGCGGCGAGAAATTTCGCATAGCGCGCGGTCGTGACCTCGACGCCGTCGATATAGAAAGGACCGACGTAGACGTCGCGCATGGGGAAGAACTCGTCGTCACCCATGGTGAATACGCCGCCCTCGATGCGCACGACCGGTGCGCCGTCCTTCGTCGCAACCGCGCCGCGCTGCACGAGCCAGTACGACACCGCGGCAACCGGGATCAGAATCGCTGCAGCCCAGACTCCGAGCTTGCGCAGGCGTCGGCGGTTGTGAGCTCGCGCCAATTCGAAGACAGCGTCGGAGACGGACGCGGCGATGTTGCCGATCGGAGTGAGGCACGTGACGGACAGCAGGTACGCAGGAATATCCTTGCGCGGCATCTCGGCGAGGATCACGGGCAGTACGCGACCGTCGGCGCGCGGCCACAGCCGCTCGGCGATCGCCAGCTCGTTCAACGTGTAGCTGCCGGCATCGATCGTGTACGGCGTCACGAAGCAGACGAACAGGTCGCAGCGCTCGATCGCCGTGCGAATCCTGGCATCGAAGGCCTCCCCGGCCTTCAGGTTCTCGCGATCGAAGAAGATCTCATGTCCCTGCTCGGCGAGCGCGTAGCGGATCGGCTCGACCCGAGCCCGGTCTTCGGTCGCGTAGCTGAGGAATATTCTCATTGGGCTGCAGCGTAACCCCCGCGGCGGAAATTACAACGTTCTAAAGGTCGTCAGCCGCCGAGCGGCCTTGCGCCAGCTCGCGGTAACGCCGCGGCGTGATTCCAAGCAAACGCACGAACGCGCGCCGCATCACATCCACGTTGCCGAAGCCCGCTGCCGCCGCGACGTGCTTGAGGCTGCCGTTGGCATCGAGCTGCCTGCGTGCTGCCTCGACGCGCACCTGCAGGAGATATTGCGACGGCGTGGTGCCGACCTCTCGTGTGAACACGCGCTCGAAGTTACGCACGCTCATCGACATGCGCTCGGCCAGATCCTCGACCGAGAGCCTGCCGCGCAGGTGCTCCGCGATCCAGATCTGCAGCTCGCGGACCGACGCCATCGCGGATGCCTGCGAAGCGAGCGAGATGCTGACCTGGGGCTGCCCTGCCGGTCTGCGCAGGAACAGCACCAGCTCGCGCGCCGCTTCGTGCGCCAGCGCGGCGCCGCAGTCTTCCTCGACCCACGCCAGTGCGAGATCGATGCTCGCGGACACGCCGGCGGAGGTATAGATGTTGCCGTCCTTGACCCACAACGGCTCGTGCTCGACCCGCACGCGCGGATGTCGGGCCGCAAACTCGCGCCCGAACTTCCAATGCGTGGTCGCCCGCTTGCCGTTCAACAAGCCTGCTTCGGCCAGCAGAAACGATCCGACGCACACCGCGCCGAGTCTGCGCACTTCGCCCGCCGTTTTCTGCAGCCACGCGGACAGCGCCGCATCGCGCGTCTTGCGATTGCCCAGCCCGCAGACGAGCAGCACCGAATCGCACGCACCCTTGATCCTGCTGAAATGCTGGCGGGCCATGAAAGTCATGATGCCGCCCTCGCCTGCCACCTTCAGGCCGCTCGCTGTGGTCGCGACTTCGATCGTGTACGCAGTCCGGCCGGCCAGCCGATTCACCGAGTTGAACACCTGCATCGGCCCGACGAGGTCGAGCTCGTCGACCGGCGGTACCGCGAGCATCACGATGCGTCGGCTGGCCATGGTTGCGAAGACTATGGCAGATCCGGACGGATCTGTGTCGCAAACAGACGGGTCGCCTCCACTACGATCGTCGCATGCGCACTTGTCTCGCAATCCTCGGCGTGGTGCTCCTCGTGGGTCCGGCGACCGGCGCTGATACTCAGAGCAGCTCGTACGCCCGGATCGCAGTGCTGCGCCCTCACGACGGCGCTACGGTCGACTTCGAAGCCGGCTACATCCGCCATCTCGACTGGCATCGGCAGGCCGGCGACAAATGGGTCTGGTACGGCTGGACGGTCACGTACGGGGATCGCCAGCGCTGGTTCGTCTACGCATCGTTCGGGCACGCTGCCGCCGACTTCGATAGTCCGGTTTCCCCGGCCGAGGATGAACGCGACAACATCGCGAACGTGACGCCACACGCGGAATTCGCCGGCAACGGGCTGTACGAGTACCTGCCCGAGCTCTCGCGCGGCACCGGCGAGCCGCAACCGGCGGCGCGGCTCGAGCTGACGACCGTCGAGCTCACAGCGGGCTCGGCGACTGCGTTCGAGAAGGCGCTGCGAGGCGAACAGTCCGCGCTGCAACGGGAAACACTCTGGTACCGGATGCTTGCCGGTGGCGACTCGCCACGCTACGTACGCCTCCGGCCACACGCTTCCCTCGCGACGACGATCGCAGCAACAGCGAGCGACCAGGCGCTTGCCGACAAGGTGAGCAGCCTGGTCGCGAAGACGACGGTCGAAATCCTGACCTTGCGGCCGTCGATGAGCTACGGGCTGACCTCGACCCATCCGTGACCACGCTCTCCCCGCGCATCGTCGCGTGCCTCGCAGCCACGTGGTTCATCTGGGGCTCGACGTACCTCGCGATCAAAGTGGCGCTCGCGAGCTTCCCGCCTTTCCTGCAGAACGGCTCGCGCTTTCTGATCGCCGGATCGCTGCTGCTCGTGTGGTCGCGCTGGCGCGGACAGGCGCTGCCCACTCTCGCGCAGTGGCGCAATGCGTTTGTTGTCGGCAGTCTCATGCTGGCGGCCAATGTCGGCGGCGTCGCGTATGCCGAGCAGACGCTTGCGTCCGGGCTGGTGGTGGCATTCATCGCCATCGTGCCCGCGCTGATCACTGTCGCGAGCATGCCGTTCGGCATTCGACCTGCACGCATGGAGATCGTCGGCATCGCACTCGGGTTCGCCGGCGTACTGCTGCTCGTTCACGGCGATGCGTTCGCGAGCTCGCCGCTTGGACTGCTGGGGATTGCCACTGCTGCCGTAGGCTGGTCGACGGGGAGCGTTCTCAGCCAACACGTCCTGCGCCTGGCTCCAGCGTCCGCCGGATTCGCGAGTGCGATGCTTTGCGCCGGCGGCGTGCTGACTGCGCTTTCGCTGCTGTCGGGAGAGACGCTCGTGTGGCCACCGCAGCTGGCGGCGCTCGCGGCGTGGCTCTATCTCAGCCTGTTCGGCTCGGTCATCGCGTATTCGGCCTACATGATCTTGCTGGCCAATACCCGGCCCGCGCTCGCGACCAGCAACAGCTTCGTCAATCCTGTGATCGCGATGCTGCTCGGCGTCTCGCTCGGCGGCGAAGTCGTCACCAGCGGCGAGTGGCTCGCCGTCGGCATCATCGTGCTCGGCGTTATAGTTCTTACGTGTAGTAAAGCGTGACCATGAAAATGAGGAATCGATAACCTGGCACGGCTGCTGCGATGACGACCGCGAGCAGCGCTACCTTGAGCGCCCGGACGATTCCAGTCGCGCCGTAAACGACCCCGGTCGCGATATACAAATACGTCGCGACGACCGCAGTCAGAACGACGAATGCTCCCCAATCGACGAGCGGCGATCGTAAGCCCGAGCCTCCCAGCCACTTCTCCAGCAGCGTAAGGAGCAACAGCACGCACGAGCACAACAGCAGGAACGCGAGCAGGTGCAAGGCGAACACCAGATGCGTGACGAACGGCCGGTGGCTGGTCGCGAACAATGGGATCAACAGCAACGTGAACGGCAGTACCAGCAGGATCACCAGCGATCGCGCGTTCACATCGACTGCGTGGTCGAAGACGGGCGCGTACGCTGCAAGTGTCGTGTGGACAGCCGCCAGCTTGCTTGCCACGGCGCTCCGCGCGAACGCGCTCCAGTCCTGCTCGTACATGTGCGAGTGGAGCGAGTTCGAGAAGATCGGCGAGTCGGCGAACGTCTGCACCGCAAAGAAGGCGACGTTGACGATCAGGAACAACTGGAATGGCCCGATATACGGCTTGCGCGGCCCCTGCACGTAGGCGCTGGTCATTGCGCCGGGACGCGTGAGCAGCACCTTCAGCGAGTTCAACAGACGACTGTCGATGCTGCTGACGCTGTGCAAGGCCTGGGTCATCAAGCCCAGGAAAGTGAGGTCCTTCCGCTGCAGGGCCTTCTCGCCGCAGGCGGGACAGTGCAGCGAATCGACGCTGGTCCCGCACGTTGGACAAACCCACTGATTCCCCATTCGCGAACTATAGCGCGGGCAAACCGTATAAGATGCGGCAATGAAGCGCCTCGCGACCATCGCACTCGCACTCCTCGGTTGCGGCTGCGCGCAGGTGCCGAGCCGCGACCCCATGCAGACCGAGCATGAGCTTGTTGCGCTCCACGAGCAGTGGGCCGCGGCACGCATAGCAGGCGATGTCGCTTTCCTCGAGCGCTTTTACGGTGAGGAACTGCGCCTGCAGGTCATGGACGGCAGCATCGTGGAGCGCAAGGACGACATCGAGATGTTCAATCGCATCAGCAGGAAGGATCCGGACGTCATCACGCCCCAGTCGATCCGCGATGTCGACATGCACGTCAGCACCTACGGCGACACGGCAGTCGCAACGTTCATCGAGAACCTGCAAGGAACGTACAAGGGCAAGTACGGTGAGATGGCGCTGCGCATGACCAACGTCCTCGTCTGGCGCGACGGCCGGTGGCAACTCGTTGCGTGTCAGAGCACGCCCGTCAAAGGACAGTGAGCTCGTCATCGGACAAAGACCTCGGCCTCGATCGCCCGATCGCGCGACGCGACTTCCTGCAAGGCGCCGCTATCGGTGTCGGCGGCCTGATGCTTGGCGGTCTTGCGCCGGAGTTGGTTGCTGCGGCAGGCGAAGTCGCAGAGCAGGACCATCCCGGCTACTACCCGCCGACACGCCTCGGCATGCGTGGCAGTCATCCCGGCTCGTTCGAGGCGGCACATGCTTTGCGTGACTCGGCATCGTTGACGGGTCCGATCGTCGAGACCGGCGAGTCATTCGATCTGATCGTCGTAGGCGCCGGCATCAGCGGACTCGCTGCCGCACGTTTCTTTCGTGACCGCTCGCCGCGCGGCCGCGTGCTCGTGCTCGACAATCACGACGACTTCGGCGGCCACGCGAAGCGCAACGAGTTTCACGTCAACGGCCGCATGCATCTCATGAACGGCGGCACGTTGGCGATCGAGAGCCCGCGACCGTACGGCAAGGTCGCCGCAGATCTCATGCGCGCGCTCGGCATCGACGCGAAGACGCTCGATGCAACGTGTACCAACCGGACGCTGTACGAATCGCTCGGTCTGCATCGTGGCGTGTTCTTCGATCGCGAGACGTTCGGCGTCGACCGGCTGGTCGTTCGCAAGGGTGACGACGCCAAGGCGACAGCTGCGTTTCTCGCGCAAGCACCGCTCACGGAAGCCGTGCGCAAGAGCATCCTGCGAATCGAGCACGGCAATGACGACTATCTGCCCGGCCTGACGTCCGAGCAGAAGAAGGATCGGCTGTCGCGCATCTCGTACGAGCACTACCTGCTGCAAGTGGTCAAGGCGGATCCGGGCGTGCTCCCGTACTACCTGCACGCGACCGACGGCTGGTGGGGTTGCGGCATCGATGCCATATCGGCGCTGGACTGCTGGGGCACGGAGTTCCCCGGCTTCCAGGGACTGAAGCTCGCGCCCGGCGAGGCGCCGCGCATGGGATTCACGCCGGCGGGGTTTGCCGCGACCGGCGGCTCCGACACTTTTCATTATCCGGACGGCAACGCATCGATCGCGCGACTGCTGGTGCGCTCACTGATTCCGGATGCGATGCCAGGCCGCGATGCGCGCGACATAATCTCGGCGGTCGCCGACTACACGAAGCTCGATCGCCCCGGGTCACACGCGCGCATTCGACTGAATAGCACAGCACTGAACGTCCGCAATGTGGGCAGCGACCGGATCGATGTGATCTATTCACGCGGCGGCACGCTTCATCGAACGAGCGCGCGCCAGTGCGTGCTCGCGTGCTGGAACATGATGATCCCGTATCTCTGCCCGGAGCTGCCCGCGCCGCAGAAGGTAGCGTTGCATCAGTTGATCAAAACACCGCTGGTCTACGTCAGCGTCGCACTCAACAACTGGCGGGCCTTCCAGCGCCTCGGCGTACAACGCGTCGAAGCGCCGGGCGCTTACTTCTCCAGCTTCGGCTTGAACGAAGCAGTCGACATCGGTGCATACAAGAGCGCTCGCTCGCCGGACGAGCCGATCCTCGTGCGCATGGAACGCACCCCTGCAAAATACGGTCTTTCTGAGCGAGAACAGCACAAGATCGGCCGGGCCGAGTTGCTCGCGACGCCATTCGAGACGTTCGAGCGCCAGATCCGTGACGAGCTGGGCCGGTCGCTCGGCGGCGGCGGCTTCGATCCAGCGCGCGATATCGAAGGCATCGCCGTGAATCGCTGGCCGCACGGCTACGCGCCGGAATACAACAGTCTGGTCGACGGCGATACGCCGCCCGAGCAGATGCCGAACATCGTCGGCCGTCGAGCCTTCGGACGCATCGCCATCGCGAACTCCGATGCCGGCATGGGCGCCTACACCGACGTTGCGATCGAGCAGGCGCATCGTGCGGTCGACGAGCTGCTGAATGCGTGAGGCGCGCTAGAACCACACATGGCACGCACGGCACTTACACTACTTTCTCCGACGCGGACTCAGCTGCGGACACACGAGTGTCCGCGTATACAGCACCGGCGAGCTTGCAAAAAATTCTACGAGCGCGCGTGGCCGTTCGCGTATTGAATCGTCACCACCGATGGCGTAGCGTCGGCCCAACGTGATCTTCACGTGAAGGGACGTCCGATTCTCGTCGGACGCGACAACGTCTTCCCGAACCACGAATCGATCCGCGAGCGCGCAGCGCCTGTGGACGCTTCATCGTTCGGGAAAAAAACTACGGGGATAGCATTCATGAGAAGCCATGAGGGATTGCCCTGGCTGCGGGCTCAGCGCTCGCGCCTGGGCGCAACTGCTCTCGCCTGCGCGATGGCAACGTTGCTCAGCTCACCCACCCTGGTCGAAGCAAAAGACGCCGTGCCGAATCTCGGCGGCAGTCTCGAACAGCTCGCCTCACCGGCGGCGCGCACGCAGGCGCTTTCGCGTCAGTCACTCGCGGCAGCGACCGCGCAGGAGGACCTGACGTTGAAGCCGGCCGTGCAGTTCGATCAGGCCGGCCGCGCACTCGTGCGCATCTCGCTCGATGGCAAAGTGTCGGCAGCGTCCGTTCTGCAGAGTCTGCGGAACAAGCCGAACGTCGAGGTCGTCGCTTCCGACATGAACTATCGCAAAGGCGTGATCGAAGCCTACGTGCCGACGACTTCGCTGATCAGTGTCGCCCGCAGCAAGGGCGTACTCGCCGTCGTGCCCTCGGCTCCGAGAGTGACGAATGTCGGCAAGACGACCAGCCAGGGCGTCGTCCAGCACCGCGTCGACAAGCTGCCGCCGGGGATCGACGGCTCCGGCATCACGGTCGGCTTGCTATCGGACAGCTACAACACGCTAGGCGAAGGCAGCGCCGAGGAAGACGTCGCGAGCGGCGACCTGCCGGGCCCGGGCAATCCGGTCAACTCGCAGCCCGTCGTCGTCCTCCAGGATGGCCTGGATCAGACCGACGCCGACGAAGGCCGCGCGATGTCGCAGATCGTGCACGACATGGCGCCCAAAGCGCGGCTCGGCTTCGCAACCGCCGATGGTGGTCAGCTGAACTTCGCCGACAACATCCGCTCGCTCGCGGGTCTGCCCGGCGCGCCGCACGCAGTTGCGGGCTTCAAGGCGAACGTCATCGTCGACGACGTCATCTATCCCGACGAGCCGATGTTCCAGGACGGCCTCATCGCGCAGGCGGTCGATGAGGTAGTCGCGAAAGGCGTGTCGTACTTCTCATCGGCCGGCAATCGCCCGGCGACGCAGGCGTACGACTCGCAGGTCCACATCGTGCCGGGTGTTGCGGCGTCGTGGGCCGGCACCAACCTCGACTTCTCGCAAGTCGATCCGGCCTTGTACGCCGGTGGCTTTCATGACTTCAAGCCGGGCAGCGATGTCGATATCGCGCAGACGATCCAGTTCGTGCCCGGCAACACGCTGGTGTTCCAGTGGAACGAGCCGTTCGACCCGCAGCCGCCGACGCCGGTCGGCGACCCGCTCGCCGCGGGCGTGGGTACGGTGCCCGAAGGCGGCGACACGACCTTCACGTTCAACGGCACCGCCGGAGCGATCGTCAACATCTTCCTCGACGCCGACAACACCACGACCGGGAATCCGAATCCGGATCTCACGTTCACGCTGATCGGCCCGGACGGCGCTGAGATCGACTTCGTCGACACCGGCACCAATCCCGAACAGGTGACGCTGCAACTTCCGGCGACGGGGCAGTACACGGTCCTCGTGGACAGCTTCGCGGAAGACCAGTTCGGCGACTTCCTGTATCGCGTGCAGGAAGTGCAGATCGAAGAGCAGGTGCTGTCGGACTACAACCTGCTGTTCTTCCTGCCGAACGGCCGCTTCATCGGCGCGTTCGCCGAGCAGAACCGGTTGACGAACCGGCCGCTCGAGATCGGCGGCTTGCCGGGCACGACGCTGCAGATGGTCATCGCGCGCGCCAACGTGCCTGACAAGAAGAACAAGAACGTCGCGGACCGCATCCGCTACGTCGGCTTTGGTGGCGTGAATCCGCAGGAGTACTTCAGCTATCTCGATCCGGTGACCTACGGCCACAACTCCTCGCGCGGCGCCAACGGCGTGGCGGCGTATCCGTTCTTCCCGCCGTTCGTGCCCGAGTTCTTCACCTCGCCCGGCCCGTCGACGATCTACTTCGACAAGCACAACAAGCGCCTCAAGCATCCGGAGATCCGCCTCAAGCCCGACATGGCGGCGATGGACGGCGCGAACACGACGTTCTTCGTCGAGGACGATTCGACCGACGACGATGATTTCCCGAACTTCTTCGGCACCAGCGCGGCGGCGCCGCATGCAGCAGCGATCGCGGCATTGGTGCTGGATGCGGCGGGAGGCCCGGGCAAGGTCAAGCCGGAGAAGATGCGCAAGATCCTGCAGGACAGCGCATTCCGTCACGACCTCGATCCTTACTTCGCACAGGGGTTCGCCCTGGCTCGCGGTAACGCGCTCGGCATCGCTGTTCAGGGTGATTGGGCCGGTGTCGCCACCTCCGACCCGAACCTGTTCACGCTGGGCACCGTCGGAGTCGGCAGCCTGCAGTCGTTCCATATCAACGTCAGCACTGCCAACCCGACGGAGATTCCGCCCGGCCTGGTCTTCGACCCGCGCACCACGCCGGCGCCAGCACCGGGATTCCCGTTCACGATCGGCAGCAATACGCGCGGACTCGAAGCAGCCGACGTTACGGCGACGTTCTCGCAAACTCCGCCGGCGCCGGCAGAGGCAGGCCAGTGGTTCCAGATGGACCTCGCCTTCGCGCTGGGAGCGTTCCGCGGCGGCGATCGGCTGGCATTCGGCGTCGATCGCGACGAGCTGGATGAGTTCGGCGAGCGCGGCGCAGTGGCCGGCAACTCCGCGGACCTGTTCGGCGATGCCGTGCAGATTCCGTCGGGGAACATCGCCGCCAACGGTGCCCACTTCTTCGGCAGCTTCTCCAACGGCGGGGCGTTCCAGGGCCGGTTCTTCAACCTGATCGGCCATGGCTACAGCCAGCTCGACGGCTTCGGCTTCGTCAACGCGGAAGCCGCGGTCAAGGCGGTGAAGAAGCACTAGTCGGAAGTAGCGTCTGGAGCGACGCAGGGCCCGCATCGGTTTCGGTGCGGGCCCTTTTTCAGGTCGGGCTGCAGCCCGACCTACGGGAAATTGACCGTCGTTTTCTCTTGCGTCTTCACAGTCACGCTTTTCGACGCACCGGTGCCGCCCGCCAATCGCACGGTGTAGTTGCCCGGGATCACTCGCACCGGCTCGCCTCCCGCGAGACCCTCGCCGACCACCGCTCCTTGCGCGTCGACGATTTCGAAGCTCGGTCGCATTGCCTTCGCCATCGCATCGTTCAACGCAGCGGCCCCCTGCGTGTCGAAGTACATGCCATTGCCGGCGTCGGCCCAGTGCCGGAACGTCGCAGCGAGATTCGCATCATCGATCGCGAGACCGACGATGTTCACGCGCACCTTGGTCCCGGCCTTCTTGAGCTTGTCGATCGCGGCCGCCGGATCGCCGCCGCAGGTTTCCTCGCCATCGGTCAGCAGGATCACCAGGCGTTCGCCTTTGACGCTACCCAGGTCCGACGCGACCAGTTCGAGCGACGCGCCGATCGCAGTCTTCGCACCGTTCTTCGGCTCGAGTCCCCCGAGTTTCGCGGTCACCGCCTGCACGCTGAGAGGTCCGAGCGGCACATCGAGGTCGGACTGACACGAGTCTTCCATCCGGCCGAACACGCGGAACGCGAACGGCGTGCCCGCCGGAATCGTCGTGGTCACGAGCTTGGTGAGCGTCTGCCGCGCGATGTCGATGCGACGCTCTTTGCCGATCTTCTGCAGCATGCTGCCTGACGCGTCGAGGATGATTTCGACTGCGCTGCCCGCGGGCAGCGCGCTGGCAGCGATCACTTCGACCGTTCCGGGCTGTTCCTTGGCCGGCGTGATGGTGATCGGCGCGCGCGCCAGCGTCGCGTATGCCTGGCCGGTCGAATAGCGCACTTCGTATTCGCCGGGCTCCACGGGCGCCAGCACCTTCACCGGATTGCCGCGGGCCGTGTACTCATAGTTGTCGTACTCGCCTTCACGCGCGCCCTTCTTCACGATCGTCACGTAGTCACGCTCGTTGTTCGGTCCCTGCCAGCTCACAGCGACGCTGCTGCCGGCGACTGCCGAGGCTGGTGCCTTGACTGACGCTGATACTGACGTGACCGTCAGCTTCGTGGTCGCGAGCGTCGCGTACGTTTGTGCCGTGAGATAACGCACTTCGTATTCGCCCGCGATGTCCGGCGCTCGCATCTCGACTGGGCTGCCCTTCGAGGTGTACTCGTACGCGCCGTACTGTTTTTCGGCCTCGCCGGCCTTGACGATCGTGACGAAGTCCCGATCGTTGTTCGGGCCTTGCCACGTGACCTTGATCTTCGAGCCAGCGGCCGCGCTAGGCGGCGCAGCGATCGAAGCGGAAACCGCGCCGAACGTGATCGGCCGTCGGCCGATGATGACGTCGCCGGCACCGAGAAAGTAGCGCAGCTCATACTGCCCGGGGTCATCGGGGGCGGTCAGCTGCAGCGGGTTCCCGGCTTTCGTGTATTCGTAACCGATGTACGGACGCGCGGCATTGCCATACGCAATGTAGTCACGCTCGTTGTTCGGCCCGGTCCATTTGACGGAGAACTTCGCGCCTGCCGCCACTTGAGCAGGCGCGTCGAGAGTGGCTGCGACGGCATCGATCCGCAGCGGACGGCGCGCGAGCGTCGGATATGGCGAGTCCGCAGCCAGCAAGCGAATCTCATACTCACCGGGATTGGTGGGCGCCATCAGCTTGAACGTGCCCGGCTTCGACACATATTCATAGCCGCCGTAGGCGCCCTCGCGCGCACTCTTCTCGACGATCGTGACGAAGTCCCGCGGGTTCTTCGAACCCGCCACCGTGATCTGCACGGCGGCGCCGGCCTTGGCACTCGCGGGACCGCTCACGGTCGCTTGTGCGAACGCGGCGGAAGATATGAACGCAAGCAGCAGCGGGAACCAGGCACGCATGGCGTTCTTCCTCTTGTTATCCTCGCGTTATTCTAGCGCCATCGACGGAGGACCTCATGAAAAAGACCTACACCGGCGGCTGCCACTGCGGCGCCGTGCGCTACGAAGCCGACATGGACCTGAGCAAGGGCACGATCCGCTGCAACTGCTCGATCTGCAGCAAGGCGCGAGCCTGGCTGATCGGCATCGGCAGCGACGATTTCCGGTTGCTGCAAGGCCAGGAGATGCTCAGCGACTACCAGTTCAACCGCAAGAGCATCCACCACCTGTTCTGCAAGAACTGCGGCGTCAAAGCTTTCGGTCGCTCGAACACCGGGCCGGACGGCAAAGGGATGGTCGCCATCATGCTGAGCTGCGTCGACAACATTTCGGACGCGGAGCTCGCGGCATTGCCGATCATGTACGTCGACGGCCGCCACGACGACTTCAAGAAGGCGCCGGCCGAGACGCGTCACCTGTAGGTCGTTGCGTCACGGCGTCGCGAGCTTGAGCCCGACGATGCCGGCGACGATGAGCGCCAGGCTGGCGAGACGGCCCGGGCTCGCCGATTCGCCGAGCAGCACGATGCCGAGGATCGCCGTTCCGACCGCGCCGACTCCGACCCAGACCGCGTAGGACGTACCGACGGGGAGCGACTTCATCGCGAAGCCGAGCAGCACGATGCTGATGAGCATCGCCGCGACGGTGATGAGGCTCGGCCAGAAGCGCGTGAATCCTGCCGCGTATTTCAGGCCGATCGCCCAGACGATTTCGCAAAGCCCCGCAACGATCAATAATAGCCAGGCCATAGCCACTCCCAAGTCACCATGTTCGTCATTGAACTGATCTACAAAGCGGAACTCAAGGACATCGACGCGCACATGACTGCGCACGTCAAATTCCTGAACAAGTACTATGCGGACGGCACGTTCCTGGTGTCCGGCCGCAAGATCCCGCGCGACGGCGGCATCATTCTCGCCGCGGGCAAGACCCGCGAGCAGATCGAGGCGCTGATCCGCGAGGATCCCTTCCACCAGCACGGGCTCGCCGACTTCCGGGTGATCGAGTTCCGCGCCAGCCAGCGCGCCGAGGATATTCCGAAAAGAGTCGCGACCTGAGCAGACACGCCGGCCGGCGGAACCCGCGCGTGCGATGAGCCATTGCTCCAGCTGACAGACAGCTCCGGAGACTGCCATGGCGCGCCGCCCCTCCCGCTCGCGTAAGACAACTTCCCAGGGCAAGTCGGTGCGCTATGCCGTCATCGGCCTCGGGCACATCGCGCAGGCGGCAGTCTTGCCAGCCTTCAAGCACGCGAAGCGCAACAGCACGCTGGCCGCTCTGGTCTCCGGCGATCCGAAGAAGCTGAAGCAGCTCAGTCGCCGCTACGGCGTGTCCCGCAGCTGCGGCTATGACGATGTCGATGAGCTGTTCGCGAGCGGCGAGATCGATGCGGTGTATATCGCCCTGCCGAACGACATGCACAGGGAATACGCGATCCGCGCAGCGCGGGCCGGCGTGCACGTCCTGTGCGAGAAGCCGATGGCGGTCACGGCGCAGGAGTGCGAGGAGATGATCGCCGCGGCGCGCGACGCGAACGTCAAGCTGATGATCGCTTACCGGCTGCACTTCGAGCGCGCCAACCTCGAGATCACGAAGCTCGCGCGCACCGGCAAGCTCGGCACGCTGCGCTTCTTCAGCTCCGACTTTGCGATGCAGGTCAGCGACCACAACATCCGCTTGAACGCGCCCGAGAACGGCGGCGGTCCGCTGTACGACATCGGCATCTATTGCATCAACGCAGCACGCTACTGCCTCTCCGAGGATCCGGTGGAGGTGTGGGCCACCGCCACGCGCAGCAAGGACCCGCGTTTCCGCGAAATCGATGAAACGGTCGCGGCGACCTTGCGCTTCAAGGACGAGCGGCTCGCGACCTTCACCTGCAGCTTCGGCGCCGCGGATCGCTCGGTCTACTCGGTCACGGGGACGAAAGGCAGCGTGACGCTGGATCCCGCGTACGAGTATGCCGTCGGCCTCGCCTACCAGGCGAAGATCGGCGAGCGGCGGCGCAAGAAGAAATTCGGCAAGAGCGACCAGTTCGCGCCGGAGCTGCTGCATTTCTCGGACTGCGTCCTCAACGATCGCGACCCCGAGCCCTCGGGCGAAGAAGGACTGGCGGACGTGCAGATCATCGAGGCGCTGCTGCAATCCATCGACAGCGGCAAGCCCGTGCGCGTGGGAGTGGAACAGCGCGACCGACGGCCGTCCCTGGAGCAGGAAATCCGCAGTCCGCCGGTGCCGCGCGAGCCAGACCTGATCAACGTCAAGCCCGCGAGCCAGTGACCGCCGTCAGCGCGGTTGCAGGTGCAGCTCGCTGACGCGGCCGTCGCTTGCCAACGCGATAGCGGCGTCCGCCGTGCCGTGCTCGAACTCCAGGTCATAGAAATCCAGCCCGGAGTCGAGGACTTTCTGGAAGCGCACCGAGTGCAGCGCGCCGAGCGCATCCAGGTCGGCGCGCCATTCGCCGAGGCTCTCGCGTTTGGTCTTCGCCTGCTCCGGGGTCATCGCGGCGTAGTCCGGTTTGCCGCTCGCGAGACTTGCCAGGACGTGCCGTAGCTTCGCTTCGCTGCCCTGGGCTGGACGCTGTTCTCTGACTCGCCGGCCGACGTCGAGCGCCTCGGCCACGAGCTGCCTGGACTGCGCCGCGGCGACCCGACGCGTCGGACGGGCATCGCCGTTCTCCTCGTGCAGGATCATGGCGACGTCACTCTTGCCCGCCTCGGGAAAGAACTCGAAACGCGACGCGAGCGCTCGCTGGAAGTATTCGCGTTCGGAGCTGGGAAACATCTCCGTCACCGGCGCACCCGCGACTCGTGAGTACATGTGCTCGCCGTCGCGCCACAGGGTGATGGTCGGCCCACCGTCGTCGAACTTGTACGCGCCGACGTAGCGATCGAAGGTACGCGGGTCGAGTTTCGTGAGCACGCGCTCGGCAGGCGTCAAATCCGGCCAGCCGTATGCGACGGCGATCGATCGGAACAGTGCGTCGATGATCTCCCCGCCTTGCTCGCCGCTGGTCATGACGACTGCGCCCTTGCCGTCGCTATAGCCGAGCATCCGGCAGCGATAGCCCTCATTGGCACCGCCGTGCGTGAAGTATTCATGCGGCGCTCTGCCGCCCAACCGCGGACCGATGCCCTGGTGCGCAATGACATTCGTCAGCATCGTGCGCACGCTGGCTTGCGAGAGGATGTGTCCCGATCCTCCGGCCGCGGCCTGCTGCACACCGATGACGTATCGCGCAAGATCGGACGGTGTGGTCCACAGACCAGCGGCGGCAAGCTCCGGATAGACATGCGGCCCGCCAGCTACCGGTTTACCGTCGGCTTCGTAGGGCGTGGCGACATTCGACATCGCAGCTGCCGGCAGCGGCTGCTCGAAGGTGCTGCGAGTCATGCCGAGAGGGCGCAGCACGCGTTCCGCCATGAGCTGGGCGAACGGCTGTTTGGTGACGTCTTCCACGAGCTGCTGCATCACTTCATATCCACCTCCCGAGTAGCTCCAGTTCGATCCGGGTGCGCTGCCCACGCGGATCGGCGGATTGTTTGCGGGGGCGACGCCATTGAGCACGTCGACCAGCGTCGGCAACCGTTCGCCCGTCCGGTAGCCGGCGAAGCCGTGCACTGTCATGCCTGCCGAATGGCTCAGCAACCGGCGCAGCGTGACTTTCTCGTTTTTCACCAGCTCGCTTAGCGGCAGTCGCCAGCTGCGCAGGTAATCGTTCACATCTGCGTCGAGGTTCAGCTGGCCCGCCTCGACCAGCTGCATGACGGCGAGCGCACTCACCGGCTTGCTGATCGAAGCGGCCTGAAACAGGGTGTCCGTCGTCGCCGGCGGGCCCTCGACACGAGTGACGCCGTACGCGCGCGCCCACTCGATGCGCCCTGCGTTGATCACGGCGATGCTGACGGCGGGAACGTGCAGCTCGCGCATTCGATCCGCGAGCTTCTGCGGCTGCCGTGTCTCCCCTTTCACCGCGACGGCGGGCAGCAGGTCGTTCTCGATGCGCGCGATCCGTTGCTCGAGCACCGTGTCGATCGGATCGGCCGACGCGGCCGTCATGATCAGCAGGAGCAGGGACGCCGTGGCTATTTTTGGCATGCCCGTAGCGTAGCAAACCGCCCGATCCGTATGATTGCGGCTTCGCCCATTGCGCCGCGAGGAGAGTTTCGATGACCACGAGCCGCCGCGACTTCATTGTTGGCACCGGTGCCGCGATCGCCCTGGCCAATCTGCCCGCGCGCGCCGCCGACGGCGCCGACGCTGCGACGGAAAAGCTCCTGACCGACATCGGCGAGGAGTTGCTCACCGACTATCCCGAAACGGCGACCGGTCTGGGCATCGACAACGGCAAGCGTGCCGGCCTGAAGGCCCGGCTCGGCGATCGCTCGGCCGCCGGCCAACAAGCGATCGCTCAGCGGGTGGCCAAGCGCCTGCAGAAACTGAAAGCGATCGATGCCTCGAAGCTCAGCGACGCAACCCGCATCGACCTCGATGTCGTACGCACGGCGCACGAGTTTGCAGCCGAGGGCTTCGCCCTGCCCTACGGCGACTCCGCGCTGCTCAACTCCAGCTGGTCGTATCGCAACGCGCCCTATGTGGTGGCGCAAAACACCGGCGCGTTCCTGGAAATACCGAGCATGCTCGATGAGCAGCACACGGTCTCGACGCCCGCGGACGCGGACGCGTATCTGGCTCGACTCGAGGCGTATGCCGGTCAGCTCGACGGCGAAACCGGCCGCCTGCAAGCCGCAGCGGCGCAGAACGTAATCGCACCGGACTTCCTGCTGGACAAGACGCTGGCGCAGATCAAGCTCGCGCGCAGCGGCAAGGTGGAAGATTGGATGCTGGTCTCCTCGCTGGCGAAGCGCACGAAGGACATGCCGGGCGACTACGCCGCAAAAGCCGCGAAGCTCGCGACGGACAAAGTGGCGCCGGCGCTCGATCGCCAGATTGCCGAGCTGCAAGCACATCGCAAGCGCGCGACGTCCGATGCAGGCGTGTGGAAGCTGCCGCGCGGCAACGAATACTACGCGTGGGCGCTCAAGGCCGGCACCACGACGACGATGACGCCGGAACAGATTCACGCGATGGGCCAGGAGCAGCTGCGCGCGCTGCAATCGGAAATGGACGGCATCCTGAAGAAGCAGGGCCTGACGCAAGGCACGGTCGGCGAGCGCATGACGGCGCTCGGCAAGGATCCGAAGTACAAATTCGCCAACAACGACGAAGGCCGCAAGAAAGTCATGGAGTATCTGCAGGGCCGCATCGCCGACATTCGCACGCGATTGCCGCGCGCGTTTGCGACGCTGGTGCCGGGCAACATGGAGATCAAGCGCATGGCGCCGGAGGTCGAGCCGGGCGCGCCGGGCGCGTACGGCGGACCGGGCACGATCGACGGCAAGGTGCCGGGCAAGTTCTGGATCAACCTCGGCAACATGGACAACTGGACGACCTACAACCTGGCGACGCTGTCCTATCACGAATCCATTCCGGGTCACGTCTGGCAGGGCGAATACACGTTCAAGCTGCCGCTGTTCCGCTCGCTGCTCGCGTTCAACGCGTACTCCGAGGGCTGGGCGCTGTACGCGGAGCAGCTTGCGGCGGAGCTCGGCGTGTACGAGAACGATCCGGTCGGTCGCCTCGGCTATCTGCAGTCGATCGCATTCCGCGCGTGCCGCCTGGTCGTCGACACCGGTCTGCACGTGAAGAAGTGGACGCGGCAGCATGCGATCGAGTGGTTCGCGACCACGAACGGCTCCAGCCTCGGCGAGGTGACCAGCGAAGTCGACCGTTATTGCGCGTGGCCCGGCCAGGCCTGCGGCTACAAAGTCGGCCACAGCGAGATCAACCGTCTGCGCACCAAGGCGCAGCAGGCGCTCGGCACGAAGTTCGATCTGCGTCAGTTCGACGACGCACTCGTGAAAGGCGGCGGCGTGCCGATGGTGACGCTGGCGCGGAACATCGACGCCTTCATCGCCAAGCAGAAATAGCGAGGTGCGCCATGCGTGGGTCTCCGCTGTACGCCGCGATTTTCTGCGGCGTACTGTGCTATGGCGCGCCGACAGTGAGCAGCGCCGTCAAGCCGGACCTCTCGGAAAAACAGCTGCAGCAGGCAGGGCTCGACGAGGGAGCCATCGAGCCCGAACGTCTGTCTGTATTGATACGTCGAGCACTGGACGCCGCGGCTACCTTGCGAGACGCGCGCACGCCGAAGGAGGAGACGCTCGGCACCAGCAACGCTCTGCGCATCGACGCAGCGATCAAAGCGGCAGCCGCCGAGCTGCTGGTGTTTCGGAACTACCTGATCGAGCATGCGCTGCCCGGCGCCGAGCGGCCGATCCAGTGGCCGCGATGGATGTTCGAGCCTCCTACCGACAAGACGCCCGTGCAGGTTCTGAGGGCGCGCATCGATTGGCTCAATCGAAATGCAACTCCGATGACCGACGCCGTGTGCGACCTGGCCAGCGTGCAGACCGGCGATCACCTGGTCTGTTCAGTGGAGTAGCACGTCGAACGGAACCGGCGTAGCGCCGCGATCAGCGCTTGCGCTGCTTCCTCCGGCGCGTATTCGCCGCTGTTCGGCAGCACACCGCTTGCGAGATTCATTGCGCCCGCGGCCCTGATGCCTGGCACGTAGTCGTCGGGGCTGCGGCCGTCGGCGTCGCCGCGCAGATAGAGCATTGGCGTGCGAATCTCTTTGCGCTGGCTGTTGTGCTCCGCGTCCCGCGGCATCGCGCGGTACCAATCGAAGCCCGCCTGCAACGCGTTGCGCATGGCGTAGCCTCGCGCGTATGCATCGCGGCGAGCAGCGGGCAGATTCTGCGGATCGCTCGCCATGATGTCGTAGAAGAAATCGAAGTATGCGCGCTCGTGGCCTGCGACCAGCGTCTCCGGCAGATTCGGGATCAGGTGAAATGCGAAATGCCAGATGCGCGGATCCGCCAGGATCTTCTGCCACGGATCGAGACCCGGAATCACGGTGTTCATGACGACTGCGCCGTCGATGCGCGTAGCGTGATCGCGTGCGCAAGCGAATGCGACCATGCCGCCGACGTCGTATCCAGCGACGATGATCGACTTCCCGCCTGCCGCTTCGGCTGCGCGCAGGACGACGTCGGCGATGACGGTCTTTTCAGCTGAGGCAGGTGCGCCTCTGGAATCGCCGACGCCCGGCAGATCGAACGCCAGTGCGTAACTGTCTCGCCCGAGCTCAGGCAGTACGCTCTCCCACGCCAATCCGGTCTGCGGCCAACCGTGCAGCAACACGAGGCACGGATCGCTCGCCTTGCCCGCCTTGCGATACGCGAGCGTCAGCCCAGCCACCTCAACATGGTTCACGTCCATGCTGAGGAATGGCGGGCGGGTCGCATTGTTCCGTGCCTATCTCGCTGTGGGGTACGCCTCCGTCAACGCAATCGAGCCGGTCTCGAGCAGCGACTTCAGGTTGGAGATGATCTTCGGCCAGCCGCCGGACACCGCTTCGATGAACTTCGACGGCTCGCGTTCGATGGTGTGAACGATCGAGAGCTTGACGGCGCTCCCGACAGCTTCCAGCTCCAGCGTGCAGCGCGAGTCCCCTTCTGCTTTGAGCTCCGGCTTCAGCTGATGCTGCCAGCGGATCACCAGTCGCCGGGGCGGGTCGGCCTCGACGATCTGCCCGGAGTCGGAGATGCTGCCGTCGGAGTACAGCATCTTCCACGCGGACCCCGCCCGCCACTCGCTCTCGCAGTGAACGCCGAACCAGTACTGCTTCATGAACTCAGCGTCCGTCGTCAATGCTGACCACAGCTTCTGCGGCGTGGTGCGGATGTACGTTACGTAGACAAAAGTCGATCTAGCCATTGCCTTTCTCCAATCGTCGTTTCAGGTCGCCGAGCGCCTTCAGGCGCGGCTTTTCGAACTTGGCAATCCAGCGCTCGTAGATTTCCTGCAGCGGCACCGGATTGAGGAAATGCAGCTTCTCGCGGCCGCGCCAGACGATGGCCACCAGGTTCGCTGCTTCCAGTACCGCCAGGTGCTGCGTCACGCCCTGCCGCGTCATGTCGAGGTATTCACACAACTCGTTGAGCGTGCGGCCGTCGTTCGCATGCAGCAGGTCGAGGAGCTTGCGCCGGCTGGGATCAGCCAGAGCTTTGAACAGGACATCGGTGTCGGGGCGTTCGGCCATCGCTACATGCAAGTGAATACTTGCATGAATTATAGGCAAGCGAACGCTTGCATGTCAAGCGATGCAGATACCGGATCCTGTCTGTCCCCTGTCCGCGGTACGGGGACTTGCGCGGCGTGCACTTGAGGTCGACCCTGTGCGCATGAAGGTCCGCGCTCCGACAACGTCGTTCGCCGCGTCGATACTCCTTTGTGGGTTGTCGCAGCTCGCCGCCGCCGCGGGTGCGCCGTGTACGTGCCCGGACATGCTGGACCTCCTGAATCGCAACAATCAGGCGAAAGCCGCGGTGCAAGCGTATGAGGAGCAACTCGCGGCGTGGTCGGCTGCAAGCGGTGCGCCGGCAGCAGATGAAGAGGCGCGTGTCGCCTTTCAGCTCGACACCGTCGAGCCGCGCATGGCGGCCTTCAAAGACTACCGTGCGAATTCGGCGTCGGCGAAGACGTGGCCGGACTGCCATACCACCTATGACGCGCCGACTACGTGCCTGCGGCTGCTGATGGAAAAGCACGAGCAGGTGCACAGCGCGGCTTGTAGTGCACACATGGCGCAGCATCCGGCGCTGTCGGATCTGATCGTGCCGCGTTGGCAGACGCTTGCCGACTATGCGCGTGAGGAGATCGAGGCTTACCAGGCCGAGCGCACCGCCATCGAGGCGGCGCTGTCGGATCTCGAGCGCGATTGCCACTACACGCTCGAGCTCGACTCGACGATCGCCGGAGCGACGGAGGCGACGCGCTCCGATGCCAAGACCCGCGTCGATCTCGAAGTGCACTTTCCGCGCGGCGAGACTTCGACCGGCCTGACAGGCTCGCATCCGCTCAACTACAACACGCGCGACGTCGGGCCGCCGAAGCTCGTCGGCGATCCGATGCTCGTCAAGCTCGCGAAACCCTGCTACGCCGCTTCGGATGGCAATGGCAACGTGTCGTTCGAAGTGCGACATGCGTGGCTGATGCGCGAGAGAACTCCACCCTACGGGCCGCTGCTGGAGTTGCCGATCTATGTCGGCGACACGCAGGAGACGCGGCGACTGAAAGGCCCGCGCGGCTGTCCACGCGACTCCGAGCAACGATCTTTCTGGACGGAACAGTTCAAGCTCGGTAAGCGCATCGAGCCCGCGCAGCCGTTCAATATTCGCGACAGCGTGCCGCGCGCATCCGACCTGGCGGTGATCATCGATTCCTGGACGTTCACCGGCGACGACGACGCCGAGAAGACGATCGAAACGGAGTGCGTCGGCTTCGGCGGCGGACTGGCCGGTCTGCCCGACCTTGCCGGACTGCCGGTCGGCAACGTCATGTGCGAGAAGACGGTCCTCAAGCTCAAGCGCAAGCACTGAGCCACCCCCTGGGCATATATACAGGCTGCGGCGTTTGCGATAGGATGCGCCCGGTTGCAAAGGAGATGCCCATGACCCACACGGACGACCCGTCGAAGACGCTCGAGCAGGCGATCGAAGCCGAGCGCGCGCGACTGCTGCAGATCCACAGCGTTCTTCATTGCCTCTACGAAGTCCTGCTCTACGCCGAAGGCGAAGAAGCGGCCACCTACGCGGACGCCGCTCATCTCGCGGCCATGTTGATCGACGACGTCGTCGCGAATCTCGATCCCGTGAAGCTCAGACCGATGGTCGAAGCGATCCAGCGCAGCGCCCGGCTCGAAGGTCGCTATGCGCCGCCCGAGCCGAGGGGCCTGACGACGGGATCCAAGGACGACGACAACTCCGTGAAAGAGCCACGCCTGCCGTACTCCTATTCAATGCACTGAGCCGCCTGCTCGCCTGCCCCGCCATCGCGCGCGGGGCAGGCTGCTACACTTCGGCGTCACAACCGACACCGGGGTTGGTCCATGGCAGGCCAGGGCGATTCGAACCGCGCCATCCTGTTTGCGCTCGGCGCAAACTTCACGATCTTCGCCACCAAGGGCGTAGCGGCCTTCATCACGGGCTCGGGTGCGATGCTCGCGGAGACGGTGCATTCGCTTGCCGACTGCGGCAACCAATTACTGCTGTTGCTCGGCATGCGCCAGGCGCGCACGCCTCCGTCCGCGGACTATCCGCTCGGCTATGGCAAAGCGATTTACTTCTGGTCGTTCCTGGTCGCGCTCATGCTCTTCAGCGTCGGCGGCATGTTCTCGGTCTACGAGGGTCTCCACAAGCTGCAGCATCCCGAGCCGCTGCAGCAATGGTGGTGGGCAGTCGGCGTACTCGTCGTCAGCATCATCGCGGAAGCGGTGTCGATGCGCGCTTGCCTGGTCGAAGTCGCCAAAGCGCGCGGTTCGCGCAGCCTCGCGCGCTGGTTTCGCGAGAGCCGTCAGGCCGAGCTGATCGTCATCTTCGGCGAAGACCTCGCCGCTCTGCTGGGTCTCGTGATCGCGCTGCTCGCAATCGTGCTCGCCGTGGTCACCGGCAACCCTGCTTGGGACGCCGCCGGCACGCTGGCCATCGGCCTGCTGCTCATCGTCGTTGCAGTCTTCGTCGCGATCGAAGTCAAGGCAATGCTGATCGGCCAGAGCGCCGATCCGGAAGTCACCGCGGAGATGAAGCGATTCTTCGAGGAGCGCACCGAGATCGCGCGCGTCTTCAACCTGATCACGTTGCAGCTCGGCAACGACCTCATGGTTGCCGTCAAGGTTCAGCTGCAGCGCGGCGGCTTGCCGACGGAAGATGCGATCAATCGGGTCGAAAGCGAGTTGAAGCAGCGCTTCCCGCAGGTGAAGTGGAGTTTCTTCGAGCCCGATCATGCCGACTAGCGCCACGGCACTCACCCGCTGCGTCCTGCTCGTCGGCCTCGCGGCGCTGACAGCCTGCACGAATCCGGAAATTCGACCGCCGCCGATCGATCCGGATGTCGCGCGCGCCGAGATCGCCCGACGCTTGCCGGCCAAGATCGGCAACCGTGAAGGCTGGGCCATCGATATCTTCGCCGCGTTCGAAGCGTTGTCGATCCGGCCCACGACCGAGAACATCTGCGCCGTCGTCGCGGTCACGGAGCAGGAATCGACGTTCCAGGTCAATCCGCCGGTTCCCGGCCTCGCCGCGATTGCCCAAAGAGAAATCGAGAGCCGCGCGACGCGCTATCACATCCCGATGCTGGCAGTGAGCGCCGCGCTGGCGTTGAAGTCCCCGACCGGCGCCACCTACCGCGAGCGGCTCGACCGCGCGAAAACGGAGCAGGAGCTCAACGACATCTTCGCGGACTTCATCAACATCGTGCCGCTCGGCGAGCGCATGTTCGGCAGCCTCAATCCCGTGCGCACCGCCGGGCCGATGCAGGTCAGCATCGCGTACGCCGAACAGCACGCCGACGCGAAGCGCTATCCGTACCCCGTCTCGTCGACGATCCGCAACGAAGTGTTCACGCGTCGCGGCGGCATGTACTTCGGCATCGCGCATCTGCTCGACTACCCCGCCGACTACGACGACATGCTGTTTCGCTTCGCCGACTTCAACGCCGGGCACCACGCCAGTCGTAACGCGGCGTTTCAGAGCGCCGTCAGCATCCTGACGAAGACGTCGCTCGCGCTCGACGGCGACCTGCTGCTGCACGGCGATTCCGCCGGCAACCCGAGCCAGACCGAGCTCGCGACTCGCAAGCTGGCGGAGAAACTCGACCTGAGCGAAGCGGCGATCCGCCGCGACCTGGAGCACGGCGATCAGGACGACTTCGCCGAGACGCGTCTCTACAAGCGCGTGTTCGAGCTCGGCGACAAGGGACGTGCCAAACCGCTGCCACGCGCGGTCGTACCGAAGATCAAGCTCGCAAGCCCGAAGATTACTCGCAAGCTGACAACCGAGTGGTTTGCGAAGCGCGTCGACGACCGCTACGAGAACTGCCTGGCACGTCGCTAGCCCGCAGCTGGCACCGACGCTCCCTGCACCACCTCGCCGCGCCGCCCCATGTACTTGCCGATGACGACGAAGAACATCGGAATGAGGAACGTGGCGATGAACGTCGCGCTCAGCATGCCGCCGATGACGCCCGTGCCGATCGCGTTGCGGCTCGCAGAGCCGGGGCCGGTGGCGATGGCGAGAGGCAACACGCCGAGCACGAACGCCATCGACGTCATCAGGATCGGACGCAGCCGCAGGTGCGCCGCTTCGAGCGCGGCGTCGACGAGACTCTTGCCTTCCGCGTGCAGGTTGCGCGCGAACTCGACGATCAGGATCGCGTTCTTGGCCGACAATCCGATCGTCGTCAGCAACCCCACCTGAAAGTAGACGTCGTTCGACATGCCGAACGCGAACGCCGCCGCGAGCGCACCGATCACACCGAGCGGCACGACCAGGATGACCGCGACCGGTATGAACCAGCTCTCGTACAACGCGGCGAGACTCAGGAACACGACCAGGATCGAGATCGCGTAGAGGAGCGGCGCCTGCGCGCCCGACAGCTTTTCCTGCAACGACAGGCCGGTCCACTCGTAGCCGATGCCGGACGGGAGTTGCGCAGCCAGCCGCTCCATCGTGGCGATCGCTTGTCCGGTGCTGTAACCGGGCGCAGCCTGGCCCTGGATCTGCACGGATGGCACACCGTTGTAGCGCTCCAGCTTCGGCGGGCCGAATGCCCACTCGCCGGTCGCGAACGCCGAGATCGGCACCATCGCGCCGGCCGAGTTGCGCACGTAGTGCAGGCGCAGATCGTCGGGGTTCATGCGGAACGGCTCGTCGGCCTGCACGAACACCTTCTTGATGCGCCCGTCGGTGTCGAGAAAGTTGTCGACGTAGCGCGAGCCCCAGGCGATCGAGAACGATTGATCGACGTCGCTCGGCGCAACCCCGAGCGCGCTCGCCTTCTCGCGATCCACCACGATCCGGAACGTCGGGTTGTCTTCCAGGCCGTTGGCGCGTACGAGCGCGAGCGACGGCTCCTTCGCAGCATTCGCGAGCAGCTGATCGCGCGCCTTGATCAGCGCGTCGTGCCCCAGGCCGCCGCGATCTTCCAGCTCCAGGTCGAAGCCCGAGGCGGTGCCCAGCTCACGGATCGGCGGCGGATTCACCGGAATGACGATCGCCTCGCCGTACGCGGCAAACCGCGCCGCGACGCGCTTGATGAGCGCCTGCGCGCTCAGATCCGGCGACGTGCGCTGCGACCAGTCCCTGAAATGCACGAACAGCATGCCCTGGTTCTGGCCGCGACCGGCGTAGTTGAACCCGTTGATCTGGAACACGGCATCCACTACGCGCGACTCCTGATGCAGCAAGTAATCGCTCACCTCTGCGAGCGCTGCGCCGGTGTGTCCTTGCGTGCTGCCGGGCGGCCCCTGCACCTGCACCAGGACGTATCCCTGGTCCTCATCGGGCAGGAACGAAGTCGGCAGCCGCATGAACATCAGCGCGACCGCGCCGAGCATGCCTGCATAGATCAGCAGCCAGCGTCCTGACCTGGCGATCACATGGCGGGCGCCCTGCCCGTAGCGCTCGCGGCCGTTCTCGAACTGGCGATTGAACCAGCCGAAGAAGCCGCGCTGCGCTCGTGCGTGCTCGCCCCGCAGCAGCGTCGCGCACAGCGCCGGCGTGAGACTGAGCGCGACGAAGACGGAGAGCGCCATCGCGGCGACGATCGTCACGGAGAACTGACGATAGATCCCGCCCACCGATCCCGTGGCAAACGCCATCGGCACGAACACAGCGGACAGCACGACAGCGACGCCGAGCAGCGCGCCGGTGATTTGTCCCATCGCCTTGATCGTTGCCGCGCGCGGTGCGAGATGCTCCTCGGCAATGATGCGCTCGACGTTCTCGACCACGACGATTGCGTCGTCGACCAGCAAGCCGATAGCCAGCACGAGTCCGAACATCGACAGCGTGTTGATCGTGAAGCCGGCCGCGGCGAGCACGCCGAACGTGCCGAGCAGCACGACCGGTACAGCGATCGTCGGAATGATCGTGGCGCGGATGTTCTGCAGGAACAGGTACATCACCAGGAACACCAGCGCGATGCCTTCGAACAGCGTCTTGACGACTTCCTCGAGCGACACCTTCACGAACGGCGTCGTATCGTACGGATACTCGATGTGCATGCCCGCCGGGAAGTACTTCGCCAGCTCGTCGAGGCGGCTCCGCACGGCCTCCGCGGTCGCCAGCGCATTCGCGCCGGCCGCGAGTTGCACGGCGATGCCGGCTGCGCCCTGGCCGTTGTACTTGTCGTCGACATCGAAGTTTTCGGCGCCGAGCTCGATGCGCGCGACGTCGCTCAAGCGCACCTGCGACCCGTCCGGATTGACCTTGAGCAGGATGTGTCCGAACTCCTCCGGCGTGCGCAGCAGCGTCGCCTCCGTGATGGACGCTGTCAGGCGCTGCGAGGCTGGCGCCGGCGCGCCGCCGAGCTGGCCGCCCGAGATCTGCACGTTCTGATTCTGCAGCGCGTTGGTGACGTCGACCGGCATGAGCGAGAAGGCATTGAGCTTGTTCGGATCCAGCCAGATCCGCATCGCGTACTGCGTGCCGAACACGTTGACGTTGCCGACGCCGTCGACGCGACTCACCGGATCCTGGATGTGCGACACCACGTAGTCGGCGATGTCGTACTTGGTCATGCGCGGATCCGAGGAAACGAACGCCGCGACCAGCAGGAATGCCGCACCTGACTTGGTCACCCGGATGCCGGACTGTTGCACCTGCGGCGGCAGCAGCGGCGTCGCCAGCTGCAGCTTGTTCTGCACTTGAACCTGCGCGATGTCCGGATCCGTGCCCGGCTCGAACGCGAGCGTGATCGTCGACTGCCCGGAGTCATCGCTCGTGGACGACAGATACATCAGGTGATCGACGCCGCTGATCTGCTGCTCGATCACCTGCACGACAGTATTCTCGACGGTACTGGCGGAGGCGCCCGGGTAGGTCGCCGAGACCTGAATCGACGGCGGCGCGATCGACGGGTACTGCTCGATCGCGAGCCGCGCGATCGACAGCGCGCCGGCGAGCATGATCAGGATCGCGATGACGATGGCAAAGATCGGTCGCGCGATGAAGAAGCGAGGCATGACGCTACGCCGGCTGCGCAGTTGCCAGCGCGGCAACGGCGCGCACCAGCATTCCCGAGCGCACTCGCTGCACGCCCGAGACGACGACGCGATCGCCTTCCTGCAACCCGCTCTCGACTACCCAGCTCTCGCCTAGAGTCCGCGACGCATTCACGGCTCGCTGCGCAACCTTGTTGTCCTTGTCTACGACCAGCACCGTGGCCCTGCCGTTGCGGTCGTGAGTCACGCCCTCCTGCGGCACGAGCATGGCACGATCGTCCGTGCCCTCGTCGATGACCGCGCGCACGAACATCCCGGGGAGAAGCAGATGATCGGGGTTCGGGAAGATCGCACGCACGGTCACCGAACCCGTGCCTTCGTTGACGCTGATATCGGTGAACTGCAGCAGCCCCTCGCGCGCATAGCTCGAGCCGTCCTCGAGCACCAGGCGCACGTGCGTCTGGTCCGGGCCGTTGAGATGGATGCGGCCGCTCGCGACCTGCTGCCGCAGCCGCAGCCCTTCGACGCTCGTCTCGTTGAGGTCGACATAGATGGGATCGATCTGCTGTACCGTCGCCAGCGGCGTGGCCGCACTCGCCTGCACGTACGCTCCTTGCGTCACGAGCGACGGCCCGATGCGGCCCGTGATCGGCGAGCTGACATCCGTATAGCCGAGATTGATGGTCGCGGTCCTCACTGCTGCCAGCCCTGCCTCGACATCCGCTGCGGCCTGGTCACGAGCCGCTACGTCGTTGACGTAGTTCTGCTTGCTGATGGCATTGTTCGCCACGAGCAGCTTGTCGCGCTCGGCCTGGGCAGTCGTGGATTCGAGCGCCGCTCGTGCACGTGCCAGCTGCGCCTGCGCACTCTGCAACGCGGCCTGATAAGGAGCTGGATCGATCTGATACAGCCGCTCGTTCGCCCGAATGTCACCGCCCTCCTCGAACTCGCGCCGCTGCACGATGCCATCGACACGCGCCCGGACCTGCGCGACCAGGAACGCCGAAGTGCGACCGGGCAGCTCGGTCGTCACGGGCACCGCTGCGCGATGCACGGTGACGACGCCGACTTCCGGCGGCAGTGGAGCCGTCGCCGCCGGCTGCGCTTGCGAGCTGCATCCATCCAGCACCGCCGTCAGGAGGATCAGCGCAGCCGGCGCGACGAACCCGATTGCTTGGCGAAGACGCACGTATCAACCGACGGCAGGTGTCTTGGCACCGGCCTTCGCCTCCGCGACCAGCCCGGGGACCTGGGCCTTCGCAGACTTGACTGCCCTGCGCACGCAGGTGCCGTCATCCGGCTCCAGCGGGTTCGCCTCGAAGCAGGCCTTGCGCGCAGCCTCGACGATGTAGTCGTTGAGGAGCTTGACGCCGGAGGGGTACGTGAGCGTTTCCGGATCGGGAATGACGCGCGCCGTGACCGTCACCTGCTCAACCGGTGCATCGCTGGCCGCATCGCGTCCGACATCCTTCACGACCGGCTGGTCGAGCACGATCTGGTCGAGCTCCGCTGCATCGACACCAGTGCTCACGATTGCCAGCGCTGCGAGCAGTGCGCCTGCAGCGAAAAAAGGTGTAGTCGTCATCGTCAATCTCCTCGTAAGGTGCGGATGGCGGCATGCCATCCGTGTCGGAGGCGACAGTGACCGCAGCAGATCGCTGCGCGATGTCAGACGGCTGCTGCTCCATTTCAGTTGTCATGAATTAAGCCGCGTTCATGTCGCCGCTGTCGGCGGAACTCATGCAACGACCCCGCGCCTAACCGGCCATATGGAATCGGTCGCTCCGCACGTGCTGGCCCTGGACGACGATCCGGACGTGCGCAACGTCCTGGTGCAGTACCTCACCGAGCAGGAACTGCGGATCACCGCCGTCGCGAGCGGCCGCGAGATGCTGCAAGTCATCGAGACCGAGCCGGTCGATCTGCTGATGATCGACCTGCGGCTGGCGGGCGAAGATGGCCTCACGCTGGCGCGGCGCGTGCGCGAGACCTCGGCGATCCCGATCCTGATCCTCAGCGGCAAGGCCGAAGAGGCCGACCTGGTCATGGGCCTGGAGCTCGCCGCCGACGACTACGTCACCAAGCCGTTCAGCCTGCGCGAGCTGCTCGCGAGAATTCGCGCCATGCTGCGGCGTTCGCAGCTCGTCGAGCCTGCGGCCCCGCGCGACGATCAGCTGCGCGCCTATCGCTTCGCCGGCTGGGAGCTGAACCTGCGGCTGCATCGCCTGACCTCGCCGGAAGGACGTCGCGTCGAGCTCACCAACAGCGAGTTCAATCTGCTGTGTGCTTTTCTGTCGGCACCTCAGCGCGTGCTGACCCGCGATCAATTACTGGAGCGCTCGCGGGTCCACGCGCTCGAGGTGTACGACCGCGCGATCGACGTCACGATGTTGCGGCTGCGCCGCAAGATCGAGCGCGATCCCTCGAACCCGGAGCTGCTGCGCACCGAGCGCGGCGCCGGCTACGTCTTCATGGCGCCGGTCAGCGCCATGCGCTGAGCATTGCAGCTGCAATGCCCGGACGTCGTTCCGACATCATGCAGGAGAATTGCGGGAGGAGAGTTCGAGACGTGGCGGCGCTTGCCGCTGAATCGACTGGAGACACCTCCATGAGCACCTTGAACCTCCGTACAGTCGGGCTGCTCGCGATGCTGGGCGCCCTCGCAGCGTGCACGACGATGGGCACGGGCGTCGGCAGCGCACGCAACGGCGACGAGCGCGCGAACTTCACCTGGAAGTCGAGTGACGATCGCACCGGCACGTTGACGGCCAGCATGAGCAACGGCGATACCTTCACCGGCCAGTTCTTCCAGGTCACGCACGACACGCGGGTCGAGACCCTCGCGCCGCTGTGGAACGGCTGGGCCGGCCCGTGGCGCGGCTGGCGCTATTGGGGCCCGTCTCCCGATACCGCTTTCGTCACGCACTACAGTGGACGTGTCGTCGCGAATCTCGCGGACGGCGCCGGCGAGCACATGCGTTGCCACTTCACGCTGATGCATCCGCAGAACGGCATGGCGGGCGGCGGCGCCGGTCAGTGCCAGTTGCCGTCGGGCCAGACGATCGACGCGACCTTCGCGAACTCGTGACACGCGAGACGGACTCTCGACCTCTGCAGCGCTGGATCACCGGCGCCGGCGTGCTGCTGATCGTGCTGATGATCGGCGCGGACAGCTACGAGGCGTGGCAGGACTACGACGCGGCGATCCTGCGCAGCGAGGACACACAGCTCGCGATTGCGCGCGCGACGGCCGAGCAGACTGCACGCATGGTGCAGGAAATCGACGTCGTGCTCGCGGACCAGGCGCAGCGCTGGGGCGCCGCGGACGGAACCCCGGCGGCCCGCGAGGCTGCGCGCGAGCGGCTGCAAGCGGATGTCACGCGCTTTCCGTTCGTACACTCGATGGAGATCATCGGGCGCGACGGCCGCCTGTTCGCGACGACCGCGCCCGGCCCCGACGACGCAGCGGACTACAGCGGACGGCACTGGTTCTCGATCCTGGAGCACGCATCGCCCGGCACTCTCTACATCGGCAAGCCGGTGGGCCAGGACTATCGGACCTTCGCGCTCGGTCGGGCGATACGCGATCGCTACGGGGCTTTTGCCGGAGTGGTGCTCGCGCGCGTCGCGTTCGAGTACCTGACCGGCTTCTATTCGACGATCAGCGTCGACTCGTCCATCCGCCTGGTCCGCGAGGATGGCGTCGTCCTCGCACACTATCCGACGGCCGCCAGCGCGGAAGAAATCAGCAGCGGCTTGATCGCGGGCATGCGCGGCTCGGAGGTGGTCCGTCGCGATCCGCAATCGGCCGCGAAACCGCAGCTGCGCGTGCTGCGCAGAGTGCAGGACTATCCGCTGCTGGTCGAGCTCGCTCAACCGATGTCGAGCGTGCTGAGCTTCTGGCGCTACGAAGAGCTTTCCAGCGGCGCTCGAACACTCGCCCTCGCCGGCCTCGCCGGCGCCTTGCTCATCGTCCTGCGTCGCGTACTGCGCCGGCGCGACCGGCTGGAGCAGGAGCGGCAGCGACTCGAGCGAGGACTGCGCGACAGCCAGAAGGCCGAGGCGGTCGGCTTCCTCGCGGCATCGATGGCTCATGACTTCAACAACGTGCTCGGCGCCATCGTTGGCTACGCGGAAGTCGCCCGTACGCAGATCGGCGACGACGCGCGAGTTTCTCGAACCCTCGACGGACTGCTGGCCGCCAGCGAACGTGCGCGACAGCTCGTGCGACGCGTGCTGACGTTCGATCCGCATCGCAGCGTCGTGCACGGTGCGCTGGCAATCGAGCCCATCGTCGACGAGGCGCTCGCGTTGCTGCGAGCTGGCCTGCCCGCGTCGATCACGATACGGCCGCCCGATCCCGGCCGCGCCGGCATGATCAGCGGCGACGCCACCGAAGTGCATCAGGTCGTGATGAATCTCTGTACCAATGCGGTTCGCGCGATGCCGGCCGGCGGCACTCTCGAAGTGCGAGTCGAAGCCGTGCAGATCGATAGTCCACGCGACCTCACACTCGGCGCACTGCGGCCCGGCCGCTGGCTACGCTTGTCGATCGCCGACACCGGGATCGGGCTCTCGCCCGAGCAGCTGCGCTCGATGTTCGATCCGTTCTACACCTCGCGCACCGGCGGCGACGGCTCCGGCATCGGTTTGACGGTCGTGCGCAACATCGTCAGCAGCATGCAGGGCGCGATCGAGGTGGAGAGCCGACCGGGATCCGGCACGACGATGAGCGTGTACTGGCCGCAGATCGAGCCCGAGAGCGCCGGCGCGAGCGCACAGCGCACAGCGCAGGCGATCGGCGCGGGTCAAGCGATTCTGATCGTGGACGACGAGCCGGAGCTGGTGCGTCTCGCGGAAGAGATCGTTGCATCGCTCGGCTACGAAGCGATTGGATTCTCCGACCCCACGTCCGCTATCGAGTCCTTCCGCCGCGCGCCCGCGCGCTTCGATGCGGTCCTCACTGATGAGCGCATGCCCGTACTCCATGGCACGGCGCTCGCGCAGATGATTCACGAGCAGCGCGCGGATATTCCAATCCTGCTCGTGACGGGCCATCGCGAGCGGCAAACGGACGCGCGTGCGCAGCGAGCCGGCATCGTCGAGGTGCTCGACAAGCCGCTGCGCGCCGGGGACCTGCGCGCAGCCCTAGGCCGCGCATTGGCAGTTTCAACTGAAATTTCGACACGCCGCGCTGAAACTGCGACGCAATAGCCGCGCGCGAGCCTGTGGCCGTCCGCAACCACAGGAGTATTCAGTCATGTTGTCGAAGATTTCCATCATCCCCGTGGCGCTGGTCGCGCTTGGCGGCAGTCAACTGGCTTCGGCCAGCGACTACGACCAGGGCCAGTGGGTCACGTCCTTCATGGCCGGCAGCGGCCTGATCCCGAATGGCTCGTTCAATCCGCAGGTCATGGGCGACTTCGCCGGCGTCGGCACTGCACAGATCGACCATTTGCAGTTCCGTGATGCTTTCAGAGCCGGTCCCTCGTTCAGTATCGAGACCGGATACCTGACCGAGTCGAATGTCGAGCCGTTCGCGCGGCTGAGCTACTCGCAGATGCGCGGGCGCACCGTCGATGTCGGCACCGTCGCCGCCGGGCTTGCTTCGCCGTCACCGATCGACGCGAGCTTCGGCGACATGGATTCGTGGGCGCTCAACATCGGCACGCGCTACTTCCTGACCGACAACGGCCCCCTGCGCACGTACGTCGCTGGCTATCTCGGCGCCGACCGCACGGATGCACTGCACGCCCACTGGCAGATCCCCGGGCTGACGCCGATGTCGCCGCGCGAGGAGTTCCTGCCGCAGGAAACGCGCTTCGATGCAGGCGTCGAAGGCGGCGTCGCCTGGCAGGTGTCCGACAACGCGGACCTCAGCCTCTCGCTCGGCGCGCAGTACATGAACCCACGACGCGATCACACCGATGCATTTACACCGCTGGGCATCGACGAAGTGCAGTTCACGGATCCGCGCTGGTCGATTCCGGTCAACTTCGGCGTGAACTTCCGCTTCTAGAGACCTGAGGTGCTCCGGCTAATGCTTCCCGCGAATAGTGTCGCTCGGCAACGGCGGCGTGCTCGCGGGCGGCACCCGGTTCCGGGAAGCCTGCTCGTAGGCGTAGGCGAGCGCGATCAGCTGCGGCTCCGAGAATGCCCGGCCGGCAAAGGTGATGTCGGACGGGAACGGCACCGCGATCGGCGGATCGGCGGGCGTCAGCGTCGAGAGCGCATTGAAACCGCCCGGCACTGCGACGCTCGGATAGCCCGCCTTCGCCGTTACGTTGGCATTGGCGTTGCCGAGATGCAGGATCGCATCGAAGTCGTCGTCCGTGCCCGGCATGCCGTCGGGTCCGTTGAAGACGCCGTCGAGCGCGAGCTTCGAGCGGCGCAGATCTTCGGCGCGATCCGCCACGTAGCGCGCCGTGTCCGCGCTGCCGGGCGATACGTCGAGCGCATCTGCACCGATCGCGATCACCTGGCCGTACTTCATCGGCGGCACGAATGCGTTGTTGAACGCGATGATCTCGGAAAGGGTGCGCGACGGCGCCGCAGGCGTGGCTGCGAGGTAAGCGTTGAGGTCGCGCTTGAAGCCGTACAGCAGCACTGTTGAACACGTCAGATCAGTGGGCGCCGGCCTTGCAATGCACGTACCCAGTTGTGGTTGGCCGATGCGATCGTCGTAAGAGGCGATCAGCTCGACCGTCGCACCTTGCGCACGCAGCACTGCGATAGCTGCATCCATCAGCGCTTGTCTGTTCGCCGGCACCGGCGGCACTGCGAGCCGCGCTCCACGCAACGCTTTCCTGTTCAAGAATCGCGTGTAGTCGTGGAAGCAGTTGCCAGGCTTCAGGCACGCCGCAGTTGCGGAATCGTTCGGATCGAAGCCCGCGAGCACCCCGAGCAGAATGGCGGCGTCGGTCACCGTGCGCGTAATCGGTCCGGCCGTGTCCTGATCCGCGGTGATCGGAATGATGCCGTCGCGGCTCACCAGGCCCACCGTCGGCTTGATGCCCACGACCCCGTTCGCGCTCGACGGACTCAGAATCGATCCGGATGTCTCGGTGCCTACCGCGACCGTCACGAGATTCGCATTCACGCCAATACCCGGACCGGAGCTCGAGCCGCCTGTCTGCAGCACCGGGCGCCCGTCGTTGTTCGGCGGATCGGGCCGCGGATCGACGCGCGGATCGTAAGGGTTGAAGCCGAATCCGCCGAGCGAGCTGTAGCCGGTCGGCATGCCGACCGCCAGGAAGTTCGCGAACTCCGTCAGCGTGCCTTTGCCGAGGATGATCGCACCGGCGTTGCGCAGCTTCCTGGCGATGAACGCGTCGTCGGGCGGGATCGAACCTTCGAGCGCGACACTGCCCGCCGTCGTCGGCATATCGGCGGTGTCGATGTTGTCTTTGAGGAGCACCGGCACGCCGAACAGCGGCAGCCGCGACGGCCGGCCATGATGGTGATCGTTCAGTGCGTCGAGCTGACGCGCCTCGCGCAATGCATTCTCGTTGATATGCAGATATGCATTGATGTGCGGGCCGGCTTCCTCGTACGCGTCGATCCGTTTCAGGTACATGCGTGTCAGGCGTTCCGCCGTCAGCACGTTGGTTCGCATCGCCTTGTGAATCTGCGGGATCGTCGTTTCCACCAGCTCGAATTTCACGCGAGCGCGGTCGTCATCGTGGCGGGCGAGCGTGGCTGAGTTGACGAGAAGAGTCGCGGAGGCGACGCAGAGCGTCAGGAGTAGTCGCTTCATGTGAACTATCTCCGGAGAAAGAAGTGATGGGAGGCAATCGCGGCGCATGATCCGTCTGCGTCGCGAGCAGGTCAACGCTGTAAAAGGTTCAACGCGGTCGCTGAGTCAGCGCAGCTCGCCGCGATCGATCGCCAGCACCGTCTGCAGCAGCACGTTCGCGCCGTTCGCCATGTCCTTCTGTGAAGTGAATTCCTGCGGCGCGTGACTGACGCCGCCGACACTCGGTACGAAGATCATTCCGGTGGGCGCGATGCGCGCAATCTCCTGCGCGTCATGGCCTGCGCCGCTCGGCATCGACTTGTGCGACAGGCCCAGCGAGTCCGCGGCGCTCGCAATGATCTTGCGAATGCGCTCGTCCGTCGGCGCCGGCTCGGACGAGACCTCGAGCGGCTTGAATTCGATCGGCGTCTGCCGCGCCGCTGCGATCTTTTCCGCCTCGGCATGAATCGCCTCGAACACCGAGGTGATCTTCGCGGCGTCGAGATCGCGGATCTCGAGGCTCATCACCACTTTGCCGGGAATCACATTCGGCGCGCCCGGCTCGGCGCGTATCCTGCCGACCGTCGCGACCTGCCGACCCTGCGTCGTCGTCGCCACGCGATTCACAGCGAGCGTGAGCTCCGCAGCACTCACCATCGCATCGTGACGTCGATTCATCGGCGTCGTGCCCGCATGGTTCGCGACACCCTGGATCGTCACATCCCACCAGCGGATGCCGACGATGCCCTCGACCACGCCGATGTCGATGTCGCTCTCTTCGAGAATCGCGCCTTGCTCGATGTGCAGCTCGATGTAGGCCGTGAGATCGCCCGGCTTGCGCTCCGCCTCGGCGAGGCGATCCGGATCGCCGCCGACTGCGCGAATGCCATCGCCAATCGTCTTGCCGCTGTGAGTCATCAGGCCGAGCGCGGCGGGCTGAAGGTGGCCGATCATCGCGAAGCTGCCGACCGTGCCGCCCTCCTCGTCCACGAAGTCGACCACTTCGAGCGGATGCTTCAGGAGGACGTTGCGCTCCTTCAGGGTCTGCGCAACCTCGATGGCGCCGAGCACGCCGACGTCGCCGTCGTAGTTGCCGCCACCCGGGACGGAGTCGGTGTGCGAGCCGATCAGGATCGGCGGCAGTTTCGCATTGCCACCCTCGCGACGACCGATGATATTGCCCGCCGTATCGATGCGCACCACGAGACCGGCATCCTGCATCAGCTTCTTGATGTATTCGCGCCCGGCAATGTCCGCATCGCTGAATGCCACGCGACTCACGCCGCCCTGCGGGTTGGCGCCGAACTTCGCAAGCTCGGTGATGTGCTGCTGGATGCGGGCTTCGTCGACGGTTGGTTTGGCTTTGTCGGCGGCCGTCGCAGATGTCGCCAACGCGAGCAGGTACGCGATCACGACGCTTCGTTTGTGCATGTCGTTAAGGTAACGCTGCGGCTGTCCGGCGACAAATCACTCTCACCGCAGACCTCACCCTACATTCAGCGCAGCGGCGATCGTGCAGTATCGATGCACTTCGTCGTGGAGGTGAGTCATGGGCATATTCGACACGCTGGGTGGTCCGGGTCGGCGCAGTGGCGGGATGTCGCCCGTCATGCTGGGACTGATGGGCTTGCTTGCCTATCGGACGCTCAAGGGCAAGGGGCGACTGGCAGACATGCTCGGCACCGGTACGAACGCGACTGGCGCAGGAGGTCCGCTGGCCGGTGGTGCACTCGGCACAGGCCTGAAAGATCTGCTCGACCGATTCCGGCAGAGCGGTCAGGGGACCAAGGCCGAGAGCTGGGTGGCCAAGGGACCGAATCAACCGATTGCTCCGAATGAGCTCGAAACTGCGTTGGGAGAAGAGCGCATTCAATGGCTGGTGGAACAGACGGGTATGCCGAAAGAGCAGCTGCTCGCGGGCCTGAGTCACGAGCTGCCCAATGCAGTCGATGAGCTCACGCCCGAAGGCCGCCTGCCAACGGAGTCGGAGCTGAACAGCGTCAGACCGCAATGACCGACGTACACAGAACGGTGTACGGTGTACGCTGTACGCCGTTCTGCCTCATCTGCTGATTGACAGGTCTACAGACAGGAGTAGTAGTGCCCCCGCCCACGTCCTGCTATCAACAATCACAAAGGGGGCTCTATGAAACGTGCACATCGCGCAGCGCTGATTGCGCTGGCGCTCTTTACCACGTTGACGTTGTCCACGGCGCAGGCTCAGACGCCTGCCGCTACCTCCGGCACGGACGTGTATCACGTACTCTTCGCCAAGGCCGCCCCAGGCCAGGCCGCGGCGCTCGCGAAGGAGCTGCAGGAAGTGGATCCGAAGGATCCGATGGGTTCGCACTTTCTGCTGCTGCGACACCAGTGGGGAGACGATTGGGACTACTGCCTGATCCAGCATCTCGGAACGAAGGCGTCGGTCGAGCTCACCAACGCGAACCCGAACCGGCCGCCGACAATTGCGTGGCACACCGACTCGTACGTGGCAGGTCCATCGTGGGGTGAGTTGACGCGCGCGATGATGCCTGCAGCGAGCGATGGCAAGTCGTCCAGCTCCGTCTACGTGGTGGCCGTGCATCGCGCAATTCCGGGACATCGTGCGCAACTCGAGAAGGTGCTGAAGACGCCGTCTGCCAATGCGAAGACGCCGATCTCAACCGTCGTGCTCACCCATCTCGAAGGCGGCCCGTGGAATTTCGTGGAGCTCGACCGTTACAACTCCTGGCAGGACCTGGCGACGGATGCGGCCGCAAGCGTCAACGATCCGGGTTGGGCCTCCGTGCGGGACCATTCCGCATTCCATCACGACACGCTCGCCGATCGCATCGTGCCGAAGTGACGAGACCGGC
>DATBKP010000080.1:0-23299 GCA_036555785.1 Steroidobacteraceae bacterium
CGAGCTCGATCAGCACGAAGATCGGTCCGGTGATGGCACGCGTCGATCGCGCGGGCCTCAAGTTCGGCATTCACATTCCCGATCCGGACAAGGGCGAAACCGGCAACCTGAAATGGGCGGACGTCGACGTCGGCGCCGTGCTGCCGAACGGCGTGTCGCTCGCGATCGATGTGAAAGGCGTCGTCAGCGGCGGCGGCTTCCTGTTCCACGACAAGGTGCAGGAAGTCTACGCCGGCGTCATGCAGCTCTCGTTGAAAGAGCGCATCACCGTCAAGGCGTTCGGCCTGATCGCCACCAGGATGCCGGACGGCAGCAAGGGGTTCTCGCTGATCGTCTTCATCACGGCCGAGGATTTCCAGCCGATCCAGATCGGCATGGGTGCGACGCTGCAGGGCATCGGCGGCATGATCGCGATCAACCGCACGTTCGACGAAGAGGCGATGCGCGCGGGGTTGCGCAACAAGACGCTCGGCACGCTGCTGTTCCCACAGGATCCGCTGCGCAACGCGCCCGAGATCATCCGCAACCTGATCACGACGTTCCCGGCGGAGGAAGGCTGCTACCTGATCGGCGTGCTGATGAAGCTCGGCTGGTTCTCGCCGACGCTCGTCTATCTCGACATCGCCGTCATGGTCGAGCTCGGCAAGCGCTTGCGCGTCATCGTGCTCGGCATCATCAAGGCGTTGCTGCCCACGAAGGAAAACGACCTGGTGCGCCTGCAGATGGACGCGCTCGGTCTGATCGAGATGGATCGCCTGTCGGTCGCCATCGACGCCGTGCTGGTCGATTCGCGCCTCGCGCAGAAGTTCGTGCTGACCGGCGAGATGGCGCTGCGCGCGAGCATGTTCCCGGGCCGGCGCAACTTCGTGATGGCAGTCGGCGGCTTCAATCCGCGCTTCGCGCCGCCCGAGAATTTCCCGACGCTCAAGCGCATCACGATCGCACTGGCATCCGGCAACAATCCGCGGCTGACGTGCGAAGCGTATTTCGCGATCACCTCGAACACGATCCAGTTCGGCTCGCGCGCGGAGCTGTACGCCGCGGCATTCGGCTTCAGCATCGAAGGCGACATCGGCTTCGACGTGCTGATCCACCTGATCCCGTTCCACCTGGTCGCGGACTTCCATGCGTCGGTGCAGCTCAAGCGCGGCTCGCGCAGCCTGTTCAAGCTGTCGGTATCCGGCACGCTCGAAGGGCCGCGGCCACTGCGCATCAGCGGCAAGGCGTCGTTCGAGATCTTCTGGTGCGATTTCACGATCCGCTTCGACAAGACGCTCATCGAGGGCGAGAAGCCGCCGCTGCCGCCGGCCGTGGATGCATTAGCGGAGCTGCGGCGCGCACTCGCGGCGCCGCAGGCGTGGAGCACGCAGATCGCGCAGAACCGGCAGCACGGCGTGAGTCTGCGCAAGATTGCGGTCGGCACGACGCTGGTGCTCGACCCGCTCGGCAACCTGGTCGTGAAGCAGCAGATCGTGCCGCTCAACACCTCGCGCGATCTCGACACGTTCGGCGGTGCGCCGCTCGCGGGCGCGCGACGCTTCCGGCTGCAGGCGAAGATCGAAGGCGTCGCGCAGGACGTCAGCACTGTTCAGGATTCGTTCGCGCCGGGGCAGTTCTTTGCGATGACTGACGATGAGAAGCTGGCGAGCCCGTCGTTCGAGGACATGGACGCGGGCGCGATTTTCGGCAGCGACGCAATCGCGATCGACGAGGCCGCGAGCCTGTTCGCGCCGCTCGAGTACGAGACGATCATCATCGACGAGGAGGGCGCGGCGACGAACGAGGTCGAGGATCGTTACGTGCTGGTCGCGCACCGCTTCTTCGAGCAGGTGCGGTTCAGTGCCGTCGGCACCGCTCCGATTCGCAGCATCGGCGCGGCGCGCTTCCGCAACGCGGAGTTGTCGCCGGTCGTGGCGATGCGCACTGCGCAGTTCGTGATCGCGTCCACTACCGACGGCATTGTGCCGCCGACGGCGAAGCCTGCGACGTTTGCAGAGACGCAGGCGACGGTCAGTCGCCTCAATCGCGGTGTCGCCGGCGAAGCGCTGTGGCAAATGGTCCCGGTGCACGAGATGGCGGAGTAGGCAGCAATGTCAGCCGTTCCCAATGCCAGCGTCGTGTTCCTGCCGTGGGTGCGGCAGGGTGCTGCGGCCGCCATCAACGTGGCGGACACGCTCGGCGCGAACATGCGCGGCGCTGTCGACCTCAAGGCGACGCTGGCGATCAATGATGTGGCCGGCGATCCGATCACTGTAAGGCTGCGCGGGCCGGCGGATGTCGTCGGCATCGATCCGAACGAAGTCGTGCGCGTCGATCCGAAGCCGAACACGACCGACTTCGAGCCGAACTACTTCCCGGGCATCGAGTTCGATCGTCCGGATTTCCCGTGGCTGTTCACGCCGGCGAAGGCGGGGGTGGATGCGAAGCTGCGGCCGTGGCTGTGCCTGGTCGTCGTGCGGCAGCAGGAAGGCGTACTTCTCAGCAGCTCCGCCGATGCGCCGCTGCCAGTCCTCAACATCGACGCACCGGCGAAGCCGGCAGAGGAGTTGCCGGATCTGGTCGAGTCGTGGGCGTGGGTGCACGCGCAGGTCGCCGCTTCGAGCCTGTCCGAGACCGATCCGACTGCGATGAAGAACGACATGCAGACGCGCCCGGAGCGATCGCTGTCGCGGCTGTTGTGTCCGCGAATATTGCAGCCGAACACGGACTACATCGCATGCGTCGTCCCGACCTTCGACCTCGGACGCAGAGCCGGGCTCGGCGAAGAGATCAAGGATACGGAGCTGACGGCAACCAATGCGCTCAAGCCTGCATGGTCTTTGACGCCGACAGCGCCGACGAGCGTGCGTCTGCCTGTCTACTACCAATGGCGATTCCGCACCGGCGAGGGCGGCGATTTCGAATCACTGGTGCGTCTGCTGCGTGCGGTACCGGCGCCGGATGGGCTCGGCAAGCGGCCGATGGATGTCAGCGAACCCGGATTCGCGTTGCCGTCCACGTTCCCGGACGACGCGCAGCTGGCACTGGAAGGCGCGTTGCGGGCACTGGAAAAGCGCGAGTTCGCGCCTTGGCCCGACGATGCGCAGGAACCGTTCCAGACCGAGCTCGCGAAGATCGTCAACGCGCCGGGTGCAGCGCTGATCGTCGATCCGGATTCCGATCCGCTGCTCGCGCCACCGCTGTATGGCCAGTGGCACGCGGCACGATCGACCGTCACGCGCGGCGCGGCGCCGTGGTTCGACGAGCTCAATCTGGATCCGCGCCATCGCAGCGTCGCGGCATTCGGCACTCGCGTCGTGCAGGAGCACCAGGAAGCGCTGATGGCTTCCGCGTGGGAGCAGGCCGGCGATCTGCAGCGCGCGAATCAGCGCATGCGGCAGTTGCAGCTCAGCCTCGCCGCGGGCACGAGCTTGTATCAAAGGCACTTCAAGAACCTCAGCGACGACGCGATGCTTCGCGTCAGCGCTCCTGCACTCGCGCGGCTGCGCGCGGCCGGAGCGATGGGAGATAGCGGAACACTGGCGGGAGCCGTTGCGACGCGTGCGTTGCCGATCCAGGCGGCGAGCACTGCGATGCGACGTATCGCGCGCGAGCGCGGCCCGATCACTCGACGCATCGCCGCGCAAGGACTCGTGCGCTCCGCGACGCCGAACTGGATGTCGGCGCTGAACAGCGAGCTCGCGTTTGTCTTCATCACGCCGCCGCCCATGCCCGACATGGCGACGTTCAGTGCAGTGCGCGATCGCACACCGCAGCCGGCCAGCCTTTCGCAGTTCCGCGAGGTGACCGCGGACACCGTCGCCAACACCGGGGTGAAGCCGCACTTTCGCATCTCGCCCGAAGGACAGCCGGTGTTCCATGCGTTGCGTTATCTGCCGCCGGCGACGCCCGGCGATAACCCGACGTCGGCAAATTTCCGGGCGGCCGCGCAGGCACACCTGGCGCGCGTGAATCCGGGTCGGATCGGCATCATCTTCTCGCCGCTGCCGCTGCTTGCGATGGGCGACATCCGGGTCGCACTAGAGACGCAGATGGAGCCGAAGCGCGCGCTCGTGCCGCTGGCGCAGGCGGTCGTCTCGATGAGCCAGACCGCGACCGCGACGGCGCCGACGAACACCGGCATCGTGCCGATCGAGCCGATCATGGCGGCGCCGAGATTTCCGCAGCCGATGTACGAGTCGCTGCGCGATCTGTCGCAGCAGCTGCTTCTGCCGGGGCTGGAAACCGTCGAGCCGAACAGCGTGCTCGGCCTCGAGACGAACTCGCGCTTCGTCGAGGCTTACATGGTCGGTCTGAACTTCGAGATGGGCCGCGAGCTGCTGTGGCGCGGCTATCCGACCGATCAACGCGGCACGTACTTCGATCATTTCTGGGATTCGCGCTCGTCCGGCGGCGGCGCCGACGTCAATCCGCTGCACAGCTGGCACGACCGGCCGCTTGGCGATCCGCAGACGGCGCCGGCCGGCGATCGTTTCGTGATGCTGATCCGCAGCTCGCTGCTGCGTCGTTATCCCTCCGCGGTGATCTACGCGGCGAAGGCGATCAAGCCGAACAATGTGCGCAAGCCGACGAAGTCGCCCGATGAAGAAGAACATCCGGTGTTTCGCGGCTCGATGCAGCCGGACGTGACGTTCTTCGGCTTCGATCTCACCGTGGACCAGGTCGTCGGCACCGGCGTCGGCGATGATCAGGGCTACTTCATCGTGATCCAGGAGCAGCCCGGCGAGCCGCGGTTCGGTTTCGACGTCGGCACGCCGCTGAACGAAGGGACTCACCTCGACGTCGACTTCGGTGCGCCGGCGGGCTCGACGACAGGCGCGAGCCTGCATTGGGGCCAGAACGGCGCGCACATCGCCGCGATGCTGCGCCAGCAGCCGGTGCGCATCGCGATCCACGCATCGCAGTTCGTGAAGAAGAGGACCTGACCGGAGTCGCACGCAATGTCTGCCGTTGCCCCGCACTTTGTCTTCCGAACCGCAACGCTGCTGCCGTCCATCGCGGCGCCGCCGCTGTCGGAGATGCTCGGCGAGCTGTGCAAAGGCGATCGGCCGCTCGCGCTCTTCCCGGTGCGCCTGGAGACGCGCTTCTTCCCGCAGGATAACGGCGGCAGCGAGCTGCGCGTACGAGTGTATCCAGACCGCATTCACATCGACTCGCACGAAGCCGAGCTGACGCAGGCGGAGAAGACCTGGGGTCAGCACTACTGGACGCAGGTCTTCGCCGCGGGCGACGACACACAGGCGCAGATGAATGCGTGGCGGCAGCTGGCCGATCGATACGATCCGCAGCGTGCTGCGTGGATGGCGCGCGTTCTTCGTCCGACGAACATGCCTCCAGCAGCTTCCAAAGATCCGACGTTCCCGCGCGTCGACGTCGTGGAAGATGGCAAAGATGCTTCGTGGCGAAGTGCACCGAAGGCGCGTTTGCTGCCGACTCGCTGGGTCGCGGTCGTGCAATCCGGCGGCGGGCGGGTCATTGCTGCTGCCGTCGGGCGTGACATCAGGCCTGAGCTCGCTGTCGGTCCGGATCCGCAGATCGATGGAGAGGATGCCCCTGAGATCCCTGCAGACCAGGCGGCGGTCGATGAAGGGATGCGCTGGATGGTGGACTTCGAGGAGGCGGAAGCTGCAGGCATGGGTCTGCGCATCTCGCTCAGCGCCGCCAATCTTGCCGCCCCTATCGAGTGCCTGTTCGTACTGGGCGTGAACATAACCGCGACAGCGAACGAAGGCGCGACGCAGCTGAGCGAACAGCTCGATGCCCAGCACTACACCGACGGGCTGGAGTTCATGCGGTTCGGCACGCCGTCGAACAACACGAGTGCCGAGCGATCCGGTTACGGCGCCGAAGACACCGGTCATGAGCGGAGCTTCGCGACGGAGTCCGGCGTAGTCGACGTGACGCTCGATGAGCAATCGAACGCGCAGCGCCTCGGCACCGCGTTTGGACTCCCAGGCGCCGACATTGCGCCCGTGCTCGCGGGTGTGGGCGGCGGCGGTGACACGCATGAAGCCGATCTGCACAGCATGAACGGGGCGCTGTGGCAGGCGACGTGGGGTTACTTCCTGACCAACATGGTCGGATTCGAGGGCACCGGCCTCACACCGGAAGCCCTTGCGTGGGCGCGCGAGCACTTCATCGCGCACGTGCGCAGCGGCGGACCCTTCCCGCCGCTGCGCTGTGGCAGGCAGCCATACGGCGTGTTGCCGGTCACGTCGCTCGATTTCTGGCAACCGCGCGCGGGCGACGAGACTGCGAACATTCCGGATCAATGGCTCAAGAGTTTCCTCATCAGCCTGCGCGACAACGTTTGGCGTCCCCGGTTGAGCGCCGTAGCGCGCCTCGGCCTGCGCACGAGCCCACCGAATCCGGATGCGGATCTGGCCGATGTCATGCGTACCGATGCATTGTCGACCGGCTACAGCGCGCGCTCGCTGTTCGGTCGTCACTACCTGGAGCATCTGCGCGAGTTCGTCGGCCAGAACCTGGACCTGACAGGCTTCACGCCGATCCAGGACGCCGTCACGAGCGGGATCCTGCAGCGTCTGAACTTCGCGTGGCGCTCGCGCCTGTCGCATGCGACGTACGCGGATGCGCTGTGGCGCGTCTCGGCGCCGCTGATTCAGAGCGGCGAGGTGTCGCGCTGGCGCAAGCTGGAGCCGAACTACATTGCAGCGTTGCTCGCCGATTCCAGCATCGGAACGCTGGTCGCCAATCAGCCCGGGGATGGCACGAGCCTGCTGCAGGCCCTGCTGCGGCACTCGATGCTGCTGGAGTACGCGAACGCGACGGCGGCGATCGCTGGGACTGAACCCGGAGCGACTTTCGCAGCGCTGCTGCGCGATCCAGAGCTGATCGACCTCGTCAATGGGGTGCCGCTGAGCACGACCTGGAAGCGGCTGCTCGATCGTAAGGTGGCCGCGATCACCGGAACGAAGACGATCCGCGAGCATCTCGACAGTCTGCGCGCGTTCAGTGTACCGCAGGTCGCTGCGCTCGGGACGTTCCGCGAAAGCCTCGAGCACCTGCAGAACCTCGACAGCGAGGCATTGCAGTTCCTGATGCAAGGGACGATCGATCTCGCGTCGTATCGGCTCGATGCGTGGATCACTTCGTTTGCGACCAAACGCCTCGCGATCATGCGGGCCACACAACCGCAGGGCATCTATGTCGGCGGGTACGGCTGGGTCGAGAACCTGAAGCCTGAGGTTACGCCGCGCACCGAAGTCACTCCGCCGACGGGCGAAGCGGCGCCGCTGTTTGCGCACGTGAACGATACGGGCTTCATTCACGCGCCCTCGATGACGCACGCCGCCACCGCGGCGCTGCTGCGCAATGCTCAACTCGGCAGCGACGGCGTTGCGGAGGAGAACGGACCGTTCTCGATTGACCTGTCCTCGCGGCGCGTACGTGAGGCGAGCTGGTTGCTCGACGGTGTAAGACAAGGACAACCGCTGGCCGCGCTGCTCGGCTATCGATTCGAGCGACGACTGCACGACCTGCGCAAGGATCAGTTCATCGCACCGCTGCGTGAGCTCGCGCCGCTGACCGCGCGCAAGCTCGAGAACACGGACCTCCCAGTCGAGAGCATTGCGGCGAACAACGTCGTCGATGGACTGGTGCTGAACCAGAAATGGCTGGACGACAAGCAGACGGTCACGAACCGCCTGCAGAGTGCCGGGGCGACGGACGACGATCTGACGAAGCTGAGCCGCGAACTCGATGGGCTCGCGGATTCGATCGATGCCGTCAGCGACGCCCTGACGGCGGAGACCGCATATCAGATGGTCCGGGGTAACACGTCGCGTCTGGCCAGCACTCTCAATGCCGTTGCCACAGGCGACGCGCCCGCGCCCGAACTGGAAGTGGCGATCACACCGCGCTCAGGCATCGCGCTGACCCATCGCGTGCTGCAACTGTTCAGCGGCAAGCCGCCGGTGGCGACGGGCTGGGCGGCGGCGAGCACTTCAGCGCGCGCGACGGCAGAGCCGATGCTCAACTCATGGGCCGCGAAGTTGCTCGGCAATCCGAAGAAAACGCGCTGCACAGTCGAGATGCTCGACAGTGCCGGCGCAGTGCTGGAAACGCGCAAGCTAGTGCTGAGCGATCTGAAGCTCGCGCCGATAGATGTGCTGTACGGGGTCGAACCGGTGGCCGCGGCGGGTCAGGTCAGCGAGATCGAGCAACGAGTGTTGTTTCAGGCGCGTCTCGGCAGCAACGGCTTCCCGCAACAGGCACGGCTACGCGTCCAGCATGCGCGTCCCGCCGACCTCGGTGTTCAGGAGCTGACGCTGCTCGACGTGCTGGAGCAGGCGCGGAGGATCCGTCGGTTGCTGACCACAGCGCGTGCCGCGGATGCCGAGGACTTGAATCCGCCGGAGCGGGGCGAAGCCGGCGAAGCGAATCTGACCGAGCTGAACACGCGTGTCACGAAGGCTGAGCGCGCCCTGAAGGCGGCTCACAAAGCACTCGATACGCTGGTGAAGAAGGGCGCTGCGGCCGGAAGCGACGCGCTCCGGACGGCAATGTTGAAGCTCGGTGCATTTGGCTTCCCGGCGGCGGTGCCTGTCGTAGCCATGGGTGACGACGAAGCGTCTCGCGCGGCACTCAACATGCAAGGCATCGCGCTCATGAAAGAAGGCAAAGCACGCATCGTGCAGGTGGACGCCCTGATCGCGACGCCCACGTCCGCGGACCGTCGAGCTCGACGCGGTCAACTGCTCGAACGCATGCGCACGGTCTTCGGGTCGTCGTTCGTCGCGATGCCGCTGTTCACGTACGACAACGCGGACGAGCTCAAGTCGGCGCTGGCGGCGAACGAGCAGGTGCAAGGCGGCGATGCGCTCAATGTCTACACCTGGTTCATGCGCGCATCGCGCGTTCGTGACCCGCTCGCCCGTTGGAGCGCGTCGTTGAGCGGAGCCGAAGTGCTGGGAACCGGTGAAAGTTTGCGACTGCAGGTCGCGCAGCTGCCGTTCGACGCCGACGATCGCTGGGTGGGCTTGCCGCCGGGGGAGGGCGAAGACGTTGCGGCTGGCAAGCTTTCGCTGGTCGTGCACTCGCCTGCAGCGCTCAAGGTCGATCAGCCGCTGTGCGGACTGCTGATCGACGAGTGGGTCGAAGTCGTGCCGAGCTCGAAGGAGACGACCGCGATCGCATTCCAGTTCAACCCGCCGGACGCGTGCGCTCCGCAAAGCGTGCTGCTTGCGGTGCCGCCGGTTCCTGATCAGCCGTGGACCGTCGCGAGCCTGCATCGTGTGCTGGTCGAAACGCTCGATCTCGCGAAGCTGCGCGCCGTCGATGCGGAATCGCTCGGCGAGATCGGGCACTACATGCCGGCGCTGTTCTTCGCGTTCAATACCAACGACGAAGTCGTCTCGACCGACTTCGCGCAGCTGACGAGATAGCGCCATGAGACGACGTCCAGGCGAACCAGGCGATCCCGGCGATCCGGGGCCCATCGACCCGGGCGATCCGCCGGATCGGCCGCCGCGACCCGATCTGCCGCCACCGCCTCCGCCGCCGCCGCTGCCACCGGAGGGCGCCAGTCCTTCGATCACGAGCTGGACGCATCTCGAAGTGCGCTCGCGCCAGGCTGATATGCGTGTGAGTTTGAGCGCGCGCGTGTTCGATCCGCTGTGGCTGATGACGCGTCAATGGCAGATGGGCGAGTACCAGGGCGAGGACGCCGGCATGCCGGTGCTGGCGCGCGTGCGATCGCAGACGACGATGCTGTCGCGCGTCCATCTCGGCGAGCTGCCCGCGAACACGATCACGCCCGCAGCCGAATACGATCCGTTGAAGATGCCGCTCGAAGTGATGGTCGAACGGCAGCGGACGCGGCCGGCGAACGCCAACGACGCGCGCATGCTGCGGCTGAGCGTCGAGGCCGGGCTGCATTTCCTGTTGATGCTCGATCAGCAGCCGCTGTCCAAGAAATATCGGCCGGCGTTGATTGCGCGGTTCGCACTACAGCGACCGGCGGATCTGGTACTGCAAAAGGCGGACGAAGAGACGCGACGCTTCGTCGAGACGATGGTCGGTCGCGCGCCCGATGCGCGGCGGATCGCCGAGCTGCTGAGAGCCGGCGGTGTCGAGCAGCTGATTGCCGATACGGCACTGAAGATCGTCGTTGCAGATCGCGCCGAAATGCGTCAGACGGCGACGCGCTGGCTGGAGTGGTACGACTCGCTCTTCACGGAGCCCGTGAAGGAGTCCGACGATGCCTGGATGCCGCCGCGGATGGAGTATGCGCTGACCGTTGCGGGTCAGCTGTCGGAGGACAAGTTCGATCAGCGACCGCTCACGGCGAGCGAGTTCTACGACGGTCATCTGGACTGGAGCAGCTTCGATCTCGACTTCGAGGTGAACCTGGGCACGGAGCGCGATCACAAGTTCGGTGTGATCACGGAGACGACGATCCCGGCCCCGGTCGTGTTCCGTGGCGCGCCGGCGCCGCGTTACTGGGAGCTCGAGGATGCGCGCATCGAATACGGCCTGATGCCGGTCGGTCCGACCGATCTCGCGCAGCTCCTGATGATCGAATACGCGAGCAGTTATGGAAACGATTGGTTCGTCGTGCCGCTGACGCTGCCGGTCGGCTCGCTGACGGCGATCAACTCGCTGGTCGTCACCGACAGCTTCGGCGTTCGCTCGCTGCTGCGTCCGATAGGCGATCGCACGCTGCCGGATGCAAACTGGAGCATGTATCAGCTCGCACACATTCGCCGGCCCGGCAATGAGGCACTGGGCGGACCGGCGTCGAATCTTTTCTTCCTGCCGCCGGCTCTTGGGCGCAGCTTGCAGAGTCCGCCTGTCGAGGACGTGCTGTTGATGCGCGACGAGATGGCGAACGTCGCGTGGGCGATCGAGCGGAGTCTCGAAAGCCCGGTCGAGCAGTCGGTGCCGCGCACCGACACGACGCCTCCAGCGGACAGTGCAGCGGATACCGGCGGCGCCGCGCCGAGCGATGGGCTGCCGCGCTACTTGTTGTCGACTACGGTTCCGAAGCACTGGATTCCTCTGTTGCCGGTGCAGCTGCACGAGGCGGACAAAGTCGTCTCGCGTCTGCGGCGCGGGGCCGTACTGCAGCCCGACGGCTCGCAGGAGGTTCACAAGGCGGAAGGTCGCATCCTCAACAAGGATCCGCACCTGCTGATGTTCGACGAAGAGGTGCCGCGCGAAGGCGTGCACGTCGCGCGCCACTACCAGCTCGCGCGGTGGATCGACGGCTCGACGTGGGCCTGGATGGCGCTGCGCAAGACAGTGGGTCGTGGCGAAGGCTCCAGCGGCCTGAGGTTTGATAGCGTCAACGCGCAGGACTAAGATTCGCGGCGCATAACAACACCAAAGCAGAGGTGCGCCATGTTCGCGAAGCTTTCTGCGGAGTTCATCGGGACGTTCTGGCTCGTGCTCGGCGGCTGCGGCAGCGCCGTGCTCGCAGCGGCCTTTCCGGACGTCGGCATCGGCTTGACCGGCGTCTCGCTAGCATTCGGGTTGACCGTGCTCACGGGCGCCTATGCGCTCGGACCGATCTCCGGCGGGCATTTCAATCCGGCGGTATCAGTGGGGTTGTGGGCCGGCGGCCGGTTTCCCGCGTCGCAGCTGCTGCCGTACATCGTCGCGCAGGTCGCGGGCGGTATCGTCGCGGCGGGCGTGCTGTTCGTGATCGCGAGCGGCAAGGCTGACTTCAGCCTCGCGGGCGGGTTTGCATCGAACGGCTACGGCGAGCACTCGCCGGGCCACTACTCGATGACTGCCGCGCTGCTGACGGAAGTGGTCATGACGTTCATGTTCCTGATCGTGATCCTGGGCGCGACTCACAAGCGCGCGCCGGTTGGCTTTGCCGGCCTCGCGATCGGACTGATGCTCACGCTGATCCACCTCATCAGCATCCCGGTGACCAACACGTCGGTGAACCCGGCGCGCAGCACCGGACCTGCAATCTTCGTCGGCGGCTGGGCGCTCGCGCAGCTCTGGATGTTCTGGCTGGCACCCCTCGTCGGCGCCGCCATCGCGGGCTTCTTCTACCGCTCGGTGCTCGAAGGCGAAGCGGAAGCACCGCCGGTCACCGGACGCGTGTGACCAAGACGGTGCCGGGAGAAGAAATGAGGGAAAACTCAGCACCGCAGCATTTGCTGCACTGCTGAGTTTTCACCGGTTTTCTCTCCCGGCACCGGATCTCCGAATCTCTTATTTCTTCTCCGACCCTGAGAACGCGGCGACGAGTCCAAGCCCGATGAACAGCAGCCCGCTGCCGTAGCGCTCGAACTTCAGGTAGCCGCGGCTGCGTTTGAGCCAATCGCCGGCTGTGCCGGCGAGCAGGGCCCATGCGCTGTCGGTGCAGAATCCGAGCAGGGCAAAGATGAGGCCGAGCAGGGTGATCTGCATCGCGACGTGGCCGCGGCTCATGTCGATGAACTGCGGCAGGAAGGCGAAGAAGAACAGCGCGGTCTTCGGATTGAGCAGGTTGACGACGAAGCCGTCGCGAAACAGTCGTGCGTGGCTGTAGCGCGGCAGCTCGCCGTTCGCACCTGCCGGTTCGGCCGGCCCGAAGATCTTCCGCAGACCGAGCCAGATCAGGTACGCAGCGCCCGCGTACTTCACGACGCTGAAGGCGAGGGCGGAGGAGAGCAGCAGGGCCGCCAGGCCGAGTGCCGCTGCCAGGACGTGAATGAAGGTCGCAGCGTGAATGCCGAGCACGGAAACCAGCCCCGCCTTGCGACCCTGCGCGACCGAGCGCCCGACGATGTAGAGGACCGCAGGACCCGGAATCAGCAGCAGCACGAGGGCTGCGCCGGCAAACAGGGCCAGGTTTTGTCCGCTGGGAATCGCCATGTCCATCGCTCGCTCCGCACCGCTGGTTGGGTCGTCATCAAGCCGCGTGCGCCTGCACCTGTCAAGGTCGTCTAGAATTCAGCCATGGACTTCACCAAGCGGCTGCGGCCCGGCGTGCAAAGCGGCGAGATCACTTGCAGCATCCGCATCTGGCATTCGCCGCGCGTGAAGGTCGGCAACCGCTATGACTCCACGGGAGTCGGTCTGATCGAGATCGACTCGATCGACCCGATGGAGCTCGCCGATATCACGCCCGAGCTGGCGCGCGAATCGGGATTCAACGGCGTGGTCGACCTGCTGAAGATCGCGAAGCACGGCAGCGGCTCGAACGTCTATCTCGTGCGCTTTCACTACGTCCGGCCCGAGGCGGTCGGCAAGCGCAAGCCTCCGAAGATTGCGACCCGCAAAGCGCCGAACGGTGACAAGCAACGCGAGCGCATCGCCAGGATCGTAGAACGGTTGCCGGAAGGCGAAGCGAAGCGCCTCGGCCAGCATATGAGCCTGGAAGTACGCAAGAAGCGCTTCGGCTGGTTCATGATCGACCATCATGGCGACGGGCGCGTCGCTCTCAACTGCAAAGCGTCCGCAGACATGCACGACATCTTGCAGGGGCTGATGCCGCAGCACTTCCACGTGCCGAAGTACGTCGGCAACAAGGGTTGGGTCGGGATCTGGCTCGACCTGCCGAAGATCGATTGGCACGCGGTCGAGCTGGCGCTGCGCGGGGCGTATGAGCGCGTTGCACCCAAGACGTTACTGACTCAGCTGCGTTGACTTCTGCAGCAACTCCCGAGCACGACTGACCACCGACATGCTGAACCCTTCCGGCAACCGCTGATACACATCCTTCAACGCCGCAAGATCCTGCTTGCTCACGTCGGGCAACTCGCACAGCAGGCCGAGCTGACGAATCTCCATCCACAGCGATCCCTGCGCTCGCGCCTCGGCGAGTCCATCTTCCAGCGAGCGACGGGCCGCTGCGAAGTCGCCGCGGCCGACATCGATCCACGACTGCAGCATGAAGTGATAGTTGTAGAGAATGCGCTCGCCGTAACGCCGGGCAAATTCCCGTGCCTGATCCAGGTACTTCTGCGCAGCGTCCCAATCTTTTGCCTGCACGGCCGCTTCGACCGCATAGCCGAGCACCTCGGAGCTGCCGGTGATCATGCCGCGCCGCTGGTTGTGTTCGAAGCCTTCGAGAATCAGGCGCAGCCCTTCTTCCGGTGCGCCTTGATATGCCTTGGCCCAGCCGCCGATCCAGCGACTCGGTCCCTGCGCTTGGCCGATCGCGTGATCGTCGACCAGTTTGCGCAGCGCCTGCGCGTACTCGGCGACCCGCTCGGGCCGGCGCAAGCGCATCTCGAACATGGCCGCGCACCACAGCGCGATCGTGCGAGACATCAGCTCGCCGCGCTGCGTGGCGCGCAGGACCGCTGCGTCCATCTGCGCGCGCGCCTGATCAGCATAGCCCAGGTGCAGCAACGGGACCGACAGGTTGGCGCTCATGACCACGAGCGGGTCGACCACGAATGCCGCGCTTGGAACGTTGTCGCCGAGCTGCTTGCAGAGATCCACTCCCTGTTGCAGGTAGCGGCGCGCCTCGGGATAGTTCGCGCGCATCGTGTTCACGACGCCGAGCAGGCCGCAGGCGGTCATCAACAGCACCGGATCGTCGTGGACCTGCGAAAGCGTTGCGAGCCGTTGCGACAGCTGGAACGCGGTCTCGTAGTCGGCACGACTATAGTACGTCCATGCGATCCCGCCGAGCACCAGCGCGCGGGCCGGTGCGGGCGGCAGGATATCGAGCAGTTCGAGCGCGCGGCGATTGGCAATATCGCCCTCGGTCGATACCAGGCCGAACACGTGCGCGCATGCAAGGCCACGCACGGAGACCACTGCGAACTCCAGCTCGAGCCGCTCCGCGCTTTCCGGGCAGCGAGGCAGAAGTTTCAGCGCATGGGAGGTGATGTCGATGGCCTCCTGCGGTGCGAAGTTTCCGAACGCGTTGCGTGCCGCTTCGGCGTAGTAGCGCAACGCCGCTGTGTGCGCGAGACCAGCTTCGTACTGCGAAGCCAGCTCTGCGGCCGTCGCCGCGATTCCCGCGGCACGGCCGCGTTCGAGCGCCGCGGCCACGCGTCGATGCATTTGCACGCGGGTCGACGCGCCCTGCCGCTGATAGAAAACGTGCCGATACAATGCGTGCCGGAATGCGTAGCGCGCGTCGAGCGAGCCGTCGGGCAGCTCGACGATCGCGACATGTTGCAACCAGTACTGACGCTGCGCGAGCTCGTCGCACCGTTGGGTGATCGCGTCACGATCCTGGCCCAGCATCTCCGCGAGCGTCGCGACGCGAAACTCGACGCCGCAGAAGCTGGCCGCTTCGAGCAGCCGCTGCATTTCCGGCGACAGGCGAGCGATCTGCTTCTCGATGGCACCCGCGAGGCTCTCGGGCACGGACCACGCCATCGATGCCGCCGAATGGGAAACGCTGGCGTCCTGCGCAGCGAGATCACCGACGACGTTCGCGATGAAGAGCGGCAGGCCGCCGGTATGGTCATGCAGCTTGTGGATCAGCGCCTCCTGAATACCGGCGTCCGGCAGACGGCTCTGCAGGTACTGCGCGACCTCGACTTCCGAGAAGGGATCGAGCACGACTTCTTCGCACAAGCGATGCAGGCGCAGCTCCTGTCGCAGGTCCTGCAGAGGATGCGACTCGGCGATGACCTGCATCAGCCGATAGGTGCCGAGCCACATGAGGCGCGCCGGCGCCGTGCGCCTGGCGAAGTGATCGAGCAAGCGCAACGTGGCGTTGTCGCTCCAATGCAGGTCTTCGGTCAGAACGAGCAGCGGGTGCTGCGCGGTGAAGCGTGCCAGCAGCTCGGAGATCTCGCGGACTTTGCGTTCCTGATTGGCGCCGGACAGATCACGATAGAGGGATGCTCGCTCCGTTTCGGGCATGAGCCACGGCAGTTGTACGAGCCACGTCGGCGCGAACTCGCGCATCAGGCGCGGAAACTCCGGATGACTGCGGCACAACGCACTGACCGCTTCGAGAATAGGCAGATAGGGTTCGCCGGCGCCGTACTGCTCGACGCACTGTCCGCGAATGACGGTTGAGCCCGGCAGCTCGCTGATGAATTGCTCGACGAGCGTCGTCTTGCCGACGCCCGGATCACCCGCAATCCAGAACACGGAGCTCTTGCCATTGACCACGTTGCGCCACGCGGCGTGCAGCTTCGCAAGTGGCGCAGTGCGGCCGATCATCGGCGGACGCGGCTCGGCCGCCACCGGCTTCACTTCGGCATGAGTCGGCTGGGATGGCTGCGGCGCGGGTTGCGAGGGCAAAGGTGCGCCGAGAACCACGCCGATGAAGCGATAGCCGCGCCGGGACGCGGTCTCGATGTAGCGCGGTTTCGCAGCGGGGTCCGACAGGGCAGTGCGCACCTGGCTGATGGTGGTCTTGAGCACGGATTCGCTGACGTGCCGATGTCCCCAGACGGCGTCCAGCAGATCTTCCTTCTTCGTCAGCTTGCCCGGCTGCTTTGCGAGCGTGCACAGCACTGCAAAAGCCTTCGGCGGCAGAGCGACCGGACGGCCGGCCCTGGTGAGCAGAGCGTTCTCCTCGTCCAGCTCGAACTCGTCGAATCGAAGCGGTCCGGAGGCGACGTCGCTCATGGCGGCATTATTATCCACGTATAATCGCTGCGCCATGAGTCCCAAGCGCCTGCTGCTGATCCTCGCGATCCTGTTCTCGACCGTCGGCTGCGACCAGGCGACCAAGTCGGTCGCCAAAGCCTATCTCGCGGATACCCAGCCGCTGATTCTGCTCGGCGACACGATCCGGCTGGATCTCGCGAGGAATTACGGTGCGTTCCTCAGTCTCGGAGCGAGTATGGGCGAGTCGTCCCGCGGCTTGCTGCTGTCCGGTGTCGTCGGCCTGGTGCTGGCTGCGCTGCTGGTCTATCTGTTCGTATCCAGGCCGCAGAATCCTTTGGTCGGCGCATCCATCGCGCTCATCGTCGGCGGTGGTGCGAGCAATTTCATCGACCGGTTGCGCTACGGCGGTTACGTCGTCGACTTTCTCAACGTCGGCATCGGCTCGCTGCGCACGGGCATTTTCAACGTCGCGGACATGGCGATCATGGCGGGCGTGATCCTTTGGGCGTTCAGCGACAAGCTGTGGGGCAAGAAACCCGCCACACCTCCTTAGCGTTATCCCGCACCGGACACGCTGCAGGAGGCCCTATGGCCGCTCAGGTTGTACGCTTTTTCACTCTGATGTTTGTCGGGATCGCGCTCGCGCCAGGCCTGGCCCATGTGCTGCAACTGCCGCACAAGATGGATCTCTCCGGTAACGATTACCTGCGCGTACAGCAGTTGTATGCGGGTTGGGCATGGTTGGGGCTGGTGGTGCTGGGTGCGCTGATCTCGACGTTCGCACTCACGATCCTGGTGCGCACGCGCCTACGGCAGTTCGCACTCTCATGCATCGCATTCGGGTCCGTGCTGGTCACGCAAGTGATCTTCTGGATCTTCACGTTCCCGGTGAATCAACAGACGCACAACTGGACCCTGCTGCCCGTGAACTGGATGTCGCTACGCGAGCGCTGGGAGTACTCGCATGCGACGGCCGCAGTGTTCGACCTGATCGCATTCCTTGCAGTCGTGCTTGCTGTGTTGGCGGCCGTCGGTCATCGGGAGGACACGCCGACGCGAGTGGCCTGATGCGAAACGCGCATGCTAGGGTTGCGCTGGGAGAACAGAACAATGAACCGAACCAGAACAGCCTTACTCATCGCAGTCCTCGTGGCCGGTGGAGCGCATGCGGCGCCGCCGGCCGATCTCGATGCATATGTTGCTCGCGCGATGAAGCAGTTCAAGGCGCCGGCCGGCGTTGCGATCGCAATCGTCGAGGACGGCAAGACCACGCTCGCGAAGGGCTACGGCATTCGCAAGATGGGCAATCCGCAGCCCGCCGACCAACACACGGTATTCGCGATTGGCTCGTGCGGTAAGGCGTTCACGACCACGGCGCTCGCCACGCTGGTGGACGAGGGCAAGCTCGCGTGGAGCGACAAGGTGGCCGATCGCCTGAACGGCTTTCGCATGTACGACCCGTTCACGACCACCGAGATGACGATTGCGGACATGCTGGTCCACAACAGCGGCCTGCCGCTCGGCGGCGGCGATCTGATGTTCTTCCCGACCACGAACTTCACCCGCCAGGAGATGGTCGAGCACCTGCGCTACATCAAGCCCGCGGCCAGCTTCCGCAGCGCTTACGCATACGACAACGTACTGTATGTCGCAGCGGGACGCATGATCGAGCAGATCTCCGGCATCGCATGGGAAGACTACATCGCGCAGCACATCTTCGCGCCGCTTGGCATGCGCGATTCGGTGCCGGCGCCGAACTATCTCCGCAGCGACAACTATGCGTGGCCGCACGCCCGACTCGACGGCCCGCTGCGCGGCCTCGGCAATGCGAAGCCGCTCGCGATCGAAGAGGAGATGAAGAAACAGGATGTCGCTGCGCCAGCCGGCGCGATCCTGTCGAGCGCAACGGACATGGCGCGCTGGCTGCAAGTGCAGATGGACCGCGGCACGATCGGCGGCACCGACAAGCGGTTGTTCAGTGCGGAGTCCGCGGAGGAAATGTGGACGCCTCGCACGCTGCAACCTTCGGATCCATTGCCGCCGCAGCTGGCCGAAACAGGGGCGACGATGGAGGCCTACGCGTTCGGGTGGGATGTGCGCGACTATCGCGGGCAAAAGCTGTTCACGCACTCGGGAGCTGTCGAAGGATCGCTGGCCATCGTAGCAGTACTGCCGAAGCAGCGTGCAGCGTTCGCGGTGATGATCAACTCCGAGGACGGCGCAGTCAGGCAGGCAATCTACTATCGGCTGCTGGATCACTACGTCGGCGCGACGTCGCCCGACTACATCGAAATCTACCGGCAGTATCGGGAACAGCGGATCGCGGCGGCGTTGAAGCAGCTCGATACCAAGAGCGCCGAAGCGAAGAAGACCAAGGTGCGTCCGTCATTGCCGCCCGCACGCTACGTCGGCGTCTATAAAGACGACTGGTACGGCACGATGACGATCACCCACACGGACAACAAGCTCCGCATCCGCTTCGACCGCACCCCGACGATGGTCGGCGACCTGCAGCACCTGCACGACGACACGTTCGCCGCTCACTGGGACGACCGGCGCATCGAGGATGCGTACGTGACGTTCTCGCTCGATCACGACGGTGCGATCGCGGAAGTGCGGATGAAAGCGATCTCGCCGCTCGCGGACTTCAGCTTCGACTATCACGATCTGCTGTTCCGGCCCGTCGCGCCGCCCCCGGCGACATCCCAATGAGCCGTTTGAACGCGCGGCTGAAGGCGGCTTCGGAGTCGTAACCCAGCCGGCTGGCGAGCTGGCTGAGCGGTGCGTCGCTTTCGCGCAGCCACCGCAGCGCGGCGTGCATCTTCCAGCGCAGCAGGTATTGCATGGCCGGTTCGCCCACCAGTTCGGTGAAGCGAGCGGCTAACGCGGAGCGTGACATACCCACGGCAGAGGCGAGTGAAGCGAGAGTCCAGTCACGCGCGGGATCGCGATGGATGAGCGCGATCGCGCGGCCGATCTGCTTGTCGCGCAGTGCGCGCAGCCAGCCCGTCTGCGCCTGACCTTCGGTCGCAATCCAGGAGCGGATCGCCTGGATCACCAGAATATCGGCGAGCCGTGTGATCACCGTTTCGCCGCCGGCACGCAACTCGCGCGCCTCATGCGTTAGAAATCGCAGAGTGCTCTGCAGCCACTCGAGCTCCGGCGAGTTCCAGGCATCCACAGTGATGATCCGCGGCAACAGCCGCAGCAGCAGATGCGCCGAGGGATCGTCGAAGCGCACGGCTGCGCAAAGCATGGTGGTCGCTGTGCCACCCGCGCCGTGACGCAGATGCTCGTAGCGATCGCCGACGAACTCGCGTGGCAGATCGAAGAGCTTCGCAGCCGCCACGCCCTGTGCGCTGCTCAGGACATGACCGCGTCCGTGCGGGACGAGCGCGAGAGCGCCCGGCCGCAACGTGCAGGTCTCGGCGCCCGCCACATCGAGGCGGCACTCGCCCGACGTGACGACGTGAAACATCACGCAGTCCTGCATCGGCGGCAGATCGAGCGCCCACGGCGCCGTGAACTCCGAGAGGCAATAGAACGAGCCGCTCATGCGCAGGAAGTGCAGCGCTTCGCCGAGCGGATCGGGAGATGTCTTCCAGGGATCGGGCATGGCGGCAGTATGCGAAGCGCCAGCCATCGCGTCCACGGCCGTGGACGAAAAAGCATGAAACGTGGACGGGCGGCGATTGTTGGTCCGTGCGCGTGAATCGATAGTGGACGCCAGTTGCATCACGGCTGAAACCACTGAAGGAGACCGACATGACTGCGAAGACGACGCTGGTATTGGGTGGAACGGGCAAGACGGGGCGCCGCATCGTCGAGCAGCTCGCCGCGCGCCAAATGCCCGTGAGGATCGGCTCGCGCTCGGCCGAGCCGCCGTTCGTCTGGGAGGATCGCGCCACGTGGCCGGCTGCGTTGGCGAACGTTGGCGCCGTCTACATCTCTTACTATCCCGATCTCGCCGCGCCAGGCGCGACGGACGCGATTCGCGCGTTCACGGATCTCGCGGTACGCAGCGGCGCGCGCCGGCTCGTCCTGCTCTCAGGACGGGGCGAATCCGAAGCGCAACGTTGCGAGGAGATCGTCAAGGCGTCGGGCGCGGACTGGACGGTGCTTCGCTGCAGCTGGTTCAACCAGAACTTCAGCGAGAACTATCTGCTCGAGCCGATCCTCGCCGGCGAAGTTGCGTTGCCTGCGCCGAACGTCGGTGAGCCGTTCGTCGACGCCGACGATATCGCCGACGTGGCGGTTGCCGCGCTGACGGACACCAGGCACATCGGACAGCTCTATGAGCTGACCGGCCCGCGCTTGCTGACGTTCGCCGATGCGATCGCGCAGATCGCCAAGGCCAGCGGCAGGGAGATCCGCTACGTTCGGGTGCCGATGGATGAGTACGTCGTCGCGCTCGAACAGGCGCAGCTGCCGCCCGACTTCGTCGCGCTCATCAAGTACCTGTTCACCGAAGTGCTCGATGGTCGCAACGCGCACACAACCGACGGCGTGCAACGCGCGCTGGGACGCGCGCCGCGGGACTTTGCAGACTACGCACGGCGTGCCGCCGCCGCCGGCGCCTGGAAGTAGGGCGCAGCAGTGAAATGAAAATGAAAAACCCTCCCCCGTTTCCACGGGGGAGGGCTGGGAAGGGGCGTCTCCCCTCGATCAGTTCCAGTCGTTGCGGTCGCGGAAGTCCTTCGCCTGGCGTTCCGCGTCCTCGCGATTCAGACCGTAGCGTTCCTGCAGTTTGCCCGCGAGGATTTCCGCGTTGCCTTCCATCTGATCGATCTCGTCGTCAGTGAGCTTGCCCCACTGCTGCTTGATCTTGCCCTTCAGCTGCGTGAAATTGCCCTTCGCGATATCTCGATTCATTGATCTCTCCGGCTTTGAACGATCACTTGTTAAACGCCGTAGCGCTGCACAATGTTCGAAATATCACCAACTAAGAACCTGCTCACAGGTGTCGCGCCGTCGGATTCCTGACAGCGCGTAAAGCCCGGCTGCCACGAGTCGCAATGCGAGCATGCAGAGCACGAGCACGCCGGCGAGGACCAGGATCGCGATCGAGAGGCTGCGGAGCATGGCGGAATCTCCGGGAAGAAAGCTTGCAGCCATTCTTCCCCCGGCGCCCCGCCGGCTTCTGTCACCGCGTTGACACAGCGCTCAGCGCTCGCGCAGCTGGTGGCTGTCCGCCGCCGTCAGGTCCAGGCCGTAGATCCGTTTGAGGTTCGCGATCTTCTCCAGCGTCGCGGGCTTGAAGGGCGGCTTGTTCTCCAGCGCGTGCAGCGCCACGCCCTCGAGCAGATCGCCGAGCGACAGGTCGAGGTACTCGGCCAGCCCCTTCAGCACCTTGAGCAGCCGCTTCTCCAGCCGCACGCCGGTCTGGATACGCTCGATCTCGTGCAGGGCCTTGCCGGTCTTCTTGGCCGTGTGGGCGGGCATCGGTTCGATTCCTGGCGGTGACGGGAGGCGCAGCATGGCACGGTTTGCCTGTGACCTGCTAAGTTGTTAGTATGGTACATATGTACCGAGGTCGATAACATGCGAATACGCTCCATTTTCTTCGTCGTCCCATGGGTCCTCTCAGCACTCTGGAGTCATAGCGCCATGTCCGAGCAGCCCGCCACGCAGGTCCGCAGTTTCCGGCTCGACGCACCACTCGAGCGGGTCTTTCCGCTGTTCACCGCCGCAGGCGAGCGCAGCTGGGCGCCGGGTTGGGAGCCCGTGATTCTCAGCGGCGCAACCGACCGCGGCAGCGCGTTCGTCACCCGCGCCCATTCCGGTATCGAGACGACCTGGATCGTCGCCGACTACCGTCCGGCGGAAGGCCGGGTCAGCTACGCCAGGCTGGCGCAAGGTTCGAATATCGGCCTGGTCGACGTGAGCTGCACGGCGGCCGAAGGTGGCGGCACAGTGGTGAGTGTGCGCTACACGCTGACTGGCGTGAGCGACCCGGGGCGGGCGTTCGTGCGCGAGTTTCTCGAGCCCACGCACTACTCACGGATGATCGACGAGTGGCGCGTCGCGACCAGTGCAGCGCTGGCGGGGAAGCCGCTCTCGCATTGAGTGCGGTCAGAGCGCCTGCACGTAACGGAACGTTGCCATCGAAAGCACCGCGACCAACAGCAGTACCGCGACCAGAACCGAGCTGACCGCGGCGCGCTTGCGCAGACTCTCGCGTTGCGCGAGCTCGGCGGGCGAGGGCTGGCCGGATTGTTGCTCCATCAGCTGCAGGAGCTTCCGTCCGGCCGGGCGGCCGACCAGGATGCCGACGAAGAACGACGTGAGCGCGGCGATCGCGCCGATCTGCAGGACCTTGCCGGCAGCGGATTCATCGCCCGGGTGCAGCACCATGATGAGATAGATCCCGGACAGCACGGTGAGGATCGCCGAGATGCCGGAGACCGGACCGGCCTTGCGAGCGATCATGCCGACCCAGCGGCCCGCGCCCTCGGCGGCATGCCTGGCGCCGATCGGAAAGATCACCCAGGTGAGCAGGAAGGTGCTGCCTGCCCAGAACACGCCGCCGAGAATGTGCACGGCGCGTACCAGCAGGATCAATGCGACAGAAGTCATGAATTGCTCCGACGGGTCGAGACCATCGTCCAATGGTAACGTTTCGGGACGACACTTAGCTTAGGGTTTACTTAGGCGAGGTGTAGCACTTGGACCCACTGACGCAGTTGTATCAGCGCCTGCGGGCGCAGGTCCCCGGCCCACGAATTCCGATCGAGCCGCCGGCGATCGAAGAATGGCTCGAGTACTGGAACGACGACGACACCGACCTCGGCAACCTGCGTGCATT
>DATBKP010000081.1:0-24713 GCA_036555785.1 Steroidobacteraceae bacterium
GTCGTCATCGCGGCAGCCAGCATACCGATTGCAACGAGTACTTCCTTCATGTGGCTAACGCCGCGAATGAGCCGCGAGCAAACGGCCTCGCCGTTTGCGAGTCGGGCGACCGAAGGGAGCGAACTCGATTCGCTTGTTAGGCTTCACTTAGATTCCCCAGAATTTGTGAAATCTGCGGACGAGTGTATTTTTTCTCCGGGTCGATCTCGGGCGCATCTTCGCGATGGTGGTATTCCCCAGCGTCAAAAGCTTCGTACACCGAATACAGCAGACTCGGAATCCGATCTTCGTGCTCTACAGTGAAAGCCCAGAGCGCATTCATCAGTGAGTCCGCAAGCTGGAAGCTTAAGCGGTCACTCATGTAGCGCCGAGCAACATCAATCGACAGTGCGTTCAATGCAACCTCCGATGAAGTTGCGCTCGACGATAAGAGCATCTTCACCTCTTCCACGGAGAGGTCTCGATCTGCACTCAACGTTATCGCTTCATCCAGAGTCATGTCTGGGCCCTAACGGTTGCGTTGAGCCGCGCCGCACCCGACGCGAAGTGAAGTCGCAGAGCTTTCTAGCGTCGGCTCGAACGCATTGTTGGGCAACGAGCTCATTGAATGCTGAGACCTTCGATGCAGCCCGGATCGCACAGATTGAACAGCAACGCGCCGGCAAACCGCAAGCATGACGCAGCCGTGAGCGACATATTCTGGGCGCGACGGGTGGGCGAAGTCGCGCGCGGAACGGAGCCACCCGACCGAGCGACCCGATGCAGCTGCCGCCCAAGAGAAGCTGCCACTCGAGAGAGCCACGGTGCGACCGAACAGATGAGGTTGCCGGCGACGTGACCGCTACCTCGCGCCGTGACGATCGCCGCGACCTTCAAGATGGATTCCGTTCCGACGTCATTCTCTTTAGCTGTGCGTTCCAGCCCAACGCCCCGGTTGAGCCGCGAGCAACGGCGCTTCGCCGCTGCGAGTCGGGCGCGCAACGCGCGCGCACTCGAACCGGATGTTAGCCGGCAACATACGACGCAACCACTCAGAGCTCATTGCCACGATGGAATGGAGTGCAGACACGTTCTAGTTCCGTCTCTTGGTCAGGCGTCAAGAACAGGATGTCGAGATGTTCCCGTGGAGCAAAGATCTGGGCGAAACATGAACTGATTCGCTCAACGAGCAATCGGTTGTCAGACGCGGCCAGGCAGAGGGCCACATGGACCCCATCGGCGTACTCCACCTGCGCCAGATAGGCGCGTTTGACTTGTGGCAAGACGCGCAGCTCGGCAACAAGCGCATTCTTAAGAAGGCGTTCGGGCTCTCCGTCCTGCTCACCGACGAAGCGAACGGTATCCTGGACATGGATCTCGGTCTCGCGCCTGCGCTTTCGCCAGAACACTGAGTTCTCCTGTTGCCGGCTAACGCCGCCGCTGTGCCGCGAGCAACGGCGCTTCGCCGTTGCGAGTCGGAACCAGCGGCTTGTTGGGCGACGCGGTGCTCGCGCTACTCATACACCCTTGCTCCACACAGAAGAATCGCAAATAGCTGCCAAGTTGGGACTTCTGCGCGTAGCGACGAATTGGTGTTCTGCAGGTAACCCGGCACGTCCTCAATGTAGCTGGAAAGAGCACCGAGAAATCTTTCGAGTGTCGCGTTCTCCCAATGCTCCGCATTTTCCACCAGGTCAGCCCGAAGTATCTCCACGAACCGAGCCAACTGCTCGCGTGTTGCCACTGCGCTTGGATCCAGCTTCATGGACTCTCCCGTGCCGCTCTATGCCCAACGCCGCGAATGAGCCGCGAGCAAACGGCCACGCCGTTTGCGAGTCGGGCGACCGAAGGGAGCGAACTCCATTCGCTTGTTAGGCCTTTGGGACTTGGTCATTGAGGCTTTCCGATGGTGATAGCGGCAAGGCTATCTTCGTTCAATAGCAACCGTTTTCCTGAGGGTTGAAGGTCTGACACGCGAATGTAGTACGTGGATTCACGCTCAGGCTGAAGTGCGAAATGAACCCGAATGTTTCGATGGGCCAATGGGGTTTGGATCAGTTCAACAATCAAGTGATCAGGAAACATTCGAACCAAGTACACCTCTATCTTTCCGGGTGTGTATGCACTCGTAGCCCTCGGAGGCGTGACATACACGTCAAAAATGTGGTCGTCGGCAACCTTGCTGAGCTGAGCCGGACGGCCCTTCTCAAGAAGGGTTGTCTTTCCTTGCGCCGCGCAAGTCAGCGCAAGAAGGAGGGTCATGAGTACGCGGAAAGGTCTGATCTTCATGGCCTAACGCCGCCGCTGTGCCGCGAGCAACGGCGCCTCGCCGTTGCGAGTCGGTACCAGCGGCTTGTTGGGACGCATGCGCCTCATGGCTGAACAAGCCGTCGAGTGAGCAACCAACCGCCAGCCAACAATGCGAACACCAGAACGAAGAAACCGATGGTTGCAAAAGTGGAAGCACCGGACACTGATACCGACAAGGCCAGCATTACCAGGACCACTACTGCTGCCCACCAGACATATGAGCCAATTGCTGATGGCGACACGCGCCAAAGCGCCTTCGCTGTCCGAAATGCTGTCACGCCGTAAGCAAGCATCAGAAGCGAAAGCCACCATGAACCGAGAGCTGGCGGGAACCGTGCAACGAATTCCGGAGGCGCTGATCTCAGCAGATCTGAGTTGCGCGCCATAGGCCATACCAGGGCATTCACAATACCTGCGACTCCTAGCCAGCCGAGGACGATCGCGAAGAACGTCGTTCCCACCGACCTACGTTTGCTCGCTCCTTCTCTCATGCGTTCCAACGCCGCCGTTAACCCGCGGCGCGCGTTTTCGCGCGACGTCGGGTTGAACGGCTTGTTGGGCTTCCGAACTTCGTTACCGTGCCGTCTTCATGACGAGCCCATCCGGCCTTGATGACGCCCGTCTTGATATCGAATGTGCTTTCGAACTGCTGCAACAAATTGCCCTTTGATCCAAACAGAAAACCAAGCACCTTCTGCAGCTTCAGCGTTTTGACTTGCTTGTCGCTGTCCCACACATGCTCCGCATCCCAGTAATCCCCGAGCGCGATCGCTGCGCTATAAACGCAGTTCCCTTCGGGATTCAGTCCAACCATAAGGGCGCAGTCTTTGAGTTGAAGGTGCTTCATGTGCTAAATGCCCAACTCTAATTTCGACCGCCTAAGTGCGGTGTTCCGATACCGCTGGGATTATTGGGCCCGTCGCTTTTCTTCGACATAACGCAACGTTAGGCGCGAGCAAGTAGTCCGAGTGCCAAGAATTAGACCGCGGCCGCAATCCGTTGGGGTGACAATAGTTCCGCACGTTTGTGGCCGTCAATCGCTGCAACGCGAAGCTCTAGACCCAGTCCTCAAATCGCGGCCGACGTTGAGCCATCACTTGCGCAGAGCTCTCTCTGCGGTCACTTGCTCTTGTTTCTCACCAGATCGCCGCTCTGCAGTTGCCGCGGCTGCAACGCGCCGTAGATCTCCACGTTGTCGAACCGCGCCGGAATGCCGGCGCAGAGCAGCGCGTCCGGCGCATCGCACACCTGGAAGTGCAGATGCGGCTCAGTCGAGCTACCGGAGCTGCCGACAGCTGCGATCGGTTGACCGCGCGTCACCATGTCGTCCTTCTTCACCAGCACGCTGCCCGGTTTGAGATGCGCGTACAACGAATATTCCGCGACTTCCGTGCCGTGCTTGATGATGATGTGATTGCCGATGATGCCGCGCGTACCTTGCTTCAACTGCTCGTTCTGTCGTGCAACGAGGCGTTGCATGTACAAGTCGAGCGGCTCGCCGGGTCGCTGCAGCAACGTCACATCTTCGGACTCGTCGTTGAGGACCTCGACGACCTGACCGTCGGCCGCCGCGAGCACCGGCTGGCCGTACGCGTAGTAGTCAGTAAACTGCGTGCCCTCGCCTGAGAACGGCAGACCGTTGGCGCCGATGCGCGTGAAATCGTGTGCAAACTCCTCCGGCACTGCCCAGCGATGATGCGTGTGCAACGAAGGCCCGCTGCCGTCGTACCACATGCCGTCGAACGGCAAAGCGAATGCCGTCAGCGATGGCTTGCCGATGAACACCGTTGCTTCGCCCATGCCGACTTGCGTCGAGGCGTTGACGCGAATTCCGTCGCGCTCACCGCTGATCGCAAACACCAGCTGCGTCACCAGCAGCGCGGTGCCGGGCTTGAGCACGCGCGTCGCGGAGAGCTTGTTGCCTTTCGGCAGCAGCGCCTTGCCGCCGAACTGGAACTGCAGCGTGTCTAGCATGCCCGAGCTCTGCAGCTTCGCGCCCGCGGCTGCGGCCCGGTCGAGCTCGGCGGCGCGCAGCGACTTCGATTCGTACGGCACGCCGCGCGCGATCACTTCGAGCTCGACCTGGTTGATGGTCACGTCGGTCTTGCCGTCGTTGATGATCGCCATGTTCTGCAGCACCAGAGTGCGTACCCCATGCGTGGGGTCGAGCTCGTACGGCCGCAGTTTCCCGGGATAGAAACGGATCTCCACCGCATGCGCCGTGCCGAGCGCGGCGAGCAGACCGAGAGTCGTGAGCGACAGCAACAGGCGACGCATGACGAATGACCCCACTATTCACTGACCGAGAGCTGATTCGATGGTCTCGCAGACCACTCGTAGCACGTGCAGGCGCGCACTCTTCTTATCGTCGCCCGGCACGACGTGCCAATGGGCCTGCGGCAAATGCGTGCGCTGGACCATCTCCGCCGCCGCCGACTGGTACGCGTCGTAGAACGTGCGGTTGGTCCAGTCTTCCGGATCGACCTTGAAGCGCTTCAACGGATCCTCGTCGCGCGCCTTGAAGCGGCGCAGCTGCTCGGCCTTGCTGACCTGCAGCCAGAACTTGGCGACGATCAGACCCTGTTCGATGAGCTGGCGCTCGAACTCGCAGATCTCGTCGTACGCGCGCCGCCAGTCCGGCGCGGCCGCGAACCCGCGGACGCGCTCGACCAGCACGCGCCCGTACCAGGAGCGATCGAAGATCGCGATGTGACCGCGCTCCGGCACGTCGCGCCAGAAGCGCCACAAATAAGGATAGGAACGCTCTTCGGGCGTCGGCGCGGAGACGGGCACCACCTGGTACTGGCGTGCATCCAGCGCGCGCGTGATGCGACTGATCGCGCCGCCCTTGCCCGCGGCATCGATGCCCTCGAATGCGAGGACCAGCCCGTGCTTACGGAACCGGTGGCGGCGGGTGAGCAATGCCAGCCGGCCCTGCAGCTGCTCGAGCTTGCGCTCGTATTCGTCGTCGTCGTCGACCTTCTCGATGCGCGAGCGCCGCAGGCGGGAAATGGGGACACTCCCAATTTCATCTTTGCGACGCCCGCGAAATGGGGAATGTCCCCATTTTCCGCCCTGCTGGACGCCGACCAGCATTTCGTCGCGCAGGATCTCGCCGACGCGCACTTCGCGATAGTCCTCGTCCGCGCCGTCGATCACGTGCCAGCGCGACATGGGCTGGTCGCTCGCGGCCAGGCATCGCTGCATCGCCTTGCGAACGGCCTTGTGATGCCGCGCCAGCCACAGGTCTTCATGCGTGACACGCCAACGCGTCAGCTTGTCGGCGCGGAGCTTCTTCAAGCGCTTGCGCTGCGTGTCGGCGTCGATGTCGAGGTAGACCTTTACCACGCGCACGCCGTCCGCGGTCAACATCGATTCGAGCTGCCGGATGCGGGCGAGCTGCCGCTTCGCGCGGCGCTCAGCCTTGTCGGACCCATGCAGCGCTGGACCCATATAGTCGCCGTACCAGCCCCAGAAGTAGAACGCGATGCGGCCGAACTGGGGCAGCGCTCGCCAATAGCGCCACATCGTGGGCCGGCGCGTGTTCGCGTCGTCCTCGGCGAACGCGCGCACGGTGATGTACTTCGGATCGAGCCACTCGAGCAGCCGGTTCACGGTCTCGCTGCGGCCCGCGGCCGGCACGCCGCAGACGATCAACGCGATCGAAAACTTCGCTGTCTTGCGCGTCTCGAGCTGCGCAGCCAGCAACTCGTCGCGCAGCGCCGGTACGAGCTGGCGGTAGTCGCGCCGGTCGAGCTGTTTTTCTTTGCGTAAGCGACCCGGCATGCATTCCCTCAGCGCCGGCGGCGCGACTTCGCCGGCACCGCGCCGGCCGGCACTTGCTGCGTGATGCAGTGGATGTTGCCGCCGCCGAGCAGAATCTCCCGGGCCTGCACGCCGATCACGCGCCGCTCCGGGAAGATGCGCGTCAGCGTCCGCATCGCCTGCCGGTCGCGTCTCGCATCGAGCAGCGGCATCACGATGGTGGAATTGCCGATATAGAAGTTGACGTAGGAGCCCGCCAGTCGCTCGCCGGCGCGCCGTGGTGCGCCCTCCGCGACCGCATCGACGTCGCGCGCTTCCTGCGCCGTGCGGTATAGCGGACCGGGCTGCTGCAGCTTGTGAATCTTCAGGCGGCGGCCCCGCGCGTCGCGCGCCTCCATGAGCCGCTCATAGGCGTCGTGCGAGACGCGGTATTGCGGATCGCGCTTGTCGTCGGTCCATGTCAGAACGACCTCGCCGGGCCGCGCGAAGCAGCACAGGTTGTCGACGTGCCCGTCCGTCTCGTCGTCGACCACGCCTTTGCCGAGCCAGATGACGCTGCTGATGCCGAGGTACTCGTGCAGCAGGATTTCCAGCTGGCCGGCGTCGAGCTGCGGATTGCGATTCGGGTTCAGCAGGCATTCCTCGGTGGTGAGCAGCGTGCCTGCGCCGTCGACGTGAATGGCGCCGCCCTCCAGCACGAACGGCGCGCGATAGCGCTCGCGCCCTTCGAGCTCCAGCACCTTGTGCGCGACCAGGTCGTCCTGGTCCCACGGGAAATACAGGCCATCGACCAGCCCGCCCCAGGCGTTGAACAGCCAGTCGACACCGCGCACCGCGCCGGAGTCGTTGACGACGAACGTCGGACCGACGTCGCGCATCCACGAATCGTCGCTCGACAGCTCGACCACGCGGATCGCATCGGGCAGCGTCGCGCGCGCGTGTACGAATTGCGCGCGGGACACGCCGACGGTGACGGGCTCGCCGGTCGCGATCGCAGTGGCTACTGCCGCGAAGGCCTGCTGCGCCGGTTTCGCTCCACCGCGCCAGTTGCTCGGCCGCTCCGGCCAGAGCATCCAGCAGCCGGAGTGCTGCTCGAACTCGCCGGGCATGCGAAAACCGTCGGCGGCGGGCGTCGTGGTCAGGGTGCTGGCCATTCGCGGAATGGTATCAGGCCTTCAGTGCTCGAAAGCGCTTGTGGTAAGCCGCCGGCGACACCCCGACCCGCAGGCGGAAATGACGGCGGAAGGATTCCTGCGAGCCGAACCCCGCGCGCTCCGCGACCCGTCCGAGGGTGACGCGACCGGATTCGAGCATTTCGCGCGCGGCGGCGACCCGCTCGCGCACCAGCCATTCGTTGGGCGCGAGTCCGGTCGTCTCCTTGAAGCGACGCAGGAGCGTGCGCGGGCTCATGCCGGCCCGGCGCGACAGCGCGGCGATCGAATGCTCCTCGCCGAGATGGCCGCGAATCCAGTCGAGCAGCCGCGACAACCGGCTCGACTCGTCGGGCGCGATCGGCCGCGGCACGTATTGCGCCTGGTCGCCGTCGCGATGGGGCGGGATGACCAGACGCTGCGCGACCTGGTTGGCGACCTTCGGTCCGTGGTCGCGCCTCACGAGGTGCAGCAGCATGTCGAGGCCCGCGGCCGAGCCGGCCGACGTCAGCACCTGGCCCTGCTCGATGTACAAAGCGTTCGGCTCGACCCGAATGCCGGGATAGCGCTGCGCGAGCAGCTCCGCGTAACGCCAGTGCGTCGTTACGCGCTTGCCGTCGAGCACGCCGGCGGCAGCAAGCACGAACACACCGGAACAGATCGAGCAGAGTCGTGCGCCGCGCGCGTGTGCCGCGCGAATCCGCTGCAACAGCTCCTGCGGCGGCGGCTCGTTCGCATCGCGCCAGCCGGGAATGACGATCGTATCGGCACGCTCCAGCAGCTTGAGCGAATTCGGCGCCGTCACAGTGATGCCGCCTGCCGCGCGCAGCGGACCGCGCTCGGCCGCGCAGACCGCGAAGTCGTACCAGCGCACGTCGAGCTCCGGCCGCGGCAGCGCGAACAGCTCCACGACGCAGCCGAACTCGAAGGTGCAGAGGCGGTCGTAGGCGAGCGCGACGACGAGGTGTGGGCGCGGCATGGCGTGATGTTACCGCAACCTGACGATTACGCCAGCGGTGCGTGCGGGCTGGTGCAGCTAGGATGGTGTCGAAGCTACAGGAGAACCCCATGCCCTCCGCCGTCATCGACATCGCACCCGCCGACAGCGCCACCGCGCTCGCGCATTTCGAGAGCGCGTTCCGCTTCGAGACCGACTGCTGGGACGTGCACGACGCCATGAGCAACGGCCGGCAGGATTTCACGCTGGTCGACGTGCGCAGCCCGGACCTCTATGCGAACGGTCACGCGCCGGGCGCCGTCAACATCCCGCATCGCAAGCTCATCGAATCGCTGCTGAGCCGCTATCCGCGCGACACGATCTTCGTCGTCTACTGCGCGGGTCCGCATTGCAACGGTGCGCACCGCGCGGCCGTGCGGCTCGCACGGCTCGGCCGGCCGGTGAAGCTGATGATCGGCGGAATGTCCGGATGGCTCGACGAAGGCTTCAGGACCGAGAGCGGCCCGTCGATCGGCGCAGCTGCTTGCGGATGACGAGCTTCAGCCCGGACCAGGTCTCGTCGACGGCGCACACCTTGATGTCGACGAGGCCGAGCGGCAACGCGACCTCGCGCACGGTGTCCTCGGTGATATCCGTGTCGACCTTCGCCGCCTTCTTCGGCCAGGAGATCCAGATCGCTGTATCCGGCTGCATCTTCGGCACGGCCGCGCGCAGGTCTTTCTCCATGCGCGCGCGAGCCGTTACGAAGAAGTGCGCGACGTCGGCAGCGTCGATCTTGCGCACGCGCTTCACGCCCTCGGGCAACGGTGCGAGCAGTTCGTCGTAGTGGCCAGGAGCGGCGACCACGAACAGCGCCGTGCCAGGTTTGATTCCGAGCTTCTGCGCCAGCGGCGTGCCCGAGTAGCCGGCCATGGCTACAACGTCGTCTTGATCAAGGCGGCAACGTCGGCTTGCGCTGCCCCGCCTTCGCGCTCGAGACCGGCGATCACGCCCTGCCGGTCGGCGGCGGAGCGGTTCTGCGAGAGCTTCCATTTGCCGACGAGCTGGGTCAGCGGGATTTCGACGCCGACGATCGCACCGAGCATCTTGTCGACATACTCCGCGGGTGCATCGCTGACCTGCCAGGGATCGGCGCGCCCGTGCTCGTGTCGATTGGTCAGATCCTCGACCATCTGTCGCAACCACGTCGCGTCATGCGTGATCCTCGCGACGCCGTACGCATGCACTGCCACGTAGTCCCATGTCGGCACGACTTTGCCGTGCTCCTGCTTCGCCGGATACCAGCTCGGCGAAACGTAACCGTGCTCGCCCTGGAAGATGACGAGCACGGGCTTGTCCGCACTGATCTGCTGCCACAACGGATTGGCTCGCGCCAGGTGACAGCGCAGCGTGCCGAACGGCTGCGGCTGCGCATCGATCTCGAACGGCACGTGGCTCGCTTCGAGGCCGTCGGAGGTTGCCGCGACCAGTGTGCCGAGCGGATAGCGGCGGATCAGGTCGTGCAGGACCTCGACTCTCGTCTCCGCGAAGTGCCGGGGGACGTACATCTCAGCGAATCAGCGTGTACTCGGCGCCGCAGTACGGGCACTTAGCCCAGCCGGTCTTCTCGATCGGCAGGAACACACGCGGATGCGAATTCCACAGGTACATGCCTGGCATCGGGCACGACAGCGGCAGGTCGCTCGCCGTGACCATGTACTGGTTCTGGGCGTTCGGTTGCACGAGCTTGGCGCTCGGGGTGCCGGATTCAGTACTCATGGCGCGCATTATCGCAGATCGCCTGACAGATCGCCGGCCTCGCGCATGACCTCCTCCCAGATCTCGACGATGCCGCGGCGCTCAGCGACGAACTCCCGCTCATCGACCACGTTCTTCGTACCGTCCAGCGACAGCCGGTGCAGGCGCTGGCGGTAGGCGCGATAGGTTGCGACCAGGAAATCGACCCGCTGCTGCGACACGATGGCGCCCGAAGCGAGACTCTCCAGCTGGCGGATGTTGTCGGAGAAGGTGACGATCTCCGGATAGCGATCCGCCCACTTCAGCATCCAGAACTGCACCAGGAACTCGAGATCGGCGATGCCCCCGGGATCCTGCTTGAGATCGACCTGGCCGGGCCGCGCCTTCGAAAGGTTCTCGCGCATACGCTCGCGCATGCGTCGCACCTCGTCGCGCAGGCCATCGCGCTTCACCGCCTGGCGCAGCACTTCGATGCGGGCAGCTTCGAATTGCTCGCACAGCTCGCGCGGGCCCGCGATCGCCCGGGCGCGCAGCAGCGACTGGTGCTCCCAGGTCCAGGCATCCTGAAACTCATAGTCGCGAAAGGCCGCGAGCGATTGCACCAGCAGTCCGCGATTACCGGCAGGCCGCAGCCGCGTGTCCACTTCATAGAGGCGGCCCGAGGCGCTGTGCACGGTCAGCAAGTGCACGAGTCGCTGGCCCAGCCGCTGGAAGAACAGCGTGTTGTCGATCGGCTGCGGCCCGTCGGTGCGCTGCGCCTCGCCGCTCGAGTCGTGCAGGAACACCAGGTCCAGGTCCGAGCTGTAACCGAGCTCCAGGCCGCCGAGCTTGCCGTACGCCACGACGATCATGTTCGCGACGCGCTCGGTGCCGCCGGCATCGATATAGCGCGGCACTCCATGCTTGGCTTCGATCTGCGAGCGCGCCAGCACCAGCGTCTCCTGCACGATCAGCTCGGCGATGTCGGTGAGCCGGTCGCTGACCTTCATCAGCGGCAGCCCGCCGATCAGATCCGCGACCGCGACCCGGAACAGCGCGGCGCTCTGGAATTCGCGCAGCAGCTCCACCTGCCGTTCCGGCTCCTCGCCTTGCATGTTCCGGCGCCGCAGCGCCAGCTCATCTGCGAACTGCGCGCGCGTCGGTGCTTCCTCGATCAGTCTCTCATCGATCAGCTCGTCGAGCAGCAGCGGCTGCGCGGCGATCTGATCGGCAAGGAACTGACTTTGTTCGCACAGCGCGACGAGCCGCCGCAGCGCCGTCGCATTCTCGTTCAGGAGCGCGAGGTAGACGGTGCGCCCGCCGATGCGCTCGAGAATCTTCAGCACGCGCGCCAGCGTCGTTTCGGACGATCCGGACTGCGCGACCAGTGGCAGCATCCGGGCGAGCAACTCGTGCAAGCGGCGCCGTCCGGTCTCGTCGAGGCGGCGATAGTAAGAAGTGTCGCGCAGCTGATCGAGCGGCGGTGCATCCATGTCCACGAGCGCGGTGAGCTTCTCCTGCTCGCTGGGTGACGCGCCTCCCGGGCCGAAAACGGTCTGTGCAAAATGCTGTGCGACCCGCTGTCGATGCGCGGCAAGCTCGGCATGCGCCGCATCCCAATCGGCCGCACCGAGCGCTAGCGCCAGGCGCGCGCGAGCGGTCTCATCCGCCGGCAACTGGTGCGTCTGCTCGTCGTTCCACTGCTGCAGCCGGTTCTCCACCACGCGCAGATAGCGATAGGCCGCCTCGAGCTCGGCGACCGCTTCGCGCCGCAGGAAGCGCTGTCCGACGAGCAACGGCAGCACGCTGCGCAACTCGCGACTCTGCAGTCGCCGGTCGGTGCCGCCGCGGATCAGCTGGAAGGCCTGCACGATGAACTCGATTTCGCGGATGCCGCCGGGGCCGAGCTTGATGTTGTCCTGCAGCTCGCGGCGCTCGACCTCCCGCGAGATCATGCCCTTCATCTCGCGCAGCGATTCGAACACGCTGTAGTCGAGATAGCGGCGGTAGACGAACGGTCGCAGCACATCTTCGTACAGCGCCGCATAGTGATCGAGAGCGGTGAGCGGCCGCGCCTTGACGTACGCGTACCGCTCCCAATCGCGGCCGTGCTCCTGCAGGTAGTGCTCGAATGCGCCGAAGCTGAGCGCGACGCGGCCGCTGTCGCCGAAGGGACGCAGGCGCAGATCCACGCGATACACGAAGCCTTCCACCGTCGGAGTCGCCAGCAGCTGCACGATCTTCTGGCCGAGCCGCAGAAAGAACTCGGCGTTGTCGATTGCCCGGGCGCCGTCGGTCTCCCCGTCCTCCGGATACAGCAGAATGAGATCGATGTCGGAGCTGAAGTTCAGCTCGCCGCCGCCGAGCTTGCCCATCGCCAGGATCAGCAATGGCTGCGGCTGCCCGCTTTCCAAGCCCCGCGGCACGCCGTAGCGGGCGGCCAGCGCCTCATACATATATGTGCAGGCGAATCCGATACAGGCGTCGGCGAGCGCGGAAAGGTCGCGCAGGGTCTCATCGAGATCGGCCCAACCGGCGAGATCGCGCCAGGCAATTCGCACCATGTGGCGCTTGCGGAAGCGGCGCAGCGACTCCATCGCTTCGGCTTCGCTCGCGCCGCTGACCCGCTGACGGACGTCGTTCGCGAACCAGCCATCTGCGGCGCGTGCGAACAGATCACCGGTGCCAACGAGCTCGCTCAGCAAGGCTGGCGTTCGCACGCAGACAGTCGCGACGAACTCGCTGCAGGCCCAGACGCGTCGCAGGGATTGGTCAACGCGCCCGTCGGCAAGAATTTCCTGCCAGCCCTGCGCATCCTGCTCTCGCGCGGCCAGCAATCGCGCCTCGATGTCGGACAACAGCCGGTGCTGCACGTCCGTGAAACTTGCGCTCATGGGTGAAGTTTACGGGAACTTTTTCGTAGATGAGGCTGTCACCCGACGCGGCCTGAATCGAACCTTTTGCGGTGCATAGCCGTTTCTAGGGTGCAGGAGCAACCTGTCAACCAAGAATTCGGAGGGCTGTCTATGCCCGCGCAAACCATTGGTGACGGCACCAGGTCTGTCAACAGCACGAAGTCGACGCCCCGTCGTACGGGGTTGTTCATCGTCGTCGCCGCGCTCCACGTACTGATCATTTACGGTCTGATGCTGGCGACCGGCATCGTGAAGCAGCCGGCGTTCGTGCAGCCGATCGAGGCGGTGTTCATCCCGGAACAGACGCAGCCCGAGGAGCAGCCGCAGGTCAAGATCAAGCCCGAGATCGATCAGCCGGTCGCGGACCAGACGCCTCCGCCGGAGGTTCAGTTCGACGAGCCGGTGACGCCGCCGAGCGAAGTGCCGATTCCCGCTTCGGCGAACGCGGTCACGGGCACCCAGCAGCAAGGCGCGCCGGCGCAGGATCTCAAGACGACGAACCGCGTCGACCCGACGTATCCGCCGGCCTCGCGACGCGCAGGTGAGCAGGGTACGGTACAGCTGAAGGTGCTGGTCGACACCAGCGGCCGCGCTTCGAATGTGGCGGTGACCAAGAGCAGTGGCTTCCCCCGGCTCGACCAGGCGGCGATCGAAGCAGTCCGCAAGTGGCGCTTTGCTGCGGCCACCGACGGCACCAACAAGATCCAGGCCTACACGCAGGTGGCAGTGACGTTCAAATTGACCGAAGCCGAGCAGAAGGCCGCGAAATCCTAGCTCGGCGTAACGATCGACAGGCAGCGCTCCTGCCTGTGGGCCCCCTGTCCGCTCACTTGGCGGCAGGGGGCTCTTTCTTTTGTGAGCACCATCACCGCTGGCGCACGCCCGGCGACATAGTCTCGATCGCGTAACGCGGCCATTCGCGTGTAGCAGATCGGCGGACAGGTCGGGGCGAACGAACGCTTCAGGCTTTTCCTTAAAGCCACGGCGCCCCTAAGTTGCGAACTTTCGCGCATCGACTGCGGTCGATGATTGCGTCAGCGGGCGGGCAGCATGCACACGGTTTCCAGAACAATTCCTTTACTCGCAGGTCTCCTGCTCGTCGCCGGCACGGCGGCGGCGCCCCGCGCGCATGCGACTGCGCAGCTCCAGGATCATCTGGCGGATCGCTACGAGGAAGCCCTGCAACGCGCAGTCATCTCGGACAATTCGCTGCGGCGTCCGGCGGAGCTCAGCGACCAGGATCTCGCCTCGTTCAGCGGCGTCGGCCTGGTCGCGTGCACGGTCGATTCCGGCATCCAGACTTCGACCGCATTCCTCGTCGGCGCCTTCGATATCGGCGTCACTGTCGCGCACACATTCGAGAACGGTCACCAGCAGGTAGCGCCGTCCAACTGCGTGTACACCAGCATCGACTCGCAGGGACAGGTTCGCGAGCGCATTCCGGTCGCCTACGTCCGCTCGCAGTGGGACTCGGAGGCGGGCGCGTTCGGTCAGCCGTCGAAGGACATCGCGGTGTTCCGTCTCAGCCAGCCCTCGCGTTACGCGCAGAAGACGATGCCGCTCGGCCGCTTCAGCGGCGACGCGGCGCCGGTGATCATGGTCGGCTACAAGGCGGATATCGGCTGGTCGACGATCAAGCACAAAGCGCGCGGCCTGGCATACGAGCGCGGCGGCGAAGGCAAGTCAGTGCCGAGCGTAGCGCGCTTCACTCACGACATGGATTCGCGCGGCATCGCGCCCGGCGCGCCCGTCATCGACGAGCGCACCGGCGTGATCATCGGCATCCACACGCGCCTGCCGAGCCAGAGCAGCGGCGAGCGCAACGGCATGATCACGATGACGGACTGGCTCGAGACGACCCTGCGCAGCGAAATCCAGCTGAAAGCCAAGAACGAAGCGGATAGCGGTTAGCGGTTGGCGGTTGGTAGGATGCGGCTACTGCAATGGCCGCTCCTGATTCCACCGAGGTCGCTCAGCTCCGCAACCTGCTCCAGAGCAGCCGCCGCGCGCTCTTTTTCACCGGCGCCGGCATCAGCACCGAGTCGGGCATCCCGGACTTCCGCAGCCCCGGCGGCATCTGGTCGCGGATGCAGCCGATCTATTTCCAGGAATTCATCGCCTCCGAAGAAAAACGCCGCGAAGCCTGGCGCCGCCGCTTCGACAACCGCGACGGCTGGGTCGGTGCGCAACCGAACAGCGGCCACTACGCGGTCGCGCAGTTGATCGCCGCCGGCAAGGCGAGCGCAGTCATCACCCAGAACGTCGACAACCTGCACCAGGTCTCCGGCGTCCCGGAGGACAAGGTGATCGAGCTGCACGGCAATGCGACTTACGCGCGCTGCCTCGGCTGCTCGCTGCGCATCGAGCTGGCGGAGATCGAGCGCGAGTTCCATGCGAGTGGCACGGTCGGGCCGTGCCGCGCCTGCGGCGGCATCGTGAAGTCCGCGACGATTTCCTTCGGACAGCCGATGCCGTCGCTGCCGATGCAACGGGCACACGAGGAAAGCATGGCGTGCGACCTGTTCATCGTGCTCGGCTCGTCGCTGTCGGTGTTTCCGGCCGCGGACTTTCCGCTGCGCGCGAAGCAGAAGGGCGCCACGCTCGTCATCGTCAACCGCGACCCGACCGAGATGGACGAGCTCGCAGACCTGGTGATTCACTCCGGCATCGGCGCGACGCTCGGCGCTGTTACTAGTAACTAGCTACTGCTTCTGTGCGCGGTAGCGCTCGAACTCCGGCGTCGCGTGCGATCGCCAGTCCCCTGCTTCGCGCACGATGAACAGCACCGGCAGATGTCGCTGTGCGGCCAGTGCCAGGCCGTCGCGCGGACCCAGGACGTTGAGCGCCGTGGCCCATCCGTCGGCCTGCGCAGCCGTGGATGCGATGACGACGACCGAGCCGGGCTCGCGATCGAGCGTCCTGCCGGTTCGGGGATCCACGGTGTGTGAATACCGGGAGCCGTCGCGCTCGTAGTAGTCCCGATACTCGCCGGAAGTAGAAACCGCCGCGCCGTCGAGCCACACACTCATATAGGGCGTCTGCTGCGTATCGACCGGATGCTCGACGGCGATGTGCCACGGCTCGCCGCGCGCGTTGTGCCCGCGCGCGCGAATCTCCCCGCCGATGTCGATCATGAAGTTCTCGATCCGCAACCCCTGCAGACGATCCGCCAGCAGATCGACAGCGAACCCCGGCGCGATACCGTTGAGATCGATCGCGAGCCCGGCGACATCTTTGCGCAGCGCTGGCGGATCGAGACGTACGTGCAGCTTGTCATAGCCGACTGTTGTTTCGATCTGCGCGATCTGCCCGGCGGTCGGCAACGCCTGCGGCTTGCCGGCCGGGCCGAAACCCCAGGCCGCAACGAGCGGCGCGACCGTGATGTCGAAAGCACCGCCGGACGCGTCGCTGATATCGAGCGACACCTGCACTACCGCCGCCAGATCCGCGGAAACGTCATACCACTGCATGGCGGCGCTGGCATTGAAGCGCGCCACTTCCGAATCGGCCCGATAACCCGACATCGACCGATCGATCCGCGCCAACACATCGTCGATCGCGACGCGCACCCGCGTCGCATCGGCCGACGCCGGCGACCCCGCGATCCTGACCGTGTACGTCGTGCCCATGGTCGGGCCCGACAGAACCAACTCCGGTGGAGAGCGCCCGCAAGCCGCTGCAAGCAGCGCGCACCAAGCGAGCGCGGGTAATTTGGCGATGACGGACGGCATGGAGGGCTCGTCCGCGATGATATTACGTCACCTCTGCGCGGAATCGGCCGGCGCGGGCGTGCACTTCTCGTCGTTGCCCTCGCGCACAACCGTGGGCTGGCGCTGCCCGAGGTCGGCGCAGCCGTGCGCCGAGGGCTGCCGCACCGCCTGGGCGGGAGCCGGCTCCTCATGCGCCGAACGGTTGAGCATGACTGCAACGAGAAAGCTCGCTGCGATCAAGCCGCCGCCCACGATGACCCCTCGGTTCATTTCCGCCCTTCGTCCTAGCGCCCTGCTGACCGTTGCGCCGGCGCCTGCGGGCCGGAGAGGCGGTCAGAATAGAGAAGGCCGGCCGGGCCGTGACGTGTCCTTTGGTGCAGGGTGCAGCCGTTCAGCTACAGTCATTCGCAACTCCGGCCCGCCCCGCGGGTCAAAGCCTTGCCGGACTCTTTTGCCGCTGTCCCCGCAAGGCTAAGCTTGTCCCCATGGAACGCACCCCCTACCACGGCTGGCGACGCTGGCTGACGCTGCTCGGAATCCTGGTGATCTGCGCCGGCGCTTCGTCGACGAACTCGTGCAGTCTCAACAACTCGAACAACAACAGCGGCGACGGCGGCAACGACCCGACCTTCGTAGCGACTCTGCAACTGCAGAACAGCACCGGCGACGTGACCGACAGCTTCGAGCGCGGCGAGACGATCCAGATGATCCTGACGGTGCGCAACCGCCGGGACACGACCGAGACGATCGACTTCACCGATTCGCGCACCCGGGACTTCGTGGTGGTGCGCGCCAACACCGACACCGTCGTGTGGCAATTGTCGAAGGAAACCGCCGCGCCCTCGCAGACGCCCACGACGCTCACGTTCGGGCCGAACGAGACGCAGACCTTCACGACGACCTGGGACCAGACCGATTCCGATAGCGGCGACCAGGTCCGCACCGGCAGCTACGAAGCGCGCGGCGTGCTGGTGTTCGACGGCTTCGACGACCATCCGCTGCGCGCCAGCCAGCTCGGCTCCGAGCTCGAGTCGTTCACGATCAACTGATCGCGCGATGGCGCAGCCGCTGCATCACGAGCACATCGTCCGGATCAACGATCCAGCCAACCTCGCCGGCGCCTGGCTCACTCGCGAGCAACTGTGGGCCGGGTTGCAGTACACGGTGCTCGCCCCCGAGCTGGTCGACGAGTCGATCGATTCCGCCTCGATCGAGGAGATCGCGCCGAGCCGTCTGCGGCGCGAGATCCGCCGCGGCCGCTGCGCGACCAGCGACGAAGTGGAGCTGATCCCGAACGAGTCGCTGCAGATCCGCGCCGACGCAAGCGGAGCGTTCGCCGGCAGCACGCTGACGATCCGCATCGAAGAGCCCGCGCCCGAGATGCTGTTCGTGCGCTTCACCTACGACGTGTGCGGGCTCGAAGAAGCACGCGACGAGCAGGAAGATACGGCGCGCTGCTGCGCCTATCGCAATCTCGACATCGAGCGCATTCGCCAGGTACGCCGCCTCGCCGCTCGCGTTCAGTAACGGCAGATCACAACCGGAAACTCCGCGAGCGCCTCGGCGAGGCTCACTGAACGCTCACCCTGCCTGTCGCCGACGCCAAGCTGTCGGCCACTCAGTACGTCCTGCAGCACCGCGGGCTGAACGCCGTTGCCAAGCACCACTCTGGTATCGGCCCAGACACGTTCGCGCAGCGGCAATTCGTTCACCGCATCCATCAGCTTCGCGGTCCAGCGAGGAACGATGACGATGCAGCCCCGACCTTCGTGTGTGCGCGCGAAGGCGAATACGTGCTCCTTGTGCACTCCCTCGACCTGCAGTGCTTGATAGTCGCCGTGCGCGAACAGCTCCGGCACCTCGCGGCGCAGTTGCAGGAGCTTTTGCATCACGTACAGCTTGCTGGTGACGCGCTCGTCTGACGACCGGTGCTCCACTTCGTCCAACTGCTGCTGCATCTTTGCGAAGTCCACGCGGCGTCGATTGTCGGGATCGACCAGCGTCAGCGCCGGCAACTCCGTGCCCTGGTAGAAATCCGGAACGCCGGGGGCGGTGATCTTCAGCACGGTCTGCACCAGCGAGTTGATGCGCCCGAAGAACGCCACGGTCTCGGCGAGCGCGCGGAAATCCTTGAGGAACGCGCTGCGCTCCGGATCTCCCAACAGGTCGGCGATGAAGTCGGTGAGCGCCCTCTCGTATTCACTGTTGGGCGAGATCCACGAAGTCGAGCGCTTGGCCTCACGCGCCGCCTTTACAGCGTAAGCCTGCACCCGCTCGATCAGCGTCGCGGAGTCTTCCTGCGGCGACCAGATGCCCACGAGCGTCTGGTACAGCAGGTATTCGTCCTGGCGGTCCGGCACAGGATCCTCGCCCAGCTGCCGGCGCTTGCTGCGATTCAGCTTGGTCCAGCGCGCCAGATGTCGCTTCCACAACTCCGGGATTTCGCTGAGCACAGCGATGCGTGCGCGCACGTCCTCGCTGCGCTTGGTGTCGTGAGTCGACGTCGCGAGCATCGCGTGCGGCCACAGGCGGGCGTGCTCGGCGTTGGCCTGATGCAGCGCCGCCGACGAGATGCCATACCGGCCGGGATCGTTGCCGACCTCGTTCAGGCAGACCAGCCGGTTGTAGCGATACATCGCGGTGTCCTCGACGCCCTTGGCAGCGACCGGCGAGGTGACCTGCTGGAACTTCATCGCGAACTCCAGCATCGCGCGCCGCACGGATTCCGATCGGCCTTCGTTGCGCTCGCCGAGCAGCACGTCGCGCAGGAAGTCGAACACGCTGAGCTCGGCGCCGGCGCTGCGCTTGCGCGCGACGTTGACGGCCCAGTTCACGATGCGCCGATCCTCGTCGCTGACCCCGCGGTGCGAGACATAGGTGCGATACACCGGGAAGCAGGCGATCACCTCGCGAATGGCCTCGCGCAGCGCCGCGCGCGTGAAATCCGCGGTATGCCGGTCGAGCTGCGCGATGCGATCCAGCTGCGTCGCCAGCACTTCGATCTCGGCCGCGAGCGACGAGCGCATCACCAGCCGCTTGCTGTCGTACGCAATCTGCTCGAACGGCGCATCGGACTCCGTGAACTGCCGATAACGGCGCGTCATGCGCACTTCGTACTCGTTGCAGACCAGCCAGCTGGTCGTCAGCGCCGCGAACTCGTAGCCGGTCGTGCCGCTCACCGGCCAGGTCTCCGGCAGGCGCTCGTGCGGCGCGAGGATCTTCTCGACGACCACGTACAACGGCTTCCATTGCAGTCGCTCGAGATAAGCCTCCGGATCGTACAGACCGTCGACGTGATCGATCCGCAGGCCGTCGACCAGGCCGCGGTCGATCAGCTCGAAGATCAGCCGATGCGTGCTGTCGAACACGCCGGTTTCGTCCATGCGCAGCGCCGCGAGGTCGTTGACGTCGAAGAAGCGCCGGTAGTTGATCTCGTCGACCGCGACGCGCCAGTAGGACAGGCGATAGGCCTGCGCTTCGAGCAGCGCATCGAGCGCGTCGAAGCTGCGCGGATCGCCCGGTGTGCCGTTGAGCTTGGCGATCGCCTCGTCGATGTATTGCTTGATCTCCGGGCTGCGCTCCAGCAGCCGCACCAGCCGGCGCTTGTGCGCTTCCTTGTCGCGGTAGCGAATGGCGATCGCATCCTCCGAGGTATCGCTGCGCGATGGCAGGTTGCCGAACGCATTCAGCAGGCTCTCGAAGTCGGCGCGATGCGGATCGTCCGGCGCCAGCAGCGTCGCCGGGATCGGCGTCTGCGCGAAGATGCGCGGGTACTCGCGCGGATCGATCGGAAACAGATGCTCGTGATAGCGGATCGCGAAGCTGCCGGTCGCGGCATCGAGCTGCAACGGCAGCTCGCCGTTTTCGAGCACAGCACCGTAGACGTCACCGAGCGTCGGCACCAGCACGCGATCGCGCATCGAGCCGCGGTTCGGCCGCCAGTCGATGTCGAAATGATGCGCGGAGCGCGCGGCCGGACCGTTCTCGAGCACGTCGAGCCACCAGAAGTTGTCGTCGCCCATCACGCCGAGATGATTCGGCACGATGTCGACGATCAGCCCCATGCCCTGCTGGTGCAGCGCCGCGACCAGCGCCTCGAACTCCTCCTGGGTGCCGAGCTCCGGGTTGAGGCGCGTGTGGTCGGTGACGTCGTAGCCGTGCATGCTGCCGGGCCGCGCCTTGAGGATCGGCGACGCGTAGACGTGACTGATGCCGAGCCGCGCGAGATAGGCAACGATGCGGTGGGCGTCAGCGAACGTGAATTCGTGATTGAACTGCAGTCGATAGGTGGCGCGGGGAAATGGGGACATTCCTCATTTCCCATCGCTCTGTTGTGGAAACTCGAACAGCGCCAGCGCACGCCCCTGCAGCGCATAGGTATCGCCGGGCGCGAAGGTGCGCTCCTGCGCTTCGAACGCCGCGTTCGTGGTGTCGACCCGCAACACCCAGCGCGCATCCTCGGGCTGCGCCGGCAGCTTGAACTCCACCGTTTCGTAGTGCGCGTTGACGAGCACCAGGAAGTCATTGTCGACGATCGTGCGGCCGCGCTCGTCGCGCTCGTCGAGACCGCGGCCCGAGAGAAACACGCCGAGGCTACGCGCGAAACCGTCGCGCCACTGCTCGTCCGACATCTGCGTGCCGGCGGGATCGAGCCAGACGATGTCGCGCACGTTCTCGCCGCGGATCGCGCGATTCTGGAAGAATTTGCGCCGGCGAAATACCCGGTGCTGGCTGCGCAGCCGGATCAGGCTGCGCACGAACTCGAGCAGCTGGGCGTCCTCCACGCCGATGTCCCACGACAGCCAGGTCAGCTCGTTGTCCTGGCAATAGGCATTGTTGTTGCCCTGCTGGCTGTGACCGGACTCATCGCCGGCCAGGAGCATCGGCACGCCCTGCGACAGCAGCAGCGAGGTCAGCAGATTGCGGCTCTGTCGCAGCCGCAGCGCGCGGATCTCCGGATCGTCGGTCGGCCCTTCGGCGCCGCAGTTCCAGCTGCGGTTGTGGTTTTCGCCGTCGCGGTTGTCGTCCTTGTTCGCTTCGTTGTGCTTGTCGTTGTAGCTGACGAGGTCGCGCAGCGTGAAACCGTCGTGCGCGGTAACGAAGTTGACGCTGGCATACGGCCGGCGTCCGCTGTGCTCATACAGGTCGCTCGACCCTGCGACGCGATAAGCGAGATCGCCGATGAGTCCGCCCTCGCCTTTCCAGTAGTCGCGGATCACATCGCGATACTTGCCGTTCCACTCGGTCCAGCCGACCGGGAAGCGCCCGACCTGGTAGCCGCCTTCGCCGAGGTCCCACGGCTCCGCGATCAGTTTCACCTGCGAGATCACCGGGTCCTGGTGAATGATGTCGAAGAACGCGCCGAGCCGGTCCACTTCGTGCAGCTCGCGCGCCAGCGCCGCGGCCAGATCGAACCGAAAGCCGTCGACGTGCATCTCGGTGATCCAGTAGCGCAGGCTGTCCATGATCATCTGCAGTACGCGCGGATGCAGCATGTTCAACGTGTTGCCGCAGCCGGTGTAATCCATGTAGTAGCGCGGATCGTCGTGCACCAGGCGGTAGTACGCAGCGTTGTCGATGCCGCGGAAGCACAGCGTCGGCCCGAGATGATTGCCCTCGGCGGTGTGGTTGTAGACGACGTCGAGAATCACCTCGATGCCGGCCGAGTGCAGCGCCTTGACCATCGTCTTGAACTCGCGATCCGCCTGCAGCGAGGACGCGTAATCCTGGTGCGGCGCGAAGTAGCCGATGGAGTTGTAGCCCCAGTAGTTGCTGAGCCCCTTCTCGACCAGATGACGGTCGTTGAGGAACCAGTGCACCGGCATCAACTCGACGGCCGTCACACCGAGCCGCTGCAGGTACTCGATCACCGGAGTCGTGCCGAGCCCGGCATAGGTGCCGCGATATTGCGGCGGCACCTGCGAGTTCAGCTTGGTGAAGCCGCGCACGTGCATTTCATAGATGACGGTGTCGTGCCACGCCGTGCGCGGGCTGCGGTCATCGCCCCAGGAGAACGCCGGGTCGATGACCTGGCACTTCGGCATGCCGCCCGCATTGTTGCGCCGGTCCTGCGACAGGTCGGCGCGCTGGCTGCCGATGCGATAGCCGAAGTGCGCGTCGCTCCACGCCAGCGAGCCGACGATCGCTTTCGCGTAAGGGTCGAGCAGCAGCTTGTGCGGGTTGAAGCGATGGCCCTGCTGCGGCTGATAGGGGCCGTGCACGCGATAGCCGTACAGCTGACCGGGCCGCGCTTCGGGCAGATAGCAATGCCAGACCTGGTCCGTCTGCTCGCGCAGCGGGATGCGCTGCAACTCGCGGCGCCCGCGGTCGTCGAACAGGCACAGCTCGACGCCTTCTGCGTGCTCCGAAAACAGCGCGAAGTTGACGCCCTGCCCGTCCCAGGTGGCGCCTTGCGGAAAGGGTCTACCGGGCCAGACGGAGCTGATCGGACTGGGCATTCGTGCGCACGAAGTGAGCGTGCTGAGCCGCGAGATTCATGTGCGCAGTAACCCGATGCCGATCCTCGAAGTTCCGCTCTGCCGCATCGCCCGCGAACCGCTGCACGATCTCGCCGACGCGGCGCGGCGTGCCCAGGTCGCTCCAGCCGCACGGCGCAACGCAGAGCACACACAAGTCGGCGGCGCGGCCTTCGAGCAGATCGCGGGAGAAATCGAGCTCGGGCAGGCGGTCGTAAAGACTGAGCAGCGCCGGCCAGCTGCCCGTGGGCGAACCCGCGGTCTGGCCTTGCGCCAGCGCGACCTGCATTTCCATGACCAGCGGCGCGTAACGCGGCATGTAGAGATCGAGCAGCGTGCGCGCTGCTGCGACGATGATGAAGGTATTGCACAGGCCGCCAGCGTCGATGAGCTCGCGCGCGACCGAGTAGCCGGGCTTTTCCACGAAGCGCGCGACGCCGTAACCGCCGAGCGGATCCGGATCGCCGGGCAGGACGTAGCCGAGATCGGTGTCCGGCTCGTCGGGTTGCAGGCCGAGCAGGACCGGACGGTCGGCGTTGCGGTCGAGACGCTCCAGCGCTTGCAGCAATGCGCGATTCAAGGTTTCTTCGTCGCGCACGTAGTGATCGGCCGGCAGCAGCACGAGGTGCGCCTGCGGGTCCTTCGCCAGGATGTGCAGCAGCGAGTAAAGAATGCCGATGCCGGTGCCGAGATTGCGCGGCTGGACGATCAGATTGCCGGTTTCCAGCGCTTCGAGCAGGGGGCGGGACTCAGTCCACCACTCGCGGTGTTGCTGCGCGACGATCGTGCAGATCCGCCCGGGGGCGACCACCCGCTCGCCGCGCGCGATAGCATCTTCCAGCAGCGAATGTCCACCGCGCAGTGAGCAATATTGCTTCGGTACCGAGGTGCCGCAGGGCCGGGTGGTCAAGGCGCGCAGCCGATTGCCGTCGCCGCCGGCAAGGACCAGGGACCAGACATGTTGCGCCTGTGGCACGGTGCGTACCTTCTCGAAACTGGTGTTATCGTTGTCGCCTGCTGGCGCCGCCCCGTAAATACCCGGCAAGAGCTACGGGTTCCCTGGAACCCTGTCGGCTGGACATGCGTACTCCGAGGGATCCGTCCATCCGAAACGGGCGCCGCGTTCGGTTCATTGCGTACCCTGGTCTTGCTTCGTTGACCTCAGCTGGAGAGAGCGGTTTCGGATGACGTCCGGTGAGCATTTAGAAGGGCGAGGCACGCCTACCCATCGCACGACGCAGTTCGCGCGCGAGGCCAAACCGTCGCCCGCCGTCGCGGGGCGCGGCTATTGGCTGCTGCTGCTCGCTATCGCTTTCAGCTGCGTGGCCGCGGCGACCGCAACGCGTCCTGCGTCCGACGCCAAGGGTACTCCTCGTTACCGCTTCGATGGCAACACTGTGCTCGATCTCGCGCGTCGCACGGCGAGCAGCGCGTTCGTGCCGAAGCAGCTGGACAACCCGGCACTGCAACAATTGACCTACGACCAGTACCGCGACATCCGCTTCGATCCGGAGGCAGCCGTCTGGCGCAACGAGCAGGTGCCGTTTCACGTCGAGCTGTATCCCGCGGGCTTCCTGTTCCAGACGCCGGTCCAAGTGTCCGTGGTCGAAGGCGGACTGGCGCGCGACATCGTCGCCGACCCCAGCACTTTCCAGCTCGGCAACTCGGTTGCGAAGCTGCTGGCCAACCAGGCACTGCCGCTGTCCGGATTCCGCGTGCGCACGCGGCTCAAT
>DATBKP010000082.1:0-1961 GCA_036555785.1 Steroidobacteraceae bacterium
GTGTGGCCCGCGCAGCAGCGACTCCATTCCGGTTGGTATGCCGGCACGGCCGACGCGGTTTTCCAGAATCTCGATTTGCTTTGCACACAAGGCAATCGTTACACGCTCGTGCTTGCGGGCGATCACATTTACAAAATGGACTATCGACGGCTGCTCGCTCAGCACGCGAGCAGCGGTGCCGGCGTGACCGTAGGGTGTGTGCCGGTGCCGGTCGAATGCGCCAGCTCGTTCGGGGTGCTGCGGATCGATGGCCGGAGCAACGTGCTGAGCTTCATCGAGAAGCCGTCGGTTGCGTCGCTCAATGTCGGCCTCGGCTCCACGGTGCTCGCCTCGATGGGCATCTACGTCTTCACGACCGACTACCTGGTCGATCTGCTGAATCGTGATGCGCGCCAAACAGAGTCGGCGCACGACTTCGGTCGCGACATCCTGCCCTGTGCGGTTCGCGAGAATCGCGTGTCCGCTCACCTGTTTGCCGATGAATCCGGCGGGCCAGGCTACTGGCGCGACGTTGGAACGCTGGACGCGTACTGGCAGACGCACATGGAGCTGCTCGCAACGAACCCACCGCTCGACCTCTACGACCCCGCGTGGCCGATCCATACCCACAGCGAAGTGCTGCCGCCTGCCAAGGTCGAGAGCACATCCGGGCGACGAGGCTTCGTCGGCAGCTCGCTGCTGGCGGCAGGCTCCGTCGTCGGTTGCTCGACGGTGACCAGCAGCGTGTTGGCGACCGGAGTGCGGGTTGGCGACGGCTCCATGCTGGATGAAGCCGTGGTCCTTCCGAACGCGCGCATCGGCTCCAATTGCCGTCTGCGACGCGTCATCGTAGACACCGGCACCGAAGTTCCGGACGGAACGGTGATCGGCTGGCAAGCGGGCCCGATTGAGCGCGCAGCCGAGCAGCCAGTTGTTCTCGTCACGGCGGAGACTGTTGCGAACGGCGCCAAGGATTTCCGCTCGGTTGCTTGACTCTCGTCCCGTCGCGCGCCACCGTCGAGCGCGGACATGCCGAGCAACACCCCGCCGCCGGATGAGCAGTGGGCCCTACTCCAGCGGCTCAGGCCGGTTGCGCGCCTCGCCACGATCGGCGAGATGGCCGCCGGCGTTGCACACGAGTTGAATCAGCCGCTGACCGCGATCGCGAGCTACGCCCAAGCCTGCGAGTGGCTGCTCGCCCGGGGCATCCCCGATCCCGCCGAGCTACGCGACGCCTTGCAGCAGATCACCGCGCAAGGATTGCGTGCCGGTGAAATCGTCCGCAACCTGCGCGCGCTCGTTCGCACGCCAGATTCTGAACGCGTGCCTACTGATGTGAACCAGTTGCTCGAGGAGCTGAAGCCCATCGCGTTGTCCGATGCCCGCTTGCACAACGTACGGCTGCGCCTCGAGCTTGCCCCGAAGCTGGAACAACTGGTCCTCCATCGCGGCGACCTCCAGCAGGTCGTACTGAACCTGGTACGCAATGCCATCGAGGTGCTGGCAAACGTTCCGCCGGAGCGGCGCGACGTAGTCTTGCGCACAGCAGCAGATACCGATAACACCGGGGAAATCAGCGCCATAGAAATCAGCGTCATCGACAGCGGGCCGGGTGTTGCACCGGATTTGCGGGAGCGGCTGTTCACACCTTTCTTTACAACCAAGGCGGGCGGCGCCGGACTCGGCCTCGCCATCGCGCGCTCTATTGTGGAAGCCCACGGGGGCACGTTACGCTACCGACCCGAAGGCGCCGGCGGCGCCTGTTTCGTGCTCCGGTTACCTCACGCACAAGGTGGCGCGTGACGACGAAAGATCAGCAGGCGCTGGTCATCGTGGTAGACGATGACGAAGCCGTTCGAAGTTCGATGAAGTTGCTGTTGAAGTCGGTGGGCCTCCCCGCTGTCGCCTACTCCTCGGCGCAGGAATTCCTAGAGAATCACGACCCTCAACAGCCCGGCTGCGTCGTGCTCGACGTGCGCATG
>DATBKP010000083.1:0-27301 GCA_036555785.1 Steroidobacteraceae bacterium
GCAGCGACAGGCCGCGGCGCGGCTGCTGCGGATTCCGGCAAGAAGCCGCGTGTGAAACGGCGATCTTCTTCGCACAGGCACGTGGTGAACGCAGTGGGATATTGCTGGCGCACCACGGTGAGCACGCTTTCGGCGTGCGACTCGCTCGTGAAGAAGCCGAGCCGCAGGCGATGGCGCGTGCGCCCGTCTTCGTTGCGCGCAACCTGATAGAGACGATAGTTCTCCAGCCCGGGGATGTTGTTGCCGTCGAGTCGCACCGGCGCGATCGACGCGCACAGATTGATGATGAACAGGGCCGATCCGGTGCCGCCTGCGGCTGCGATGGGCGCGAGCGGCGACGTCACGACGGCCTGAGCGGTGCTGGTGCTCTTTTCCACGTCTTTCTTCCCCATGCCCGAAATCCAGATCACGAAGCGGCGAGCGATCGCGGCCCGACAGTGACTCATTTCGATGGGGGAGGGAGCGCGCTCGATGCGCATCGCGCTCAGTCACGGGCGGTTTCGCGATTCTTCGTATCGGTCTCGTCGACCGCTGGCGAATCCGCTGCCGCGATCGAATCGCGGCTCCCGTGGCAACCCCGCTGTCTTAGGAAATGAATCCGTTAGACCGGAAGCTTTGCGTCCTCGCCTTTCGGCGAGTTTGCCCTTGGAACGATTTGATAATCCGCTTGCAAGCGGGGATAAGTCAAGCGGTTTGGTCGCTTTCAGCCGACAGTGGATTTGGCGACAAGTCGCAGTCTGTAGGGAATTTGAGGTTATGTCGTACCCGGTGAAGGGGGCTCCCGGCATGCGTGAACCGCTACCAATGATTGGTCAAATCAGACCGCCATTCGCGTCCATGCTTCCTTGCTCGCGCTCGCCGGTTCGCCCGCCATGATGCGCGGCGCGAGCTGCGAAACGATGTGGACCTGTGCGGCGTCGGACAAGCCGAGCGCACGCAGCGCGCCTTCGAGTCCGTCGATCAGCTGGCGTCGCTCGCTCTCGTTCGGGCAGCTGTCGCGAGCGAGTGCCGCGAGCTCGTCACCGACGCTCTGCAACGTCTCCGCGATCGACGGCGCGAACTCGCTCAGATCGCCGCGCAGGCGCGCAGCGAAACGAAACGAGTTGTACGCGCACTCGTACGCGCGATGACGCAGCTTGAGATTCTTCAACATGCCCACGTGCGATGCCTCGCGACTTCGGTCGCAGCTGCCGGGTCGGGGCAAAGTGTGGAGCGCGCAGCTCGCAAGGCGGTGTGCGCTGGATCGCAAAACGCGGCCGTTGCTTTTCCGCCGCTTTACGGATCAAGCGGCTAGACGAGTAAAAAAATGCGTTGACTTTTTTCTCAGGCGCGGCCGACGTTGCGATCGGTCGGCGAGTGGAAGTATTCGCTTTCTTCCGCGAATTGCCGCATCAGGCGCCGCAGCTCCTCGATGCGTCCCTCGGCGGTGCTGATCGGCACGCACTCTTCGCATTCCGGATCGGCGCAGGGCTGGCGCGAATACAGCCAGTACTGCACAGCGCCGGCGAGCAGGCCGTCGGCGATGTCCCAGATGTCGGCCTTGTCGTCGGTGTCGGCGATTCTGTTACCGAGATCGACTGCCTTGCCGAAGGCTTCGCTGAAAGGATTGTCGGTTTCCTGCATGGCGTGCCTCACGCCCCAATATGTTTCCGCCCGCTGGCGAGTTGCGGACATTGTACCGGACTGGTCTACTGGCGCACCGCAGATTTCCCGGGTATTGCGCCATGGCCGATGAACGTAATCAGGATCCGCAGATGGATGCAGCGGCCCTCTATCGCGAGGAGATGTTCACGGACCGCAAAGTCGGTGCGATCCGGCGCCTGACGCCGGTGACTGCCGACGGCGCGCCGGACACGACGCGGCCGGTACTGTTCATCGGGCAGGCCGAAATCATGACGAACATGGGGCCGGTGCCGCTGAGTTTCGAGCTCGACGGCAAGACGCTGGACCAGGCGGTCGCAGGCTTCTCTGCCGCAGCAACCGTTGCGATCGAGCGCACCGTGCAACAGATCCAGGAATTGCGGCGCCAGGCCGCCTCGCAGCTGGTCGTGCCCCAGGGCGGCATGCCGAATCTCGGGCCCGGCGGCCCGGGCGGGCGCGGCGGCGGGAAGATTCAGATCCCGTAGTTATCTCACCGCGACCGGCACGCCGCCGGGCGCAGGCGCAGGAGCGGTTTCCTGCACCATCAGCAGATTGCCGTTCTCCTGGCTGATCGCCTGCTCCGTGCGCTTGTTCATCACCACGATGCTGATGCGCCGATTGACCGGGCTCTCGGGCTGCGAGGGATCGAGCAGCACGCTGGAGGCGAGTCCGACGACGCGGCCGATTTTCTCCGCGGGCGCTCCACCCGCGATGAGCGCGCGGCGCGCGGCGTTGGCGCGATCCGCCGAGAGCTCCCAGTTCGTATAGTTCACCGCGACGTACGGCTTCACGTCCGTGTGACCGCTGATGCTGATCCGGTTCGGCACGGTCGTGATGATGTGCGCCAGCTCCTTGATGATGGCGCTGCTGAAGTCCTCGAGGCGCGCGCTGCCGAGCGGGAACATCGAGCGCCGCTCGTGATCGATGATCTGGATGCGCACGCCTTCGGGCGTGACGTCGAGCAGGATCTGGTCCTTGTACTTCGCGAGCGACTCGCGCTCGTCGATGGCTGTGCGCAGGTCCTGCAGCAGGCCCGCGAGGCGCTCGGCGTCGAGCTTCTCGTTCGCCTCTTCGTCTCTGCGGGCAGCGTCGTCGTCCGGACGCGTCGCGGTTTGCGAGCCGGGGGTCGGCGGCGCGATCGGCGCCGGCGGCGCCGGATCGTGATGCAGCTCCATGCCGCCGCCGAGCTTGATCATGCTGGTGCTCGCGCCGCCCGGACCCTGGATCGGCGAAGGCGAGGGCACCGGGCTCGCGCCCTGCACGTCGGACGGATTGTTGAAGTACTGGGAGATCGCGCCGCGCTGCTCCTCGGTGGTCGCTTCCATCAGCCACATGAGCAGGAAGAACGCCATCATCGCGGTCGCGAAGTCGGCGAACGCCACTTTCCACGAGCCGCCGTGATGCGCGTGGCCACCCTTCTTGACCTTCTTGATGATGATCGGCCGCGGCGCTTCTTCCTCTGCGGCTTTCGGCTGAGCGCGGCCCATGACCTCAGGCCGCCTTCTTGCGCAGCTGGGTTTCCAGGTCCTTGAAGCTCGGGCGCAGCGCGCCCGGCGTCGACTTGCGGCCGAACTCGATCGCCACCTGCGGCGGCTGGCCCCGCAGGAAGCCCATGATGCAGGTCTTGATCGTCGTGTAGAAATGCGTCTCTTCGCGCGCCATGCGCTCGAGCGCGTTGCTCATCGGGCCGAGCAGGCCGTACGCGAGCAGGATGCCGAGGAAGGTGCCGACCAGCGCGGCCGCGACCTTGTGGCCGATCTCGGACGGCGGGCCGCCGAGCGCGCCCATGGTGTTCACGATGCCGAGCACCGCGGCGACGATGCCGAAGCCGGGCATCGCGTCCGACACCTTGCTCATCGCCTGCGCCGGCTCCTCGCCGTCGTGATGATGCGTCTCGATCTCCTGGTCCATCAGCGCTTCGAGCTGGTGCTCGTCCATGTCGCCGCTGATGATCAGCCGCAGGTAATCCTGGATGAATTCGACCACGTGATGGTCGTTGAGGATCAGCGGCCGCTTCTTGAAGACGTCGCTCTTCGCCGGCTCCTCGATCACGCGCTCCAGGCCCATCATGCCTTCCTTGCGCGCCAGCGACAGCAGCTCGTACATCACCGCGAACAGGTTGAGATAGTGGTCCTTCTTGTAGCGCGAGCCTTTCAGCAGCGTGCCGAAGCCGGCCGCCACGCGCTTCGTGACCCGGAACGGGTTGGCGATGATCAGCGCGCCGGTCGCGGCGCCGCCGATGATCAGCAGCTCCGACGGCTGCCACAAAGCGCCGAGATGGCCGCCATGCACGGCGAAGCCGCCCAGCACGCAACCGAATACGACCAGGATGCCGAGAATGAGATTCATAGCCTTGAGGCCTGCTTCGGCAGCCGGGGCCGGAAATTGAGGCACAATCGGCCTGCATGCGTGATTTCAAGGACCTGCCGGGCCCCGGCGCCCGCCCCCGGGCGTGGGTCACCCTCATCTTCTGCCTGATGGCCTGCCCCGTTCTGGCGCAGTCCCTGGAGGTCATCGACCTGAAGTACCGGACCGCGGCGGAGGTCATTCCGGTGCTGCAGCCGCTGATCGAGCCGGGCGGGGCGCTGACCGGCCAGGACTACAAACTGTTCGTGCGGGCGAGCGCTGCGAACGTGAGGCAGCTGCGCGCGGCGCTCGCCCAGATCGATCGCCGGCCGAACCAGCTGCAGGTTTCGGTGCGACGGAGCACGCAACAGGAGGTCGAGCGCGAGCGCGCCCAGGTGAGCGGCGCGGTGAGCAATCGTGACGCCAACGTGGCCGTGCACGCGACCGATGAGAATGCGCGCGACCGCAGCGACGCGGTCGCGAGCGTACAAGTCATCGAAGGCAGCTCCGCGCTGATCAGCAGCGGCAGCGACGTTCCCATCGTGACCGCGGTCGCAGCGGGTGGCGGACGTCGGCCGTGGGCAGCCGCGACGACCGGCTACCGCAACGTGAGCAGCGGGTTCCTGGTCACGCCGCGATTGCACGGTCAGACGGTCGTGCTCGACATCGAGCAGCAGGACGAGCGCGTCGTGAACGGCAGCATCCAGACGCAGCACCTCACGACGCAGGTGAGCGGCACGCTCGGCGAATGGATCCCGCTCGGCGGCGTCAGCGAATCCGCGTCGACTCAGCAGCGCGGCATCCTGAGCCGCCAGTACTCGACCAATAGCGACCAGCGCTCGATTTGGGTGAAGGTCTCCGCGGTGCCGGGAGAAAAATAGAGGGGAAACTCAGCGGTGCAACATGCCGTGCTGCGCCGCTCAGTTTCCCCCTCATTTCTCTCCCGGCACCAACGGCAAGCGGCAGCGCGCAATCAATCCGGGGTTGTTGTCCAGCAGCTCGATGCTGCCGCGATGCAGCCGCATGACGGCCACGACCAGGCTCAGGCCGAGGCCGCTGCCGACCTGCTCGCGATCGCGCTCCAGCCGCACGAACGGCTGCAGGATGCGCGGCCGGTCGGCGGCTGGAATGCCCGGACCGTTATCCGCTACCTGCAGCACGATCGCGTCCGGCTCCATCGCCACGCTGACCTCGATCCGGCCGCCGGGCGACACATATTTGATGGCGTTCTCGATCAGGTTCACCAGGACCTGCGCGAGCAGCTGGCTGTTGCCGCGCGTGGTCGAAGCTTCGGCGCCGCTGTATTCCAACGTGATGTCGCGTGTAGCCGCCTCCGGGCGATAGAGATCCACGAGCTCGCGCGCCAGCGCCGCGAGGTCGACCGGCTCGGTCGGCACATCGCGCCCGCGCCCCTCGGCCTGCGCGATCTGCAGCAACGTGCCGAGCGTACGTTGCACGCGCTCGAGCTCCGCGAGCGTCGCCTCCATCGTGCCGCGCGCGTCATCGCTCAGGCCGTCGTGCTGCAGCGATTCTTCGATGCGCACCCGCGCGCGATAGAGCGGACCGCGCAGGTCGTGCGCGGCGCTGTCGAATGTCGTGCGCAGCATGTCGGTCTGCAGCTCGATGGTTTCGAGCATGCGATTGACGGCAGAGCCGAGCTCGTCGAACTCGTCGTGCGATTTCTCGACCGGCAGGCGCCGCGACAGGTCGCCGGCCATGATCGACTCGCAGGTGCTCGCGAATGCCCGGACGCGGCGCCGGATGCGCCGGCTGTACGTCAAGCCGAACACGGTGGCGAGCAGCACGCTCGAGCCAGCGCCCCACAGCATCGCGGTGCGCAGGCGCGACGCCAGCTTGTGGCGCTCGAGAATGTCGGTGCCGACCAACAGCCGGCGGCCGCCGGGAAGCATGAAGACCTGCGCGCGCACCGGATGCGAAACCACGCCGCCGGCCTCGCTGGCGTCGATCTCGAATTCGATCCAGCTGCCGTAGGTGTCGAACTCGTACGGCCAGTGCGCGAGGTTGCCGGCGATCGGATAGCCGTTCGGCTCGATCAGCAGGTACACCGCGCCGGTGCGGTCCCAGCTGTCGGCGCGCCGCCGCAGGGTCGCGACCAGCTGCAGCAGACCGCCGGTGGAATAGTCGTCGACGAGATGGGTGACTTCGCTGCGAATGACCGAATCGACTTCGCGATCGAGCACCCGCGCGGTGAGGACATAGACGGCGGTCAGCACCAGGGTGATGGCCGCGGCGAAGATGACGACGAACAGCCCGGCCAGGCGTGCCGAGGACAGCCGCATCCGCGGCGGCGCGTCGGTCATGAGCGGGAGGCTGCGCGGCGTATCATTCCTTCAGAACATAACCCGCGCCCCGGACCGTGTGAATGAGCGGCTTGGGGAAGCCCTTGTCGATGGCGTTGCGCAGCCGGCTCATGTGCACGTCGGTGATGTTGGTCTGCGGATCGAAATGCAGGTTCCACACGCCTTCCAGCAGCATGGTGCGCGTGACCGTCTGGCCGGCGTGGCGCACCAGGTATTCGAGCAGCTGGAACTCCTTGGTCGTCAGCTCGATGTTGCGCCCGGAGCGGGTGACGCGACGCGCCAGCAGGTCGAGCTCGAGGTCGGCGATCTTGAGCCGCGTCGTCTCGCTCGCCGCCGCGCCGCGTCTGTTCAGCGCCTCGATGCGCGCCAGCAGCTCCGCGAAGGCAAAAGGCTTGGTGAGGTAATCGTCGCCGCCGGCCTTCAGGCCGTGCACCCGGTCATCGACCGTGCCGAGCGCCGACAGGATCAGCACCGGCGTGCGGTCGCTGCGCTCGCGCAGCGCGGTGATGATCGCCAGGCCATCGACGTACGGCAGCTGGCGATCGGCGACGATCACGTCGTACTGGCCGCGACTGCTCTTGTCCAGGCCGTCGCGGCCGTCCGGACTGTGCTCGACGCTGTAGCCGCTCTCGCGCAATCCCTTGACGAGATACTCGGCGGCTTGCAGGTCGTCTTCGATCAGCAGCAGGCGCATCAACCCCGGATCCACGGTGCTCAACCGACCCGCACCGGCACGAAGATCTGCGCATTATCGCGCTCGATCAGCAGCGCGACCACTTTGCCGTTGCGCTTCTTCGCCGCGGCCCGCAGCTCGTCGATCGATTTTACTTTCGCGCCGTTGACGCCGAGGATGATGTCGCCCGGCTGCACGCCGGCGCCGGCCGCCGGCCCGTCGACCTGCTCGACCAGCAGGTCGCCGTCGGTCTCGGCCTGGCGCTTCTCCTGCTGCGTCAGCGGGCGCACCGCGAGGCCGAGCTTGGCGGTCTCGTCGCTCTGCTGCGCGTCGTTGTCCGCGACGCGCTCGGTCTTGTCCTGCATCTGCACCGGACGCACCGACAGCTCCTTGGCGCCGCCATTACGCCACACCTCGATGCTGACCGGCGTGCCGGGCTTCTTGCTCGCGATCAGCACCGGCACCTGCGAGGAAGTCTCGATGGTGTCGCCGTCGACCTTGAGGATCACGTCGCCCGCCTTGATGCCGGCCTTCGCGCCGGGACCGTCGTCTTCGACCATGCCGACCAGCGCGCCGCGCGGACGATCGAGGCCGAACGACTCCGCGAGCTGCGCGGTGACGTCCTGGATCGAGACGCCGATGCGGCTGCGCGTGACGTGACCGGTCTTGATGAGCTGATCCTTGACGCCGCTCGCGACGTTGATCGGGATCGCGAACGACACGCCCATGTAGCCGCCGGTGCGGCTGTAGATCTGCGAGTTGATGCCGACCACTTCGCCATTCATGTTGAACAGCGGGCCGCCGGAGTTGCCGGGATTGACCGCGACGTCGGTCTGGATGAACGGCGTGTAGTTGCCGCCGGGCATGGCGCGCGAGGTGGCGCTGACGATGCCCGCGGTCACGCTGTTCTCGAAGCCGAACGGCGAGCCGATCGCGACCACCCATTCGCCGGGTCGCAGCTTGTCGGGATCGCCGAGCTGCACGGTCGGCAGGTTCTTCGCATCGATCTTCAGCACGGCGACGTCGGTCTGCTCGTCCACGCCCACGACCTTCGCGGTGTACTCGCGCCGGTCGGTGGTCTTCACCGTGACCTCATCGGCGTTCTCGACCACGTGCGCGTTGGTCATGATGTAGCCGTCCGGGCTGACGATGAAGCCGGAGCCTTCGCCGCGGATCGGCTGCGCGTTGCCGCGCGGGACCTGGCCGAAGCGCTTGAAGAACTCGAAGAACGGATCGTTCGGCGACATGCCCGGAAAGTCCGAGACCTGCTGCGACTTGCCGACGACCGCGACGTTGACCACGGCCGGCCCGTAGTGCTCGGCGAGCGCCGCGAAATCCGGCAACGCGGCTCCGTAACGCCCCACAGCCGGGGCAGGATTCTGCGCAGCGGAGGCTGCGGGCGATTCGACAGCTGCGGCGCCGGCCGTAGCCACGTTCCCGGAGCAGGCCGCCGATGCCACCGCCGCAGCGAGCACGGCAACACCGACCCGAAATGAATTCGCCACCATGGAAACACTCCCGAATAAAAAGGTGATGGAGACAGGGAGTGAGACGGTAGCAGGCGCGATAAGTTTTACGATTACAGAGAGTTAACTTTGCGCAAGCCCTCGATTTCACGCTCCAGCTGGGCCACGCGCTGCTCCAGCTGAGCGACCCGCTCCTGCAGGACCTGCGTGTCCGCGCGCGGTGTCGCAGCGGCAGGCGGCTCGCTCGCGATGTGCTGCTCGATGCCCTCGGCCGCGCCCTCGACCGAACCGCTCAACAGGTGGGCGTAGCGCGACTCGCGCTTGCCGGGCTCGCGTGCCAGGCGGACCACGAATGGTCCGTCTTCGCGGCTCGCCAGCTTGGCGAGCGCGGCCTCCACCTCGCCGACTTCGCTGATCGGCGCCATGCGGCTGGCGCGGCTGCGCAGCTCGCCGGGAGTCTGCGGTCCACGCAACAGCAGCTCGCACAGGATCGCGGTCTCCTGCGGCGTGAAGTCGAGCGAGCCGAAGCCGGTATTGCAGAAGCGGTGCTGATACTTCGGCACGCGACTGCCGAAGCCCGAGCGCTCGAGGACCAGGTGCTTCTTGGTCAGCGCATCCAGCGTCTCCTGCACCGTGCGCTCGTCCAGCTCCAGCACCGGGTCGCGATTGCTCTTCTGATTGCACGCGTTCGTCAGCGCATTGAGCGACAGCGGGTACTGGTCCGGCGTGGTGATGGCCTTTTCGATCAGGCTGCCGATGAGGCGGGCTTCGAGCGCGGTGAGCTGGATGTTCATGGGGAGAATATAGCGGAAGGAGTGATGAAGTGATGGAGGTGATGGCGTGATGCTTGACATCACCTTCATCACTCACATCACCTCATCACTTTCCCTTACCTTACAATCCGCCTCTCCATGCGCCTGCGCGAGATCCCATACAACTACACCTCGTTTTCCGACCGCGAGATCGTCGTGCGGCTGCTCGGCGCGCCGGCCTGGCGCATCCTCGGCGAGTTGCGCGACGAGCGCCGCACCGGCCGCTCGGCACGCATGCTGTACGAAGTGCTCGGCGACATCTGGGTCGTGCAGCGCAATCCCTATTTGCAGGACGACCTCATCGACGATGCGCGGCGGCGGCGCCTGCTCATCGAGGCGTTGCATCACCGCTTGAACGAAGTGCAGCGGCGGCGCGAGCCCGCCGACGTCGCGCGCGACGCCAAGGTCGGCGAGCTGATCCAGGCGGCGCGCAAGTGCGTCGAGGAATTCGCGGCGGACTTCGCACGCACCGTGCAATTGCGCAAGCGCGGGCGGCGGCTGCTCGAGCGCTACACGCGCGCGGACAACATCCGCTTCGATGCGTTTGCGCGCGTCTCGCACGTGACCGATGCGACCGACTGGCGCGTCGAGTATCCGTTCGTCGTGCTCGCTCCGGACGCCGAGACGGAGATCCCGGCGCTGGTCCGCGCCTGCATCGAGCTCGGCCTGACTGTCATTCCGCGCGGCGGCGGTACGGGTTACACCGGCGGCGCGATTCCGCTCACGCCGCTGTCCGCAGTGATCAACACAGAAAAGCTCGAAGCGCTGGGCGCGGTCGAGCACAGCGAGCTCACGGGAGTGTCCGGTCCCGTGCCGACGATCTTCACCGAAGCCGGTGTGGTGACGCGCCGTGTATCGGAGGCAGCGGAGCGCGCCGGCCTGGTGTTCGCCGTCGATCCGACGTCCGCGGATGCGTCGTGCATCGGCGGCAACGTCGCGATGAACGCCGGCGGCAAGAAGGCGGTGCTGTGGGGCACGGCTGTCGACAACCTCGCCTGGTGGCGCATGGTCGATCCGAACGGCGATTGGCTCGAGGTCGCGCGTCTCGCGCACAACCGCGGCAAGATCCACGAAGCCGCGGTCGCGGGCTTCGAGCTGACGTGGAAGGACGGTCGCGAGGCCCCCGAGCGCGCGCGCGTGCTGCGTACCGCGCGCATCGAGATCGAAGGTCGCAAGTTTCGCAAGGCCGGGCTCGGCAAGGACGTGACCGACAAGTTCCTCGGCGGCCTGCCCGGAGTGCAGAAGGAAGGCTGCGACGGCGTGATCACTGCGGCGCGCTGGGTATTGCACCGGATGCCGCAGCACACCCGGACCGTGTGCCTGGAGTTCTTCGGCCACGCGCGCCACGCTATTCCGTCGATCGTCGAGATCAAGAATTTCCTGGACGCGCGGGCGCGCGCCGACGGCACGCAGCTCGCCGGGCTCGAGCATCTCGACGAGCGCTATCTGCGCGCCGTCGGTTACGCCACCAAGTCCAAGCGCGGCGCGCTGCCGAAGATGGTGCTGCTCGGCGACATCGTCGGCGACGACGAGGATGCGGTCGCGCGCGCAACTTCCGAAGTGGTGCGCCTCGCCAACAGCCGCTCGGGCGAAGGCTTCGTCGCGGTCAACGCCGATGCGCGCAAGAAGTTCTGGCTGGATCGCGCGCGCACCGCCGCGATCGCGCGCCACACGAACGCGTTCAAGATCAACGAGGACGTGGTCATTCCGCTCGAGCGCATGGGCGACTACACCGATGCCATCGAGCGCATCAACATCGAGCTGTCGCTCAAGAACAAGCTGCGATTGCTGGCGCAGCTGCAGGCGTATTTCTCGGACGAGCTGCGGCTCGACGAGCTGCAGGCGGATGAGCCGGGGAGCGATCGCAAGACGGAGGCGGAGCAGGTGCTGGCCGCGACACGCGATCGCTGGACTTACCTCAGCGAGCATCTCGACACGCCGCTCAGCGAAGCATTGCCGCGTCTCGCGCAGCTGGGATTCGAACCGTTGCGGGCAGAGCTGCAGCGGCGTGCCGCGCTCGAAGCGGGCACCCGGGTATTCGACCTCATGCAGGATCGCACGCTGCGCACGTCCTGGAAGTCGGAAGTCCGCGCGCACCTGCGCCGTCTGTTCGCTGGCGAGGCCTTCGCCGCGGTGCTGCGAGCCGTCGAGGAAATCCATCAGCGCGTCCTGCGCGGCCGCGTCTGGATCGCCCTGCACATGCACGCCGGCGACGGCAACGTGCACACCAACATCCCGGTGAACTCCGACGACTACGAGATGCTGCAGGAAGCGAACCGCGCCGTCGTGCGCGTGATGCAGATCGCGCGCAGCCTCGGCGGCGTGATTTCCGGCGAGCACGGCATCGGCATCACCAAGCTGGAATTCCTGGCCGACCAGGAGACCGCGGAGTTCCGCGACTACAAGCAGCGCGTCGATCCGCAAGGCCGCTTCAATCGCGGCAAGCTGCTGCCGCAGGGCGATCTGCGCAACGCCTACACCCCGAGCTTCAACCTGCTCGGCCACGAGTCGCTGATCATGCAGCACTCGGACATCAACTCGATCTCGGATGCGATCAAGGACTGCCTGCGCTGCGGCAAGTGCAAGCCCGTGTGCGCGACGCACGTGCCGCGCGCCAACCTGCTCTATTCGCCGCGCAACAAGATCCTCGCGACCTCGCTGCTGATCGAAGCGTTTCTCTACGAGGAGCAGACGCGTCGTGGCGTCTCGATCCGCCACTTCGACGAGTTCGCCGACGTCGCCGAGCACTGCACGGTGTGCCACAAATGCGAGAAGCCGTGCCCGGTCGACATCGATTTCGGCGACGTCTCGATGGCGATGCGCGACCTGCTGCGGCGAATGGGCAAGCAGCGCTTCAACGCCGGCACTGCGGCCGCGATGCTGTTCCTCAATGCGACCCGTCCGGAAACCATCAAGCTGGCGCGCAAGGCGATGCTCGAATGGGGCTTTCGCGCGCAGCGGCTCGGCAATCGCATGCTGCGCGGGTTTGCCACGCGGCAGACAGCGCGTCCGCCCGCGACGACCGGCAAGCCGGCGCTGCGCGAGCAGGTGGTCCACTTCGTGAACAAGAAGATGCCGGGCGGCCTGCCGAAGAAGACGGCGCGCGCCTTGCTGGATATCGAGGACCGCCACTACGTGCCGATCATTCGCGATCCCGCGCGCACCAGCAGCGAGTCCGATGCCGTGTTCTATTTTCCGGGCTGCGGTTCCGAGCGCCTGTTCTCGCAGGTCGGTCTCGCCACGCAGGCGATGCTCTGGCACGTCGGCGTGCAGACGGTGCTGCCGCCGGGCTATCTGTGCTGCGGCTATCCGCAACGCGGCGCCGGCCAGTTCGACCAGGCGGAGAAGATCATCACCGACAACCGCGTGCTGTTCCATCGCGTCGCCAACACGCTCAACTATCTCGACATCCGCACCGTGGTGGTCAGCTGCGGCACGTGCTTCGATCAGCTGCAGGGCTACAAATTCGACGAGATCTTTCCCGGCTGCCGCATCCTCGACATCCACGAGTACCTGCTCGAGCGCGGCGTGCAGCTCGCGGGCGTGACCGGCGTGCGCTACATGTATCACGATCCGTGTCACTCGCCGATCAAGGGTCACGATCCGCTGCAGGTCGTGAACGCGCTGCTCAACGACAAGCTCAACGGCCGCGTCGAGAAGAACGACCGTTGTTGCGGCGAGTCCGGCACGTTTGCATTGACGCGTCCCGACGTCGCGACCCAGGTGCGCTTCCGCAAGGAGCAGGAGATGCGGGCCGGCGCGGCGCGTCTGCGGGCCGACGGCTTCGACGGCGCAGTGAAGGTTCTCACGTCGTGCCCGTCGTGCCTGCAGGGACTGAAGCGCTACAACGACGACGCGGACGTGGACGCCGACTACATCGTGGTCGAGATGGCGCGGCATGTGCTCGGCGCGCAATGGCTTCCCGACTACGTGCGCGCGGCGAACAATGGCGGGATCGAGCGCGTATTGGTATGAACAAGAACGAGGTGCGCGTATGAGAGCGAAGTGGATCTGGGCTGCGCTGGCGGCCCTGGCAGCCGCGGGCGCGGCGGCGCAGGAGCAGCCGGGCGCGGCGGGCGGCGTCATCGAGCACTACGGGCTGGAGCAGGCGGCAACGCCGGTCAGCCAACGGCCGGGCTGGCGCAAACCGAAGCGCATCCTGGTCGGCACCTTCGTTCCCGGACTCGCCGAGGCGCTGCAGCCGTCGGCGCCGGACATCGAATTCATCGTCGCCAGGCCCGGTGACATCGCGAAGCTGGCACCGAAGGCCGATGCCGTCATCGGCTTCTGCACGCCCGAGCTGCTGGCGGCGGGCAAGAACATCCGCTGGATCCAGCTGGTGACTGCGGGCGTCGAGTCGTGCGTTTCCATCCCCGCGGTGCGCGAGCGCGACATCCTCGTCACCAATATGCAGCGCATCGGCGGGCCGATCATCGCCGAGCACGTGCTGGCGATGGTGCTCGGGTTCACGCGCGGCATCGACCTGTACGTGCTCGCGAAGGAGCGCGGCGAGTGGGGCCGCGTCACGCCGCCGGGCCGCATGGAGGTCATCGATGGCAAGACGCTGCTGGTCGTAGGACTCGGCGGCATCGGCAGCGAAGTGGCGAAGCGTGCGCATGCGCTCGGCATGAAAGTCATAGCGACGCGCGCCAGCGGTCGCACCGGGCCGGAGTTCGTCAGCTACGTCGGCCTGCCGGACGAGCTGCCGAAGCTCGCGAGCGGAGCCGATTTCGTGGTCAACACCGCGCCGCTGACGCCGCAGACCACCGGCATCTTCGATGCAGCGTTCTTCGCGAAGATGAAGCCGAGCGCGTATTTCATCAACGTCGCGCGCGGCCGCAGCGTCGTGACGGCTGCGCTGGTGGAGGCGCTCAACAGCAAGAAGATCGCCGGCGCCGGGCTCGACGTCACCGACCCCGAGCCGCTGCCGCCGGATCACCCGCTGTGGAAGACGCCGAACGTCATCATCACGCCGCACGTCGCCAACGACTCGGACCTGGGCTACGACGCGCAGATGAAAGTCGTGCAGGAGAACCTGCGCCGCTACGTGGCGGGCGAGCCGATGCTGTCGGTCGTCGACGTCAGCAAGGGGTATTGAAGCGAGGAACCGCCCGCCGCCTGCAGGCGTTTTGCGACGCATGGCGGCGGAAAATGCAGGGCGGGCGGGTCTGCTCACGGTCGATCGTAATTGCTGGCGCATCGAGCACGCCTCGCGGGCGGGGTTCCTGATCGATGCGGATGCCTACTTCCGGGCATTCGTCGAAGCGTCGCATCACGCGCGCCGCTCGATCCTGATTGCCGGCTGGGATTTCCACAGCCGCACCCGCCTGCTGTGCAGCGACGGCCGCGATTGCGAGCTGGAGCTCGGCCGTTTCCTCAACGACCTGGTGCGCCGCCGCCGCGAGCTGCAGGTCCACATCCTCGTCTGGGATTACCCGATGATCTTCGGGCTCGACCGCGAGTGGGCGCCGCTGTACGGCCTGTCGTGGAAGCCGCACCGGCGGATCTGCTTCCGTTACGACAACACGCATCCGACCGGCGGCTCGCATCATCAGAAAATCGTGGTCATCGACGACGCGATCGCCTTCAGCGGCGGCATCGACCTGACCTCGCGCCGCTGGGACACGTGCGAGCACTCGCCGCAGAATGCGCATCGCGTCATGGCCGGCGCTCCGTACCCGCCGTTCCACGATCTGATGATGGCCGTGGAAGGTCCGGCGGCGCGCGCGCTTGGCGATCTGGTGCGCGAGCGCTGGCAGCGCGCCACGCACGAGACGCTCGATCCGCCGTGGCTGAAGAAGAGCCTGTTCCGGCGCGTCGGCCCGCATCCCAGCGGTACCGCGTGGCCGGCGTCGCTGGACAATCCGGTGCGCGACGTCGCTGTCGGGATCTCGCGTACGCAACCGCCGGTGAACGGCAGCGCCGCGGTGCGCGAAGTCGAGGCCCTGTATCTCGACATGATCGCGGCGGCGCGCCGCTCGATCTACATCGAGAATCAGTACTTCACCGCCGACCGCGTCGGCGACGCGCTGGCTGCGCGACTGGCGGAGCCCGACGGCCCGGAAGTCGTCGTCGTGTTGCGCGAGCTGAGCCACGGCTGGCTCGAAGAGGTCACGATGCAGACGCTGCGCACCCGGCTGCTCGAGCGGCTGCGCGCGGCGGATCTGCACGGCCGCTTCAGTGTCTACTATCCGTTCATCGACGGACTCACGACGGGCACGTGCATCGACGTGCACTCGAAGATGATCGTCGTCGACGACGAGATCGTGCGTATCGGCTCGGCGAACCTTGCCAACCGCTCGATGGGGCTGGACACCGAGTGCGACCTGACGATCGAGGCGCTGGGCCGCGAGGACGTGCGCAACGCGATCCGCGACCTGCGCGCGCAGTTGCTGGGAGAGCATCTCGGCTGCGAGCCTGCGCGCGTGCGTGACGCCATCGAGCGCACCGGCGCGCTGCGCAACGCGATCGATCTGTTACAGGGCAACGAGCGCACGCTGAAGGTACTGCCAGACTTGCCGCCGGTGTCGCCCGCGATGCTGAACGTGGCGAGCAGCGTCGCGGATCCCGAGAGGCCGGTCGGGCTGAGCGACCTCGCCAAGCTGCTGAGCTCCGACGACGAGACGGCCAGCGACGCGCGTGCGCCCGCGTGGGGCAAGATCGCCGGCTTCGCGGTGATCTGTCTGGCGCTGACGGCGCTGTGGAAGTACACGCCGCTGGCGACTTTTCTCGACAGCAATCACGTGACCGGCTGGGCGCGCCGCGCCGGCGACGAATGGTGGATGCCGCTCGTCACGATCCTCGCTTACACGCCGGTCGCGTTCACGTTGTTCCCGCGTCCGTTGCTGACGCTGTTCGCCGTGATCGCATTCGGTCCGCTGCACGGCTTCGTCTACGCCATGCTCGGCATCGAGCTTTCGGCCTGGGTGAGCTTCGTGCTCGGCAAGGCGATGAATCGCAACACGGTGCGGCGCATCGCGGGTACCCGGCTGAACTCGATCCTGCAAGTGCTGCGCCGGCGCGGACTGCTCGCAATGACTGCTCTGCGCCTGGTGCCGCTCGCGCCCTTCCTGGTCGAGGGTGTGGTGGCGGGCGCGGCACGAGTCAAACTCTCCGACTTCATGATCGGCACCGCGCTCGGCATGCTACCGGGCACGCTCACTTCGACTGTTTTCGGCCATCAGCTGCAGGTCTGGCTCGCGGACCCGAGCCGCATCAACTACTGGCTGATCGCGCTGGTGCTGCTGGCGTTCGGCATCGGCAGCTGGGTGGTGCGCCGCTGGCTGTTCGCGTCCACGCCTTCATCGCAATGAGGTCCATCGCGATCGGCTCGTACAACGTGCACAGCTGCGTCGGTTGGCTGGACCGTCGCCACTCGCCGGCGCGCATCGCGGCCGTCCTGCAGGAACTCGACTGCGACATCTATGCGCTGCAGGAAGTCGACAACGCGGAAGGCGGGGGCGAGGATTCGATGCAGCTCGAATACCTGTCGCGCGTGCTCGGCATGGCGGCGGTTCCGGGCTTGCGTATCGTTCGGCACAGCGGCGAGTTCGGCAACGCGCTGCTGACGCGTCTGCCGATCGTGAGCGTGCATCGTCACGACCTGAGCTACTGGCGCTTCGAGCCGCGCGGCGCGCTCGACGTGGAGCTCGATCTCGGCCATCACAAGCTGCGCGTCATAGCGACTCATCTCGGCCTGAGCCGCCGCGAGCGGCGCTCGCAATGGCGGCACCTGTTGCGAGCGGTTGCGGCCGCGCCGGCAGAGCTGCCGACGGTCGTGCTCGGCGACATGAACGAATGGCTGCCGGCTTCTGCGACGTTGCGCGATGCGCATCGCATCCTCGGCGAGCCGCTCGCGCCGCCGGCGTTCCCCGCGTTCGCACCGTTCCTGGCGTTGACGCGTATCTGGGTGCGACCGGTCGGTGCGATGACTTCCATCGCTGTGCATCGCACGCCGCTGTCGCGACGCGCATCGGATCATCTGCCGGTGAAGGCGGTGATTGACGTGGAGCGATTCAGCCGCTGACGATTGCGTCCGCATGCCCGCATTCATTTTTTTGGGCTGGGCCGTCGGACTGATCCTCGCCGTCGCGCTCGTCGCGCTGCCGCTGCTGGCCGCGTGCCTGCTGCTGGTCGCGAGTTATGTCGCCGCATACTCGATTGCCACCGCCAGCATCGGCCCGTTGCTGCCCGCGCTCACGGGCCAGCCGCAGCTCCGCTTTCCGCTCACGACGCCTTGCGGCCAGCCGACGCCGGCAGGCGTGGCAGTCATCGTCCCGGCAACGGGCGGGGAGCTCTTCGCACGCGGCCTGATGTTCGGCCTGACGGCGGTCGTCAACGCGCTGCTATTGAAACCCGTGCCGCTGGTCGGCCCATTGCTCGCCGCGTGGTCGTTCACTGTGATTTCGCTGGGCACGGTCAGCGGCGTCGCGCGCAACCGCCGTTACCAAGGCTTTCTCGGCTGGTCTTCCTGGCTGCTGCCGTTGTCGTACCTCGCGACGGGTGTCGGGCTGCTGCTCTTCGTGCTGAACGTTCCGTTTGCGTTCGCACTGCGCGGCCGCCGCGCGTTTGCGCTCGACTGGACCACGGGGGTGATCGAGACGACCGGCGGTCTGCCGGCGCGGTTCTACCCGGGTGGGTTTTCGCTGGGCAATTTCACTTTCATCGCGCCGCCGCCGTTGCCGGGTGCGTTCACGGCGCCGTCGCTCAGCAGTCACGAGACGGGACATTCGCTGAATACGGCCGCGTTTGGCGGCGTCGTGCTGTGGCTCAATGCGATCGACGAGAACCTCGCGCCGCGTCGCATGAATCTTGCGTACGGCGAGCTGCTGGCCGAAGGGCACGCGAACGCTCTCGGGCCGGACCGCAACGACTATTCGCTGCGGTTGTGGTTCTGAAATCCCCGCAGCGCCTGCTCAGTGGCTGGCGAGGATCCGCGCCTTGCTCTCTTCGTATTGTTGTTCGCTGAGCACGCCGAGCTCGCGCAGCCGGTGATGCTCGCGCATCTCATCGCGCAGGAACTGCGGCAGCTCCTGCGGGCGCTCCGTCTTCGCTGCGTTGATGCTCCTGATCAGCTCGATGAAGAAGCGCTTGCCGGCGCGCGCGCTGCCGATGCCGCCGACGACGCTCACCAGCGTCGCGCCGCCGTGCACGCTGACGAATTCCAGCGCTTCGACGGTCCGGCGCAGGAACAGGATCGTCGCGCCGCCCGCGGCGAGCAGCGTCACCAGCGAAGTCAGAAAGACCGGGCTCGACCAGCGCGAGGCATCGCCCCAGGCCGACCACAGGCCGCCGCTCGCGAGCAACGCGAGGCACGCAGCAAGCGACAGCCAGAACCATGAGATCGAGCGCACGCGCAGCGGCTTGGGATTGGCGAAGCGCAGGTCCACCTCGTACTGGCGCGGCTCCGCATCCGGACGCACGGTGCGCACAGCTGCAAAGTGGTCCTCGTGAATCGCGACTTCGGTTTCGCAGCCGCGCAGCTTGCTCTTGAGCACGTAGCTCGTGCGCACCTTGCGGCGGCGCAGAGCGGCCGGCGCGGCGACAGCGCCGGGCTCGGCTTCGATATGAATGTGTTCGCCGCGCGCAATCACGACGGCACGGCTGTCGGTCGGTATCTGTTCGGCGCGCGCGGGCACTGCGGACTCCCTGCAAGTCGGCTTCGATGCTAGGGCCAGCCGCCATCCGCACAACGAGACGCGCGTCACACTGGCTGCGTGCTCGCGCCGCGGCGGCCCGCGATTCAGGGGACCGCCCGATGCAACTGTTAACTCGAAGTCGCGACCTGCAGGCTCAGGACGCGCCGGTGCCGTCGACGAAGCGCAGGAACTCGGCGCGGGTGCGGGCATCCTCGCGGAACGCTCCGAGCATCTTGCTCGTGACCATCTGCACGCCGCGCTTGTGCACGCCGCGCGTGGTCATGCACTGATGCGCGGCATCGATGACCACGGCGACGCCGCGTGGCCGCAGCACGCTGTCGATACAGTTCGCGATCTGGGCAGTGAGCTTCTCCTGGACCTGGAAGCGCCGCGCGTACCCGTCGACGACGCGTGCGAGCTTGCTGATGCCGACGACCTTGTTGGTGGGCAGGTAGCCGACGTGCGCGCGGCCGATGATCGGCGCCATGTGATGCTCGCAATGCGACTCGAACTCGATCCCGCGCAGCACGATCATCTCGTCGTAGCCTTCGACCTCTTCGAATGTGCGCCGCAGATAGTCCGCCGGATCGCTGAGGTAGCCGGAAAACCAGTCGCGATAGGCGCGCACGACGCGAGTCGGCGTGTCGCGCAGCCCTTCGCGGGCCGGCTCCTCGCCAGCCCATTGCAGCAGCACGCGCACGGCCTGCTCGGCTTGTTCCTGCGTCACGCGGGGGCGGCGCGCCGCCCGCCTGCTGGTCGCGCTCACTCGCGCCATTGCGGTTGTCCTCTCGGGTCGTGGACCGGTACGCTACCATGTCGCAAAACCCGGCGGGGAGAACCACTCATGCGCTTGCGTCTCATCGTCAGCGGCGTCGTATCGTCGGCGCTCTTGTGCGCAACCGCTGCGCGCGCCGAGATCGTGAGCGCCGGACCGTCCGGCTTCAATCTGCGCCACGTCGCGGAAGTGCCGAATCCGGCGCCGGTCGTGTGGGCCGCGCTGGCGGACATCGGCAAATGGTGGGATCCCGAGCACACGTATTCCGGCGACTCGCGCAACCTCACGCTCGAGCCGTTCGTACGCGGCTGCCTGTGCGAGAAGCTCAGCCTGTACGCGGGCATCGAGCATGCGACCGTGCTGTACGCGATGCCGGCCAAGACGCTGCGGCTGAGCGGCGCGCTCGGCCCGCTGCAGGAGTTCGGCGTGACCGGCATCATGACCTGGAACATCGAGCCGGCCGGCGGCGGCTCGCGCATCACGCTCACGTACAACGTCGGCGGCTTCGCCGACCGCCCGCTCGCCGATTGGGCGCCGATCGTCGACGAGGTGATCGGCGGCCAGCTGAAGCGCCTGACGCGCTACATCACGCAGGGAAGTCCCGAGCCGCCGAAGGAAGGCACGCACTGAGGGAACCGCAACGCCCTCCAGGGAGTCGGGGTAGATGCCCGACCTGTACGCGGAGTTGCTCCCCATGCGCATTCGCAGACTTCTCATCCTCGCCGGCGCGGCATTGCTAGCCGCGGGCTGCCAGACCGTGCAGACCACGCAGCCGGGCGCAGTGGGCGTCGATCGCAAGCAGCACATGCTGGTGTCCGAAGACGAGATCGAGAAGGGCTCGCTGCAGGCCTATCAGCAGGAACTGCAGAAGGCGAAGGACAAGCGCGCGCTCAATACGGATCAGCAGGTCTATCAGCGCGTGCAGAACATCGCGCGCCGCCTGATCCCGCAGACCGGCACGTTCCGTCCGGACGCGCCGCAGTGGAAGTGGGAAGTGAACGTGGAGACGACGGACGACGTCAACGCGTACTGCATGCCCGGCGGCAAGATCATGGTGTACACCGGTTTGATCCAGAAGCTGCAGGCCACCGACGCGGAGCTCGCGGCCGTGCTCGGCCACGAGATCGCGCACGCTTTGCGCGAGCATTCGCGCGAACGCATTTCGCGCGCTTATGCAGAGCAGGTCGCGCTCGCCGGCATCGCGCTCGTGACCGGCGCGAGCGACACGACGATGCAGCTCGCGAGCCAGGTTTCCGCGGTGACGTTCCAGCTGCCGCACAGTCGCGAGCAGGAAGCGGAGGCGGATCGCATCGGACTGGAGCTCATGGCCCGCGCCGGCTACGACCCGAACGCGGCGGTCGCACTGTGGCAGAAGATGGGCAAGCTGGCGCAGGGTGGGCCGCCGGAATTCCTGAGCACGCATCCTTCGGGCGAGTCGCGCATTCACGATCTGCAGGCCGCGGTGCCACGGGTGCTGCCGCTGTATCAGGCGGCGAAGAAATAGGAAGAACTACAGCGCGACGATCAGAGCGGCGGCGGCCAATATCACCGCGACCGCCGCGGCGGCGGTGAGCCACAGCACGCGCTTGTGCAGATCCGTGACGGCGCGTGCGACGCCGGCGAGCTGCTCGGCCATCTGTGCGACGAGCTCGGCCTGGCGCCGCTCGTTCTCTTCCAGGCTGGCCACGCGGGCGGCGAGCTCTTCATAGCTGGGCGAGGCGAGCGCGGGCGTCGGCGGCGGCGCCTGCTTGGTGCGCTTCATCAGCTCGCGCGAAACGTCGAGGATCGACGGCACCAGCTGCACGATCTGTAACCACGGAACGGCCATGGGCGAATGGTGCCAAAAAAAGAGCTCCGCGGCATCGTTGCCGCGGAGCTCCGGTTCTCCTCGGGCAGCCCGGGATTAGGTCTTGCTGCGCGCCATGAACTCGGCTTTGCTCAGGTAGCCGTCGCCGTTCGTATCCAGCGTCGCGAAGTTATCCGACAACTTGCTGTCGGCCGATGCTTCGGTCTTGCTGATCTGCGAGTCGGCGTTCTTGTCCAGCGCGTCGAAGGTCGCCGACGACTTCATGTTCGTGTCGTGCGTCTTATCCTTCGGGTCGCCGGCCTGGGCCGCAAATGCCAGCAACGTGGCCGCGATCAAAGCTAGCAATCTGGTCATGGTCGTCTCCTCGTCTTGCAAGCGCGGAGCGCCGCGCTCAGGAAAAAACGCGGTGCGCGCCGCCACTGTTCCGGGCCAGTTCCCGCCGATTGCGCACCGCCGCGTTGCGCGCGGGCCGGCACTTGACGAAACTTGGCACCTCCTGCAATACCTGCTGTGCGATGTTCACCGGCCAACTGGCGGAAAAGGCGGACCTGCGACCATGACCCTGCCTGCCTCCCTGCTGATCGTCGACGACGACCGCGAGCTCGGCCAGATGCTCACCGAGTACCTGACCGGCGAGGGGTTTCAGGTAACGCTGCTGCGCGACGGCGCGGAGGCGCTCGAGCGTCTCACTGAGCAGTCGCCGCCGTTCGATCTGGTGATCCTGGACGTGATGCTGCCGTCGCTCAGCGGTTTCGAAGTGCTGCGCCGCTTGCGCCACAGCCTGTCGGTGCCGGTGATCATGCTGACGGCGCACGGTGCGGACGTCGACCGCATCGTCGGTCTCGAGCTGGGCGCCGACGACTATCTGTCGAAGCCGTTCAACCCGCGCGAGCTGGTCGCGCGGGTGCGCGCAGTGTTGCGCCGGTTCTCGCCGCGCGACACCGATATGCCGGCGCATCCGGTCAGCGTCGGGCCGCTGCGCCTCGATCCCGCCACGTTCGAAGTGACGCTGTCGGGCCAGTCGGTGCGGCTCACGGGCACCGAGCTGCGCCTGCTCGAAGTGTTGATGCGCGCGGTCGGACAAGTGCAATCGCGCGAGTCGTTGACCGAGCGCGTGCTCGGCCGTCGGCTCACGCCCTACGACCGCAGCATCGATACTCACGTCAGCAATCTGCGTCGCAAGCTCGGCCTCGGCGAGAACGGCCTGCCGGAGATTCGCAGCATCCGCGGCGCCGGCTACGTGCTGATCGCCACCAGCAGCGAGTCGCGAGCGCCCGCATGAGATCGCCGCCGTGAGATCGCTATTCCTGCGGATTTTCCTGTCGTTCTGGGCGGCCATGCTGCTGGTGCTGCTGGCTACCGGAGCGGTCGCCTGGTACCGGTTCAACAAGGTGCAGAGCGTCAGCATCGACATCAAGGCGCTCGGCAACGAAGCCTCCGCACGCCTGCTGGTCGGCGGGCTGCCGGCGCTGCACGACTGGATCGACGAGACCGAGCAACGCTATCGCGACCGGCAGATCTTCATCGTCGACCAGAGCGGCGAAGACATCCGCAAGCGCGAGCTGCCGACGACCTACCGCAACTACGTCGAACGGCTGCGCGATGCCGGCTTCCTCGGCAAGGAGCTGATGCCGAGCCGGCGCGACGATCCGCTGCTGCTGACGCCGCTGTTCACGGATCGCGACGGCCGCGTGTACACGATCATGGTGAGCCGGCCGATCTGGAGGAACCTGCTGTTCGCGCCGGACGTGAACATCGTGCTGCTGGCGGCCGCACTGCTGCTGAGCGTGCTCGTCTGCTGGCCGTTGGCGCGCTACCTGAGCAAGCCCGTCGAGCGTCTGCAGTCGAGCGCTCGCTCGCTGGCCGCCGGCAACATGGAGGCGCGCGTCGGCCAGGAGTTCTCGCGCCGTCGCGACGAGCTCGGCGTGCTGGCGCGCGACTTCGACACGATGGCCGATCACGTGCGCAACCTGATCGCGTCGAAGGAGAACCTGCTGCGCGCGATGTCTCACGAGCTGCGCTCGCCACTGGCGCGGCTACGGGTTGCGACGGACCTGGCGCGGCGGCCCGGTGCGGATGTCGGCCGGCAGCTCGATCGCATCGAGCTGGAAGCGGAGCGTCTCGACCTGCTGATCGGCCAGATCCTGCAGCTCTCGCATCTGCGCTCGGTGCCGGCGTTGCCGCGCGAGCCGCTCGACCTGACCAGCCTGTTGAACGAGATCATCGAGGACGCGCGGCTGGAAGCCGGCGCCGCCGAGAAGAGCGTCGATTGGGCTGCGCCGGGCGAGGCGATGATGGTCGAAGGCGATCACGGCCTGCTGCGCAGCGCGATCGAGAACGTGCTGCGCAACGCAGTGCGCTTCACCAAGCCTTCCTCAGCGGTGCGCGTGCGCGCCGATCGCGCCGGCCGCGACGTCTCGATCGTGATCGACGATCGCGGACCGGGCGTGCCCGAGCCGGACTTGCAGCGGATTTTCGAGCCGTTCTATCGCGTCGCCGAGGCGCGCGATCGCGATTCCGGCGGGACGGGGCTGGGTCTGGCCATCACCGCGCGCATCGTGTCCCTGTACGGCGGCAATGTTCGCGCGCGCAACACGCCCGACGGACTGCGCGTGGAGATTGCGCTGCCTGCGGGCTAGTGATGATCGCGACTACTCTGCTGCGCGAGTGCGTGACTGCGCAGTAGCTGCGCCCGCTCGCGGATCGCACTGAGCTCATCGGCCGGCACCGCGCCGGCGCCAGCCTTCGACAGCGTCAGCGCACCGTTCAAACTGAAACCGAGCTCGATCGGCCCGGCACTCGTCAGGCCACTGCCGGAATAGTGCAGCAGGCGAGCGCCGCGGAACTCGTACTCGCCGTTGCGCGATTGCGCACGCTGTTCGGCAATACGCAAGTGCTCGTCCGCTCCGAACGTCGCTGCATAAGTTGCTTCGATTCCCGCCGCATTGATGTGACCGCTCACTATGCGCTGGGCGGCAGTTGCAGCTGGCGTCTGCGGGCTCGCTGCAACGAGCGGTGTGCTCGGCGTCGGCGGCGCCGCAGGTTGCGGCTCCTTCGAACAAGCACCGAGTGCAAGCAGAATCAAGCCCGTCTGCAGGCTGCGACAAGTGCTGAACATAAGTTTTAGCGCGATGATGAAATTGCGAGTTCGACTGAGCAGCGCGTCATTCGAGCACTGCACCGGCGCCCGGATCAAGCGCCGCAGTGCTTCGAACGTGAAGCAGCGCACGCGGCGGGTTGCGCCGTTCCTCTACGCTCTTCCACGTCGATCGTCCCGCATGCAACGACGGAGGAATTCGATGAGCGCAGGTCATTCCGCTTCTACCCAGGTCCGACGCCCGGCGCCGGCCGCACCTGCGCGTCCCGCCCAGACTCCGGTTGCCCGCAGCGCGCAGCAGTTCGCGTTCGCCGCGGCCAGCGCCGACGACGAGATCCGCCTGAACCTCAGCGACATTCCGGTGCCGCGCCAGGACAACGAGATGCACGTCGAAGGCTTCAAGCCGACGCTGCTCAGCCGGTTGCTCGACCTGGTGATGCCGCTGCGCTGAGCGTGTACCCTGCGGAGCCGTGCTCCGCCCGCTCGCGATCCTCTTCCTGCTGCTGCTGAGCGCGCCTGCCGGCGCGCAGCCTGCATTCACGGATCCCGACGCTGACATCCGCGAGGCGTTTCGCCTGATCGGCGAGCGCCTGCTGCTGATGCGTGACGTCGCCGCGTGGAAGCATCTGCATCACGAGCCGATCGTGGATGCAGCGCGCGAACAGCAGGTACTCGAGCAGACCGTTTCGCGCGCAGCCGCGCTCGGCCTCGAACCACAGTCCGCGCGCGAACTGCTCGCTCTGCAGATCCGGCTGGCGGTTCAAGTGCAGCAGTCGTTGGCGTCGAGCTGGCAATCCGGTACGCCGGCGCCGCTGCAGGCCCCGGATCTGAAGACCGAACTGCGGCCGCGGCTCGACGCTGTCGGCGAGCAGCTGCTGCGCTCACTTTCTCTGGCGACACCGCGGCTGCGCGAGTCAGGCGCAGCCATTCGATTCACCGAATACGCTCGCTCGATCGACATCCCGCAACTCACGGCTGCGGATCGCGAGCAACTTGCCAGCGCTGTCGGCGCGATCCGGGCCGGCGACATGACTGCGTATGCGCGCATCGAGGCGACCGGTGTGTTGCGAATCGGCATGACTGGCGACTACGCTCCGTTCAGTGTCGAGCAGGGCGGCGCATTGCATGGCGCCGACGTCGCTCTCGCCATGGCGTTGGCCGAATCGTTGCACGTGCAACCGCGCTTCGTGCGGACCAGCTGGCCGACGCTGATGCAGGACTACGCAGCGGGACGGTTCGATGTTGCCGCGGGCGGCGTGAGCGTGACGCCGGAGCGCGCAGCCCGGGCAAAGTTCTCGATTCCGTACCATCGCGGCGGCAAGACTGCGATCGTCCGCTGCGGCACGCAGACGAGCTTCGACACGTTGCCGGAGATCGATCGGCCCGCCGTCAGGGTCATCGTCAATCCCGGCGGGACCAACGAGCAGTTCGCCCGCGAGCACTTCGGCGCCGCGCAGCGCATCGTGCATGCGGACAATCGCACGATCTTCGCCGAGATCGCGGCCGGCCATGCCGACGTGATGGTCACCGACGACGTGGAAGTGGAACTGCAGGTGCGGCGCGATCCGCGGCTCTGCCGCGCGACGCCGGCAACGTTCACGGTCGCCGACAAGGCGCTGCTGCTGCAACCCGACGCGCAGCTGGCGGCCGCCGTGAACGAGCTGTTGCAGCGCTCGCTCGCCTCCGGCGCGGCCGCCGCCTGGCTCGAACAGGCGATGCATTGAGCTGTCCGCTCACCGGCGCGCGGCTGTAATTCGCCGGCAGTACTGATTGCGACGCCGCGCTTTCTGTATGCTTGCGCAACTGCGGCAGTTCGCAGCTGGAGGTTAAGTCAGATGGGCTGGATAGTGTTCGGCGTCTTCATCGCTCTCGCACTGTTCTTCGTTTCGATCTACAACCGGCTGGTCAGCGGCCGCAACGCCTACAAGAACGCGTTCGCGCAGATCGACGTGCAGCTCACGCGGCGCCACGACCTGATTCCGAACCTGGTGGAAACCGCCAAGGGCTACATCAAGCACGAGCGCGAGACGCTCGAAGCGGTCATCGCCGCGCGCAACAGCGCAGTCAGCGGCCTCAAGCGCGCTGCCGCGAATCCGGGCGATCCGGCTTCGGTGCAGCAGCTCGCAGGCGCCGAGACCGCGCTCAACGGCGCGCTCGGCCGCCTGTTCGCGGTCGCCGAGGCCTACCCGGACCTCAAGGCGAACCAGAACATGATGCAGCTGTCCGAGGAGCTGACCTCGACCGAGAACAAGGTCGCGTTCGCGCGCCAGTCGTTCAACGACGCGGTCATGAACTACAACAACTCGCGCGAGATGTTCCCCAACAGCGTCGTCGCCGGCATGTTCGCGTTCGCGCCGGCGCAGCTGCTGGAAATCGAGTCGCCGGAGAAGCGCGCCGTCCCGCAAGTGAAGTTCACCTGATCCAGGTGACATGAACTTCTTCAAGCGTCAGGACGAGGCGCGGCGCGCATCGCGGCGCCTCGTCTTGCTGTTCGGGCTGGCGGTGGTCGCCGTCGTCGCGGCGGTCGATTTCGTCGTGTTCGTGCTGATTCGCCAAAGCGAAGCGCGTGCGCACGGCTACATGCCGCCGCTCGGCGAGTGGCTTGCGACGCACCCGCAGATGGTCGTCGGCACGACGCTCGTGGTGCTGGGAGTCATCACGATCGCGAGCTTCTACAAGACGATGGTGCTCGGCGGCGGCGGCGGAGTCGTCGCCCGCTCGCTGG
>DATBKP010000084.1:0-37326 GCA_036555785.1 Steroidobacteraceae bacterium
CTCCAGTGAGATCACCCGGTCGAACTTCCTGACCAGCTGCACGTCGACCTGATACCAGCGCGGCTGGTCCGGGTTGCTGTCCGCATCGTAGTGATCGTTCTTCGGATCGAGCGCCGTGCGGTCCGGATATGCCTCGCGCACTACCTTGACGATGCCGGCGACGCCCGGCACGTCGGTGCTCGAGTGATAGAAGAAGGCGAGGTCGCCGGCGCGCATCTCGCGCAGGTAATTGCGGGCCTGGAAGTTGCGCACGCCATCCCAGCCGCTGGTGCGCTTGGCTGCCTTGGCGAGGTGGTCGATGCCGAACGTGTCGGGTTCCGATTTCATCAGCCAGTAGTTCATGGCGAGTCCTTGAATGGATAGAGACCCTGCTCAGTGATGAGTGCGTCGAGCGGCACGTCCCAGGCCCCGGCAGCGAGCCGGCCGACGCGCTGGAACTCATAGCCGAGTCCGATCAGCTTCGGCCGCCGCCACCGGCGACCGGTGCGCAAATGATGCAGGCAGCGATCGTAGAAGCCCGCACCGCTCCCCAGTCGCGTGCCGTGCGGGTCGACGCCGACCAACGGTACCAGAATCAGATCGAGCTGCCGGACCGCGATGCGCGGCGCAACGCGCTGCGGCTCGGCGATGCCGTAGCGGTTCGGCCGCAGCTGCGCATCGCTCGCATAGCGTCGGAACTCCATGCGACGACGGCGATAGTCCGCGATCAGGGGAAGGTAGAGCTCGCAACAGTTGCGTCGCGCCAGCCGCACGATCAGGTGCGGGTCGGCTTCGTGATCGTGCGCGACGTACACCGCGATGCGCCGCCCGGGACGCAGCAGTTGCGAGCTACGCAGGATGCGCGCGAATTGTCGCGACGCACTGACGCGCTCCGTCATGGGAACCGCACGACGTAGTGCCCGCAGCTGCGCACGCAGCCGCAGGCGATCGGAGAGGAGGGCGGCGCCACCCGCATGTGCCGTCATGAGCCATTGCTCTCGACACGGAGCAATAGGTGGGACGCAGCCGCGGCAGCTAAGGCTTTCCGTTCGAGACGGACTTGCACACCGCTGCCACGAGACCGAATCCCTGGGGTGTTTACGTTAGGGTCGAGAGGTAACCCGACACATGTCGAACACCGCAGGCGGCGCCATATCGCAATCTGAGTGCGGACATTCGCCTTTGCAACGAACGGCCGCACAAAAAAGTTCACAGCTCGAGCTGTTGCCCCCGGCTGAGCGCGCTTTCGACGCGCTCGCGCAGTTGCCGGACCTTCTGGCCGACGTCGCTATCGGCGGCATCGCCGCGACCGTGCAGCTTGAGCAGCTCATGCGCGAGATTGAGCGCGGCCATCACCGCGATGCGATCCAGGCCGACGATGTTGCCGGCGTCGCGGATCTCGCGCATCTTGACGTTCAGATACTCGGCGGAATCGAGCAGCTCGGAGCGCTCTTCGGGCAGGCAGGCGACCTGGTATTCCTTCTCGAGGATCCGCACGCTGACCCGCGTCGTGCGATCCGTCATGCGCTGTGCTCCATCGCCTTGAGACGGCCGATCATCGCCTCGACGCGCGCCCGCACCTGCTCGTTCTTCTGCAGCAGCGTGGCGCGTTCCGCCATCATCGAGTCCTGCCGCTGGCGCAGGGCGCGATTCTCTTCGTGCAGCTGCGCGATCGTGCCGAGCAGCTCATCGAGCCGGAGCTCCAGCTGCTTCAGCTCCTGCTCAACGCTGACCTTCGGGCTGATCTTCGGTTTGGCTTCGCTCATGCGGCTTCGATTATGCGGCGGCACCCCCATGCGGTCAAACAACGCTAACCTGCGCGGTGCTAACATAACGGCGATGTTTCAGGTCACTTTTCCTGAGGTTGCGCACGTGCTGCAGACGCTGCAGTCGTCGGTAGCGGCGTCGGAAAGTCACGGTTGTCTGTGCGGCGCCCTGTGCACCACGCAGCAGTATCCGGTGGAGAGCTGGCTCGACGAGCTGGTGCCGGAACCGCAGGACGAGCCAGTCGAGGAGGCAGCGCCGCTGCGTCTGTTGTTCGCCGACACGGTACGCGCCCTGCGCGGCGATGAGATGGAATTCCAGTTGCTGTTGCCCGACGACGACGATCCGCTGGTGGAGCGCGCCTCAGCGCTGTCGCAATGGTGCCAGGGGTTCCTCTACGGTTTCGGCGTCGGGCGGTCCGTGCCGCAAGAGGAGCTGACGGGCGAGGTCGAAGAAGTGCTGCGCGACCTCACGCACATCAGCCAGGCTTCGGTGGAGACCGGCGCCGACGCGGAGGAAGAGGAGCAGGCGTACGCGGAAATCGTCGAGTACGTGCGTGCCGGCGTGCAGCTGATCCACGACGAGCTGCTGGAGGTCCGGATGGCCGGCGCCGCCGCACCCGTCGATCCTCCCCGCCTGAATTGAGTGCTCCGAACCGGATGGGGCGCATGCGCAAAGACGAGTTCCGCCGTCGCCGCCGGCAACTGATGAAGATGATGGGCCGCGGCAGTATTGCGATCCTGCCCGCGGTTCCGGAGAAGGCGCGCAACGGCGACGTCCACTATCACTACCGGCCCGACAGCGATTTCTACTATCTCACCGGCTTCGCCGAGCCCGAAGCCGTCGCAGTGCTGATTCCGGGGCGCGCGCAGGCGGAGTACGTGCTGTTCGTGCGCGATCGCGACCCGACGCGCGAGACCTGGGACGGACGGCGCGCCGGCCCCGACGGCGCCACGCGCGAGTACGGCGCCGACGACGCGTTCCCGATCGCCGACATCGACGACATCCTGCCGGGCCTGATGGAGAACTGCGCGCGCGTGTACTACACGATGGGCATGCACCAGGAGTTCGATCAGCGCGTGATCGGCTGGGTGAACGGCCTCAAAGCGCAATCGCAGTCGCGCACCGGCGTGCAGCCGCCGCAGGAGTTCGTTGCGCTCGATCACCTGCTGCACGACATGCGCCTGTTCAAGTCGCGGCCCGAGCTGGACACGATGCGGCACTCCGCTCGCATCGCTGTCGGCGCGCACAAGCGGGCGATGCGCTTCGCGCGTCCCGGCCGCACCGAATACGAAGTGATGGCGGAGCTGCTGCACGAGTTTCGTCGCAACAACGCCGACATCTCCTATCACCCGATCGTCGGCGGCGGTGCCAACGCCTGCATCCTGCACTATCACGAGAACTCGCAGACGCTCGGCGACGGCGACCTGCTGCTGATCGACGCCGGTTGCGAATACGAGCTGTATGCGTCCGACATCACGCGCACCTTCCCGGTCAACGGCCGCTTCACGCCGGAGCAGCGCGCCGTGTACCAGGTCGTGCTCGATGCGCAGTACGCGGCGATCGCCAAGACGCAGCCCGGTAACCACTGGAACGACCCGCACGACGCGGCGGTGCGCGCGATCACGCACGGCCTGGTGAAGCTCGGCATCCTCAAGGGCAAGGTACCGGCGCTGATCAAGGAGGGCGCTTATCGCCGGTTCTTCATGCATCGCACCGGCCACTGGCTCGGCATGGACGTGCACGACGTCGGCGACTACAAGATCGGCGACGAATGGCGCGTGCTGGAGCCGGGCATGGCGCTGACGGTCGAGCCGGGCATCTACATTCCCGCCGGCGCGAAAGGCGTTGCGAAGCGCTGGTGGAACATCGGCGTGCGCATCGAGGACGACGTCGCCGTCACCGGCGGCGGCAACGAGGTGCTCACCGCCGGCCTGCCGAAAGAACCCGACGCCATCGAGAAGCTGATGAATGAGCGATCCGCGCGCACACACTGATGTGGTGGGCTGCGACGTCGCGATCTGCGGCGGCGGCCTGGTGGGTGCCACCCTCGCGCTGGCGCTGGCGGATCTGGGGCTCGGCGTCGTCCTGATCGAGGCCCACCCGTTCGGCACGTCCGGCCAGCCGAGCTTCGACGATCGCACCACCGCGCTCTCCAACGGCAGCCGCCGGATCTTCGAGGCGCTGCACGTCTGGCCGCTGCTCGAGCGCGATGCCACCGCAATCCGCCGCATCCACGTTTCCGACCGCGGCCGGTTCGGCTTCGCGCGTCTGGACGCCGCGGAGCAGGGGTTGAGCGCGCTCGGCTTCGTCGTCGTCAATCGCGCGATGGGCGCTGCGCTCTGGCGTCGTCTGGAGCAGAGCTCGGTACGCATCCTCGCGCCGGCGCGGGTGCGAGGCATGCAGCTCGTAGAAGATCGACAGCGGATCGATTGCGACCTCGGGCCGCAGGGCAGCGCGTCGGTCGCACCCCGGCTGGCGATCGCCGCGGACGGTGCTCAATCCGTGCTGCGCGAAGCCGCGGGCATCGACGCCCAGACTTGGAACTACGAGCAGACCGCGCTCGTGACCAACGTGCTCACGCAGCGCTTCCACGATCACGTCGCTTACGAGCGCTTCACGCCGGCAGGTCCGATTGCTCTGTTGCCGATGTCCGAAGGGCGGCTCGGACTGATCTGGACGTTCACCAGCGAAGTTGCGCCGACCATCGCCCAGGTCGACGACGCTGCATTCCTGGCGCGGCTGCAGGATGCTTTCGGTTTCCGCCTCGGGCGCTTCATGAAGGTGGGTGCGCGGCAGCTCTACCCGCTATCGCTGACGCGCGCAGAGGATCACGTCGCCGAGCGACTCGCAATCGTCGGCAATGCTGCGCAAACGCTGCATCCGATCGCGGGCCAGGGTTTCAACCTCGGCTTGCGCGATGCCGCCAGTCTCGCGGAAGTGCTCGCGGACGGACGCGCGCAACAGCAGGACGCGTTCGATCCGGGCGACGGCCTGTGGCTGGAGCGCTACCGCGAGTGGCGCGTCGCCGACCGCAGCAACATCGTCCGCTTCACGGACGGCCTGGTGCGGCTGTTCGCGCAGCCACTGGGTCCGATCAAGATGCTGCGCGACGTCGGCATGCTGGCGTTCGATCTCATGCCGGCGGCGAAGGGCGCGCTGTCACAGTTGTCGCTGGGTGCGGCCGGCCGGATTCCGAAGCTGGCGCGCGGTGCGAGCTTGCACTGATGCGGCACGATTTCCACATCATCATCGTCGGCGGCGGCATGGTCGGCGCGTGCGCCGCCGCGCTGGCAGCGGCGGACAGGCAGCTGGCCGGGCTGCGCATAGCAGTCCTGGAGGCGAATCCTCCGGCGCCGCCTGCCCAAGGCGACATCGATCTGCGCGTCTCCGCCGTGTCGCGCGCCTCGCAGCGCATTCTTGCGGCAGTCGGTGCGTGGCCGCTCGTTCCCCCGGCAAGCCTGTCTCCTTACGATGAGATGATCGTCTGGGATGCGGCCGGCAAGCCGCGCGGCGCCGGCGCGCTGCACTTCAGCGCGAGCGCGACGAGCGAGCCGAACCTCGGCCACATCGTCGAGAACCGCCATCTGCAGTGGGCGTTGTACGAATGCGCGCCGTTTCGGCGCGTCACACTGCTGCGGGCCGAGCTGGCGGGCATGACACTCGAACGCGACCGTGCAGTGGTGTCGCTGGGCGATGGCCGGACGTTGAGCGCCGCGCTGGTGATCGGATCCGACGGCGCGGGCTCGCTCAGCAGAAAACTCGCGGGCATCGAAACCGCCGGCTGGGACTACGATCAACGCGCCTTCGTGACCCACGTGCGCACCGAGCATTCGCATGCGCGCACCGCGTGGCAGCGGTTTCTGGTCGACGGCCCGATTGCTTTCCTGCCGCTCGCCGATGGTCGCAGCTCCATCGTGTGGACGACGCGGCCGGAGCACGCCGAGCATCTTGCGAGCTGCCCGCCCGAAGCCGCCGCGCAGGAGATCGAGCGTGCCATCGACGGCGCGCTGGGCACGGTGGAGGTTGCAGCCAGGCGCGTGCATTTCCCGCTGCGGCTGACTCACGCTCGTCACTATTGCAAGGATCGGTTCGTGCTCGTCGGCGACGCGGCGCACGCCATCCATCCGCTCGCCGGCCAGGGGGTCAACCTGGGATTTCTCGACTGCGCGGCGTTGGTGCAAGTGCTGGCCCAGGAGCTGGCGGGCGGCGCGGATCCGGCGGCGCTCGCCGAGCTGCGGGTGTTGCGGCGCTATGAGCGCTGGCGCAAGAGCGAGAATCTGATCGCGCTCGGCCTGGTCGATGGCCTCAATCGCCTGTTCAGCACGCCCGACGAGCGGCTCGGCTGGATCCGGCGCACCGGGCTCGGTGTCGTGGACGGCAGCGCACTCGCCAAGCGCTTCTTCATGGGTCGGGCGATGGGCACGAGCGGCGAGCTGCCGGAGATCGCAAGATGACCGACATCTTCGTCCAGGCGGCGCCGCAACTCGGCAACCAGTACCGCGACGACGAGTTCCTGCGCAGTTACCTGCAGCGCAAGGTCCCGGCGCCGGTGTTGAGCACGATCGCACCGGAGCTGGACGAGATGGGCGCGATCGCCGGCGGCGAGCTGTACGCGCTGCAGCTCGCAGATCGGGAGAGCGAACCGGCGCTCGTCCAGTGGGATGCGTGGGGCAATCGCGTCGATCGCATCGAGGTCACGCCGCTCTGGCAGCGCGCCGCTCAGATTGCCGCCGCGGCCGGTCTGATCGCGATTCCCTATGAGCGCGCGCACGGTCGTTACTCGCGCATTCATCAGTTCGCGGCCGTCTACCTGTTTCATCCATCGTCGGATGTCTACACCTGTCCGCTCGCGATGACCGACGGTGCGGCACGTACGCTCGCGGTAACGAACAACGCGCGGCTGATCGAGCGGGCGATGCCGCATCTCACGAGTCGCGATCCGGTGCACGCCTGGACCAGCGGTCAATGGATGACGGAATCGACGGGCGGCTCCGACGTGGGCGCTTCGCTCACGCGCGCCGAAAAGGACGAGCATGGTCAATGGCGGCTGTACGGCAAGAAGTGGTTCACCTCGGCCATCACGTCGCAGATGGCGCTGACGCTGGGGCGGCCGGTCGGCAATGGACCCGGCGGCAGCGGTCTCGCGATGTTCTATGTCGAGACGCACGACGAGTCGGGGCGGCTGAATGGCATGCGGGTCGAGCGCTTGAAGGACAAGCTCGGCACTCGCAAGGTGCCGACCGCAGAGCTGCTGCTCGAAGGTGCGCGCGCCGAGCTCGTCGGCGATACGCGCAATGGCACGCGCAACATCGAGCCGATGCTGATCGTGACGCGCGCCTGGAACAGCGTCACGTCGGCCGCATTCATGCGCCGCGCCTTGGCGCTCGCGCGCTCGTACGCGCAACAGCGCCGGGCCTTTGGCTCATTGTTGAATGAGCTGCCGTTGCACGTGGACACGCTTGCGGGACTGGAAGCCGAGACGCGCGGCGCGTTCCTGCTGGCCTTCGAGCTGGTCGAGCTCATGGGCCGGCAGGAGACCGGAGAGCTGAGCGAGGAGCAGCGTGTGCTGCTGCGGCTGCTGACGCCCATCGCCAAGCTCCTCACGGCGAAGCAGGCGGTGGCCGTCGTCAGCGAGTGCATCGAGGCCTTCGGCGGCGCGGGCTATGTCGAGGACACCGGGCTGCCGGCCTTGCTGCGCGATGCGCAGGTCCTGCCGATCTGGGAAGGCACGACCAACGTCCTCGCGCTCGACGCGCTGTTGCGCGGCGAGTTGGCGCTTGCGCTGCCCGCGGCCCAGGCGCGCATCGGTCACTGCACGCAAGGGATTCGCGACGAGCGGCTTGCGGCGGCGGGAGCGAAGGCCGTTGCCGCCATCGAGCACGTTGCGCGCTGGGTCCGGGAGCACGGCGACGCCGCGCAATTTCAAGCGCACGCCCGGCGGATCGCGCTGACCATCGGCCGCGCTCTGGAGCTCGCGTTCCTGGTCGAGCACGCCCAGTGGGAGCTGAGCTCGGGCGCCGGCCGGGCCGGGCTGGCCGCGGCGGTCCGCTTCGCGGCTGCGCCCGTCGATCTGCTGGTCGAGATCGATGCGCAAGATTCCCGGTTGCTGGTGTAGGCTTGGCGCCCCTAGCAGCGCCACCAATGAATAATCGCCACATCTACGCGCTGGCGGCCGTACTGACGCTGCTCGGCCTCTCGCTGTTCTACTACAAGGTGCACGTGCTCGGCTTCCCGCTGCGCCCGCAGGAGCAGACGCAGATCTGGAACATCGAGGCGGCGGTGCGTTTCGAGCCGGGGCCGGCGGCGGTGAAGGCGACGCTGCGCATTCCGACGCTCACGCCCGGGTTCGCGCTGCTGGATGAGAACTTCGTGTCGCGTGGCTTCGGTATGGCGACGCGCACTGCACCCGCCGGCCGCGAAGCGCAGTGGACGCTGCGCCAGGCGAACGGCCCGCAGACGCTGTACTACCGCGCGCTGGTCTACCGAGACGCAACCCGCATCGCGGAGGACACGACGCCGCCGTTCCCCGCGCCGCCCGAGCTCGATGAGCCCTCGCAGATCGCGATGGAAGGGCTGATCGCCGAGGTGCGCCGGCAATCCGCCGATGTCGCGAGCTTCACGACCGAGCTGCTCCGCCACATCAACCTCGCGCAGAACGACCAGTACGTCAGCGTCTTCCTGAAGCGCGGCGACAACGCATCCGATCGCGCCCGGCTCGCGACCATTCTGCTCGCCGGCGCGCAGATCCCGGCGCGCATCGCCCACGGCATTCTGCTGCGCAACGAGCCGGGACCGGTGCAGGCCGAGCAGCTGCTGGAAGTGCACGACGGCGTGCAGTGGCTCTACTTCAATCCGCAGACGCTCGAGCAGGGCCTGCCGCGCGACTTCTTCATCTGGTGGCGCGGCCCGGAGCGCATCGCCGACGTCGAGGGCGGTTCGGCGCCGGACGTGACGCTGGCCGTGCAGCAGAACCTGCTCGATTCCATGCTGATCGCCGAGCGGCGCGCCGAGAAGCTCGGCTCGCACTCGATGGACTTCTCGCTGTTCTCGCTGCCGATCGCCACCCAGGCGGTGTACAGCGTGCTGTTGATGATCCCGATCGGCGCGCTGGTGATCCTGTTCCTGCGCAACTTCGTCGGCGTGAAGACCTTCGGCACGTTCATGCCGGTGCTGGTGGCGCTGGCGTTCCGCGAAACGCTGCTGCTGTGGGGCATCCTGCTGTTCACGATCATCGTGTTCCTCGGGCTGCTGATCCGCTTCTACCTGGAGAAGCTGCGGCTGCTGCTGGTGCCGCGCCTGACCTGCGTGCTGACGGTAGTAGTGATGCTGATGGCTGGCATCAGCGTGCTCAGTCACAAGCTCGGCATCCAGCCCGGACTGTCGATCGCGCTGTTTCCGATGGTCATCATCTCGATGACGATCGAGCGCATGTCGATCGTCTGGGAGGAGCGCGGCGCGTCGGAGGCGATCCAGGAAGGCGTCGGCAGTCTCATCGTCGCGGCCGCGGCCTATCTGGTGATGGGCATTCCCGCGCTGGCGCACCTGATCTTCGTATTCCCCGAGCTGCTGTTGCTGGTCATCGCGGCGGCGCTGCTGGCCGGTCGCTATACCGGCTACCGCCTGCTCGAGCTGCGGCGCTTCAAGGCGCTCAAGCCGACCGCGGACTCGTCCGGGAGCGCGACCTGATGTTCGGCAGCTATGGCAGCCTGCACCGCGAGGGCGTGCTCGGCCTCAACAGGCGCAACGGCGACTACATCCTGCGCTTCAATCCACGCAGCCTGTACCCGCTGGTCGACGACAAGCTCAAGACCAAGCGCCTGGCGATCGCCGCGGGCATCGCCGTGCCGGCGCTGTACGGCGTGATCGAGACGCAGCACGACATCCGCACGCTGCCCGACATCGTCCGCAGCCACAACGAGTTCGCGCTCAAGCCGGCGCACGGCAGCGCCGGCGACGGCATCGTCGTGATCAGCGGCCGCAGCGGCAACCGCTATCGCACGATCGGCGGCGACATCCTCGACGAGGAGTTCCTGTCGCATCACCTGTCGAACGCCATCAACGGCCAGTTCAGCCTCGGCGGCGTGCAGGACGTGGTGATCGTCGAGTACATGGTGCGCTTCTCGCCGCTGTTCGAGCGCATCAGCTACCAGGGCGTGCCGGACATCCGCGTGATCGTGTTCCGCGGCATTCCGATCATGTCGATGGTGCGGCTGCCGACGCGCGGCTCGCGCGGCAAGGCGAATCTGCACCAGGGTGCGGTCGGTGCCGGCATCGATCTCGCCACCGGTATCACGCTCGACGGCGTCATCGGCACCGAGGTCGTGACGCATCATCCCGACACGACGCACGCCATCGCGGGCCTGCGCGTGCCCGAGTGGGACACGATCCTCGACATCGCCGCGCGCTGCTACGACCTGACCGGCCTGGGCTACATCGGCGTCGACGTCGTGCTCGACCGCGATCTCGGGCCGCTGGTGCTGGAGCTGAACGCGCGCCCGGGGCTCGCGATCCAGATCGCCAATCGTCAGGGACTTTTGCGGCGTCTGAAGATCTGCGAACGGCGCGCCGACTTCTCCGCGACGCCCGCGCAGCGGATAGAGTTCGCCAAGCGGGAATTCAGGCACCCGGTCGGGTGAGAAATGGGGACATTCCCCATTTCGGCCGAGGTCGTTGCTGCTGCGCGGGGCAGCGACGAAATGGGGAATGTCCCCATTTCTCAGGTCCGCGGCAGCGCGTCGATCTTCGCCGCGCAGATGAAATCGTTTTCCGACAAGCCGCCGATCGCGTGCGTGTTGTAGCGGATACGGCAGTAGCCGTAGCCGGCCTCCAGATCCGGATGGTGGTCTTCAGCGTTGGCGATGTGCGCCACGGCGTTCACGAAGCTCATCGTGTGGAAGAAGTTGCGGAACTTCCATTCGCTCGCGATGCTCTTCGTGTCGTCGGCCAGCTTCCATTCCGGCCGCAGCTGCTGCATCAGCGCCTGCGCCTCGGCGCGCGACAACGGTTGAGCGCCACCTTCGCAAGGCACGCACTTCTTGCTGCTGAGCTCGCTCATGCCGGTTGCCTCCGCGCGTAGTGCTTCGCGACATAATCCTCGACCAGCGACTGGAACTCCTCCGCGATGCGCTCGCCCTTGAGCGTCGGTCCCTTCTCGCCGTCGATGTAGACCGGCGCGACCGGGCGCTCGCCGGTGCCCGGCAAACTGATGCCGATGTTGGCGTGCTTGCTCTCGCCGGGCCCGTTCACGACGCAGCCCATCACTGCGACCGTCATCTCTTCGACGCCGGCGTACTGCTTGCGCCACTGCGGCATCTGGTGACGGATGTGCGTCTGGATCTTCTGCGCCAGCTCCTGGAAATAAGTCGAGGTCGTGCGGCCGCAGCCCGGGCACGCGATCACCATCGGTACGAACGAGCGCAGCCCGAGGGTCTGCAGGATTTCCTGCGCGACGACCACTTCCTGCGTGCGATCGCCGTTCGGCTCCGGCGTCAGCGAGACGCGGATCGTGTCGCCGATGCCTTCCTGCAGCAGCACGGCCATGCCGGCAGTCGAGGCGACGATGCCCTTCGAGCCCATGCCGGCTTCGGTGAGGCCCAGGTGCAGCGCGTATTCGCAGCGCGCGGCGAGGTTGCGATACACCGCGATCAGGTCCTGCACGCCGCTCACCTTGCACGAGATGACGATGCGGTCGCGGCCGAGACCGAGCTCGACGGCGCGTTCCGCCGAGTCGAGCGCCGACACGACCAGCGCCTCGCGCATGACTTCATTGGCGTCGAGCGGCTGCGGGCGCTGCGAGTTGTCGTCCATCATCCGGGTCAGCAGGTCCTGGTCGAGGCTGCCCCAGTTGACGCCGATGCGCACCGGCTTCGCGTTGCGGCACGCGACTTCGATCATCTCGGCGAACTGCGGGTCGCGCTTGCTGCCGCGGCCGACGTTGCCCGGGTTGATGCGGTACTTCGCCAGCGCCTGCGCGCACGCCGGGTGCGCCTTGAGCAGGCGGTGACCGTTGAAGTGGAAATCGCCCACCAGTGGCACGAAGACGCCGGCGCGCGCGAGACGTTCCGCGATGTGCGGCACTGCAGCCGCGGCTTCGTCCGTGTTCACCGTGACCCGCACCAGCTCGGAGCCGGCGCGCGCGAGGTCCTGGACCTGGCGGACCGTCGACTCGACGTCGGCCGTGTCGGTATTCGTCATCGACTGCACGGCAATGGGTGCGCCGCCACCGACGACGACGGCGCCGATGCGGACGGGTATGGAGCTGCGGCGGGGAAGCGTGGACATGCCGGAATTCTAAACCGCTTCTCTGCTACCATACGGCACCCATCGCAAGGCATGGCCGGAGAGAGTCGCTCAGGTCTTCGATCTGCGACCGCCGAAGGCGCAACCGCCCGGAAACGCTCAGGCACAAGAACGGCATGTCGACGATGCGCCACGCGCATCTGGAGGGGCTCTGGAGAGTAGCCGGCCACGACGACCAGTCTGGCCCGGCTCACCGAAGGGGAGAGGCGCCCGCGCCGGATCTCTCAGGTCACAGGACAGAGGGGCAGCTCGCGCGTCGCGCTCGCTGCCGTCTTTTGTTTTGCTGGAGCAACGATGGGCTTCAAGACGCCTTTGTACGAAACGCACGTCGCCGCGGGCGCCCGCATGGTCGATTTCGGCGGCTGGGACATGCCGGTCCACTACGGCTCGCAGATCGAAGAGCATCACGCCGTGCGTCGCGACGCCGGCATGTTCGACGTGTCGCACATGCTGATCGCCGACGTCAGCGGCGCCCGTACCCGCGACTACCTGCGTCATCTGCTCGCCAACGATGTCGCCAAGCTGAAGGATCCCGGCAAGGCGCTCTACAGCTGCATGCTCAACGAGCGCGGCGGCGTGGTCGATGACCTGATCACGTACTTCGGCGACGAGCAGCACTTCCGCGTCGTGGTCAACGCCGGCACGCGCGACAAGGACACCGCGTGGCTGAAGCGCTGGGCAGGCCCGTTCGAGGTCGAGGTCCAGCCGCGCACCGACCTGGCGATGGTCGCGGTGCAGGGGCCGAACGCCCGGGCGAAGGCCGCCAAGGTCATCGGCAAGGGCGCCAACGCCGTGCTCGGCATGAAGCCGTTTTTCTCGCGCCAGCTCGGGTCGCATTTCGTGGCGACGACCGGCTACACCGGCGAGGACGGTTGGGAAGTCATCCTGCCCGCGAAGGACATCGCGGCATTCTGGGCGGCGCTGCGCGAGGCGGGCGTGCGTCAATGCGGCCTGGGAGCGCGCGACACGCTGCGGCTCGAAGCCGGCATGAACCTGTACGGCAACGACATGGACGAGAACCTGACGCCGCTCGAATCCGGCCTGACCTGGACCGTCGCGTTCGAACCTGCGGAGCGTGAGTTCATCGGCCGCGCCGCGCTCGAAGCGCAGCGCCGTGGCGGCGTTCCGCGCAAGCTCGTCGGCCTCGTGCTGGAAGATCGCGGCGTGCTGCGCAGTCACCAGAAAGTCGTGGTGCCGGGTGTTGGCGAAGGCGAAATGACCAGCGGCACGTTCTCGCCGACGCTGGAGCGCTCGATCGGCTTCGCGCGCGTGCCGGCCGCGACCGGCGAGCAGGTGCAAGTGGATATACGTGGGAAGCTGCTTGCCGCCCGCGTGGTGAAGTATCCGTTCGTGCGCAATGGCAAAGCATTGGTTTGAATTTAGAGTGCGGTGGACGGTGATGAGAGTGATGAAGGTGATGGAAGTGATGCAGGAAACCCGTGTCATCACCTTCATCACCTTCATCACCTTCATCACCCTATCACTTCCATTTCCTCACATAGGGCCTCCTCCATGTCCTCCATCCCCAGCAATCTGAAGTACCTCGACTCCCACGAATGGGCCCGCGTCGAGAGCGACGGCACCGTGACCGTCGGCATCTCCGATCACGCGCAGGGCGCGCTCGGCGACCTGGTGTTCGTCGAAGTGCCGGAAGTCGGCAAGGCGCTGAGCAAGGGCGGCGCCGCGGCGGTCGTCGAGTCGGTGAAGGCCGCGTCCGATGTCTATAGCCCGATCTCGGGCGAGGTCATCGCCAACAACAGCGAGGCGCTCAGCGCCACGCCGGAGCTGGTGAACAGCGACCCGTACGGTCAGGGCTGGCTGTTCAAGGTGAAGCCGAGCAACAGCAGCGAGCTCACGAGCCTGCTCGACGCGAAGGCCTACGAGAAAGTCGTCGAGGAAGCAGGGCACTGACATGCCGTTCATCCCGCACACCGAAACCGACGTTCGCGAGATGCTGGCCGCCATCGGCGCGCCGAGCATCGATGCACTGTTCGAAGAGATTCCCGCCGCGCTGCGCATCAAGTCGCTCGCCGGCATCCCTGAAGCGCTGACCGAGATGGAGGTCGGCAGGCTGATGCAGCAGCGCGCTGCGCGCGACGGACGTCCGCTCAACTTCCTCGGAGCCGGCGCCTACGAGCATCACATTCCCGCGGCGGTCTGGGCGATCGTCACGCGCGGCGAGTTCTACAGCGCCTACACGCCGTACCAGGCCGAGGCCAGCCAGGGCACGCTGCAGCTGCTGTACGAATACCAGACGATGATGGCGAGCCTGACGGGCATGCAGGTCTCGAACGCATCGCTGTACGACGGCGCGTCGGCGCTCGCGGAGGCGTGCCTGATGGCGGTGCGCGCGAATCGCAAGTCGAAGTCGGCGCGCATCCTCGTTCCGGCCGCGCTCGATCCCACCTATCTGCAAGTGGCGCGCGCGATCACGGAAGGACAGAACCTCAAGTTCGACGTGCTGCCGTACGACACGGCGAGCGGCACGTTGCGTTCGGGCTCGCTGGATGCTTACCAGGGCCAGGACATCACGGCGGTCGTCGTGCAGCAGCCGAACTTTTTCGGACTGCTCGAAGACGTCGACGCGATCGCCGAGTGGGCGCAAGCGCACAACGCGCTCTTGATCGCGGTCGTGAACCCGCTGTCGCTGGCGCTGCTGAAGCCGCCGGGCGAGTGGGGTACCCAAGCGACGAATAGGGGCGCGGACATCGTGATCGGCGACGGTCAGCCGTTCGGCGTGCCGCTGTCCTCGGGCGGTCCGTACTTCGGCTTCATGACGACGCGCATGGAGCACGTGCGCCAGATGCCGGGCCGGATCATCGGCCGCACCGTCGATCTCGATGGCAAGCCCGGCTTCACGCTGACGCTGCAGGCACGCGAGCAGCACATCCGGCGCAGCAAGGCGACCTCGAACATCTGCACGAACCAGGGACTGCTGGTGACGGCTGCGACGATCCATATGTCGTTGCTCGGCGCAGCGGGCCTCGAGAAGGTGGCGGCGGCGTCGCAAACGCAGACCAGCGCGCTGGTAGCAGCGCTCACGCGCATCAAGGGCGTGAAACTCGGGTTCAGCGGCCCGCGCTTCCACGAAGCAGTGCTGCAGCTCGATCGCAAGCCGGGCCAAGTGCTCGAAGCGCTCGCGCAGCGCGGGATCGTCGGCGGCTACGATCTGTCGCGCCAGTATCCCGAGCTCGGCAACGCCTTGCTCGTGTGTGCGACCGAGACGAAGACTGATGAAGACATCGCGATGTACGAGAAGGTGATGAGAGAAGTGATGAACGTGATGGCGTGATGCACACATCACCGCATCACCCCATCACCCATCAGTGAGCTAACACCATGCACGAACCTTTGATCTTCACGCACTCCCGCACCGGTCGCAGCGCGGCTGGGCAATATCCGCACGCCGCTGCGGCGGAAGTGCCGGAGAAATTCCGCCGCAAACAGCGCGCCGCGCTGCCGGAAGTCTCGGAGCTGCAGGCCGTGCGTCATTTCACGCGCCTGTCGCAGCTCAACTTCTCGATCGACACGCACTTCTATCCGCTCGGCTCGTGCACGATGAAATACAACCCGCGCGCGTGCAATCAGTTCGCGATGCTGCCCGAGTTTCTCGGGCGGCACCCGCTGGCGCCGGAATCGGCGAGCCAGGGTTTCCTGGCCTGCATGTTCGAGCTGCAGGAGATGCTCAAGGAAGTCACCGGCATGAAGGGTGTGTCGCTGACGCCGATGGCGGGCGCGCAGGGCGAGTTCGCGGGCGTCGCGATGATCCGCGCGTATCACCGCGCGCGTGGCGACATGGATCGCACCGAGATTATCGTCCCCGATGCCGCGCACGGCACGAATCCCGCGACCGCGACGATGTGCGGCTGCAGTGTCGTCGAGATTCCCTCGCTGCCGAATGGCGACGTCGACGTCGAGGCGCTGCAGCAGGCGCTCGGACCGAAGACTGCCGGCATCATGCTCACCAATCCCTCGACGCTCGGCGTGTTCGAGCGACGCATCCAGGAAGTCGCGAAGCTGGTCCATGAAGCCGGCGGCCTGCTGTACTACGACGGCGCGAATCTCAACGCGATCCTCGGCAAGGTGCGCCCCGGCGACATGGGCTTCGACGTCATCCACATGAACCTGCACAAGACGTTCTCGACGCCGCACGGCGGCGGCGGACCGGGCTCCGGTGCAGTCGGCGTCGGTCAGCGCCTGCTGCCGTTCCTGCCGGTGCCGATCGTGGGACGCGAAGGCGATCGCTATCGCTGGCTCGACGCGCGCGACGTGCCGCAGACGATCGGCCGGTTGTCGGCATTCATGGGCAATGCCGGCGTGCTGCTGCGTGCTTACGTCTACATGCGGATGCTCGGCCGCTCGGGCATGCAGCGCGTCGCCGAATATGCTGCGCTCAACGCCAATTACATGCTGGCACGCCTGCAGCAGGCGGGGTTCGATGCCGCTTATCCGGGCCGCCGCGCCAGCCACGAGTTCATCATCACGCTCAAGCGCCAGGCGAAGCAGCTCGGCGTGAACGCGATGGACTTCGCCAAGCGGCTGCTCGATCACGGCTTCCACGCACCCACGACCTACTTTCCGCTGCTGGTGCCGGAGTGCCTGCTGATCGAGCCGACGGAGACCGAGGCCAAGGAGGAGCTCGACGCCTTCGTCGAAGCGATGGTTGCGATTCAGCGCGAGGCCGAACAGGATCCCGCGAAGGTCAAGGGCGCACCGTATACTCTGCCGGTCCGCCGGCTGGACGACGTCCGCGCCGCGAAACAACTGGACCTGACTTATCAAAGTGGCTAGCGAACTGCCGTCCGTCATGCAAGATCGCCCCAAGCTCTCCGGCATGCGCCGGTTGCTGCTCGCCTTCGTCAATTCCTGGCAGGGATTCAAGGGCGCGTTCCGCGCCGAGGCGGCGTTCCGTCAGGAAGTCGCGCTGGCAATCGTGCTGCTGCCGCTCGGCGCATGGCTCGGCAAGACGCCGGTCGAGAAAGCGCTGCTGATCGCCTCGGTGCTGCTGGTGCTGATCGTCGAGCTGCTGAACACGGGAATTGAAACTGTCGTCGACCGCATCGGTCTGGAACGTCATGAGCTTTCCGGACTGGCGAAAGACGTGGGCTCCACAGCCGTGCTGTTATCCTTCGGCGTCCTGGTGGTGATCTGGGGCTTCCTGTTGCTCGGTTGAGCGGGTCCTGACGCGGTTTCCTGCATGCAAAGAACTCTGCTGTTTGCGCTGTTGCTTGCCCCTCTGATGGTTCACGCCGCGACGGAAGCTCCCGTCGCAGTCGCTCCACCGGTCAATCCTCCGCTCCCGGAGACGCCGGCCGCCACGGCCGCCAACGTGCCGGTTTCGGAAGCCGAGGACTCGCGCTGGACCCGCACGCTGGAAAAGGTGGCGAGCGGCGTCGTGACGATCCAGGTCGATCTGACGCGCGCCTTCGACACCGAGTGGAACATGTCGAGCCAGGCGACCGGCTTCGTCGTCGACGCCAAGCGCGGCCTGATCCTGACGAACCGCCACGTCGTGACGCCCGGACCGGTGACGGCGCAGGCCGTCTTCCTGAATCGCGAGGAAGTCACGCTGTACCCGGTGTACCGCGATCCGGTGCACGACTTCGGCTTCTATCGCTACGATCCCTCCAAGCTGCGCTTCATCAAGCCCACCGAGCTGAAGCTGTACCCGCAGGGCGCGCTGGTCGGCCGCGAGATCCGCGTCGTGGGCAACGATGCCGGCGAGCAGCTGTCGATCCTGGCGGGCACGCTCGCGCGGCTGGATCGCGAAGCGCCGAACTACGGCATCGGCAAGTACAACGACTTCAACACGTTCTATTACCAGGCGGCGTCCGGCACCTCCGGCGGCTCGTCCGGATCGCCGGTCATCGACATCGACGGCCGGGTGCTGGCGTTGAATGCCGGCGGCAGCAACCAGGCGCAGTCGAGCTTCTACCTGCCGCTCGATCGCGTAGCACGCGCGCTGCAGCTCATTCAGGAAGGCAAGCCGGTCGCACGCGGCACGCTGCAGACAGTGTTCGTCTACACCCCGTTCGACGAAGTGCATCGTCTCGGCCTGCGCAGCGAGACCGAGAGCGCCGTGCGCCGCAAGTTTCCCGCGAAGACCGGCATGCTGGTCGTCTCGGAGGTGCAGCGCGGCTCGCCGGCGGAGGCGACGCTGGAGCCGGGCGACATCCTGGTGCGCATCAACGGCGAGCTGACCGCCGACTTCGACCTGATGTCGCGCGTGCTCGACGACAGCGTCGGCAAGACGGTCAAGCTGCAAGTCGAGCGCGGCGGCCAGGTGCTGGAGCGTGAGCTGGCGGTGCAGGACCTGTACGCGATCACGCCGGATGAGCTGCTCGAGTTCGGCGACGGCGTCGTGCACAACCTGTCGTGGCAGCAGGCGCGCCACATCAACGTGCCGATCCGCGGCGTCTACGTTGCGAACCCTGGCTACATTCTCGGCGCATCGGGGGTACCGCGCGGCGCCGTGGTGACCGAAGTCGGCGGCAAGGACATCGCCTCGCTCGACGACTTCGAGCAGGTGGTGGGCCAGCTGCACGAGGGCCAACGCGCGCCGGTGCGTTTCTTCACGCTCGAGGACCCGAACACGGCGCAGGTGCGCGTGATGCGCATGGACCGCCGCTGGTTCCCGGCCCGCTCGTGCAAGCGCGACGACGTGAATGGCACCTGGCCGTGCAAGAGCTGGGCGGACAGCGACGGCGACCAGCCGCAGAAGCCGGCGACGACGAGTTATGCGAAGACCGCCGATCCGCTGGTCAACAAGCTCGCGCCCTCGCTGGTGCTGGTCAATTTCGACATGCCGTACTCGGTTTCCGGCATCACCGAGCGCAGCTACTACGGCACGGGCGTGATCATCGACGCGGAGCGCGGACTGGTGCTCGTCGATCGCAACACTGTGCCCACGCCGCTCGGCGACGTGCGCCTGACGTTCTCCGGCACGATCGAGATCCCCGGCCGGGTCGAGTACGTGCACCCGCTGCACAATCTTGCGGTGGTTTCCTACGATCCCTCGCTCATCGGCGCGACGCCGGCGCGTGCGGCGACTCTGCGGGCTGTCGAGCTGCGACCGGGCGAGCAGGTATGGGCCGTCGGCGTGCGTCCGGACGGCAAGGTGCAATCGCGCGGCGCCACGGTCGCGTCGATCGATCCGGTCGCGTACCCGCTGTCGCGCACTCTGCAGTTCCGCGATGCCAACCTCGAGACGATCGCGCTGATCAACGGCCCGAGCGACTTCGACGGCGTGCTCGTGAACAAGAGCGGCGAGGTGGTCGCCAGCTGGGCGAGCTTCGCTTACGAATCGGGCCGCGACACGGTGCAGGAAAACCGCGGCATTCCCGCCGAAGTGCTGATGGAGATGCTGCCGCTGGTGCGCGACGGGCGCGGGCTGCATTCGCTCGAAGCGGAGCTGCAGCCGGTGCCGCTCGCCAGCGCGCGCAAGCTCGGCCTGACCGACACGTGGGTGCAGCGCCTGGAGCAGCACAGCCCGGAGCGCCGGCAGGTGCTCGGCGTCCAGCGCCTGGTCGGCGGGTCGCCGGCGGCGAAGCTGTTGAAGTCGGGCGACCTGATCCTCGACGTCGACGGCGTGGTCGTGAACCGCTTCCGCGAAGTAGAGCGCGCGGTGCAGAAGGACACCGTGCGTGTGACGCTGCTGCGAGCGGGTAAAGAGCAGGTGGTCGATGTGCCGACGGTGCTGCTCGGCGGCCGCGACCTCGACCGGATCGTCGTGTGGTCGGGCGCGGTGCTGCAACAGCCGCACCGGGCGCTGGCTGCTCAGCGCGGCATCGCGCCGGAAGGCGTCTTCGTCGCGTACTTCTCGTACGGCTCGCCGGCGACGCGCTATCAGCTGTGGGCCGGCCGCCGCATCGTCGAAGTCGACGGTCAGCCGATCGCGGACCTGGACGCGTTCGTCAAGGCTGTCGCGGGCCGCGAGGACCGCTCATCGCTGCGCCTGCGGACCGTGAGCTGGAACGGTGCGGTGGAAGTCATCACGCTCAAGCTGGACAAGCGCTACTGGCCGACGTACGAGCTACGGAGAACCGATGGCGGCTGGAAACGAGCGGCATTGGAATGAGGCTGTAGACTGTAGGCTGTAGGCTGTAGCCAGAAGAAGACAGCTTTCTCTGTTCCGGCCTCTGGCTACAGCCTACGGCCTCCAGCCCTCAGCCCTCTTCGTTATCATTCCCCTCTATGGCTATCGGACGCGTACTTCAGGAGGAGATCCAGCAAGCCGTCGAAGCGCTGCGCGCCGGCGAGCTGGTCGCGTTCCCGACGGAAACGGTTTACGGCCTGGGCGCGAACGCCAACAACCCGGATGCGGTCCGCAAGATCTTCCGCGCCAAGAACCGGCCTTCGACGCATCCGGTCATCGTGCACATCGACCATCCGCGCTACCTGCAGCGCTGGGTGCGCGAGATGCCGCCGGAAGCGAAGAAGCTCGCCGACGCGTTCTGGCCCGGCCCGCTGACTCTGGTTGCGAAGCGAGCACCGGCCGTCAACGACGTCATCACCGGCGGACAGGACACGGTGGCGATCCGCGTGCCCAATCATCCGGTCGCGCAGCAGTTGCTGAATGCCTTCGGCGGCGGCATCGCCGCGCCGAGCGCCAACCGTTACGGCCACCTCAGCCCGACCCGCGCCGAGCACGTGCGCGAGGAATTCGGCGAGGAGATCAAGTTCGTGCTGGACGGCGGCGACTGCAAGGTCGGCCTGGAATCGACGATCGTCTCGTGCATCGGCGACGGACCGCGCGTGCTGCGGCCCGGCAGTATCACCTTCTCGCAGCTGCGCGCGGTAGTGCCGACGATCCAGGCCGGCCCGAACCCGAACGCACCGCGCGTACCGGGCACCACGACGCGTCACTACTCGCCGGCGACGCCGGTGAACGTCGTGCCGAGCCGCCGGCTCGAGCAGGTGATGAACGAATTCACCGACAACCACGAGAAGGTCGCGGTGCTCGCGCAGCGCCCGCCGGGGCGGGCGAATCCATACATGACCTGGATCAACGCCGGAATCCGCCCTGACGCGTACGCGAGGCAGCTGTACGCCAATCTGCGCACGCTCGACAAGGCAGCCGCCAAGGTCATTCTGGTCGAGGAAGTGCCGCCGGGCGAGAAGTGGGACGCGGTGCGCGACCGCGTCAAGCGCGCCGCCACCGCCGAGAACATCGTCACCTACGATCAGGACATCGCCGCTTGGGTGGCGGATTACGGCGAAGAGGGTGGGCCCGGGTAATGGGGAATGTCCCCATTAGCTAGTTTGCTGGCACTGTTCTTTCGGCGGCCCATTCCCTGAGCTCTGCGACGCGCTCCGCCATCACGACCGAGAGCGGCCGGGTGGCTTTGATCTCCCGCAGAATGTCCGGGGCGCCGACGGTACGGCCCGCGGCATGCGCCGCATAGACGGCGGACACCACCGCCTGCTCGATCTCTGCGCCCGAGAACCCGTCGCAAGACGCCGCCAGTTGCGTCACGTCGGTATCTGCGAGCTGCAGCGACCGCTTGCGCGCGTGGATGCGCAAGATCTCCGCACGCGTCGCTGCATCGGGCAGATCGACGAAGAAGATCTCGTCGAAGCGTCCCTTGCGGATCAGCTCCGGCGGTAGCGCCGCGATGTCGTTGGCGGTCGCGACCACGAACGTCTTCGACCGGCGCTCCGCCAGCCACGTGAGGAACCCGCCGAGCAGCCGCTGCGAGGTGCCGCTGTCGCTGTCGCCGGTCGCCAGCCCCTTCTCGATCTCGTCGATCCACAGCACGCACGGCGCCATCACGCTCGCGGTCGCCAGCGTCTCGCGCAGGTTGCGCTCCGACTCGCCGATGTACTTGTTGTGGATCGCTCCGAAGTCCAGCCGCAGCAGCGGCACGCCGTAGATTCCCGCCGCGGCGCGCGCCGCGACGCTCTTGCCGCAGCCCTGCACGCCGAGCAGCAGCACCCCTTTCGGCACTTCGAGCTCCGGCGCGGAGCCGTCGAAGGCAGGCTTACGCAGCTTCAGCCACTCCTTGAGCCGCGTCATGCCGCCGAGGTCGGCGAACTGCGCCGTGTCGTACTCGAAACTCAGCACGCCGCCACGGTTCAGCAGCTCGTACTTCGCCTGCATGACGCCCGGCAGGTCGCTCGGCAGCAGCGCGCCGTCGTTGAAGATCGCCTGGCGCGCCAGCCGTTCGGTATCGCTGACCGACAGGCCGGCGAGGTTCTCGATCAGCAGCTCCAGCGATTTGCGGTCGGTGCGGACCTTGTCGCCATGAGTGCGGGTCCAGTCGCCGGCGACCTTCTCGATGATGGCGCGGCGCTCGGTGCGGTCGGGAAATGCGAGTCGGTAGCGGGCGGCGAGATGCTCCAGCTCCCGCGGCAGCACGATCTCGGCGCTGATCAGAACTATGGTGCGCGCCGTGCGGTCATAGTCCTGGCAGATGTCCTTCAGCAGCCGCACGTGCACCGGGTCGGTGAGGAACGGGTGGAAGTCGAGCAGGATGTAGATGCCGGCGACGCTGGAGGCGCGGATCGACTTGAGCACGGCTGCCGGCTCGGCGTTGTGCTGCTGGGCGCCGCCGAGGTTCACGTCGAGACGGCGCAGGCCGTCGGTGCAGGTCCACTGGAACACCGGCGTGTGCGCGGCGGCGAGGCGCGGCGAGAGCGCGGCGAGCATTTCGAGCGCGCGCGGCTCGTCGTACGTCTCGATCACGACCAGCGGCACGCGGCTGCGGAGCAGCGCTTCCAGCTCCTGGCGCGAGTCGGGCGATGACGGAACGGCTGTCATCCGCGAAATTTAGCAGAGGCGCGCGCGCGAAATGTGATCCGCGTCGCGCGCGCGAGCGGACAAAGCGTGCGCTGCTTCTTGCATCGCTGCGCGTTTTTGTTACATTGCGCGCGACTGTGTAAGAGAGCACCCCGATGCGATGAGCTGCAGGTGCCGCTCGACCAGAACTTTTGAGAGGTTCGAACCGTTCGAAGCTCTCGTTGGTTGGTTAAGTGAGTCCGCAGCTTTTTTTGCTTCGTGAGGTGCCCGAACAGTGTTGCCACGTGCAGCCAAGCAGTCACTAGCTGTCTCTCCCGCCCATTCCTTCGATTCGACGATGCTGACGGAAGCCGAGATCCGCCGGCTGGCCGCCCGTTTCGGCTCGCCGCTCCTGGTCGTCGATTGCGAGCAGGTCCGCCGCCAGTACCGCGCGTTGCGCGATGCGCTGCCCGGCGTCGACCTGCACTACGCGCTCAAGCCGCTGCCGCACGCCTCGGTGGTGGCGACGCTGCGCGACGAGGGCGCCTTCTTCGATCTGGCCACGACAGGCGAGGTCGAGCTGGTGAAGGCGCAAGGCATTGCCCCGGAGCGGTGCATCCACACGCACCCGATCAAGCGCGATAGCGACATCCGCGACGCGCTGCGCTACGGCGTCACGACGTTCGTCGCCGACAACCCGGACGAGATCAAGAAGTTTGCCCGCTACCGCAAGCGTGCCGAGCTGCTGCTGCGCGTCTGCTTCCGCAGCCCGACGGCCGTCTGCGACCTGTCGAAGAAGTTCGGTTGCGAGCCCGGCGCCGTGCTCGGCCTGATCGAGCAGGCACGCCGGCTCGGTATCCGGGTGAAGGGCCTGTCGTTCCATGTCGGCTCGCAGGCGACCGATCCTTCTAAGTACATCGAAGCGATCCAGGCCTGCACCAACCTCATCGCCGAGGCGCTGCTGGCCGGCCTGCCGTCGCTCGACGTGCTCGATGTCGGCGGCGGCTTCCCGGTGCCGTACACGGACGCGGTGATGCCGATCGAGGAATTCTGCGCCCCGATCCGCGCGGCGCTGGCCAGGCTGCCGAAGCACGTGCGCGTGCTTGCCGAGCCCGGGCGCTTCATCGCCGCGCCGGCCGCGATCGCGGTCAGCACCGTCATGGGCAAAGCCAGGCGCGACGGGCGTTGGTGGTACTACCTCGACGACGGCCTGTACGGTTCGTACAGCGGCCAGCTGTTCGATCACGCCAAGTACCCGGTCGCCGCCCTGCGCGACGGCGGGGAGCTGTTCGAGAGCGTGCTCGCCGGTCCCACCTGCGACTCGATCGACGTCATCGACGACAACATCGTGCTGCCGGAGCTCGAAGTCGGCGACCTGGTAGTGGGCCGCATGATGGGCGCCTACACCTGGGCGAGTGCCACGGACTTCAACTTCTTCAAGCGCGCCAAGGTCGTCGTCATGAACGAGCAGCCGGTGGACGCGAAGCGTGTGGTGAGGCTGCAGCGTGCCAAGCGGGTGGCGGCCGGCTGAAGTCCAGCTCGCGGATTTCGTCGCGGGCGCCCGCGCTGCGCGCGGGCTGGCTGTCATCATCGACGTCTTCCGTGCCTCCTCGGTCGCGGCCCACGCCTGCGCCCGCGGCGCGCGCGCCATCGTTCCGGTCGCCGAAATCGCCGAGGCCCGGGCGCTGAAGCGGCTGCATCCCGACTGGCTGCTGATCGGCGAGCGACATGCCCGGCCATTGCCGGGATTCGACTGCGGCAACTCGCCCACCGAGCTCGAACGACTCGACCTCCGCGATCGCACGATCATCCACACGACCCACTCCGGTACCCAGGGCCTCGCGGCGGCGAGCCGCGCCGATGAGGTGATCACCGGCGCGCTGGTGAACGCCGCCGCCATCGTGCGCTACATTCGCTCGCGAGCACCGCAGACGGTCACGCTCGTTCGCATGGGACACGAAGCTGTCGAGCGCTGCCCGGAAGACGATCTGTGCGCAGAGCTCCTGCAACGGCGGCTCGCCGGCGAACAACCGGAGCTCGCCGATGTGCGCGAGCGGCTGCGGGGCGCAGCGAGCGCGCAGAAGTTTTTCGATCCGGCGTGCGATTGGGCGCCGCCACAACTTGAAAAACGGGAGCTGCAATGAACCCGGTCCTGAGTACCGTCGTGCTGCTGGCGCTGTCGAACGTGTTCATGACGTTCGCCTGGTACGGGCACCTCAAGCATCTCGGCCAGAAGCCGTGGGTCGTAGCAGCACTGGCGAGTTGGGGTATCGCGCTGTTCGAGTATCTGTTGCAGGTGCCCGCGAACCGCGTCGGCTACACGGTGATGACGCTGCCGCAGCTGAAGATCCTGCAGGAGGTGATCACGCTGAGCGTGTTCGTGCCGTTCGTGATCTTCTACATGCGCCAGCCGCTCAAGCTCGACTACCTGTGGGCCGCGTTGTGTATCCTCGGCGCGGTCTACTTCGTGTTCCGGAAATAACAAATGCTAACGACGGGCGAGCAGTGAGCACCGCGATCCATCGTTGCGTCGAAGCGTGCCGCGCCGGCCAGGAGCCGACAGTCATTGCCCGGCTCGCGTCGGGCTGGGCCGTGCTCGGCCAGCGGCAGGTGTTGCCGGGCTATTGCCTGCTGCTGCCGGACCCGGTCGTGCCGCATCTCAACGCGCTGGCCGCGCTCGAGCGTGACCGCTTCCTGGCCGACCTCGGGCGGCTCGGCGACGCGGTGCTCGCAGCCACCGGAGCGTTGCGTATCAACTACGCCATCTTCGGCAATCTCGAGCCGGCGCTGCATGCCCACGTGCATCCGCGTTATGCGCACGAGCCCGAAGCGATGCGCACAAACAACCCGTGGACGTACGACTGGACGCAGGCGCCGCTCTTCGATCTGCAGCAGCACGGGCCGCTGCGCGATGCGATCCGCGCGCGACTGACGTAAACTGGCCCGCGCCGGGACCAGTGGAAGTTTTCCGCCAAGCAGCCAATTCAGGAAGAACGAGTAGCTCGCCATGCGGGTCAAGTCGGATCTCGCCAGTTACGTCGAGGAGCAGCTCGCATTCCTCGGGCGCATCTCGACGAAATCGATTTTCGGCGGCATCGGCATCTTCGTCGACGAGCGCCTGCTCGGCATCGTCATGGACGACAAGCTGTACTTGCACACTGACGCCAGCAACCTGCGTGCCTATCAGGAGCGCGGCATGCAGCAGTTCAAGCCATATCCGAACGCGTTCGATCTCACCACCGATCACCACCAGGTGCCCGGCGATGTCGTCGATGACCCGGCACAGCTGCGGCAGTGGGGCGAGCAGGCGCTGGCGGCGGCAATCGAAGCCGCGAAGGTCAAGCAGCTTGCCGGCATCGAGCGCTCGCGCCACATGAAGCAGGCGCGCAAGAAGCAGAAGGAAGGGAAGTGAGAAATGGGGACATTCCCCATTTCCTCAGCTCGTGAGCGCGAGCAACGGCGCCAGCGCGCGCACCGGCTCCGAGCAGGTCATGCCCCGACACACGTAGGCGACGGTCGTATCGAGCGCGCGCTTGTCCGCAATCGCCGGCGGCAGGGCTGCCGCATCCGCGTCGATCGCGAACACCAGCCGCGTCGGCGAGTACTTTCTGGTCAGCGCGTCGCGCCAGTGTCCGGCTTCCTGTGACAGGCCGCGGATGATCACGATTTCCGGCGGATCGAGGTGCTCGGCGAGCGCCACGAGCAGCGAGGCGTGCGCGTGCGGATAGTGGTTGAGCGGCGCCCATGCGGCGCGCAAGGTGCGCGCAGCCGCGTCCAGGTAGCGCGTCTCTCCGAGCAATAGCCCGAGGCGTGTGAGCGCCTGGGCCGCGATGGCATTGCCCGCCGGCACGGCTTCGTCACTGAACGATTTCGAGCGATGCATGAGCTGCTCGTGATCGTCTGCTGTGAAGTAGAAGCCGCCCCGTTCGGTATCGGTGAAGTGCTGGAGCAGCGCGTCTGCCAAAGCCGTCGCGAGCTGCAGGTCGGAGCTGCGCCAGCGCGTCTGCAGCAGCTCGATCAGTCCATCGAGCAGGAACGCATAGTCATCGAGGTACGCGGGGAAGCGCGACTGGCCGTCTTTGTGGACCGCGAGCAGGCGTCCATCGCGCAACAGTTGGGCGCGGATGAAATCGACCGCACGGGTTGCCGATTCGGCGAGATCGCCCCGACCGAGCGCGCGCGCCGCGACGGCCATGCCGGCGATCGCCAGGCCGTTCCAGGACGTGAGCACCTTCTCGTCGCGTCCCGGCCAGACGCGCCGGTTGCGTTCGGCCAGCAGGATCCTGCGCGCTTCGTCGAGGCGCCGCGTCAGCTCGCGTGCATCGATGCCCAGCTCGGCCGCAACTTCCTCTTCGGGTCGATAGGCATGCAAATGCCACAGGCCTTCGAAGTTCGCCGGCCGGTCGAGACCGAAGCGCCGCGCGAGCGCCTCGTATGCCGGTGAGGGCACCAGCGCACGCACCTGCGCCGCATCCCAGACGTAGAACTTGCCCTCGTGACCTTCGGAGTCCGCGTCGAGGGTCGACCAATAGCCGCCGGCCGGCGCCTGCAGGTCGCGCATCATCCACTCGGCGGTTGCGGCGGCGACGCGACGGAACAGCTCGTCGCCGGTCGCAAGAGCCGCGTTCGCATAGACCCGCAGCAGCTGGCCGTTGTCGTACAGCATCTTCTCGAAGTGCGGGATCATCCAGAACTGATCGACCGAGTAGCGCGCGAAGCCGCCGCCGAGCTGGTCGTAGAGACCGCCTTCCGCCATCCGCTGCAGCGTCAGCGTCGCCATGTACAACGAATGCAGGTCCGGCGCGTCGCTGGCTGCCGTCGCGCGCCACTGACGCAACAGGAAATCGATGTTCGTGGGGTGCGGGAACTTCGGCGCTGCGCCGAAGCCGCCGAACTGACTGTCGAACTCCTCGGCGAGCCGCGCGCGCGCGGTGGCGAGCGGTTCCAGTGTCAGCGGCGCTTCGTCGGCCGCGGCGGGCGGCGACATCTCCGCGAATGCCTGCTGCAGGGCTTCGCTCTGGCGCGCGATGTCGTCGCGGTGCGTGCGGTAGAACTCGCTCACCCGGCGCAGCAGGTCGGTGAACGCCGGCATGCCATAGCGCGGCTCCTTGGGAAAGTACGTGCCGCCGAAGAACGGCCGCTGCGTACCCGGTGACAGGAACATCGTCAGCGGCCAGCCGCCGGAGCGCTGCGTCAGCATCTGCTGCGCGAGCTGGTAGATCTTGTCGAGATCGGGCCGCTCCTCGCGATCGACCTTGATGTTGACGAACAGCTCGTTCATGACCGCGGCGCTGGCGGCGTCCTCGAAGGACTCGTGCGCCATCACATGGCACCAGTGGCACGCGGAGTAGCCGATCGACAGCAGGATGGGCTTGTCCAGCCGCCGCGCCAGCGCGAGCGCTTCCTCGCCCCAGGGATACCAGTCGACCGGATTGGCCGCGTGCTGCAGCAGGTACGGGCTGGTCTCGCCGGCGAGGCGATTGCGATGAGTGGACGCGACGGAGTGCGTTGCCATGACGATGCTCGGCTAGAATGCGCCGCCCAATAGTAAGGCACCATGAGCGAAACGCCCGCACAACTCCCCGAGCTGCGCCTCAAGCGCGGCGAAGACCGACGGCTGTCGGCCGGTCACCTGTGGGTGTTTTCCAACGAGGTCGACACTGCGCGTACGCCGCTGCACGGTTTCGAGCCGGGCGCGCTGTGCCGGATCGTCTCGGAGCGCGACAAGTTCCTCGGCTATGCCTACGTCAATCCGCACTCGCTGATCAGCGCGCGCATCCTCGGCCGCGATCCGGAGTACCCGCCCGGCAAGTCGCTCATCGTGCATCGGTTGCAGGTCGCGCAATCGTTGCGGCGCTCGCTGTACGAGCGGCCGTTCTATCGCCTCGCCTACGGCGAGTCGGATGCGCTGCCGGGGCTGGTGCTCGACCGGTTTGGCGACGTCGTCGTGGGCCAGATCGCCACGGCCGGCATGGAAGCGATGCGTGCCGACGTCGAAGCGGCCGTGCGCAAGGCGATCGCGCCCGCCGCGATGCTGTGGAAGAACGACGCGGGCGTGCGCGAGCTCGAAGGCCTGCCTTCCTACGTCGCGCCGGCGTTCGGCGCAGTGCCGGAATCGGTCGACGTGGAGGAGGGTGGCGTCACGTTCCGCATTCCAATCGGCGGCGGACAGAAGACCGGCTGGTTCTTCGACCAGGCCGCGAACCGGCTGGCGCTGCGCAAGTACGTCGGCGGCTCGCGCGTCCTCGACGTCTTCAGTTACCTCGGCGCGTGGGGACTCGGCGCGCTGCGCGCCGGAGCCACTGAAGCCACGTGCGTGGATTCGTCGGCCGCCGCGCTCGAAGGAGTGCAGGCGGCCGCAGCCGCGAACGGGCTGAAGCCCGCGACGATTCGCGGCGACGCGTTCGACGTGATGGAGCAGCTGCATGCGCAGCAGCGCCGCTTCGACGTGGTCGTGATCGATCCGCCCGCGTTCATCAAGCGCAAGAAGGACATTCCCAAGGGCGAGGCGGCCTATCGCCGGCTCAACCAGCTGGCGATCCAGCTGCTGGAGCGCGACGGCGTCCTGGTGTCCTGCTCGTGCTCGTATCATCTCGAGCCGCAGCAGCTGCTGGCCGCGATCCAGCGGGGCGCGCGCCATCTCGACCGCTTCGCGCAGGTCGTCGAGGTCGGCGGCCAGGCGCCGGACCATCCGATCCATCCCGCCATTCCCGAAACGCGCTACCTCAAGGCTTACTTCTGCCGCATCGTGCGCGACTGACGGGCCATGCTGCGGCGATTGCTATACTTGCCGGCATGATTGGCGCACAACAATGATCGCCTACCCTTCGATCGACCCCATCCTCCTCACCCTCGGCCCGTTCGGCCGCTTCGGACCTTTGATGGTCCGCTGGTACGGCCTCATGTATGTCGCGGGCTTCGCCATGGCGTGGTGGCTCGCGCGGCGGCGCGCGGCGCAGCCGGGGTCGAGCTGGACAGCTACCGACGTCGATGACCTGATCTTCTTCGCCGCGCTCGGCGTCATCGCCGGCGGCCGCATCGGCTGGGTGCTGTTCTACGGATTCACGGACTTCATCGCCTCGCCGCTGATGCTGTTTCGCATCTGGGAAGGCGGCATGTCGTTCCACGGCGGTCTGCTCGGCGTGATGGCCTCCGTTGCAATTTTTGCCCGCCGGCGCAAGCGCAGTGTCGCCGACGTGTTCGATTTTCTCGCGCCGCTCCCGGGCTTCGGCGTGTTCGCCGGCCGCGTCGGCAACTTCATCAACGGCGAGTTGTGGGGCAAGCCCACCGACGTGCCATGGGGCTTCACGGTCGACCCGGCGGTGCTGCATCCGTCGCAAGCAGCCGAAGCGCACAACTTGTGCGAGCGTTTCGGCATAGATCCCTGTCTGCTGCACGTTCACGCTTCGCAGCTCTACGAGGGACTGCTCGAAGGGCTGCTGCTGTTCGTGATCCTGTGGGTGTTCACCGCGAAGCCGCGGCCGCGGCTTGCGCCGTCCGGCCTGTTTCTGCTTTGCTACGGCGTGTTCCGGTTCCTGCTCGAATTCGTGCGCGTCCCGGACTGGAACCGCGGCTACCTGCTGTTCGATTGGGTGACCATGGGCCAGATCCTGTCGACGCCGATGATCCTCGGCGGCCTGGTGCTGCTGGCGATCGCCTACCGTCGCAACCAGCCGAGCGGCAACCTGCAGCTGCAGACCAACTGACCGACCGACATGCAGCAGTACCTCGATCTCCTGCGTCACATCCGCGACCACGGCACCGAGAAATCCGACCGCACCGGCACCGGCACGCGCTCGGTGTTCGGTCACCAGATGCGCTTCGATCTCGCGCAAGGCTTTCCGCTGCTGACGACCAAGAAGCTGCACCTGAAGTCGATCGTGTACGAGCTGCTGTGGTTCCTGCAGGGCGACACCAACGTGCGCTACCTGCACGAGCACGGCGTCACGATCTGGGACGAGTGGGCCGACGAGCGCGGCGAGCTCGGCCCGGTCTACGGCAAGCAGTGGCGCGCCTGGCCGGGGCCGGACGGCCGGCCGATCGACCAGATCAGCCGCACCATCGACCTGATCCGCCGCAATCCCGACTCGCGGCGCATCGTCGTCAATGCCTGGAACGTCGGCGAGCTGGAGCAGATGGCGCTGACGCCGTGCCACGCGCTGTTCCAGTTCTGGGTCGGCGACGGCAAGCTCTCGTGCCAGCTCTACCAGCGCAGCGCCGACGTGTTCCTCGGCGTGCCTTTCAACATCGCTTCGTATGCACTGTTGACGCACATGTTCGCGCAGCAGTGCGAGCTCGCCGTCGGCGACTTCATCTGGACCGGCGGCGATTGTCACCTGTACCTCAACCACCTCGCGCAGGCCGACGAGCAGCTGCAGCGCTCCCCGCTGCCGCTGCCGCGGCTCGCGATCAAGCGCAAGCCGCCGTCGATCTTCGAGTACGAGTTCGAGGATTTCCAGCTGCTGAACTACCAGGCGCATCCGAGCATCAAGGCCCCGATCGCCGTTTGAGTCCTTCCATGGCCACGAAACGAAGTCGCAAGCAGGAGCGCGGCCGGCGCCGTGCGTCGCGCAACGAGCCCGAAGAGTACCTGCCGCCGCCGGTCGTAACGCGCGATTCCGGCATCCACGGTCGCGGCGTGTACGCGACGCGCCCGATCAAGAAGGGCGCGCGCATCATCGAGTACCTGGGCGAGCGCATCACGCACGCCGAAGCCGACCGGCGTTACGCGCTCAAGGGCGATGACGACGGTCACACGTTCCTGTTCATCGCCAGCCGCCGTACCGTCATCGATGCCGGCGTCAACGGCAACGACGCCCGCTTCATCAATCACAGCTGCGATCCGAACTGTGAGACCGTCATCGAGAACGGGCGCGTGTTCATCGAGGCGATCCGGCGCATCCGACCCGACGAGGAGCTGGGGTACGACTACCAGCTGACGTGGGAAAGCACCGACGATCCGGTCGAGCTGTCGCTGTATGCGTGCCGCTGCGGCGCGAAGCGCTGCCGCGGCACCATGCTGGACCGCGAGCCGCTCGACAAGAAGCCGCCGGAGAAGAAGGGCCGGGGCGGCAAGGCATGATTTCCATCATCGTTGCCGTGGCCGAGAACGGCGTGATCGGCAGCGACAACCGCCTGCCGTGGCACCTGCCGGACGACCTGAAGCGCTTCAAGGCGCTGAGTCTCGGCAAGCCCATCGTGATGGGACGCCGCACGTTCGACTCGATCGGCAAGCCGCTGCCGGGGCGCACCAATATCGTGGTGTCGCGCCAGGCGGGGCTGGCGATCGCGGGTGCGGTCGTGACCGGCTCGCTCGATGCTGCGCTCGCCGCTGCGGGCGACGCCCGCGAGATCGTCATCATCGGCGGCGCCGAGATCTTCCGCCAGGCGCTGCCGCAGACCGATCTGATTCACCTGACCCGCGTGCACGCGCGCGTCCCTGGCACTGTCGTATTCCCGCAGCTCGAGCCCGGCCGGTGGCGAGAGGACGCCGTGGAACACCACGCGGCCGACGAGCGTCATCAGTACGCCTTCTCCTTCGTCACCCTGCAGAGAGTCGCGTCATGACGCGCTACAACTGTCTCCAGTGCCCGGGCTATTGCTGCAGCCACGCGCGCATCGCGGTCAGCGACTTCGACATCCAGCGCCTCGCCCGGCACTTCGGCCTGAGCGCCGACGAAGTCAAAGAGCGCTTTACCTATCGCTACCGCGCTGCGGACGCGGACGAGCAGATCCTGCGGCATCACCAGGATCACATCTACAAGTCCGTGTGCCGTTTCTTCGACCGCGAGACCCGCAGCTGCACCGTGTACGACGCGCGGCCGAACGTGTGCCGGCGCTATCCGTACGGCAAAATCTGCGGGTACTACGAGTTCCTGAAGTTCGAGCGGGAGCATCAGGGCGACGATGAGTTCATTCCGTCGGCGTAGCGCTTGCGCCTGAACAAGTACATCAGCGAGACGGGCCTGTGCTCGCGTCGCGAGGCCGACGCGCGCATCGAAGCCGGGCGCGTGACGATCAATGGCGTGGTCGCGACGCTCGGCGTGCAGGTCGCGGCCGGCGACGTCGTCTGCGTCGACGGCCAGCCGGTCGGCGGCGAGCAGCAGCACGTCTACCTCGCGCTCAACAAGCCGGTCGGCATCATTTCCACGACCGAGCGACACGTCTCCGGCAACATCCTCGACCTGGTCAGGTACCCGGAGCGCATTTTTCCGATCGGCCGGCTCGACAAGGACTCGGAAGGCCTGATCCTGCTGACCAACAACGGCGACATCGTCAACGAGATCCTGCGCAGCGAGAACGAGCACGAGAAGGAGTACGTGGTCACGGTCGACCGGCCGGTCACGGAAATCTTTCTCGGCGGCATGGCGAGCGGCGTGCGCATCCTCGGCACGGTCACCAAGCCGTGCAAGGTGCGACGCGTCGGGGCGGCGACGTTCCGCATCGTGCTGACGCAGGGCCTGAACCGGCAGATCCGCCGCATGTGCTCGTTCTTCGGCTACAAGGTGCTGCGCCTGCAGCGCGTGCGCATCATCAACATCGCGCTCGGCGACCTGAAGCCGGGGCAGTGGCGGCACCTGCAGCCCACGGAAGTGCGCGGGCTGCTGCCGGACAAACCCGACTTCAATTTCTGACCGACAGTTCTATGGACCGTGCGCGGTGCCCGCAGTACGCTGCGCGCCGTGGATTCAGACTACGACGTCAAGACCCGCGTAACCGGGCTCGAGCAGCTGAAGATGGGGCAATCGGGGCAGGGTTGCCTCGTCGTCATCCACGCGCCGGCGCAGTCCGATCTCGGCCGGCTGCACACGCTCGCCAAGGACATCACCACGATCGGCCGCGGCCGCGACAACGACATCGTGCTGCCCAGCGATTGCGTCTCGCGCCGGCACAGCCGCCTGGAGCGGCGCGACGAGCGGGTGTACGTGGTCGACCTGGCTTCCACCAACGGCACCTACGTCAACGACGAGGCGCAACCCGTGCGCGAGCGCTCGCTGGAGCGCGGCGACCGGCTGCGGGTCGGCGATACGATCTTCAAATACCTGTCGGGCTCGGACATCGAGGTGCAGTATCACGAGATCCTGTTCCGCATGACCGTGACCGACGGATTGACGAACCTGTCGAACCGCAAGCAGCTCGACGCGACGCTGCACGACGAGATCCCGCGGGCGCGGCGCCACGGTCGCGAGCTCGCGGTGCTGATGCTCGACATCGATCACTTCAAGAAGATCAACGACACCTACGGCCATCTCGCCGGCGATTCCGTGCTGCGCGGGCTGGCGGCGATCCTGCAGAAGCGGCTGCGGCCGAACGACCGGCTCGGGCGCTATGGCGGCGAGGAGTTCTGCGCAATCCTGCCGGAGACCGGGCTGGCGAACGCGGCAAAGATTGGTGAAGAGCTGCGCGCGCTGGTGGCAGCCCACGCGTTCGTCGCCGATGATAAGCGCATCAGCGTCACGGTCTCGATCGGCGCCGGCTGTCTCGGCGAAGGCATGGACATGGCCGACCTCTACCGCCGCGCCGACGAAATGCTGTACCAGGCGAAACGCACGGGCCGCAACAAGGTGTGTCATTGAGGATTCTGAGTGCTCTCCCGCTGCTGCTGGCGTGTAGTGCCGCAGCGGCGGCGGAGCAGGGCAGCGCTGCGGCGATCGCGCAGTCGATCGCCGACTATCCCACCGGCGACTCCTGCCTGTTCTGTCACCGCGACGACGTCGGCACGAGCTGGCTCGACAACGCGCACGCGTGGACGACGCGTCCTGCCGGCGAGCCGCCGCAGGTGCGTCCGGTGCCGCGCGACGCGACGCACGTGATCGGCAAGGAGCATTTCCGGCCGCTCAAGCAGAACGGCTACGGCAAGTTCTCGCTGCTCGCGCTCGGCGGCACCTCGTGGCAGCCGAACGTCTTCGAGAAGCAATGCGCGGGCTGTCACACCACGGCAGTCAATCCGCAGACCGGCGAGTTCTCCAGCATCGGTCTCGATTGCTATGCCTGTCACGGCAACGTGCCGGAGGGCCACGCGACGCGCAAAGGCACGGCGTTGCTGTCGCGTAGTCGCGCGAACGCCGACAAGGAAGTCATTGCGATCTGCGGCTCCTGTCACCTGCGCGGCGGGCGCTCAAAGACGAGCGGACAGCCGTATCCGCATGCCTACGTCGCTGGCGACGACCTGTTCAAGGATTTCCAGGTCGACCTGCACCTCGACAGCAGGGCGCAGCTCGACAGCAGCGACTCACATGTGTACCTCAAGACGCGTGCGGTCCTGGAAGGCGGCTCGGACAAGAGCTGCGCCGATTGCCATCGCATCCACGGTCCGCCCGAGCCGCAGCAGCACGGCGGCAAGCACTTCAGCGAAGTGTGTCACTACTGAGCGAGTCGGGCTGAAGCCCGACCTGCAGTTACTCGACGGTGACGGACTTCGCGAGGTTGCGCGGCTGATCGATATTGCGATCCTTCGCCAGCGCGACGTGGTATGCGAGCAGCTGCAACGGAATGTTCAGCAGCAACGCATCGAGCTCAGGCTCCGATTTCGGCACCTCGATGACGCCGTGTGCCGCCACCGGCAGCGCGTCGCCCGGTTGCGTGACGACGTACACCGGACCGCTGCGTGCGCGGATCTCTTCGATGGTCGAGATGTTCTTCGCGAACAGCTCGTCGCGCGGCATGACGACGACCGTCGGCGTCTCCGGACTGATCAGCGCCAGCGGTCCGTGCTTCAACTCGGAAGCGGGATAAGCTTCGGCATGCAAATAACTGATTTCCTTTAGCTTCAAAGCGCCTTCCATCGCGATCGGAAAGCCCGCGGCACGGCCGACGAAATAAGCGTCGTTCGCCTTCGCGATCTCGACCGCGAGCGCGGCGATGTGCTGTTCCTGCGCGAGGATGCTCTCGACTTGCGCGGGCAGCGCTTCGAGAGCCTTCAACAGACGCCCGCCATGCGCCGTCGACAGGTCGCGAATGCGGCCGAGGTGAATGGCGAGCAGTGCGAGCGCGACGACCGTCGACGTGAACGTCTTGGTCGCGACGACTGCGATCTCCGGGCCGGCATGCAGATAAATGCCGCGACCGCATTCGCGCGCGACCGTGCTGCCGACGACATTGACGATGCCCAGTACGCGGCCGCCTTTGCGCTTCACTTCCTGGACTGCGGCCAGCGTGTCGAACGTCTCGCCGGACTGACTCACCGCGATGTACAGCGTGTCCTGTTCGACGACCGGATTGCGGTAGCGAAACTCGGACGCGGGCTCGGCGTGCGCAGGAATGCGCGCGAGCTGCTCGATGAGATGCGCGCCGGCGCACCCCGCGATGTACGCGGAGCCGCAGCCGAGAATCTTCACGCGCCGGATCTCCAGCAGCTCGCGGGCCGCCATCTCCACGCCGCCGAGGTGCGTCGTCTGGAAGCGCGAGTCGAGCCGGCCGCTGAGCGTGCGCCGGATCGCCTCCGGCTGCTCCGCGATTTCCTTGCGCATGTAGTGCGTGTAGCCGCTCTTGTCGAACGATTCGTCGGTCCACGCGATCGTCGATGCGGTCTTCGCGGTCGCGCCGCCGTCGAGCGTCGAAGTCTCGAAGCCGTCGGCGCGCACCACGGCGATTTCGCCGTCATCGAGATGCACCACGCTCTGCGTGTGGCGCACCAGTGCAGCGGGATCGGAGGCGACGAACATCTCGCGCTCGCCGATGCCGAGCACTACCGGACTGCCGTTGCGTGCGACCACGATCGACTCGGGGCGCTGCGCGTCGAGCACCGCCAGGCCGTACGTTCCGGTGACGAGCCGCAGCGCGCCGCGGACCGAGTCCTCGAGCTTGTCGGCGGGCATCGCCGCGATCAGGTGCGCGAGCACTTCGGAATCCGTCTCGGATTGGAACGAAACGCCGCCGGCCTGCAGCTTCGAGCGCAGCTGCGCGGCGTTCTCGATGATGCCGTTGTGCACGATCGCGAACCGGCCGGCGCCGTCGCAGTGCGGATGCGCGTTGCGATCGCTCGGCTCGCCGTGCGTCGCCCAGCGCGTGTGTGCGATGCCGGGAGTGCCTTTGAGTTGCGCGGGCAGCTGTCGCTCCAGATCGCGCACTTTGCCCTTCGCCTTGTGCACGCTCAGCTTGTTGTTGCGGGCGCAGACGATGCCCGCCGAGTCGTAGCCGCGATACTCGAGACGATGCAGCCCTTCCATCAGGATGGGACCGGCATCACGCTTGCCGACATAACCGACGATTCCGCACATGACGATTGCCCTCAGCCGTAGATCACGCGCCGGATCTGCCGCTCGGTGTAGGCGGGCGCGCGAAAACGGCGCTCGCCCAGCTCGCTCGCGATCTGCGTGAAGATCTCGCTGTTCGACCGGCCCTGCGCCTGCAGCGCCAGGTGGCGCCGACGGATGAAGTCGTCGACCGTTTCATCGAGGTACGCGAGCACCTCGTTGACGACGCGGGCGGCTTCGGCAGGGCTCAGTCGACTCGAGCGGACGAGGTACGCGACCAGCTCGCCGAGTTCGGTCTGATCCGGCATGGGCGCGCAGTCTGCCTCGTTGGGGGTCATGTCCCCAACAATCCTGCCCGAATTCGGGCAG
>DATBKP010000085.1:0-16660 GCA_036555785.1 Steroidobacteraceae bacterium
GAGAGAAAAAGAGGGGAAACTCAGCGCTGCAACATTCGGCTTGCTGCACTGCTGACTTTCACCCGCTTTTCTCTCCCGGCACCGTCCACGCGAGCGCTGCCACGACCTCGGCGTGCAGCGCTCGATTCGAGGCGATGATCACCTCGCTCGCGCGGTCGGGCGGGCCGCCGGTCCAATCGGTGATCACGCCACCCGCGCCCTGCACGATCGGAATCAGGGCCTGCACGTCCCACGGCTTCAACCCGGCTTCCACCACCAGGTCAGCCCAGCCGCCCGCGACCAGACACGGCGTGTAGCAATCGCCGCCGAAGCGCACTGACCGCGCCAGCGGCGCGAGTCGCGCGAATGCCTGCTGGTGCGCGGCGCCGGCAAACATGGTCGGGTCTGTCGCGCACACCGTGACCTCTGCCAGTCGCGATGCTGCGCGCGCGGTGAGTTTCGTCGTCGCAGTCCCGCGGCGCAGCTCGGTGCCGGCCGCGGAGCCGATGAATGTCTCGCCGGTGTAGGGCTGGCGCATCAGGCCGACGATCGGCGCAGTGCCGTCGTTCAGCGCGATCAACGTCCCCCAGTGCAGCTGGCCGAGCACGAACGAGCGCGTGCCGTCGATCGGATCGAGGATCCAGGTGTAGGCACTGGCGCCGGCGTCGAAGCCGTGCTCCTCGCCGAGGATCCCGTGATCCGGATACACGCGGCGGATCTCGCGGCGGATCGCCGCCTCGGCCTCGCGATCCGCGACCGTCACCGGATCGAAGCCGCCGCCGGTGCTCTTGTTCTTCGTTTCGACCGCCGCGCGAAAACGCGGCAGGATCTGCTCGTCGGCCAGATCGGCGAGATGCACTGCGAACTCGACGAACTCACGCACGAGACACCGTCCGCAGGGTTCCCATCCGCAGCCCGATACCGCCGAGCGCGGCGAACGCGCCGAACAGCGCCGACGACAACACCCGCTGCGCAAGCTGCCCGGCATCGAGCCGCGTCAGCACCTCGCCGTAGGGCACGCCGAACACGAGCGCGATCAGCAGCGGCGAGATGTACAGCATCAGCACGGTGAAGCGCGCCCAGAAATTCTCGCCCTCCGGTCCGGGACACACCCGGCGCAGCATCGCCCGCAGCGGTATCATCAGGCCCGCGACGAGGATGGTACTGACGCACGCGCTGACCGCGATTGCGATTGCCATGGCCTGCAAAGCGTTCATGAGCTGTCTCCTTCGATGCCAATGATAGAGCCGGCGCGCGCATTTCAATAACTTCAGCGCCTTCGCGCGCTTCGCGGCGCCGCGAATCTTGGAGGAGAGCCCTATGCCCGCGAAGTTCGTCAAGAGCATCGGCCGCACGCTCGACGCGCGTCCCGACCGCCTCGACCTGCGCGATCGCGAGTACACGCCGAACGTCGTTTCGCTGCCCGACCAGTGGCCGGACGACGCGGCGATCCGCCGCTTGCTGCCGCGCTACTGCAAATCGGGCCTCGTGCTCGACCAGGGCTCCGAGGGCGCCTGCACGGGTTTCGGGCTGGCGTGCGTCGTCAACTATCTGCACTGGCGCGTCGCGCTCGAAGCCGGCGACAAGCGCAAGCAGCACCCCGTCAGCCCGCGCATGCTGTTTCATCTGGCGCGCTTCTACGATGAGTGGCCTGGCGAAGACTACGACGGCTCGAGCTGCCGCGGCGCGCTCAAGGCGTGGCACAAGCACGGCGTGTGCACGGAGACGATGTGGCCGTATCGGGACGCGGCGGGCCACGTCCGCTTCATCAAGCCGCATGCTCACTGGGCCGAGGACGCCATGCAGCGGCGCCTCGGCGTCTACTACCGCATCAATCGCGCCTCGGTCGTCGACCTGCAGGCGGCGATTCTCGAGATCGGCGCGATCTACGTCTCGGCGGACGTCCACGACGGCTGGGGCATCGTCGCACGCAAGAAGACGATCACCGGGCACGCTTCGCTGCCGGTGGTGAAGCCGATCACCAGGGCCGACTCGCTCGGCGGGCACGCGTTCGCGCTGGTCGGTTTCAATCGCATCGGCTTCGTCGTCCAGAACTCGTGGGGATTGCCGTGGGGCAACTGCGGCTTCGGCGTGGTGCCGTACGCGGAATGGGTGAAATACGGCACCGACGCCTGGATTGCCGCGCTCGGCGTGCCAGCCGATAAGGTGAAGACTTCCAGCGTCCCCGTGATCTCGAAAGAGAAAACCGTGATCGCGCGCGCCGGCTCCATCACGTTTACTTCGAGCGCGGCCACCGAGCCGGCGCCGCAAGTCCGCAAGGAAGTCGCGCGCTGGGGTGCCGAGGAAGCGTATCGGCACACGCTGGTGATGGGCAACGACGGTGAGGTGATCAATCGCATCCTCACGCACGAGAACGGCGCGAGCTGCGTGCGCGATCTCGCCTGCGACGCGCCGTTGCACTTCTGGCAAGGCGGCGCGAAGCCGCGGCGCATCGCGATCTATGCGCACGGCGGACTGAACTCCGAAGACGCGTCGGTGCAGCGCATTCAGACGCTCGCACCGTACTTCAAAGCCAACGGCGTCTACCCGGTGTTCCTCACATGGCGCACCGGGCCGACCGAGACGCTCGCCGCGATCCTCGAAGACGAGCTGAAGAAAGTGCCGCGCCCCGAAGGCGACATCGGCGATCTGTTCGAGCGCGTCAAGGAAACCGCCGCCGAGGTGCTCGATCGCACGGTCGAAGTGCTCGCGCGGCCCGCAGCCAAGCCGATCTGGAGCCAGATGAAGCAGAACGCCGCAAGCGCCGCCGAGCCGAGCCGCGGCTGCGTGATGCTTGCGGATGCGCTCGCACAGTTGCAACAACAAGTGCCGCAGCTGGAGATCCATCTCATCGGTCACTCGGCCGGCTCGATCATCCTCGGCCACCTGCTCGACCTGCTGCCGGCGCGCAATCTGCGCGCCGCCAGTTGTCACCTGTACGCGCCGGCCTGCACTGTGCGCTTCGCGCTCGATCACTACCTGCCGGCGATCGAGAACAAGATGCTGCCGCGCAAGCGCCTGCACATCCACCTGTTGGCCGACGCGATCGAGATCTGCGACACGGTCGGCCCGTATCGCAAGTCGCTGCTGTACCTCGTGAGCCGTTCGCTCGAGAGCTGCCACAAGATGCCGATTCTCGGGCTCGAGCAGGCGTTCGACGCCAGGGCGAATCCGAAGTGGCACGAGAGCGAGCTCGACAGCGTCAAGCGCTGGCAGAAATTCTGGAGCGCCGGCGGCAACGGACTCGACGTGGTGGCGACGAAGCAGGTCTCGACCGGATCGCTCGGCCGGCGCATCCGCGCCTGTCACGGCAGCTTCGACAACGATGCCGCGACGATCGAGACCACGCTGCGCCGGATCACCGGCGCCAAGCCGGCATTTCCGGTCGAGTGGATCGACTATTGAGACAAGGTGATGAGGGTGATGAGCGTGATGAGGTGATGAACGCGGACATCACGCCCATCACGTCATCACCTTTACGTATCTCACGACCCCGTTACTTTCATCCCTCGCCAACCTTCCCGCGTGCACCAGATACTCCAGATGCGCCAGCGCTTCGCCGAACGCGAGGAACAGGTGCATGCCCTTCAGCTCGCGGCGGAACATCGTCGGCAGCAGCTCAGCGGCGGTTCGGGGCTCGCGGCAGCGCTGCTCGACTTTCGCGAGCTGCTCTTCATGATGCGCCGTCAGATCGTCGATGCGCTGCTGCAAGCCGCGGAACGGCACGCCGTGCGACGGCAGCACCAGCGTGTCCGGCGAGAGCGCGCGCAGCCGCTGCAATGAATCCAGATACGAGCCGAGCGGATTGGCATCGGCGATGTGAAAGCCGTAGCTGATGTTGGAAGAGATCGACGGCAACACCTGATCGCCGCTGATCAACACACGCGCGGCAGCGTTGGACAGGCACAAGTGGCCTTGCGCATGTCCGTCGGTCTGCAGCGCCGTCCAATCTCCAGCGCCCCAGCGCAGCACGTCGCCGTCGGCGACATAGCGCTCGACCTGCGGCAAGCCGCTGCTCATCCGGCCGAAGCGCTCGGGTTTGAACATCGGCTGCACCTGCGCGACGTCGCTCAAGCCGTGCGAGCGGAAGAACTCCTCGACCTTTCCCGCCGGCGGTCTGCCCTCCCCCGTCGCCATCGTGCGCAGCATGTCGTGCGTGCGAGTCGACATGAGCACCGGCACGCGATAGCGCTCCTGCAACCACGCGGCCAGCCCGCTGTGATCGGGATGAATGTGCGTGATGAACACGGCGCGGACCGGCTGCGTCGCGAACGCTTCGCGCTCGATCGCTTCCCACGCCTCTTTGCCCATCTGCACGGCCATGCCGGTGTCGACGATCACGCAGCCGTCTGCAGTCGCGACCAGCCACACGTTGATGTGATTCAGATCCATCGGCAGCGGAATGCGCGCCCAGCGCACGCCCGGCGCAATCTGCACGCTGGCGCCCGGCGCGGGCTTCTCGACGCTGACGTAGTGGAGGCGCTTGGGCGCGGAGTCGAATGCTTCGCCCTCCGCCGTGACGGCGGGAGCAGCTGGCGGCGTGTGGGAGGTCATCTGTCGCGTATCATGCTGCGAACCCAAGTCAAAGGTAAAATTCCGCCATGCGATCCGTGCTGCCTGCGCTGACCTTGCTCGTGGCCCTGTGTGCGACCGCAGCGGCGGGCGCCGCACCGTCAGCGGCCGAGCGCGCGCTCGTCAAGCGCGTGCAGGCCCAGGAACAGGGCTCGATCGCGCTGCTGGAACAGATCGTCAACGTCAACAGCGGCACCATGAACTTCGCGGGAGTCCGCAAGGTCGCGGACCTGCTGCGGCCGCGTTTCGAAGCGCTCGGCTTCAAAGTGCGCTGGGAGGACGGCGCAGCGTTCGGCCGCGCCGGCCACCTGATCGCCGAGCATCCGGGAGCGGGCCGCCCGGTGCTGCTGATCGGCCATCTCGACACCGTGTTCGAGCCGAATCATCCGTTCCAGCGCTTCGAGCGCATCGACGCGCAGACCGTGCGCGGTCCGGGAACCTCCGACATGAAAGGCGGATTGGTCGTCGCGCTCGCCGCACTCACCGCCTTGCACGAGACGAAAGCGCTCGACGGCATGCACATCACGATGGTGATGATGGGCGATGAGGAAGATGCCGGGCAGCCGATCACGGCGGCGCGCGCGGCGCTGGTCGAGGCGGCGAAGACCGCGGACGTGGCGATCGGCCTGGAGAATGGCGCCGACGATCCGCAGACCGCGCTCACCGCGCGTCGCGGCTACACAGGCTGGCGCATCGACGTCAAGGCGCGCAGCGCCCACTCCTCGCAGATCTTCACGGACGAAGTCGGCGCGGGCGCGATCTACGAGCTTGCTCGCATCCTGCACACGTTCTACGACGAGCTGCACGGCGAAGAGCTGCTGACGTTCAACCCGGGCCTGATCGCCGGCAGCACCCAGCTCAATTTCGACCAGGAAAAGCTGCACGCCGAAACGTTCGGCAAGGACAACATCGTCGCGCCGGTCGCGGTCGCGACCGGCGACCTGCGCACGATCTCCGCCGAGCAGCTGGAGCGCACCAAGGAGCGCATGCGCAAGATCGTCGCGGCGAGCCTGCCGCAGACTTCGGCGACGATCACGTTCACGGACAGCGGGCTGCCGATGCCGCCGACGGAAGGCAACAAGAAGCTGCTGGCGATGTACGACGCGGTCAGCCGCGACCTGGGCTTCGGTCCGGTGACCGCAGTCGATCCACGTCGAGCAGGCGCGGCCGACATTTCATACGCTGCGGACCAGGTGGACATGGCGCTCGACGGCATCGGCCTGCTGGGTCATGGCAACCACACGGCGGACGAGGTCGCGGACTTGCGCACGTTGCCGATCCAGTCGCAGCGTCTCGCGGTGCTGCTGCTGCGCTTGAACAAGCGCCCGTGACGCTCAGGCTTTGATGAGGCCTTGCAGTGGCCGCGCCGTGCGGCTACTCGGGAACACTTTCTCCTCCAGTCCGCTCTCGGCTGCACCGAGGTGCGCAGCGAGCACGCCTTTGAGGATCGAGCGCATGTCGGTCGTCGGCCGCAGATCGCGGCCTTCGTACAGCGCGCTGCTCGCAAGTCCCGGCCAATCCGTGAGCACGCGCCCGCCTGCAACTGCACCGCCGGCGAGGAAGGCGCACGTCGCTGTGCCGTGATCCGTTCCGGCCGTGCCGTTCACGGCGACAGTCCTGCCGAACTCAGTGACGATGAGCACCGCGCTGCGTGTCCAGGCCGCACCGAGCGACGTCCGCAGACTGTCCAATGCCTGATCGAGACCGCGCAGCCGGTTTGCGAGTTGCCCGCGCTCCGCGCCCTGGTTGGCGTGCGTGTCCCAGCCGCTCGCTTCGAGCACTGCGATGCGTGGACCGTCCGCCGCTGCGAGAAACTTTCCTGCGGCAGCGGCCACCGGCGCCAGCGCATTCAGCGGATCGCGCCGGCCGGTGTTCATACCCTCGCCGCCGCCCTCGCCTGCCACCTGGTCGGCCGCAAGCGCCGATTGCAACCGGCTCGCGAAGTAGGGATCGGTCGAGTACAGATCAGCGATGCGCTGCAGAGTGTCGGAGTCGGTCTCGGGCAATCGCGACGGCGCCCACGAGCCGACACGCGCGTCGCCGCGCAACACCAGCGGCACGTTCTGCGCGAGCGCGAGTGCCACCCGGTCGGTTGCACGCTGTTTCGCTTCGGGCAGCAGCGGCAAGGCGCGATTGAGCCAGCCATCGTGCGCGGCTTTCGGAGTGCTCGTACCGTTTTCCAGCAGATCCTGGCCGTCGAAGTGCGAGCGCTCGCGGTACGGCGATGCGACGGCATGCAAGACAATCAGCTCCCGCGCCTGAAAGCGCTCATGCAGGTGCGTGAGCGAAGGATGCAGCGCGAACATTCCATCCAGCTTCAGTTGCGGCGCCGTGATGGCGAGCGCGCCGCGCTTCGCGGCGTAGCTGCCGTCGCCGTACGCGGGCACAGCCGCAAGTCCGTCGAGCGCGCCACGGAGGATCACGAGCACGAAGCGCGCGTCGGTCGCGACGTCAGCGAACACGCACTTCGGCAATAGCGCCGTGGCGCCCGCTGCGAGCGCTCCACTCATGAATGCGCGACGGCTGGTCATGGGCGATCTCACCTGCGTTGAAATTCCGGGCTCGCGATGAGCAGCGTGACGCCCTGCTCCGCACTCGCCGCGCGGCCAATCGCCACGCGCGTGCGCTCGTTGAGCGCGGCCCCCAGCGAGCGCTCGCCGAGAGCGACAGGCTGCGCGCGATCTGCGATGCGCCCCGCCACGGAGCGTGCCCATTCGATGCGCTTCAACAACGCGTCCGCGCCGTCCCACTGCGTGGCGGTGTCGGGCCAACCGGCGGGCGAGCCCGGCGTGTACGGGCGCTGTCCGAGCAGATCGAAGGGCGCGGCGATCTGACGCGGCTCGGCCGGCACGAAGTCGAGCATGCGCAAGCTCGACACGACCAGCTCGTGCGGCGTCTTGAACTTCACGGCGGGGCTAGCCCACGCCGCGGGTGTGTCGAGCACGGCGCGATAAACGGTCGGCAGATCGCCATCGCTGTCGCCGAATGCTTTGGCGATGCGCTCGACCGCGGCGGCCGGCGGTTCGTCGGCAATGAAGTGCCGCGCGAGCTTGAACGCGAGATGTCGTGCAGTCGCGGGATGCCGCGCGAGATCCGCGAGCACTGCGCGTGGCTGTGCGACGCCGGATTCAGCGTAGCGCGTGCCGAGGATCGTTTTGGCGCCCGGCTCGTGCGCGGCATCGTGAAACGCAAACTTGCCGGACTCAGCGCCGGCGAACGGCCGGTCCGTGCCGAGCGACCAGCCGGTCAGCGCTTTCGCGAAGGTCGTGACGTCCTGTTGCGTGTAGCCGCCGTCGACGCCGAGCGTGTGCAGCTCGAGGATCTCGCGCGCGAGGTTCTCGTTGATGCCGAGCTTGCGGTCGCCCGCCGCCGCGCGCCGGCCGCGGCGCTGCGCGAGTGGCGAGCCCGGCCCGATCGAAGCCTGGTTGTCCAGGTACAGGATCATCGCGGGATGCGCCTCGACCGCGAACAGCAGGTCGGCGAAGCGTCCGGTCACGTGCGGCCGGATCGCTTCGTTCTCCAGCGTGCCGGCGAGCGCGAGCACCTGCGGCTTGTCGGCGGAGACGGCGAAGTGGTTGGTCCAGAAATGCACCAGCCGCTCGCGGAAGGATTCCTCGGTCGCGACAGCGACGCGGTAACGCGCGGCGACCTGGTCGAGATAGAAAGGCGCGAGCTTGCTGCGCAGCGCGCCGAACAGGCGCTTGGCCGCCGCCGAGTCGGACTTCGCTTCTTTGCGGTCCTGTCGCAGCTCGGAATAGGTCTTGAAGATCTCGGCCGATGACGGCAACCGGCCAATCTGCTCGGGCGGCGGCCGCGTGCCGGCGATCTGCGCCTGCAGCCAGTCGCGCGCCGCGCCGCGCGCGCGATCGAGCTCGCCCGGGCGGGCGCCGAGGCCGAAACGATTGGCCGCAACCTCTGCGTCGAGGGTCATGCCCGGATCAACGGGCGAGCGGGTCCGGGGTTGACTTCAGTACAGGCTCTGGCCGACGGCCAGCTGGCCTTCGGTATCGGCCTTGCGCACGGCCAGCAGGTCCACCACGCGCTCGTCGCTGCGCAGGATGAAGCTGTTGCCGGGCTGCTGCTTGGCCAGCTTCTTGACGTGCGCGAGCAGGTGCGCGACGGCGTCGGCACTGCCCGCGCCGGTCGTTTGCGAGTCGAGCGCGGCGACCGAGACCGTCAACAGCGGGAACGTCTGCTGCTTGTCGTCGCGATCGGCGGCCGTGATCTGCCCGGCCGCGGCGTGCTCGGGCGAGTAGAAGTTGGCGACCGTCGAGGTGAAGCGCTGGATGATGCGATTGACGCGCTCGCGCCAGTCGGCCGAGCGCATCACCACGATGAAGTCGTCGCCGCCGACGTGCGCGACGAAGTCGAGCCGCGCCGAGAACATGTTCTTCAGCAGGCCGGCGAGATGCAGGATCACCTGGTCGCCCTGGGCGTAGCCATAGACGTCGTTGTAGGGCTTGAACGAATCGAGGTCGAAGTACGCCACCACGAAGCGCTTGCGATTCTCGATCAGGCGGTCGATACAGCTGCGCAGCGCGGCGTTGCCCGGCAGCAGCGTCAGCGGATTGGAGTGCTTGGCCGACTGCAGCTGCTGCTCGGTGATCAGGCGCAGCACGTCGATGGTCTGGCCGAGGCCGTGGTAGCGGCCATCCTTGGTGATCACGAACTCTTCGGTCAGGCGCGGGCGACCCTTCTGCGTCACGAGCCGGCTGACCTGCTCGAGGCGCAATTGGCCGTCGACCAGCAGCGTCGGGGACTCCATCACCGAGGTCACCGCCTTCTTGTTGTAGATCTCCGGGTGCAGCGGCTTCGCCAGCAGGTCGAACAGCTGCTCGCGGCGGACCACGCCGAGCGGCCGCCCTTCCTGCACCACCGGCAGCGTCAGGTGATCCGGATGATCGCGGAACAGGTCGGCGAGCTCGTGCACGCGCATGTCGGGCGCCACGGGCCGCACATAGGTTGCGATGTGCTCAGCGCACAACGCTGTGTGCGTGACGATCGATCGGTCGAGGGATTCGAGCTGCTGCAACGCTGCCATCGGCGCGACGTCCGGGCGGCCGAACAGGTTGCCCTGCAGGCGATCGATGCCGAGGTCGACCAGCTCGCGGCACTCGCGCTCGGTCTCGACGCCTTCGGCGATGACGCGGCAGCCCATGGCGCGGCCCATGTCGAGCATCGAGCGCACGAACTCCAGCTTGGTCTGGTCGGCGTCGATGCCGCTGACGAAGTAGCGGTCGATCTTCACGTAGTCAGGCTTGAGCTCGGACCAGGTGCGCAGCCCGGAGGAGCCCGCGCCGAGATCGTCGATCGCGATCGCGCAGCCCGCCTCGCGCAGACGCTGCAAGGTCGAGCGCAGGCGCGCGTAGTCATCGAGCAGGCTCTCCTCCGTCAGCTCGATCACGCAGCGGTCCGGCGGCATGCCGGCCTGTGCGGCGTACTCGAGGAAGCGGGCCGCGAAGCCCGGCTCTTCGTAAACCGTGTCCGGCGAGACGTTGATGAACAGCAGGCCCGCGACGCGCTGGGCGGCGAAACGCTTGAACGCGCTCTGGATGCAGAGGAAGTCGAGTTGCAGCTTCACGCCGCTCTTGCGCGCCGCCTCGAACAGGTTCTGCGGCGAGTGCAGCCAGCTGTCGGACGGGCCGCGGGTCAGCGCCTCGAAGCCGCAGATGCCGCGCGAGCGCGGGTCGACGATGGGCTGGAACAAGGTCGAGATGCGCCCGTCGCGCACGAGCTCGGTGAGCTCATGCGTCGCGGCGTCGAGCCTGCGCAATCGCAAGGTCGGCGAATCGGGGCGGACTTCGGACATGCGCCAGGAAGCCGGGTTGGTGGTCGAGGCGCATTACGTTAATCGCCTGACAGCCGCGGGTCCGAGATGCGCATCGCAACACTGAGGCGGAGCCTGACACGGACGTCAGGCGGACGCGGAGGGACTGTGACAGGGGTCACACAGGGGTCGCAGGGGACCCCTGTAGCTCTTACCGCTTCATCGCGTCGAAGAAGTCCGCGTTGGTCTTCGTTTCCTTCATCTTGTCGATGAGGAACTCGATCGACGCGAGCTCGTCCATCGGGTGCAGGAGCTTGCGCAGGATCCAGATCTTCTGCAGCTCGTCCTGCGAGGTGATCAACTCTTCGCGGCGCGTGCCCGAGCGGTTGATGTTCACAGCCGGGAACACGCGCTTCTCCGACACGCGGCGGTCCAGGTGCATTTCCGAGTTGCCGGTGCCCTTGAACTCCTCGTAGATCACGTCGTCCATGCGCGAGCCGGTGTCGATCAGCGCGGTCGCGAGAATGGTCAGCGAGCCACCCTCCTCGATGTTGCGCGCCGCGCCGAAGAAGCGCTTCGGACGCTGCAGGGCGTTCGCATCGACGCCGCCCGTGAGCACCTTGCCGGAGCTCGGCACTACAGTGTTGTAAGCGCGCGCCAGGCGCGTGATCGAATCCAGCAGGATGACCACGTCTTTCTTGTGCTCGACCAGCCGCTTGGCTTTCTCGATCACCATCTCGGCGACCTGTACGTGGCGCGTCGCCGGTTCGTCGAAGGTCGAGGACACGACCTCGCCGCGCACGGTGCGCGCCATCTCGGTCACTTCCTCGGGACGCTCGTCGATCAGCAGCACGATCAAGTACACGTCGGGATGGTTCGCGGTGATCGAGGTGGCGATGTTCTGCAGCAGCATCGTCTTGCCGGCTTTCGGCGGCGAGATGATCAGGCCGCGCTGGCCTTTGCCGATCGGCGCCACCAGGTCGATGATGCGCGCGGTCAGGTCCTCGCTGGAGCCGTTGCCGCGCTCGAGCTTGAGCCGCTTGGTCGGATGCAGCGGCGTCAGGTTCTCGAACAGCACCTTGTGCCGGGCGCCCTCGGGCGAGTCGAAGTTGATCTCGCCGACCTTGAGCAGCGCGAAATAGCGCTCGCCGTCCTTCGGCGGACGGATCAGGCCGGAGATCGAGTCGCCGGTGCGCAGGTTGAAGCGGCGGATCTGGCTCGGACTGACGTAGATGTCGTCCGGACCGGCGAGGTACGAGCTGTCGGAAGAGCGCAGGAAGCCGAAGCCGTCCTGCAGGATCTCCAGCACGCCGTCGCCGTAAATGTCCTCGCCGCTGCGCGCATGCGCCTTGAGGATCGAGAAGATGATGTCCTGCTTGCGCGAGCGGGCCAGGTTCTCCAGGCCCATCTTGGTCGCAATCTCGACCAGCTCGGACACCGGCTTGAGCTTGAGCTGCGTCAGGTTCATCGACTGACGCGACGCTGCGAGCTCGGATGGGGAGATGATGCCTACGTCGTCGGCGTCGAAGTCGTCGACCGGCAGGTCGTCGTGCATCTGCCGATGATTGCCGCCGCGATCGCGGTTGCCGTCGTTGCCACGATTGGGCCGACCGCCGCCGCCACCTTTGCCCGGGCGGTTACGGGCCTGATTACCGAGATAGCCTCTCACAGTTTGCTGTCCAGAAATGCGACCAGGTCTGATTTACGGGGGGCTCCGACCTTCTGGCCTTCGACCTGGCCGTTCTTGAAGAGGATGAGGGTCGGAATGCTGCGCACGTTGAAGCGCTGCGATGTCTTGGGATTCTCGTCGACGTTGAGTTTCACGATGGTGATCTTGTCGCGGTACTCCTGCGCGATTTCGTTCAGCATGGGGGCGATCGCCTTGCACGGGCCGCACCACTCGGCCCAGAAGTCGATCAGTACCGGCCGGGGAGCCTTCACGACGTCCTGCTCGAAGCTGGCGTCGCTGATCTGCGCAATCGTTTCACTCGTCACCCGAGAGCTCTCCTTCGAAAAATTTTGGGGTTGCCGCCTGCCAACAGGCGGCGCCGTTCAGCGCCAATCCGGGTCATCGACGTGTTCGTGGGGTCGCGGCGCGGTGCGAAGGGAAAAACCCAAGTGACTCGACAGTCGCGCTCGGGCACAATGCGCCGTCTTGGGGCGGGTCAGCCTCCGTCTAAACTCTCTAGCCGAACACTCTTTGGCCGAAAAAACTGTATGTGAGCGGTTGCTCGTGCTCGATGTAAGCCTGGCTCAGACTAAAACCAAGTTCAGTCAAAATGTCCTGTTCGACATGGCACCCCACATGGCACGCCGGCGGGGGTCTTTTTACGAGGAGCTTGGAGCCGGTGATCCGGTCGGGGCGGGAGCGGATGAATCCGCTGCGTTGAGGCTTATTAGAACCGCACCCCTCGCAATTTGCAAGCGGGCCCCGTGCGATTTTCGCCGCGCACATCACGCTTCGTAGTTCCTCTCGCACATCTCATCACGAATGGCTGATTCGCATTTAACAGAGCTGTCCTTCTCGAGCCTGCACCTGCCGGAAACGCTGCAGAAAGGTCTCGCCGACGCGTCGTTCGAACGTTGCACCCCGATCCAGGCACAGACGTTGCCGCAAGCGCTCGCCGGGCTCGACGTCGCCGGACAGGCGCAGACCGGAACGGGCAAGACCGCAGCGTTTCTGGTCGCGATGTACGCGCGGCTGATCCGCGCAGAGGCGCCGGCTTCGCGCAGCCTCAACGCGCCGCGCGCCTTGATCATCGCTCCAACGCGCGAGCTGGCGGTGCAGATCCATCGCGACGCCGAAGTGCTCGGCTCGCACACCGGCCTCAAGCTCGGGCTCGCGTTCGGCGGCGTCGACTACGACAAGCAGCGCCACACGCTCGAACAGGGCGTGGACGTGCTGATCGGCACGCCGGGCCGCATCATCGACTTCGCCAAGCAGCGCGTCTTCGATCTGCGCGCCGTGCAGGTGCTGGTGCTGGACGAAGCCGATCGCATGTTCGATCTCGGCTTCATCAGCGACATCCGCTGGATCCTGCGGCGCCTGCCCTCGCCCGAGCAGCGCCTCAACATGCTGTTCTCCGCGACGCTCTCGCACCGCGTGCTGGAGCTCGCCTACGAGCACATGAACGATCCGACGCTGGTGCGCATCGAGCCCGACAAGATGACGGTCGACCGCGTGCGTCAGGTGATCTACTACCCCTCGAACGAGGAGAAGCCGCGGCTGCTGGTCGGGCTGCTCAAGCACATGGACCCGCGGCGGAGCATGGTGTTCGTCAACACGCGCCGCGCCGCCGAGCAGATCGAGCAGCTGCTGCGCGGCAACGACATCAACGCCGAAGCGATCTCCGGCGACGTGCCTCAGCGCAAGCGGCTGCGCATGTTGCGCGACTTCCACGAGGGCACGCTCGCCGTGCTGATCGGCACCGACGTCGCCTCGCGCGGCCTGCACATTCCGGACGTCAGCCACGTCTTCAACTACGACCTGCCGCAGGATCCCGAGGACTACGTGCATCGCATCGGCCGCACGGCGCGCGCCGGGGCCGAAGGCGACGCAATCAGCTTCGGCTGCGAGGAGTACGTGATCTCGCTGCCGGACATCGAGGCCTACATCGGCCGCAAGATTCCGGTCGCGCCGGTGCCGCAGGACATGCTGCCCGAGATCGTCGCGCCGGCACCGGTGCGTCATCGTCACGGTCATGGCGGACGCGGCCGCCCGCACGACAACGGACACCGCGGTGGTGGTCGACGCGGTCCGCGCCGCGAAGCAGGACCTCGTCGCGACGGCGGCCCGCGTCCAGCCCGGCCTCCCCGGCCGGAGCGACCGGCCACAGCCAGCAGCACGCCTCCGCAGAATGCCGACAAAGCGCCCGCGGGCGAGGGGCCGAAGCGCCGGCGCCGGCGGCGCCGCGGCGGTCGCCGGGGCGAAGGCGGCGCACCGACCAATCCGGAAGCGACCGGCGATTAGAAATCAAAGCAGCAGCTCGACGCGTTCGACTGCCGCGAACCCTGCCACATTGCGAGCGTGCTGCGTCGAATCCGGACGCGTGATCGCGACGATCTGACCGATGCCGTGCGCGCGCGCCGCGTTCAGCACGGGAAGGCTGTCGTCGACGAACAGGCAGCGCGCCGGATCGAACCCTAGCCGGGTCTGCAGCTGCGACCAGAACTGCGGCTGCTCCTTCGGCACGCCGAAGTCGTGCGAGCTGATTACACGCCGGAAGTAGCGCGCGAGACCGGTCTGCTGCGTCTTGATGTCCAGCACGCCGCGATGCGCGTTGGTGACCAGCACCGGATCGAAGCCGCGCGTATGCAGCGCCTGCAGGAATCGCTCCGCGCCCGGCAGAAAACGCACCTCCGCACACGCCTCGCGCTTGAGCATCGCGATGTCGAGCGACAGCTCGCGACTCCAGAAGTCGATGCAGTACCAGTCGAGAGTGCCTTGCTTGGCGATGAATAGCGGAGCCAGCTTTGCGCGCGCCGCCGCCAGCGACAGCTCGTGCCGCTGCGCATAGCGCTCGGGCAGCACTTCCAGCCAGAAATAATTGTCGAAGCGCAGATCGAGCAGCGTGCCGTCCATGTCGAGCAGGACGGTGTCGATCTCTTCCCAGCGCGGCAGCGCGCTGTCAGCCCTGTATGCGGCATCCGCGGCGATATTCAAGTCGGGAATCCGGTCGAAGGTCTTCGTTGACGTTGCGCCGTATCATACGGGCATCGGAGGTTGTACATGCAGCTGGGCTGGGGTCTGCTGACGATGGTGATCGTGGCGGCGGCCGTCCTGTGGTTCTGGCAGGACAGCCTGGCTGCGCGCGAAAGTGCCAACGCCGCCGCGATGGAGGCGTGCCGCCGCCTCGGCCTGCAGTTCCTCGACGGCACGGTGGCATTCGCCCGGGTCGCGCTGGTCCGCGACGGCGGCCGGCTGCGGCTGCGCCGCACCTACGTGTTCGACTACACGGCGACGAGCATCGAGCGCCGCCAGGGCTTCGTGCTGCTGACCGGGCGCCAGGTCGAGTCGGTCGGCTACGCCCCCGGCGAGACGCAATCCGAAGCCGCGATCGTCCGGGCGGAGCCGGTCGCGCCGCACAGCAATGCACGGCCTGCAAACGGCAGTTCCGCCGGCAACGTGCTCGAGCTGCGCGACTGGCGCGAACGGACGCGCACTGATGACGACGAGGGTCACTGAGCGCTCGCCAGGCCTGGGTATGTTGCGTAAAGTACGCCTCGATGACCGAATCGGAGAACAAGGTCGAAACCGAGACGTTCCGGCGCCTGGAGCGGCTGCGGGAGCTGCGCATCGAGCATCGCGACCTGGATGACGTCATCAACCGGCTGCAGATGGACCTGTACGTCAACGAAGTGCAGCTGCGACGCCTGAAAAAACGCAAGTTGATGTTGAAGGACCAGATCGCCCGGCTGGAGAGCGAGCTGATCCCCGACCTCAACGCATAACGACCGACCCGACCGAACACGATGCAGGAACTGCTGCGAAATGCGGGCCGCCAGCTCGAGGCGCTGCTCACCCCGTCCTCGCTGCTGCAGCTCGGCTTCATCCTGGGCGCGATCCTGCTGGCGATCTGGTTCGGCCGCATGGTGCGCGGCACCGAGCGCGCCAAAGCGGCAATCGTGCAGCGCGGCTTCCAGGCGCGCATCACCGAAGCGGTGCTGATCGTCACTCCGCACATCGCCGCGCTGGTGCTGGTCGCGGCATTCGGCGGCGTGTTCCATGCGATCAAGGCCGAGAGTCACCTGATCGACCTCGCGATCACGCTCGCCGGGCTGATGCTGCTGATCCGCCTCGCCGTCTACATCGTGCGCGTCTCGCTCGGCAACCGCACCAAGGGCTGGGGCGACACGATCACGCTCGTGGTGTGGAGCGTGTTCGCGCTGCACCTGCTCGGCTGGTTCGATCCGCTGGTGCAGGCGCTCGACAGCGTCGGCATCAGCGCCGGCAAGGGCAAGATCACGCTGTGGTCGGTGCTGAAGATCCTGTTCACGGTCGGCGCCTTCATCCTGGTGGCGATCTGGATCGCGCGCTGGGCCGAGCGCCGGCTCATGGCGATGCAGGGACTGGCGCTGTCGATGCGCATCGGCATCGCCAAGTTCGCGCAGGCGTTCCTGGTCGGCCTGTCGATCCTGCTCGGCCTCAACGCCTCGGGTCTGGACCTCACCACGCTCAACGTGCTGACCGGCGCGATCGGCATTGGCCTCGGCTTCGGCCTGCAGGCGATCGCCGCGAACTTCGTCAGCGGCTTCGTGCTGCTGATGGACCGCTCGATCAAGCCCGGCGACGTCATCAGCTTCACCGGCACGACGGGCACCACCACTGAAGGCTTCGGCTGG
>DATBKP010000086.1:0-1753 GCA_036555785.1 Steroidobacteraceae bacterium
CCGCGCGCGCGAGCAGCGGCGCCAGAAACGCGGTCGAATCGAGCAGCTCGATCCCTTCGGTCTTGAGCACGTCGGCCACGGCCGAGATCAGGGCATCGGTGTTGCGCGATCGCAGCTTGGTCAGGACGGACAGCAGCGTCAGGTCCGGCACGATGCCCGAAAAGAGCTTCGCGTGCTTGACCTGGCCGGCCATGATGGCCTGCGCGACGCCAGCGCCCTTCAGGACCTTGATACACTTACCAAGATGTCCCAGCGACACCCAGTGCAGGTCTGCGCCTGCCTGCTGCGCCGCGGTCTCGAGCTCGGGGAAGGCTTCCTCCTTCACGGCCACGACCGTCACCTCGTGTCCGAGACCACGAGCTCCTTGCAGCGCCAGGAACGGAAACCGGCCGTTGCCGGCAATGAGTCCTATGCGGGCCACAAGCTGGTAAGTCTATCAAACGGCCTCACGGTGTCTCCGCTGGATGGCACAAGTCCCCGGCCGATGACAGCGCAGAGGAATCGAGACGCAATCGCAGATCGGATGCGCGCCTCCCTTGATGCTCGGCGGCGCGGTCTTCACCACGCTCCACTCCGCCGCCTCGCTCGAGACGCGAGCGCCACCGATTTGCCACAGGGTTCCAGGTTTGCTTGTACGCGATTGCGTCAACGAGGAGCTTTCATGCAACGACTGATGACCAGGGTGCCCGTCGCAGCGCTCTTGCTCGCGGCGTCCGGACTGCTCGCCGCGTGCAGCAGCGACACCACGACACCTGTCACGCCGACCAATCCCGTGACCGAAACGCTGACCGGCACGGTTTCGCAGAACAGTTCGAGCGTCCTACCCTTCAACGCGACCGCCGCAGGCACCGTCACGGCTACCTTGGCGACGCTGGCGCCGCTCAGCAGCATCACTGTAGGCTTCAGCCTGGGAACCTACAGCGGAACGACATGCCAGGTCGTCCTCGACAACCCCGCCGGCGTGCAGGGCTCCATCCTCAGCGGAACTGCCGCCACCGCCGGGGCGTTCTGCGTGCGGGTTTATGACGTCGGCAACATCACGGCTGACGCGCCGGTGACGTATACCGTCACCGTTGTGCACAACTGAACAGAACGCGTCAATGTTCAATGTCAAATGTTCAATGTTCAATGCATTGAACATTGTGCATTGTGCATTCTGCATTGAGGCTGACACTTTTCAGCAGCCTGTCAGTCCTCCAGCACTTCTTCCAGACGTCGGCTTGGACGGCGCAGGCCGACCCCCCGCTTCGACGTGCGAATGAAATCGACCACATAGCCGACCTCGGGGCACTGGAGCGACGGATCGCGCTCGATCTGGGCGAGCGCGCGGCTGGTGTTGGAGTGCAGCAGGTAGCGATAGGCGCGACGCAGCTTCGCGATCGTCTCCTGGGAGAAGCCGCGACGAATCAGCCCGATGGTGTTGATGCCGTAGATCCGCGATCGGTTGCCCACCGTCTTCGCGAACGGCAGCGCGTCCTTGGTCACGACCGAGTAACCGCCGATGAACGCGTAGAGTCCCACGCGGCAGAACTGGTGGACGCCCGAGTAGGCGCCGATGTTGGAGAAGTCCTCGACCAGCACGTGGCCCGCCAGCGTGGCGCCGTTGCCGAAAATCGTGTCGTTGCCGACATGGCAATCGTGGGCGATGTGCGTGTAGGCCATCAGCAGGTTGCGCGCGCCGATGCTCGTCAGCCCTCCCCCGCCGGCGGTGCCGCGATGGATGGTCACGAACTCGCGGATCACGTTGCGCTCG